>CALWHM010000007.1 GCA_944380395.1 uncultured Clostridia bacterium | reverse complement strand
GCACGCAACACCCAAGCACGCGCAAGCGTCCACAAAAGTGGACAGCACGCAACACCCAAACACGCGCAAGTGTCCACTAAAGTGGACAGCACACTACACCCAAGCACGCGCAGGTGTCCACAAAAGTGGACAGCACGCAACACCCAAGCACGCGCAAGCGTCCACAAAAGTGGACAGCACGCAACACCCAAACACGCGCAAGTGTCCACAAAAGTGGACAGCCGCCTAGAAATATGTCTATATGTCTATACCAATGTTTTTGGTATAGGCTTATTTTTTGCCTCACATTAAACAGATAAACAATAAATACCCTTGTCAAGTACCACTTGACATGAGTATATATAATGGATAGCATTAGACTGCAAGTCGCCGGTCGGCTGGTGTGTGATTGCGTACTTCTTCTTATATGCGGGTGATTTTTGATTTTCTGAGGTTAAGGTTGGTTTGAATTTTAAATTTTTAAAATTTGCAGCCGAAAATTGTCTTGTTAAGTACCACTTGACATGAGCATATACGATGAATTGTGAAGCTTAGCGCTTGGATGTTATTGTTCGGTTAATGCGTGATTGCGTACTTCTTCTTATATGCGGGTGATTTTTGATTTTCCGAGGTTAAGGTTGGTTTGAATTTTAAATTTTTAAAATTTGCAGCCGAAAATTGTCTTGTCAAGTACCACTTGGAGCGTGGGACGTCGGTGAGCCACCGCGGGCTGATTACTCTTTGAAGCAGCGATAAAAGTTTTGCCGCTTACTTCTTCGCAATACTTTTGTTGGTGATGTTCATATCTCCGATTGGAGCGCGGGACGTTCCACCCCTTATCCGCATTGAATTAACGAAAGTGGTTTTATGGCTTTTCTTCTTCGCAAAGTCTTGAACTGCACTCGAAAAATACCCTTGTCAAGTAGTACTTGACATGAGTATTTACGGCGGCTTTGATTTGCGCCGGGAAGTTATCAGGATATTTTGTGATGGAAAGTTATCGGGGTGTTTTGCGCAGGAAAGTTGTTAGGCTTTTGCAAAAGAAAGTTATCGGGGTGTTTTGCGCCGGGAAGTTATCAGGCTTTTGCGATAGAAAGTTATTACGCTATCCGCATATATTAAGCGATTCGGATATATGAAGCTACCCGCACATATTGAGCTGTTCGGATATATTCGGTTTGCAAAATGTTTTACGGATAAAATAAGCCCGCGCGGTTTGCGCGGGCGATGATTTCAAGCGCGTTTAGCTTTTGCTCAATCCCGACTTTCTCGGTTTATATTTTACAATGCACTCTATATTCTCCATCAAGCTTATGCTTGAAGTATTTGCCGAGTCATAAAGCGCGTTTTCCAAATCATCCGCGTCTGCAGCCGTATCGGCGCAGATATTTTCATAGACGGCGCAGATGTCTTCTGCCATTTCTTCGCCTGATTCGGTTATGAATTTTTTCATCTGCTCGCGGACTTGTTTTGTATTTTCCGTCTTTACCTTTTTATCCGCCAATCTGTCCAAAAGCTGCAACGCCTCTTTCATATCGTCCGCCCTTTTGGTTTCAAAATAATATATCAAAAGGTCGGAATATTTCCAGTCGCTCTCGTCTATCATATCCGAATAGGCGGCAACGGTGGCTTTGTAGACGGGATAAAGTTCTCCTATGCGTTCATCCATATCGTTTTTAATGTTTTCAATCGCTTGCTTTGCGGCGTCCACTTGAGTTTTTAACGCCTGTATCTTTCTGTTTTTCTCAATATATATTTCTTTGGTTTTTTTGGCGTTTTCCACTTCGCCTTGCGCCCTGCTTATTTCCCTGCTTCTGGAAAATTTCATAGGGAGAAAAATAAAGCCCATAACGCTAAGCCAAATCACCGGGGCGCCGATACCGAGCAAAGCCACCTCTTCTACACCGAGAAAATATATCGCCATAAGCACAACGCCGATTATAAAGGTGGCAATACATACCCTTGAAATTATTTTTGATTTTTTATGCTTGCGCTGTTCCTCCGCTACTTCGTTCTCATAATATTTGATATTTCTCTCCTGCGCTTCTACATCATAAATGCCGTGTTCTCTTTCATACCTTGCCATACCTTCATCGACCAAGTCGGAATCGGAGAGCGGCGGCAAACCCTTTATTTCACGTTCGCGCTGTATTGTGTTGCACACATCCAGCATTCTGTGTGCCACGTATAACTTTTTGTAACCGTATTTTTCTTCGCAATACTTATCTTCGATTTCTTCAAGCGCTTTGGCGGCAAGCTCTTCCTTTTGGGAAAAGCCCGCCATCTCTTGGGATAAATAGGAGATACTGCCCCTCAATGCGTAAAGCCTTGTTAAAACTTGTCTTTTGATGTCCGTCATAATCGTTTCTCCCGCATATTTCTTTATTAAATTATACATAAATAAAACGGTTTAGTCAATTATTATCTAAGGAAAATTATTTTATTTATACGGATAAAAAAATAAGCCCGCGCGGCTGCGCGGGCGAGTATCAATCAGCGCTCTTGCTTGAAGCGATCCGCCGCTTCGGCATTTTGCTCTTGATAAATTTAATATCGTCCGCCATTTGCGCGCTGGTTCTGCTTGCTTCTTCCAAAAGAGAGTTTTGCAAAGTGAGCGCGTCTACAACGGCGGCGGCGTTTGCGTTCATATTTTTACATATTATGTTGCAGCACTTGACTATGGTGGAAGCAAGCATTTGAGCGGCGTCATAGATGGAAGAGCATATCTCCCTGCCCGCCTCCTGTACGGCGCTTACTATCATCTCCGTCTGTTTTTGTCTGTCCACAAGTTGCAGAGCTTCCTTTATGGAATCGGCGCGGCGCGTTTCATAATAGAAGATGACCAAGTCCAAATATTGCCAATCCCTTTCGTCGATTATGCCCGAATAAGTCTGAACCAATGCCGAACGCACGGGTTCCACCGCTTCATATACTTCCGCTTGAAGAGCCTTGCCTTCCTCGTCTTTTTCAAGCTTTTTAATCTGTTTATTTAAGTCGTCTATATTCGCCTGGCGTTTCTTAAAATATGCGAGTAATTCTTCCCTGTTTTCCAACAGTTCTGTTGCGCGTGCAATATCCATCTTCAAATCACTGTTGAATGTTCGCGCCCGTATTATGTATATAATTGCACAGACGGCGGATATAACGGCTCCCGCTATGCCTGCGATCATTAAGCCGCCGATATCTACAACTCCCCCGATAATTGCCGCAATTAAGAATATCGGGAACAAATAAAGGGGTATATTTTTGGCAAAAGTTTTTGCTTTCGGCTTTTGCGACAACTCGCTTACGCATCGTTTGCACTTTTTTAATTTATCTTGATAAAACTTGACCGTTTCCGGAATACAGGTCATTTCGCATACGTCATATTCCGTCGATACATATTTTTCATCGTTAAGCCCCTCGCAAAATCTGTATGACGTCGGAATATCGCTATCGTGTACGCCGTCATATTGCATTTCAACCGCTCTGCGGCGTGCTTCTCCTATATTCCGCACTCCCTCCTCATTTATAAAGAAATCAACATATTTTTCAAAATCTTTTTTTCTTTGTTCCGCGTTTTTACGCACCACGCTATTGCCTTTTTCTTTCACATCGTAAAAAAATCCGTATGTTTCGAGAAAAACTTTGTCACGCATTTTCTTAACGGCTTCCGCATTGTGCTCTTCCCTTTCTTCAAGCGGAACCACTTCTGCGGATATATAGGACATACCCGCACGCAAAGCATACAATTGCGATAAAACTTCTTCCCTGTTTTCTGCCATAGTCCTCTCCTTACAAGGTTTTATATATAAATTATAGTCCATTATAATAGACTAGTCAAGTAAACTATACTATTTTTTATTACAATAAATGTATGGAGATATTTACCGAGCGCTTGAATTACGAGTTAAATACGCAGCATATAACCAAGTACGCCCTTGCCAAGGGCTGCGGACTTTCCAAGCAGACGGTTTGCAATTGGTGTGACGGCATAAGCGAGCCGAAAGCCACCCAAATAGCCAAAATAAGCAAATTTTTGAATGTTTCTTCAGATTACTTATTGGGATTAAGCGATATATAACACGCCCTAGCAATATAATTTTTGCGCAATTTGCCTTAACGCCTTACTTAAACTTACGGTACAAAATACCGTCTTTTATTATTTTCACGCCTACAAAGCCGCTTGCAAGCGCGTTTTTATGTTCGGACATGGCGCGGAAAGGCACTTCCCTTTCCGCTGTTCCGCGCGCGGTGAGAGGAGAGCGCGAGGGGCGGACGAAGTAACCGAAATCGTATTCCCCGCCCATAGCGTAAACGCCCGCAAGCACAAAGCCTTTGGATAAAAACGTGGACATACTGGCTATATTTTCCAGCTGAACCACGCCGCACAAAAAGTCGTCGGGGACAAGCCGCGCGCCCGCGTGTATGACGGCGTCCGCAAGCTCCCCTGCAATGCCGCGGCGGCGGTAATTTTCATCCACCATAAGCCCGGAAGTTTCACAGGCGTACTTTGGAGCTATCTTCCCGCGCGTGCATTCTTTGATATTGTCTGCCAGCGTTTTGCCGTAATTTTTATCCGTATCCAACGCGAACGTGCCGACTATCTTATCCCCGTCCAAGGCGCATAGAAAGCAGCCGTTTTCCACCACGCTTTTGAGTTCTTCCGCGGTGTAGGGATAGAAAAATTCCACCCTGTCCAACTTGTTGCGGCAATAAGTCAAAAAGGCGGATACGGCGGAAAAATCTCCGCCCTCCGCCTTGTATACGGGAAAACCGCCGGCAAAATATTGCGTTTTTATCATCTCATCAAGGTGACGAGCACCGCTTTTTGCGCGTGCAGTCTGTTTTCCGCCTGGTCGTAAATTTCGCCGTGCTTGTCTATCACTTCGGCGGTTATCTCCTCTCCCCTGTGCGCGGGCAGGCAGTGCAGCACCATTGCGTCGTGCGCCGCCACTTTCATTACGTCCTCATTCACCTGATAGCCTGCAAACGCCTTTCTTCTGGTGACCGCCTCGCTCTCCTGACCCATAGAAGCCCATACGTCCGTATACACGGCGTCCGCATCGTCAGCGGCTTCGTATACGTTATTGGTGAGGTGGAACTTATCGCCGTAGCCGACGGCGAAATCCAGCACGTCCTGCGCCGGCTCAAAGCCCTTGGGACAGGCGATGGACACCTTCATACCCATAGTAAGGCAGCCCGCTATCAAAGAGTTTGCCATATTGTTGCCGTCGCCCACATAGCAGAACTTCAACCCTTCCAAAGAGCCTTTGCGTTCGCGTATGGTCATAAGGTCGGCAAGCACCTGGCAGGGGTGCGCGTAATCGGTAAGACCGTTTATCACGGGGATACTGCCGTATTTGGCAAGATCTTCCACTTCCTGCTGCTTGTAAGTGCGGATCATAATGGCGTCAAGGTAGCGCGAAAGCACGCGTGCGGTATCCTCCACAGGCTCGCCCCTGCCTATCTGCAAGTCGTGACTGCTCAAAAACAGCGCGCTGCCGCCCAGCTGATACATTCCCACTTCAAAAGATACCCTGGTGCGGGTGGAAGCCTTCTGAAATATCATTCCAAGCGTTTTGCCCTGCAAATAATTGTGCGGAATGCCGTGCTTTTTTTCGTATTTGAGCTGATCCGCCAAATTGAGGATACCCGAGATCTCCTTTGCCGAAAGGTCGGACATCTTTAATAAATGTTTCATATTTTCCTCCTTTTTATGCCGCCGTCTGAGTTTGAAAACACGCTCTTGACGCGCTCTTTTCGGCATAACGGCGCTTTACATAATGCGTTGCCGTATGTTTATGATACCATATATTTGTTTATTTTTCAAGGGAGAATTTTCCCTTTATTCCGCTATCACCCGCGCCAGCACGTCCACAGCCTTTTCAAGCTGCTCCATTGTGATGACAAGCGGGGGCAGCAGGCGCACCTTATCCTTTGCCGTTAGAGGGATAACTCCGCGGGAAATGCACTCTTTGACCACGTCCGCCGCCTTCTTCCGTGAAAGCTCTATTCCCAGCATAAGCCCCAAACCGCTGACGGACTTTACGCCCTTTACGCCGCTCAGGCGCGACTTTATGTATTCGCCTTTTTCTTTTACTTCGCTCAAAAGTTTATCGTCTATGCGCGAAAGCACGTATCTTCCGCCCGCACACACCACGGGATTGCCGCCGAATGTGGAACCGTGCGTGCCCGCGCCCATCACGCTTTCGCACTTTTCGCCCGCAAGCATTGCGCCTATCGGCAAGCCTCCGCCCAAGCCTTTGGCAAGAGTGGTGATGTCCGGCTTTATGCCGTAATGTTCGCTGCACAAAAACCTGCCCGTTCTGCCCACGCCCGTCTGCACTTCGTCCGCGATGAACAAAATATCGTTTGCGGCGCAATATTCATAGACCTGCGCGGCAAAAGTCTTATCCATCGGGATAACGCCGCCCTCGCCCTGAATAAATTCCAGCATTACGGCGCACACACCCTTGTGCTTTTTTATCTCCTCAATGTCCTTATCGCAATACACAAAGCCTTCGTTAAAGGGGAAAAAGTAGTTGTGCATAGCTTCCTGCGCGGTGGCGGTGAGCGTAGCCATCGTCCTGCCGTGGAAGGACTTGTTCAAGGTGATTATCTTGTCCCTGCCCGCGCCGTACTTATCGAAAGAGTACTTGCGCGCGGTCTTTATAGCCGCCTCATTGGCTTCCGCGCCCGAATTGCAGAAGAAAACTTTTTTATATCCCGTCCTTTCGCACAGCGCTTCCGCAAGCAGGGCGCACGGAACGGTATAATAGAGGTTGGAAGTGTGTTGCAAGGTTTCAAGCTGTTCTTCCACCGCCTTTATCCAGCCGCCGTCGCAATACCCCAGCGCGTTCACGCCTATGCCGCTGCCAAGGTCGATGTACTTTTTGCCCGTTTCGTCCTCGCACTCCGCGCCCGCGCCGCGCACTATCAGCAAATCATATCTGCCGTAAGTGCCCAAAACATACTTTTTATCCTTTTGCTTTATATCCATAACTCACCTGAACAGCGTGCCCACGCCCTCTCCCGTGAGCATATCTATCAAAATGGCGTGCGGTATGCGCCCGTCTATTATTATCGACTGTTTAACGCCGCGCCTGACCGCCTCCACACAGCACTCCACCTTGGGGATCATACCGCCGGAGATGACGCCCTTTTTGACCAGCACGGGCACTTCGGACACGTTCACTTCGCTTATAAGCGTGCTTTCATCGTCCTTATCCATCAAAAGTCCGCGCACGTCCGTCATAAGCACCAGGTTTTCCGCATGCAGAGCCGCGGCTATGCGCGCCGCCGCAGTGTCCGCGTTGATGTTGTATATCTGCCCGTCCTCACCGCAGGATACGGTGGCTATCACGGGGATATATCCGTTGTCCAAGGAATCGCGTATGGGGCGCACGTCCACGTCCTTTACTTCGCCCACAAAGCCCAGGTCCACGCCCGTGCGCTTTTCCGCCGTTATCATGCCGCCGTCGCAGCCGCAAAGTCCCACGGCTCTGCCGCCGCAGCTTTCCAGCTTGTTCACAAGCCCTTTGTTCACCTTGCCCGCCAGCACCATAAGCACTATGTCCGCGGTTTCCTTGTCCGTATAGCGCAGACCGTTGATGAACACCGCTTCCTTGCCCACTTTTTTGAGCATATCGCTTATCTCCGGTCCGCCGCCGTGCACCAGCACCACCTTTACGCCTATAAGCGAAAGCATGACGATATCGTGCATTACCGCGTCTTTCAATTCCTCACTGAGCATGGCGTTGCCGCCGTATTTCACCACTACCACCTTGCCGTAATATCTCTGGATATGCGGCAGGGCGTCGCTCAAAATAGTGGCTTTTGTATTTATATCTATATCCATAATTCCCTCAGGTGCGGTAATCCGCGTTTATCTTCACATAGTCGCAGGTAAGGTCGCAGCCCCACGCCGTGGCGCAGGCTTTGCCTATATTGCAATTCACTCTCACGCAAACTTCATCCAAAGACAATATCTTCTTGGCTTCGTCCTCATCAAAAGGCACGCCCGAACCGTTCCTGCACACGGCAATGCTGCCCGCCTTCGAACTCAAATCCACGTCTATTTTATCTATATCGAACTGCGCGTCAGTATAACCTATGGCGCACAGCACCCTGCCCCAATTGGCGTCCGCCGCGGAGATCGCCGCCTTCAAAAGCGAAGAACACACCACGCTTTTGGCTATCTTCTTTGCGGTGGGAATGTCGGGAGCGCCGCTTACTTTGCACTCCAGAAGCCTGGTGGCGCCCTCTCCGTCCTTGGCTATGGCGCGCGATATATCCGTGAGCACGGCGGTGAGCAGCGCGGTAAACTTTTCGTACTCCTCTCCCTCTTTGTCTATCTCCTCCGCGCCCGAAAGTCCCGACGCCATAACGGTGAGCATATCGTTGGTGGAAGTGTCCCCGTCTATGCTGACCATATTCAAAGTGTCCTCCACCGCGGCGTGCAAAGCCTTGTCCAGCATACGCGGAGAAACCGCCGCGTCCGTGGTGACAAAGCACAAAAGAGTGGCCATATTCGGATGAATCATTCCGCTGCCCTTTGCCATTGCGCCCACGCGCACGACTTTTCCGCCTATCACGTCCTCTCTCGCGAACTCCTTGGCAACGGTGTCCGTGGTCATAATGGCGCGCGCGGCTTTGCCCGCGCCCTCTCTGCCAAGCCCCGCGACCAGCGCCTTCATACCGCCTTCTATCGGTTCTATGGGCAGCACCTGACCTATAACGCCCGTGGAAGCCACGATGACGTCTTGAGCGGGGATACCCGTATACTCGCTTGTCAAAGCGCACATACGCTCCGCCTTCTCCACGCCGTCTATGTTGCAGGTGTTGGCGTTGCCGCTGTTGCAGATGACGGCTTGCGCCCTGCCGTTTTCAAGGTGCGCTTTGGTCACGATGATGGGCGCGCCCTTCACCTTGTTTGTGGTGTACACGGCGGCTGCCGAACACAAAACATCGCTCACCAGAAGCGCCAGATCTTCCTTGCTCTTGTTCTTGCGTATGCCGCAATGCACGCCCGAAGCCTTAAAACCGAGCGGCGCGCACACGCCTCCTTGTATTATCTTCATCACTCCTCCTAAAATGCGGGAGGGATATAGTCAAGTCCCTCTCCCTCATCGAGATCGAACAATATATTCATATTCTGTATCGCCTGTCCCGCGGCGCCTTTGACCATATTGTCTATCGCCGCCACTATGACCGCCCTGCCCGTGTGCTCGTCCGCGTGCACGGATATATCGCAATAGTTGGACATACGCACGTTGCGCAGATTGGCGCACTCGCCCAAAGGCATTATCCTCACAAACTTTTCACCCGCGTAAAACTCATTGTACATATCAAAGAGTTCGCGCGCGGTTGCGGGATTTTTCAAGTCCGCGTAGCAGGTGGAGATTATGCCGCGGTTGAGCGGGAGCAGGTGGGGCACGAACGTTATTTTCACCCGGTGACCCGCCAGCTTGGACAGCGTCTGCTCTATCTCCGGGGTGTGCCTGTGGCTTGCCACTTTGTACGGAGAGAACGCCTCGTTGCAGTTGGGATAATGCGTGGTGTCGGAAAGACCTCTGCCCGAACCGGTCACGCCCGATTTGGAATCCACCACTATTCCGCCCGCCATATCCGCCTTCATCAGCGGAGCCAGCGCCAATGCCACGGAAGTGGGATAGCAGCCGGGATTGCCCACTATGTTTGCGCCCTTCAAGGCGGCGCGGTGCAGTTCGGGTATGCAATACACGCTCTGCAAATGCAGGGCGGGCAGCTTGTACTCCTTGCCGTACCACTTGGCGTACTCCTCCGCGCTGTCCAAACGGAAGTCCGCGCCCAAATCGATGAACTTTGCCCCCGCTTTTACGCACTTGTCCGCCCACTCCTCACTCAAACCGTGGGGAAGGGAGGCAAAGATGACGTCGCACTCCCGTTCCATACCCTCACCGTCCGTGAGCGTCATATCGCAAACGCCGTATAATGAAGGGTAAACTTCGCTCAGCTTTTTACCTTCGAAACTGACGGACGATACCGCCGCCACCTGCACGTGCGGATGGCGGGACAGCAGCCTTACAAGCTCCGCTCCCGCATATCCCGTAGCGCCTATTATTCCCGCTTTTATCTTGTCCATTATTTCCTCTCTGCCCATTCTTTCAATTGCGCCGCGCGCGCCTGCAATGCGGCAAGTTCCCTGTCCACAGCCTCAGGCGCGGGTCCGCCCTCCGATTCGCGGCGGGTGACGCACGTCATCAAATCTATTGCCGTGTAGACGTCCTTATCGAAAAGTTCGCTTGCCTTTTTCAGGCGTTCGAGCGGCAGCTCCTCCAGCCCGATGTTTTCCTTCACGCACTCCGCCACCAGCGTGCCCGTTATCTTGTACGCCGTGCGGAAAGGCATACCTTTTTTAACCAGATAGTCCGCCATATCCGTGGCGTTGATAAAGCCCTTCTTGCCCGCTTCCGCCATATTCTTTTCGTTCACTTTCATTGTGGCAATCATCGGTATTACGGTGGTAAGGCACAGCTTTACCGTATCCACCGCGTCGAATATCGCTTCCTTGTCCTCCTGCATATCCTTGTCGTACGCAAGCGGAAGTCCCTTCATCATCGTCAAAAGCGCCGTAAGGTCGCCGAACACCCTGCCCGCCTTGCCGCGGATAAGCTCCGTCACGTCCGGATTCTTCTTTTGAGGCATAATGGAAGAGCCGGTGGCGTAAGCGTCGTCAAGCTCCACGAACTTGAACTCCCACGAACACCACATAATTATCTCTTCGGAAAGCCTGCTCAAATGCGTCATTATAAGAGAGATGACCGCGGCAAGCTCTATCACGAAATCGCGGTCGCTCACGCCGTCCAGGGAGTTGCCCGTGGGGCGGTCGAAGCCCAGCTTTTTTGCCGTGTACATTCTGTCCGTTTTATATGTCGTGCCCGCCAAAGCGCAGCTGCCCAAAGGGCACTCGTCCATATTTTCCGCGGCGTTTTTCAGCTTTTTCACGTCGCGCAGGAACATCTCCGCATAGGCGCACAGGTGATGGGCGAACGTGATGGGCTGGGCGCGCTGCAAATGCGTGTAGCCGGGCATTACGGTGCGGGTATGCTTTTTGGCTATGTCCGTGACGGTCTGTTCCAGCTCCAAAAGCAGCGCGGCTATCTGCACGGTCTGCTTTTTCAGATACATTTTCAGATCCAGCGCCACCTGATCGTTTCTGGAACGGGCGGTGTGCAGGCGCTTGCCCGCCTCTCCTATGCGTGCGGTAAGTTCCGCTTCCACGAACATATGAATGTCCTCCGCGTTGGGATCGAAAGGCAGTTTGCCGCTTTTGATATCGCTCATAACGGACAAAAGTCCGCCCTCTATCTTGTCCCTGTCCTCCGCGGAGATGATGCCCTGGCGCGCCAGCATGCGCGCGTGCACGATACTGCCCGTAATGTCCTCTTCGTACATACGGCAGTCAAAGCGAATGGACGAATTGAAATCGTTCACCCTTTTATCCGTTTCGGCGGAAAATCTGCCCGCCCACATCTTGTCGCTCATATACGCTCCTTTGCGCCCGCGCGCACGTTATAACGGCAAAGCGATAACGCCGTAAAGCGCTACCGCCGCCGTGCAAATATGCCTGTTTTCTTACTTGTTCTTGTTCTTCTGTTCGGACAGAGCCTTCACCTTTATGGGCAGACCGAACAGGTTGATAAAGCCCGCGCTGTCCTTCTGATCGTACACTTCGTCCTCTGAGAAAGTGGCTATCTCCTCATCGTAAAGTGAATAAGGGGAAGTCACGCCCGCGGGGGTGATGTTGCCCTTGTAAAGTTTGAGTTTCACGTCGCCCGTGACCGTCTGCTGCGTGCTGTCCACAAACGCGGAAAGCGCTTCCCTGAGCGGGGTGAACCACTGTCCGTTATACACAAGGTCTGCGAATTTGAGCGCCACGTGCTGCTTGAAATGCGCCGTTTCCTTGTCCAGACACAGTGATTCCAGCACTTCGTGCGCAAAGTAGAGAATGGTGCCGCCGGGGGTTTCGTACACGCCGCGCGACTTCATACCCACAAGTCTGTTTTCCACTATGTCGGCTATGCCTATGCCGTTTGCTCCGCCCAGCTTGTTCAGCTCCGCAATGAGCGCGGAAGGCTTCATCTTCTTGCCGTCCAGCGCCACGGGATTGCCCTTGTCAAAGGAAAGGGTTATATAAGTGGGCTTGTCGGGCGCCTTCTCCGGCGTCACGCCCAGCTCCAATATCTTGTCGTAATTGGGTTCGTTGGCGGGATCTTCCAGGTCAAGCCCCTCGTGCGAAAGGTGCCACAGGTTCTTGTCCTTGCTGTAATTGGTCTCCCTTGTGATGTTGAGGGGTACGTTGTGCGCTTCCGCGTAGTCTATCTCCTCGTCACGGCTCTTCAAATCCCATATTCTCCAAGGCGCGATTATCTTCATATTGGGAGCAAACGCCTTTATGGTAAGTTCGAATCTCACCTGATCGTTGCCCTTGCCCGTGCAGCCGTGGCAGATGGCGTCCGCACCCTCCGCCAAAGCTATCTCGACTATCCTCTTTGCGATGATGGGGCGTGCAAAGGACGTGCCCAAAAGATACTTGCCCTCATACACGGCGCCCGCCTTCATAGTGGGAACAATGTAATCGGAAGCGAACTCGTCCGTAAGGTCGGCGATGTAAAGCTTGCTTGCGCCCGTCTTTTTCGCCTTTTCTTCAAGACCTTCCAGCTCTCCGCCCTGACCCACGTTGCCCGCGACCGCTATAACTTCGCAGTTGTCGTAATTCTCTTTAAGCCAGGGAATTATAATGGACGTATCCAGACCGCCCGAATATGCCAAAACCACTTTTTTGATTTCACCCATAGTTGTTTCTCCTTTTCGGTTATGGCAATATCATACTCTCTTTGCTTGCATAAGGCAAGTGTTTTGAGCATAAATATTCACAATTTTTTGTATTTTTTCCTGAAATTTTATGAGTTTATACATTTTCGCGTGCATAATTGCATAAATATACGGCTTTTGCATAAATATTCACCGCGCGCTTGAAGCGGAAACTTTCAACTTTTGCCTATAAAACCACACATTTATTTTACGTTTTGTTTTCTCAACGGGGTGTTGACATTTCTCCGCGCGCGTGGTATAATATACAAAAGCAATATTAAAAGGAGTACTTTGCTATGATAAGAAGAACAATGGACAGGCGCACGCGCAAAACGCGCAAGGCAATTCAGAACGCGCTGATGCAGCTGAGCGTTACCAAGCGCATCAACGACATAACCGTGACGGACGTCACGCAGGCGGCGGACATCAACCGCTCCACTTTTTACTTGCACTACACCAGCGTATACGAGGTGCTTGCGGACATAGAAACCACCACCACGGACACTATGTTTGAAATAGTCAACAAGTTCGATCCCGTGCAGCTGCCGCTCAACCCCTACCCTCTGCTCAAAGCGCTTACGGAAGAAGCGGACGTAAATCCCGCGTTCGGCAGATTTATATCGGACAGCAAAATTTCCACCACTTTCCTGCTCAAATTGAAAAAGTGCTTTACGGACAAGGTGGTGGAGAGCGTGATGACCAAGTTCCCCGATTCGGACGAAAAGTTTTTGCGCGTGGCGGTGACTTTTATGACGGGCGGAGTGATGGACGTTTACGTGGCGTGGCTGAGGAGCGAAAACCCTATGCCGCTTGAAGATCTGTGCAAGTACGCGGCAACCATAGTTTCGCAGGGATACGCGAACATAATCAGCTCTATAGTGGGATAATGGAAGACATAATAATTCCCTCCGGGATAAAGATAGGCAGCTATAACGACGAGTATACGGGCGTGACCGTCATCACCTGCAACAAGGGCGCGGTGGCGGGCGTGGACGTGCGCGGCGGCGCTCCCGGCACGCGCGAAACCGACCTGCTGCGCCCGGAAAAAGCTATGGAGAAAATAAACGCCGTGGTGCTTTCGGGCGGCTCTGCGTACGGACTTGCCTCCGCGTGCGGCGTTATGGAATATATGCGCGAGCGCGGCATAGGCTACAAAATAGGCAAAAAAGTGGTGCCCATCGTGTGCGGCGCGGTGATATTCGATTTGAACGACAAAGAATATCACTACCCCACCGCGGAGTGGGGCTACAAGGCGTGCGAAGCGGCAAGCGACAAAAACGTGTCTTTCGGACAGGTCGGCGTGGGCAAAGGCGCCACCGTGGGCAAGATACGCGGACTTGCACACGCGCAGAAGTCGGGGCTGGGCGCCGCCACCGTGAAGGCGGGCGGCTGCGTGGTGACGGCTGTGGTCGCGGTGAACGCGATGGGCGACATAACCGACGGCAAAGGCAATATCCTGGCGGGCGCCACGGGCAATAAAGGGAGCTTTCTGGACACGGAACGCTGCCTGCGCGAAGGCAAATGGTTCACCCTGCTCACGGGCGCGAACACTACGATAGGCTGCGTGATGACCAACGCCAAACTCACCAAAGTGGAGGCGAACAAGCTGGCGACGATAACTCACAACGCCTACGCCAAACACATCTCCCCCGTGCACACGGACTTTGACGGGGACACGGTGTTCACGCTGAACACGGGCGTGAGGCGCCCCTATGACTTTATCCTGCTGCAAGTGGCGGCGGTGGAGGCAATGGGCAGAGCCATTATGAACGCCGCTTCGGGCGCCGAATACGAGATAAAATATTGCAAGGAAGAAAGCGTGGAGGAAGACTCTTCCGCGAAATAATACAATACTAGGGCGGGCCCAAGCCCGAATTATAAGAGGTAAAAATGCAAGACAGACTGCGCGTTTACACATCCGTTACCCCCTCTTCGGTGCAGAAGAGTTTTGAGGACGGCGGCTTTAACATCTTTATACATTACGGTATAAACACCTTTGCAAACAAGGAGTGGAGCGACGGCACCTGCCCTCCTTCGCTTTTCGATCCCAAAAATCAGGATACGGACAAGTGGGCGGAGATAGCCAAGGCGGCGGGCGCAAACGGCATTATCCTCACCTGCAAGCACCACGACGGCTTTTGCCTTTGGCAAACTGACACCACGAAATATTCCGTGGCTTCCTCCCCGTACAAGGGCGGCAAGGGCGACGTGGTCAAAGAGCTTTCGGACAGCTGCCGCAAATTCGGACTGAAATTCGGCGTATATCTCTCCCCGTGGGACAGAAATTCCCCGCTTTACGGCACGGAAAAATACAACGACTTTTATATCCGTCAGCTCACCGAACTTCTCACCCGCTACGGCGAGATATTCTGCGTGTGGCTGGACGGGGCGTGCGGCTCGTATATGGACGGCAAGCCCAAGCAGGTATACGACTTTGAACGCATATACGACACCGTGCGCACTCTGCAACCCGGCTGCGCCATCTCCAACTGCGGACCCGACGTGAGATGGGTGGGCAACGAAGCGGGACAGGCGCGCAAGAGCGAGTGGAACGTGGTGCCCGAATTTTCCTTTGACGTGCAGAAGATAGAGGAAAAATCACAACAGGCGGACGATAATTCCTTCCGCAAAAAAGGCTTGGACGCGATGAGCGAGGACTTGGGCAGCCGCGAAGTGCTGGACGCTTACGACTCCTTTATATGGTACCCCGCGGAAGTGGACGTATCCATTCGCCCCGGTTGGTTTTGGCACAAGCGCGAAAACTGCGCCGTGCGCTCCCTTGACAACCTGACTTACATATATTACACGTCCGTGGGCGGCAACTCCCTGCTCTTGCTCAACGTACCGCCAAGCAACACGGGCGCCATCTCCGAGCGCGACGAAAGCACTCTGCGCGCCTTCGGGGAGAGGATACGCGCGCACTTTGCAAAGCCGATAAAATGCACATATACGGCGGAAAACGAGGACAATACTATGCCCGCTTCTCTGCTGGCGGCGGACAAAAGCGGCTGTTACCGCGCCGCCGAGATAGAGCAAAGCTACGAAATAACCGCGCAATTCGACCGTCCCGCGGAGGTGGACAAAGTCGTGCTGCGCGAAAATTGCGACTTTTCCCAGCGCGTGGAGAGCTTCGACCTCTTCGCCGTGACGGACAAGGGTGAGAAAAAAGTTTACTCCGGCACCACGATAGGCTTTAAGCGGATAGCAACTTTCAAAAAAATCACCGCCTCCGCCCTGCGCCTTGTCATCACTTCATGCCGCCTGGAACCTTATCTGGAGATATTCCAACCCTACGCGTATAACGGCAAGGTGCCCTCCCAGCCCCTTACCGATAAAATAGCCGTATTTATCCGCGGCATAGGACAAAAGATATACTATAAACGCCTGGAAAAGCAAAAGGAAAAGCAAGAGATATAGCCGCAAAATATCCGCGCGTTTTTTAATAAAATATCCGCTTTTGAAGTTGCGAAACGCCCCCGTTTCGCAATTTTCATTTTTTTGCCTTTTTGCGAAATAAACGCCGCCATTTCGCAATTTTCATTTTTTTGCCTTTTTGCGAAATAAACGCTGCACCGCATAAACAGCCGCTTTTTAAGCATATATCACGCTTTTTTAGCGGTTTTCCGTTCGACAAAAAAATTTTCATTTCGCAATTTTCCGATTTGACAAAATTTGCGAAATGAATTATACTGTTATCGAGGTGGAAAAATGAAGCTTATCGAAAGAAAATTTTATCTGCAACAGCTTATAGACGTTATGTACACGCCGGACATAAAAGTCATCACGGGCATTCGGCGCTGCGGCAAGTCCAAATTGATGGACGCCTTTATCTCATATGTGCAAAAACTGCCGAACGAAAGCAATATTGTGCGAATAAAGTTGAATTTGAAGGAGTTTGAAGTCTTAAAAGAAGAAAACGCCTTATACGAATATATAAATTCGCACTATGTTCCCGATAAAGAAAACTTCCTGTTTATAGACGAAGTTCAGCTTTGCCGCGGTTTTGAAACCGCAATAAACAGCTTGTACGAAGAAGAGCGGTTCAATATCTTTTTGACCGGCTCCAATGCGTTTTTGCTGTCCAGCGATTTGGCTACCCTTTTCGGCGGGCGCGTATTTGAGATAAGCCTTTATCCCTTTTCTTTTGCCGAATATCTGCTGTATTATCCTCAAAGCGACATAAACGCCGCTTTTGATAAATACGTTTCGGCGGGCGGTATGGCAGGTTCTTATCTCTACAATAACCCCGATGACGCGAAAAAATATTTGGCGGGGATAGTGAGAACAACCATAACCAAAGACATTGTGACCAAGTTCCGCATAGAAAACGAAGACCTTTTGAATATGATAACCGATTATTTAATGGACAACGTCGGCAACAGGACTTCGGTCAGGAATATCGCAAATGCGCTCACCTCGAACACATACCGCACCAATGACAAGACTTGCGGCGCATATATAGATTATCTTTGCCGCAGCTTTTTATTCTACCCTTTCAAAAGATACGATGTGAAGGGGAAAAGATATCTGGAATCTGACAAAAAATATTATCTGGCGGACTTGTCCCTGCGCTATGCCGTGATAGGCACGAAAAACGCCGACTACGGACATCTTTACGAAAACATTGTGGCTATCGAACTTCTGCGCAGAGGCTGTGAAGTCTATGTGGGACAGCTTAATGAAACCGAAGTGGACTTTGTCGCCGTGAAAAACGGTATGAAAACTTATATCCAAGTCTGCGACGACATCAGCAGGCAAGAAACCTTGCAGCGCGAATTAGCTCCTCTGCTTGCGATCAGGGACGCCTACCCCAAAATGATAATTGCGCGCACCAAGCACCCGGAAAGCCACGTTGAAGGCGTTAAAATCATCGACATCGCCGAATGGCTGCTTTCATAAAGCCCCCGCTCGATCATCTTGCGCCGTAAGCTTTTCATTTCGCAATTTTGCTTTTTTTTGCGATTTTGCGAAATGAAAAACGGGGTGCGGCGCCTGCCGCAGCCCCGCTGATCAAGGGGTAACGTTTTTATTCCGCACCTATTGCCCGCAAGCTTTTGCATCGCACAGCCGCGCAGCTATCACGCTCTACAATGTCAGATGCAAAGCGGGCACAACTCCGTTGTAGGCAACCATTACCTTAGCATCTTTGATAGCGCCGTTATGTTGCACGCATTGCGCGGAGTCTGAAACAGCGCCCGCGGGCGAACGCAGCCACCAAGACCCGCCGCTGCCGTTCGGAGAAACGCTTGCTCCCGTGGCGCGGCTGTAATCGCTTACGCTCCGCTCTCTTGCGGCGCAGCCTTTTTTATCTTCGGAAAAGCCGTATTCCGCATTTGCCGCCTGCGCGTAACTCAAAAGGAATATCTTGTCCTCCGTATCGGCGCAGGCAAATTTATCGTCTGTGTAGCCCGTGCTCTCTGCGCTGTTATCCACCTTAGTAGTTTGAATTACCGCCTGCTGCGCCGTTCCGAACGCCGCGTTATAGAACTCGCCGTTCAGCCACGCCCTTATAATGAAAAAAGGCGGCTGTAAACCGCCTTTATCCGTTTTCGAACTCGTTATTTTACCGCCTTATAAAAGCGCGTCTTTTAATTGAGCGAGCGCCGCCTTGGCAAGAGCGGCGTTTTTGCACTCCGTCATAACTCTTATTTTGGGTTCGGTGCCGCTGGGGCGCACGAGCACGCGCACGCCGCGCTCTTCCCACTCTTTCGTCAATGCCGCGATATGCGCGCCTGCGGCTTTTTCTTTGTCCGCCGTTTTAACGCTTTCGTTGAATTGCGGATATACGGGATAGGAAAACTCACTTGCCGCCCTTCCCGACTCTTTCAATAAGCCCGCAAGCACCGCCGCGGTAAGTATGCCGTCGCCCGTGCCCGCATACTTTGAAAGTATTATGTGCCCCGACTGCTCCCCGCCTATCTCGGCTCCGCATTCGTCCATCATTCGCTTGACGTACTTGTCGCCCACCTTGGCGCGCAAAAACTTCACGCCCAGCTTCTTCAAAGCCTCTTCCGTCCCGCCGTTGGACATCACCGTGCCCACTACCTGCGAAACTCGCCCGCCATTTTGCATTGTTAGGGCGGCTATCGTGTACATTATCAAATCGCCGTCCATAACTTCGCCCTTATCGCTGAGCGCCATCACCCTGTCCGCGTCGCCGTCAAAGGCAAAATATATGTCGAACTCCCCGGGGCAGCGCCGCTTTAACGTGTCTATATGCAGCGCGCCGCACCCGTCGTTTATGTCTAAGCCGCCTATATTCGCGCTCACCGTGACCGTATCAGCGCCCAAACGCGCAAAAACTTGCGGCGCTATAACGCTAGCCGCTCCGTTGGCGCAGTCCAGAGCTATCTTCATTCCTTTCAGCTCCCGACCCGCTCCGCACAGAAAATTTATGTATTCTTCCCTTGCGCCCTGTATATCCGCACGCATTTTAAGCGGCACATTCTTTTGCTCAAATTGCACTCTTAGGGCGGCATTGAACTCGGCTTCCGCCTGTTCGGAAAGTTTTTCTCCCTCACTTGAAAAAATCTTTATTCCGTTATACTCGGGCGGATTGTGCGAAGCGGAGATGACCGCCCCGAAGTCCGCCCCGCGGCTTTTTGTGAGATATGCCACGCCCGCCGTGGGCATTATTCCCGCGTACTCCACTTGCGCGCCCGCATCAGAAGCGCCCTGCGCGAATGTCTGCGCGAGCCTTTCTCCCGAAACGCGCGTATCCCTGCCCAGCACGACTCTGCCGTGCACCGTGCGCCCCAAAGCGTACGCCGCGCGCTCCAATTCCTCTCCGTATTCCGCCCTTACGCCGTCCGTGCCGAAACTCAAGCTTTCCGTAACTTTTTCTTTCATATCTTCACCGTCAGATAAGCTTGAATTTGCCGTGAGCCTTGCCTTCCTTCACGGTCTGGCGCGAACGCCCTATGACCAGCGCCGCAGGCGGCACGTCCTCCGTTATGGTGGTGCCCGCGGCTATGTATGCGTCGTCGCCTATGCTAACGGGCGCGATTATATTGCTGTTACTGCCTATAAACGCCCTGTCGCCCACCTTGGAGCGGTGCTTTTGCTTGCCGTCATAATTGACGAAAATAACTCCGCACCCCACGTTGCAGCCCGCGCCCACGTCGCAGTCGCCCACATACGCCAAATGCGAAGCCTTTGTTCCGTCGCCCAAAGACGCGTTCTTTATCTCCACAAAATCGCCCGCCTTGCAGCCTTCACCCACCTTGGCGCCCGCACGCATATAGCAAAAAGGACCCACCTGCGCCCGCTTGCCCACGGTTGCGCCTTCCAGCACGCTGGCGGTGACCACCGCTCCTTCTTCCACCACGCTGTTTTCTATAATGTTGTTGGGGCGCAGCACGGCTCCGCTTTTGATAACGCTGCCCGCGCCTATATAGTTGTTGGGAAAGATGACCGCCCCTTCTTCCACCACGGCGTCCTTGTCGATATAAATATTGTCGTTCATAACTCCTCCTTCACGTAAACAATATATTCCCAAACGAAAAAAACGTTCCGCCCGGGAAAATATCCTTGCCAATTGCCCTTGTGCAAATTATATGCATTTTATGAACTTTTTGCAACACAAAGCGCCTTTATTCCCGAAATATCCATATTTTTCCCGCATAATTGAAGAAAATATATAATAAACGGTTATATATTTTCACCGTCCGCGAATTTACTTGCTTACATTTTGAAACTCATTTTTTTGAAAAAATCGCTTGACAGCCGCTTTTTACGGTGATATAGTTAAGTCAACAAAATATTCTTTGGGCAGGCTTTTGAGCCGACCGGAGGTGATGCCGCGCAAGCGGACAAGTCCTACAGCCCCGTCAGTTGATGCGGTGAGAATCCGCAACCGCCTGTAAAGTCAGATCGGGAAAGAAACAGCTTTGCTTTTCAAGGCGCGTCTTTCCGCAAGGGACGCGCCTTTTTTCATAGGATATTTTGTATACTGCTTTTCGGAGGTATTGCCTATGAAACAAGTAACAAGTTCCAGGCGTGCGGTTCTGCACGTCGCCGTAACGGGCGTTATGACGGGATTGGTCATGGCGTTTACGTTTATCGGCATAAACATCGGCTCTGCCTATGTGAATCTGGGCGACGCCATGGTCCTCACCGCCGCGGCGCTGTTCGGTCCCGCAACGGCGGCGATAGCGGGCGGTCTGGGCGCAATGTTTGCCGACCTTATCGTGTTCCCCGCCACGTTCGCCTTTACTTTGGTGATAAAAGCGGTTGAGGGCGCGATATGCGGCGCGCTCATCAAGTACGCCGTTCCCAAATTGGCGCGCAGACATATTCCCCTGCAAGTTGCCCTGGGCATTATCTCTATGGTATTTGCCGCCGTGGTCATGGCGGTGGGATACTTCGGCACGAACGTGCTTTTCTGGGGAGAAGGCGACTCCCCCGCCACCCGCCTTTCGGGCGCCGTACTTCAACTGCCCATAGACATATTGCAAGGCGTTGTGGGCTGCGTTTTGGCGGTACTGCTCACCTATGTGCTCAGGCTGGACAAGATAGCGGCGCGCTTTAACGTAGGCTCCGTACTTGTGCACGCTCCTCTCAAGAGCGCCGATTCGGAGCAGCACTTATCCAATACCGCACCCGCAGAAAAAGACGGCTCCGCTCCCGAAAGCCAATCCGAAGCGCAAGAAAATCTTGATAAGACCGCGCCCGCGAAAGAAGACGGCTCCTATCCCGAAAGCCAAGAAGCGGAAGTGGGCGGCTTTGAACCCGAAAGCCAAGAAAAGGCGGCAAGTAAAAAGCGCGAAAACAACGAAGAAGACGGCGATAAAGGCGGATTTTTATCAAAAAGCAGTTAAATTCCCCGCCTTTTATTGAATTTTCCGCCCGTCTGTGCTATGATAAAGTTATGGAAGAGCAGGCAAAGCAAGCAATATCAAGCGTGTTTTCAACTTCCGTAAACTCCCTGTTCCGCGTGGGAGAGGGCGCTTACGGGAGCGTTTATTGCGCCAATTTTTCCGCTCCGCCCTTCCGCGCCGCCGTCAAGGTGTTCCGCGGCAACGGGGATATGGCAAAGGAAAAACTGTGGTACTCCGCTCTTGAAAAGGCGGGCGTCAAACTGCCGCAAATCTACTCTTCTTACGGCGATAACTGCCTTATTATGGAATACATATGCGGGGTGAACGCCTCCAAACCGCCTTCGGGCTGCAACTTTGCGCGCATAGGCAAGCAGGCGGCGGCGGATATAGTCAAGCTGCATTCCTGCCGCGGAACGGGCTACGGCGTAATATCCGACAAGGGCGACTTGGAAGGCGGCAGATATTCTTCCTGGCGCGAATGCTATAAAAACATCGCCTCTCGCCAATACTTAAAAATAGAAAACGCCGCCCGCGCGGGACTTTTTTCCAAAGACGTGCCCCTTCTTTTGGAAAACGTCTTTCTCCGCTTTGACAATATCTTTGACGAACCGCAATACCCCGCGCTCATTCACGGCGATCTGAACGCGGAAAACATTATGATAAACAGCGGCGCCTATCTTTGTATGATAGACCCGATAAACACTATGTGGGGAGATCCCGAATACGAGCTTTTCCAACTCAGCGAAAACGGCGGCGCGCGCTACGCCCTGATTGAGAATTACGCCGCACTCCGCCCCCTTTCACCCAACTACCCCCTCAAATCCGCCTGCTACGCCGCTTTTGCCGAGGCTGAATGGTACGCCGATATAGGCAGAGCGCAGGACGCGCTTCTGAACAGATTTATGGCGAATCTGGTCCTCGCTTTGGATAAATATTTCAGTTAAATTACTTACAAAGTTAATAAAATTTTATAATCCTGCCAAACTTATGGCTTTTCGTACTTGTATATCATTTAATAGATAAGTCTTAAATCTTTGGCCACACGCCAAGCCGACTAGGCCTTGCAACGATTTCATCTTCACTTAAAAATAACCCCTTGTTCTTCCAGCAAAAATAGCTGTGATGAGCGTAAACTCCTTGCTACTAAGTTGCAACAGATTTGCCCGAGTTCTTCTCTAAACGCCGTAATTTGCTACAGTTCCACTAAACAAAATTGCCGCCTCATTTCTTGGACTGATTTACTTTGATGCAATCCTTCATCTAAATACTTTGAACATCCAGACCCTTTTAACTCCTCTTGTTTTCAACACTTATTTTTTTCATTTTATTTAACAATTGTATAGTTTCAGAACAGGACTGCTCAGTATAGCCTGTTTTCAAGTTTTTTTCTATTAATTTATTTTTTGATATATCAGCAAACTCAAATTCTACCTGAAACAATCGTACCAACCTACTTTTTACAAACCTCATATTTTTGTGTAAATAATTAAAAATAACGATATTGTTTCCTGCAGTTAGTGAACTGGGATATCTTATACCGTCAAACCCGTTTTCTCTAAATAGCGATGCAACATATTGAGATATTCTGTAGCTCTCTTCTTTTACTTTGATAAACGAAAAAATATCAAAAAGCTTTTTTGCATAATATTTCGACCTATCATCTTGCAAATAACAGAGTGTTAAATCTGCCAGCAATAGGGAGTAGATTTCAAATTCCGCTAACGACACAAATTGCATTACCACTGGTCTAATCTCAACCAGTGCTGTATATTCATCTTCAGCTGCATAAAAATATGAATTCCCCTTACTATTACACCTTCCGTTAGCAGCTGCTGCGCTAGGAGGTTCCTTTGAATTCAGGCAATCATAACCGGATAAATTTTCAATATTAATCCCATTCCGTTCCGAAATTAAATCTTCTTCTTCTAAAATACGGCATCTATATATTGTTTCCGCTTCAATTTGTGAACATTTGTTTTTCATAATTTGGATATATTCCCGCAACCACTTATCAAAATCATTATTCTTTTTATCTGCACAAATATCTTCTTCAAAAGACTTTACGAAGTTATTAAATTGAGAGATTCTATACGTTCTATTTATTATTGATTCTACTCTTTTAATATCTTTATCCATATATTAACCTGCCTCAATCACTTTTATTTCAGTTATATTGTATCACTTCTATTATATTTTTTCAATCTCGTTTAATATTTTATCTATACATCTATTCCCAATAAATATTCAGGAAGTTTTCATTATATAAAGTAGACCTACTCATTTAACTTGATACAACATATAAAAAGTGTTATACTATTTAATGTACTATATCTATGTTTATAATAGTAGCAACTAAAACCTGTGGCATGACAAAAAATTTGTCAAAACACTCCGCTGTTACTTTTAAAAACATAGCAAGAGAAGGTAGATAAAATGAATTATATCGGATCTAAATATTCTCTAATCGATTTTTTAGAGACCTCAATCGATAAGACACTTAAATTATATAACGAAACACGGGTACCATCGCAAATGATTTTTGCTGATCTATTTGCCGGTACAGGCGTAGTCAGTGGTTCCTTCAAAAAACAGGGGTATTCTATTATTGCAAATGATATACAATATTACAGCTATGTTATAACAAAGCATATGATTGAAAACAACGGGAATCTCGATAAAGACCGTTGTTTACAACTAATTCGTCAGCTTAATCAATTGAATGGCGTTGAAGGGTTTATATATAGCAATTATTCATATGGCGGCACCGAAGGACAGGATTTTCGTAGAATGTACTTTTCGGATTCCAATGCTAAAAAATGTGACGCGATTAGAATTGCAATCGAAAATTGGCTTAGTGCAGGAAGTATAACCAAACACGAATACTTTTTTTTACTCGGATCGCTATTAAATAGCATAGATAAATATGCGAACACTGCCTCCGTATATGGCGCCTATTTGAAAAACCTGAAAAAATCAGCCTTAAAAGAAATGGAATTAGTTGCACTTCCTATAATGCAGGGGTCCGTTTCTTGCAAAGTATATAATGAAGATGTGTGTGAATTAATTAAGCACATTTCTGGCGATATATTATATCTTGATCCGCCATACAATACACGACAATATTGTTCAAATTATCACTTATTGGAAACCATAGCAAGATATGATAACCCTATTATTAAAGGAAAAACAGGCTTACGTGATTATGCAAATCAAAAAAGCGTTTTTTGTATTAAGGGTAAAGTAGTCAAAGCATTTGATGATCTCATAAAGAATGCTAATTTTAAATATATTTTTCTAAGTTATAATAATGAAGGACTAATGTCTTTTGATACTATAGAAAAAATAATGAAAAAATATGGCAAATACAACGTGTATATGCAGCAATACCGTCGATTTAAAGCTGATAATGCCAGAGACTGTAAATCGACTTCTACTATAGAGTACTTACATTGCTTGGTAAAGGGCACCATATGATGCGCAAAATAAATGATCTTGATATAACTAAATGGAAAGAGCTGAATGATATATGGACAGACAGCTTATGGCTTATCCCGCAAAGAGATAATTCCGGTGCGCATAATGCAAATTATCATGGTAATTTTGTCCCGCAAATACCTCATCAACTACTCGCTCGTTATACAAGAGCAGGAGAGTTTGTATTAGATCCTTTTTCGGGAAGCGGAACAACACTTATTGAAGCACAGAGAATGGGTCGGAACTCCATTGGAATTGAACTACAACCATTTGTTGCAAATGAAGCAATTCAACGAGTACATTCTGAACAAAAAAGCAACCTAATTGCCGACACCTTTGTTGATGATAGCCGAACATTTGATATTCGGAGAATTACTAATACATATAAAATAAATAATGTTCAATTTATTATTTATCACCCTCCATACTGGGATATAATCAAATTCAGTGACGATGAAAATGATTTATCTAATTCCAAAACATTAAATGATTTTTTAGAAAATTTTCGCAAAGTAGTAAAGAATACTTCTGCGGTACTTGAAAACGGTAGATATTGCGCTGTTGTTATTGGTGATAAATATACTAATGGTCAGTTAATTCCACTTGGTTTTTATTGCATGCAAGTTATGCAACAAGAAGGACTTACATTAAAAGCAACTATCGTCAAAAATTTCGAACATACAAAAGGTAAATCAAACCAACAAGCGCTTTGGCGTCAAAGAGCCTTAAAAAACGGGCTATATATTTTTAAGCATGAATATATTTTTCTGTTTAAAAAATAAAATTATTGGTTAACCATTTTTCGCCACACATTACTTTAAAATACACATTCCTTACACATTTTCTATTTCTTTTCTTGTAGGTGTTTTTTAAATTCTAACGGATCATACCAATAACAGCCCACGCAAGCATCCGACTCAAAATGATGCTTTGCGCCACCTTTGTAATAAGACATTGGATAACCTAATTTTTTCGCATCATAGCGTATACCAGTCCTTATACACTCCTTACAGTACTGTCTTTTTGCATCATTTGCCGCTTTACTTAATGGTTGAAAGTCCTCTAGTCGTTGATCTTCATTTTGCATAACGCGATCTTCGTTTTTCATTCCATTCTTGTGATCAACTTCGGGATTAGAAGTTCCCAATACAACACATCGACGATCTTTAATTGCCTTTCGAATATCAGCCCTGATATGTTGAGAATATTTTCCGTCATTAAACCCATTTAAGCGTATTCTATCTATTCCGTTTCCCGGCGTAATGCTTCTATCAAATTCAATTATGTAATTTTTTGCAAGAGTTGATTCTTTTCTTGCCCATGATGCACCGTTTCCAAATTTCAAGGCCGCATAATCACCCACGAATTCCACCACATTTACCCAACGACTCACCCCTTCTGAATTTGGCTGCGCTAGTTTGATAAACAACTCTGTTTTCGTCATATTTTTCTCCTGATTAAAAATTAAAAAAATCATGCATTGTGCAATCTAATTGCAGAACTATCTTCTCCAACGTTCCTATTGAAATATTCCTTCTACCTCGCTCAACACTTGTGATGTATGTTCTATCGAGATTTGCCCGAGCAGCAAGTTCCTCTTGACTAATACCAAGTTGCAATCGTAACTCTTTAATTCTTTTTCCTACTTTTTCCTGAATCACAAATATCACCTTATATATTAATTTTATCCCTATGTGATGCATTTTGCAACGGACTATAAGTCACGTTTTGAATTGTAATCATATGTAAATTCAGAATAAAAAATGAACATCTAAAGAGAACACCAAGATTGCAATAGACAAGCCCAGAAAAATTATCTTACAGTAATTACCATTATGATATACCTATGTACAATAGAATATAATTTGAGCCCACGCTTGGCATTATAACCTCGAGTCAAACCCGTTACGAGCACTTTGATACATCTTTTAGTATTACGCAATACAAATTACAACAGTATATTTGAAAGCAAACAATTAGAGCACTGCGGTATGTGTAATAAACCATTTGATATTTATTTTTCTAGATCATCGTCTGAGCCTCATTAAAACTCCCGCGACTATTACGAGGTTTTCGTTGACACAAAAATATACGGACGGCAATACGTTTGCCGTCCGTACATTTTTGAATTAACTTTTTCCGCCTATAACATACTAGCCAGATCGCAGATGAGGCGGTACGTTTTATCCCACCCCAGGCAGGCGTCGGTGACGGATTTACCGTATTCGGTGCCGGTGACGGGCTGGGCGCCGTCCTGGATATAGCTTTCTATCAAAAGTCCTTTGACAAAGGAATGCATTTTCTCCGACCACTTCATATTGGTGAAAATTTCTTTGGCGATGCGCACTTGTTCAAGATACTTTTTGCCGCTGTTGGAGTGGTTGGTATCTATGATTATGGCGGGGTTTTTCAAGCCGCTTGCTTCGTACAGCTCTATGGCGTTCATAACGTCTTCGTAGTGGTAGTTGGGGAAGTTGTTGTTGTAAACGTCCACACCGCCGCGCAATATCATATGGGCAAAGGGGTTGCCCTCCGTCTTGACCTGATATTGACGGTATTTGAACTCGTTGGGGATTTGAGCGGCGTAAATGGAGTTTATCGTCACGCGCACGCTGCCGTTCATAGGGTTTTTGAAGCCTGCGGGCAGGTCTATACCGCTTGCCACAAGTCTGTGCTGCTGGTCTTCCGTACTCCTTGCGCCTATCGCGACATAAGTGAGCAGATCGTCCAAATACACGTGGTTATCCGGGTAGAGCATTTCGTCCGCGCTGGAAAGTCCGCTTTCGGAGATGGCGCGGATATGCATTTTTCTGAGCGCTATAACGCCCGCCTGTATATCCGTGGCGGCGTTATGCGGATCGGGGTTGTGCAAAATGCCCTTATACCCTTCGCCGCGAGTGCGCGGCTTATTGGTATAGATACGCGGAATGATAAGAAACTTGTCCTTTACTTTGTCCGCAACTTTCGCCAGGCGCGCGACATAATCGCATACCGCGTCCTCGTTATCAGCGGAACACGGACCTATGATGAGCATCTTGCGCTTATCTTTGCCCGTCAATATGGCTTCCGCCTGCCTGTCCCTGTCTTCCTTTACTGCACGCAATTGCTCGCTAACCGGAGTGAGCTTCTTGACCTCCTCCGAAGATAGCAATGTCTTTACTTTCTTTAACATATTCAATCGGTTACGGTGTAACCTTGCTCCTGTATGGTTTGCTTCAATTTTACTACGTCTATCTTGTCCTCGTCAAATTTTACGACGACATTTTTTTCTTTTGCGCTGGCTTTTGCCTTTTTAACGCCGTCCAGAGCCTCCAAAGCGCCCGCTACGCGAGCTTCGCAATGCGCGCACATCATTCCGTCCACGCCTATGGTTATTTTCATATATCCCTCCTCGTCCCTTTCGGGGCTTTCAATGTTATTCGTGTTCAAGGGGCACACTCCCGCGGCGCAGGCGGAGCTTTTTCTCTTCTTCCTTGCTTCCTTTTTATCCTGCCTGCGCTTTTTCTTCCACTCTTCCAAAGTGCCGTCCAAGCGGGCGCGCGCCTTGTCCGCGTTGTAGGCGGAAAGCCTGAGCGCGTTGGACACCACGCACACGGAAGAAAGGCTCATTGCAAGCGCCGCTATCATAGGGTTGAGCAAGGTGCTTTCGTTTTTTGTGATCGCGTAAAGCACGCCCGCGGCAAACGGTATGCCTATAATATTGTATATAAACGCCCAAAACAGATTTTCTTTCACATTGCGCATAGTGGCGCGGCTTATCAGCACGGCGTCCGTACACGCCGAAAGGCTGTTGCCCACAAGCACCACGTCCGCGCACTCCACGGCGGTATCGCTGCCCGCGCCTATCGCCATACCCACGTCCGCCTGCGCCAGCGCGGGAGCGTCGTTTATGCCGTCGCCGACCATAAGGCATTTATAACCCGCCTCTTGCAGCTGTTTTATCTTTTCCGCCTTTTCGCCCGGCAACACCTGCGCTATCACTTCGGAAATGCCCGCCTGCTTTGCCATAGCCCTTGCGGTGACGGCGTTGTCGCCGGTAAGCATTATGGTGCGAATATTCAGTTGTGCAAGCTCCTTGCACGCCTTGGCGGCGCCGTCCTTTATAGTGTCGGAAATGCCGAACACGCCCGCCGCCGCGCCGTCCGCCGCCACGCATACCGCCGTCTTTCCCTCCGACTGCATACGTTCTATCTCGTCCTTATATTCGGATATGTCCACGCCGCGGGAAATGAGAAAACCTTCCTTGCCCACCAGCACTTCTCTGCCGCCGACTATGCCGTACAGTCCGAAGCCCGGCACGTTCGTCACGCCTTCCGCCGCAAAGCGGGGCGCGTTTTCCTCCTCCGCCGCCTCGCATACGGCGACGGCAAGCGGGTGCGCGGACGCGCTTTCCAAAGCCGAAGCAATGCCCAAAGCAAACGCCCTGTCCTTTCCCGCAAAGTCCGTGACCTTGGGCTTTCCCTCCGTCACAGTGCCCGTTTTATCAAAGATGACGCAGTTTACTCCCGCAAGTTTTTGCAGAGCTTCCGCGTTTTTGAACAGCACTCCGCGCCTTGCCGCCCTGCCCGTGCCTGTTATGATGGCGGTGGGAGTTGCAAGTCCAAGCGAACACGGACAGGCGATGACCAGCACCGCCACGAATATCTGCATACAAAACGCCGCCGCATATCCCGCCGCTCCCCACGCGCTTGCCGCAATGACGGATATTGCCATTACCGCGGGCACGAATACGCCCGCTATTTTATCTGCAAGTTTGGCTATGGGCGCTTTGGAATTTTGTGCGTCCTCCACCATTTTTATTATCTTGGCAAGGGCAGTATCGGCGCCCACGCCTTCCGCGCGAAAAGTTATGGCGCCGCTGCCGTTTATGGTGCCGCCGAACACCTTGTCCCCGGGAACTTTGTCCACGGGCATACTTTCGCCGGTGAGCATGCTTTCGTTTACCTCACCGCCGCCTTCCGTCACCACTCCGTCGCAGCAAAAACTTTCCCCCGCCTTGACCAACACGATATCGCCCGCGACCACCTGCTCCGAAGGTATGAGCATTCGCTCGCCGCCGCGCACCACGGTGGCGACTTTGGGCGTGAGCGCGGTGAGCGCGGCTATCGCGCTGCCCGTCTTCTTCAAAGAGCGGTGCTCCAGATACTTACCCAAAGAAATAAGCGCGATGATGACGGATACGGACTCAAAATAGAGCGAGTGCCCCAGCCCCGTCACGCCCGTACATATGCGCACGTAGTTGTAAAGGCTGTACACGAACGCCGCCGTGGTGGACACGGCGATAAGGCTGTCCATATTCGGTTTTAATTTGAAAAGGTTTTTAAAGCCGCGGATATAATACCCGAAATTGAGCACGGGCACGGGCACGCATAAGATAAGCTGCACGGTGGCAAAAGCCAAAGTGCCGTTATCGGGCGAAAAAGCGTCGGGATAAGGCACGCCCGCCATCGGCAGCATAGCCCAAAGCAGCAAAGCCATGCCCAACACAAATGATATTATGAGTTTTATCTGCGCAAAGTCGCGCTTGCTCTCCTTTATCGTTTCGCCTATTATCGGCTTGTATCCCGCCTTTACCACGGCGGCGGCGATGTCCGCTTCCGTGATAACGCTTTCGTCGTATGATATAACCGCTTTACCGGACGCGAAATTCACGGCGACGCCCTCCGCGGTGGGCAGCGCTTTGAGCGCCTTTTCCACCGTTCCCGAGCACACCACGCACGTCATACCCTGCACATTGAAAGTGAGCGTTCTCATCGCCTTGTTAGCCTCCACTAACTTTATCGAGGATATTATAACAGACGCGCGCGCTTCCGTCAAGTTGCTTTTGCAACTGTTTGGCGGAGAAAAAGCCCGCATATTGCGCAAAATAGGACAAAAGCTTTGCCTAAGGCGAATAATTTTCCCGAAAGTATGGCAATTATGTAAAAAGTATGTTATAATAAATATAACGCGTGCCTCAGGCGCGGGCGTTATACGAATAAGGAGAACATTATGAAAAATTGGAGCAAACTGTCGGTATACAATATAAATACCGAAAAGCGTTACGCCGCCGGCTTCCCTTTGGATAAGGACGGCAACCCCACGGCCGAATGCCTGGACGGGGAATGGAACTTCAAGTTCGCGGAAAAAGTTTCCCAAGTGCCCCAAGGCTACGAAAAGCCGGGCGCGGAACTGAAAGGCTTTACCAAAATTCAAGTCCCTTCCGAATGGCAGATAAAGGGCTTTGACAAACCCATCTACACGAACACGGTGTACCCTTACGCGCTGGTGCAGTTCAATCCTCTGCTCATTCCCACCGTAAAGGGCTACCGCAACTCCGTGGGCTGTTATACCACTTCTTTCAACGTAAAGAAATCCGACAAGCGCGTTTTCCTGCGCTTTGACGGCATAAACAGCTGCGGCGACATATACGTGAACGGCAAGTTCGTGGGCTATTCGGAAGACACTTTCAGCCCGCAGGAATACGACATATCCGAGTATGTCAAAGACGGCGAAAACAAGCTTGCCGTCACCGTGTACCGCTATTGCACGGGCAGCTATTTGGAAGATCAGGATATGTGGAGATTGTCCGGCATATTCCGCAGCGTGTGGCTCATCTACAAGCCGCAGGCGATGATAGAGGACTTCTACGTCCGCTCTGTTTTGAAAAACGACTATAAGGACGCGACTTTCCTTGCCGACGTGCAAACGCGCATATCAAGCAAACTTTCCGACAAAAAAGCCGAAGTGAAAGTCACCCTGTCCAAGGACGGCAAACAGGTGGCTCAGCTTGGCGCGGACGTGAAAAAGTCCGATAAGAAGAAGGACTACATAAAGACCAAGATAAAAGACCTTGCCCGCGACATAGACGGCGTGGAGCTGTGGTCGCACGAATCCCCCGCCCTCTACGACGTGGAAGTAGTGCTCACTTTGGACGGCGAAGTCGCGGACACGCGCCGCTGCAAGTTCGGTTTCAGGGAGATAAGGATAGTGCCTTTCAGTGAAGGCAAAGGTCCGTTTATCCTGCTGAACGGCAAACCCCTTAAAATACGCGGTGTGAACAGGCACGAATTCCACCCCTATCACGGACACGCCGTGCCCAAGGAGTTGATAGAAGCGGATATCAAGCTGTGCAAAGCCAACAACATCACCGCCATACGCAACAGCCACTACCCCAATCAGGACGTGTTCTACGAGCTGTGCGACAAGTACGGCGTGCTGGTGATGGCGGAGACCAACTTGGAATCGCACGGTCTTGCCATGTTCATACCCAAGGGCTTGAAGAGCTGGCGCGATCAGTGCGTTTACCGCGCGCGCAATATGGTGGGCAGACTGCGCAACCACGCCTGCATAATAAGCTGGTCGCTGGGCAATGAGGCGGGCTACGGCAAGAACTTCCGCATAATGAAGGAAAAGATATTGGATATGGACAAAACGCGCTTTATCCATTACGAACCCGACGCTTCCGCCAAAACGAGCGACGTGCTCAGCGAAATGTACTCCCACGTGGAAAAAATGCCCGTGATAGGCGAAAACAAGAAGATGCGCCACTGCATAGCGCTGTGGTCGCCCTCCGGCACGGTGTACACTCCCGAAATGTACCGCGATCTGCCCTTTATAGAGTGCGAATACGCGCACTGTATGGGCAACGCCTTGGGCAACTTCTCCGATTATTGGGACGCCTTCCGCAAGTACGACAGGCTGGCGGGCGGCTTTATATGGGATTTTGCGGATCAATCCATTCACGTAAAAACCAAGGACGGCAAGGACAAGTGGTGCTACGGCGGCGACTTCGGCGATACGCCCAACGCGGGACGCTTTGCCTTTAACGGCATAGTGCGCGCGGACCGCTCCCCCAACCCCGCCCTGTACGAAGTCAAATATCAGCACCGTATGGTGGACTTTGAATACTCCGACGGCGTTATGATTGTGAAAAACAACTTTATGTTCACGCCCTTGGACGGCTTTAAGTGCACGGCGGAATACGAGTGCGAAGGCAAAAAGCTGGGCGAAGAGCAGGTAGCCGTATCCGGCGAAGCGGGCAGCGAGAGCAAGTATAAGCTGAACCCTCCCGCCTTCCCCGAAAAAGGCGAAGTGGTGTGCAACGTCAAACTTATGCTGGGCAAGGACGAACTTTACGCTCCCGCGGGACACGTGGTATCTTATGAGCAGTTCGTGCTGCGCGAGTACGACTTTGCTCCCGTTGAGGGCAAGGGCGGCGCAACCTTCAGACAAGAGGGCGGAAAGCTGATAATTTCCGCGGCGGACGCCGTGTACACTCTGCAAAACGGGGAGATAATTTCCGTTAAAAAGAAGGGTGAAGAACGCCTCTCCGCGCCCATCAAGCCCGACTTCTTCCGCGCCACGATAGACAACGACGCCCTGCCCCAAGTGCCCGGCATAATAGCGGACATTTTTATGGGCACAAGCCGTTACCGCAAGGCGATAAAAACGCTCAAAGCCAAAAAGGTGCGTACGGAAGTGCGCGAAGATAAAGTTTTCGTGCACATAAAGTGGAAGATGCGCTCCCTCAAAGCTTTGGAAACCACCTATGAATTTGACGGGGACGGCAGCGTGGATATGACTATGAACGTAACTCCCCGCAAGAGTATGGAGCGTTACGGCTTCACCTTCCGCCTCTGCAAGGGCGTGGACGGAATGAAGTTCTACGGCAAAGGTCCTCACGAAAACTACTGCGACCGCGCCACCGCCGCCAAGCTGGGACTTTACGAAGGAAAGGCGGAAGATTTTATCCACGACTACCTCTATCCCCAGGAAAACGGCGACCACACGGGCGTGAGATACGCGGAGATAGGCGCAGGCAACGGCGTGAAGATACAATCGGTAAACGCGCCGTTTGAGCTCACCGTGCACCCTTACACCACCAAGGAGCTTTTTGAAGCCAAACACTCCTGCGAGCTGGGCAGGGACGACCGCCTGACCGTAAACATAGACGGCAAACAGCGCGGCGTGGGCGGCGACACTCCCGCAATGGCGTGCACCAAGCCCCACTACGACATACTGCCCGGGCGCACGCATACCCTGCGCGTTAAATTGACGTTCTAAGCAGGAAACACACATTTAACTAAAAATTGATAAAATAAAGCAACTAAAAGGCGCGCCCCGAAGGACGCGCCTTTTTACAAACTTCAATACTCTATGCGGAAATAATCCAAATACTCCTTGAATTTATCCTGCGCGGCAAGGCAGGTATCGCGCAAAAATCCGCGCTCCCTTCCCCACTCGCGCAAGCCGCGGTAATAAAAAGGTTTGAGCTGTTCGTCTATTATAAACGGCACTATTCCGCAATTCAAACACTCTTTGAACATAAGCAGTCTGCCCACCCTTCCGTTGCCGTCCTGAAAGGGGTGAATGCGCTCGAACTTGCAATGAAAGTCCAAAATATCGTCCAACGTCTTCGGCTTTTTACCGTTGTATTCCTCGATCAGCGCACCCATCTTCTCTTCAACTTCTTCGGGCAAAGCGGTAAAAATATCCCCCACCGTGTTCGGCAATTTTTTGTATTCCCCCACGGCAAACCTCTTCTCACGCGCCTGCGATGTGCCGCGCATAAGCGTGCCGTGCAGCCGCTTTATAAAAGCCTGCGTAATCTTTTTTTCCGCACAGTCTATCACTGCGTCCACGCACTCGAAGTGGTTGACTGTTTCCACCACGTCGTCCACGAACACCGCTCCGCCTTCCACTGTCTTTGTTTCAAATATAAAGCGCGTCTGCTCGTGCGTAAGGCTGCTGCCCTCTATATGATTGGAATTGTATGTGAGCTCCACTTGCACTTTGTGGTAAATGCCGCCGGAAAGCCTTGCGCTTTTTTCCGCCCGCAGCGCACGCAACAGCGCCCCCGAACGCGCGCGACCGTTCGCCCTGCCCGGCTTTTGCGCCCCTTCGGGAATATTCCAGGTTTTGCCCGTCAAAAAAGCTCCGCCTACTCTTCCTTCCGCGCAATAATTGCGCACGCTGCGTTCGGATATGTTCCACTTTTTTGCCGTTTGAGCTACGGATAAATACTTCATTTTACCACCTTTTTGTAATTATATCACAATATCGGCAAAATAAGAAGTAAATTTTATTATTATCAAAAATGTTTTTGCCGATGATTTTACACAAAAAGCGCGCCCAATAGGACGCGCCCTTTCCGTCTTATTTGACTTTTTACTCCTCTTTCAAAAGATCAAGGCTGAACTCCACCCTTTTTATGGTTTCTTCCTTGCCCAAAAGTTCGGCTATCTCCGTGGCTCCTCCGGGGGTGACGGCGGCTGCGGTCACGGCAAGGCGCAGAGGCAGAAATACCTGACCGCTCTTTACCTGCCACTCCTCCGCGCAGGAGGAAAGCCTGGCTTTCAGCGCTTCGTCCGTCCACTCGTCCTGCCCTTGGAGTACGGGCAGAACTTTGGTGAGGATCTCGCGCGCAAGCGGCTGAGTTATCTTCATCTTTTTATGCTCGAACATAACGGGGTCGTACGCGCCGAAGTGCGCCAAAAAGTTTATCTTTTCGGGTATCTCGGAGAGTATCTCCACGCGCGGAATGAGCAGCTTGGAAAGTTTGTCGTAATCGAACATCCCCTTTATATCGCTGCTCTCATACCACGGCAGCGCCACGGCGGTGAACTGCGCGGGGGTCATAGCCTTTAAGTATTCGCCGTTGAGCCAGCGCATCTTCGCCTCGTCGAATATAGAGGGGGACTTGCTCAGTCCGTCCACGTCGAACTGCGCTTTCAGCTCGTCCATACTCAGCTTTTCCTCGTTGCCCTTCGGCGACCACCCTAGGAGTGCAATATAATTGACGATGGCTTCGGGCAGATAGCCTTTTTCCAAAAAGTCTTCAAAGTTGGCGTCCCCGTAGCGCTTGGAGAGTTTGCGCTGCGCGTCCTTCATTATGGGCGGCAGATGCATATATGCGGGGCGCTCCCACCCGAAAGCGTCGTACATCAGGTTATACTTGGGGGTGCTGGAAAGATACTCCATACCGCGTATTACGTGCGATATGCGCATAAGGTGGTCGTCCACCACGTTTGCAAAGTTATAAGTGGGCATACCGTCGGATTTGATGAGTATGCCGTCCTCCATATCCGCATTGGGCACGGCTATGTGCCCGTACACCATATCGTCGTATTCGGAAACTCCCTCCGTGGGCACGTTCTGTCTGATGACAAAAGGCTCGCACGCTGCAAGTTTTTTCTCCACCTCTTGCTTTGAAAGGTGCAGGCAATGCTTGTCGTATTTTTTTATACCGTCCTTGTCCGCCAGAGAATCCAGCCTTTCTTTGGTGCAAAAGCAGTAGTAAGCTCCGCCCAGCTCCACCAGCTTTTTGGCGTATTCCATATAAATGCCCTTGCGCTCGGACTGAATATACGGTCCGCATCCGCCGTCCTTGTCCGGACCTTCGTCATGCTCTATCCCCGCCTTTTCCAGAGTGCGGTATATGGTTTCAACCGCGCCTTCCACATATCTTTCGCGGTCCGTGTCCTCTATGCGCAGAATGAACTTGCCGCCCTCCTTGCGCGCGAACAGGTATGCGTAAAGACAGGTGCGCAAATTGCCTATATGCATAAAGCCCGTGGGTGAAGGGGCAAATCTGGTTCTTACTTCTTTCATAATCGCGTCCTTTACGTTTGATACTAATATATTACCATATTTGCGCGCGATTTCAATATAATTCGGGTCAATTTGTGTACATTTTTTCCGCATTCGCGTATAATATAAAAGCTGCCCGTCAAAGATAGGGTATAAATAAGAACAGCCGCCGCACGGACATAAGTATCCGCGCGTAAAAACCGCGGCTGACAATGCGGAGAAAACTATGGGTTTTGAAAAAGCGCTTAACGGCATAATGGAGTTTTTGGCAATAGAGAGCGTGCAGAGCGCGCCCTGTCCTTCCTCACCCTTCGGCGAAGGCGTGGGCAGGATATTGGAAAAATTCGCCTCCCTTGCAAAGAGCATGGGCTTTACCGTGCACAACGAGGACGGCTATTACGTCACCGCCGACATAGGCGAAGGCGAACCTTTCGCCATTTTGGGGCACTTGGACACCGTGCCCTTGGGCGAAGGCTGGGACTTCTCCCCGCTGGGAGAGATAGCAGGCGGCGTAGTGTACGGCAGAGGCGTTCTGGACGACAAAGGTCCGCTGCTGCTGTGCCTGTACGCCGCCCGGCAGCTTATTAGCGAAGGGTATATTCCCTGCCGCAAAATACGCTTTTTCGCGGGCGGCAACGAAGAGAGCGGCTGGAAGTGCGCGGAGCGCTACTCCCAAGTGGACAAGTGGCCGTGCGAGGGCTTTTCCCCCGACGCGGACTTTCCCGTTATCGCCTGTGAAAAGGGCGTGCTGCACGTGCGCCTCACCCTGCCGCTGCCCGAACATGTGCGCGTCGTAAGCGGCGGAGAGCGGGTAAACGTGGTGATGGACTCCTGCCTTGCCGTATGCGACGCCCCCGTACATTCAGAGGGCGTGGACTGCACCCCCTTCAAGGGCGGCTACGTGCTGAGCGCGAGCGGAAAGCCCGCGCACGGCTCCACGCCTTGGCTGGGCGAAAACGCCGCGCACAAGGTGCTGGCGGCGCTTGGAGAGATCTCTCCCGCAGCCAAAGTCCTTGCCGCCAAGCTGTGCACAACAGACGGCAGCGGTATAGACTGCGCCCTGTCGGACAAGGAAAGCGGCGCTCTCACCTGCAATTTGGGCGTGCTTTCTTCTACCAAAGACCATCTTTTTGCGGAGCTGGACATTCGCTATCCCGTCACATTCACGGCGGAGGAGATAGTGGGCAGAATAGAAAAAGCGCTGCCCTGCCGCGTTCAGGTCACGGGCGAGCACCTGCCCCACTCCGTGGACGTAAATTCTCCGCTTATACAGGGCTTGCTGAGCGCTTATAACGAGGTGACGGGAAGCAGCGACAGCCCCCTTACGATAGGCGGCGCGACCTATGCGCGCGTGGCGCCCGGGCTTGCGGCGTTCGGTCCCTGTTTCCCCGGCGGCATACCCACCATACACCAGCGCAACGAACGGGCAAGCGTGGCGGATTTGAAGAAGATATACGACATCTACCTGCTTGCATTGAAAAAATTGTGCTTCAAAAACCGCGAAATATGTTGATTTGAAAAAATTATACATATTTTTTCGCAAAAGGTATTTACAAATGCGAAATTAGCTTTTATAATACTATGCGATATCTATTATCAAGCAAAGGGAGATAACTATGGGAAAATATAAAAAATGCCCCCGCTGTGAACTGAATTGGATCCCGGAAGATGAAGAGTATTGCGAGATCTGCAAACAGGAGCTTGAAGGCAAGATTCTTGACGACGATTACGATGAGGACATATGCCCCGTGTGCGGCATAAACCCTCTGGAACCGGGCGACAAGATGTGCGCGGAGTGCCGCGCCAAAGCGGAGCGCTTGGGCAAGAACGACGAGTACGAAAGCGAGCCTCAGCCCGAATCCGACAACTCCGAGTACGAAGACTCTTACGAAGCCATGCGTGAAGACGAGCTTTACGACGACTTTGACGAAGCCTTTGACGACAACGAAGAGTTCGGCAACGAAGAGGACTACGCGGACGCGGAAGCGGACGAGGAAGAAGCCGCGCAGAACGAGGACAGCGACCTTGAAGACGACTTCGACTACGACATCGACGACGTGGAAGACATTCCCGACGACGAGGAAGAAGAGGAAGACGAAGACGGCGAGGACGACGGCGACTGACGCACGGTCAATGCCTTTACATTCTTTAAGAAAAAGTCTATAATATAAGGGCTTGGCGGCGTGCTTGCCGTTAAAGCCCTTAATTGTAATGTACCCGTAGCTCAGTTGGATAGAGCACAAGCCTCCGACGCTTGGTGTCGATGGTTCAAATCCATTCGGGTACGCCAACTAAAAAATACGGACAGCGATGCCCGTATTTTTTTATCAATTTTCCTCTTGTGTGCTCTTCTTTTCTTTTTAACCATATAGCTTTTTTATGTAGGCAGTGCACTTTTGCAGTACGGCTAGCATGAATTTATTCGCGTTGTACCCCCTAATGTTTGCTTCGGCAAGCACTTCTTTTTTTATTTGATTGCCGATTTTTTTTGCTTTGGCAGACGCTCTTGCGCAAACAAAACTCGAATATTCCAAAAATAAATCTTTTTCCGTAAGATCATTTAACTTGCCCTTGTGTAGGTCTATGAGTATGACCATCCCCTCTTCCACGGTTTGAGATGCCTTTTCAAAATATTTGCCCTTTTTAAAGAAGTAGGAACAAAATTGCTTGACGTCATCGCTGTTTCCCGCAAAGTCAAACAGGTGACCAAGGAAGTGCAGCGCGGAGTTATATGAAGATATTTTACACTTCTCTTTCACCGTGTTTCTCAGCAGCTCGTATGTACCTTCGCTCGCTTTTTTATCTCCTGACAATATCTCACTCATCTCGATTCTGGCATCATTTTCGCTGTATAATGAGTGCAAATACGCTCTGTTCTTCCTCTTCGCCTGCTTTGCCAGGATGTATATCAATTCCAAAAGTTCCCTTTTTATCTCCTTTACTTTGTCGCACTCCAATATCTTTCCGGCTTCGCTGAGGTTATCAAAATCCGTTATAAGCACTTCTTGTAACATCCGATATAAGCACTCGCTTATCGCATTACACAAAGTTTTATCCGCGTCGGCAAAGTTATATAGCTTTATATCTTTTACCGCCTTTTTTAATATGTCCAGTGCCTCTTGCATATGAGCAAAACACTCCTCGGTCGAAATATCTCTACTCCATGATACACTTTTGCATTTGACATACTCGCATATTATAGAAAGCAATTTACTCGAATACTCTTGCATATGCTCTTTTGCAAGCGCATATACTTTGTCTATGCGCTTATTATATGTCCATTTATAAAGATTACGAGCTTTATCTTGATATACCTGATTACTACATAAGAAAAAGCCTATGCAGCTGTTATAAAATAAATTGCTCTTGGGTGCTATTTTACATAAAATGACAATCGCATTAAAATAACATTCCGATGCACCTCTGAGATATCCATTTTTCTGCATTAACCTTGCGGCATTATAATACGCCTCCGCCATTTTAATATTATAAATATTCTTTACAGGTCTTCCGTCTGCGCCCGCTTCCTCCGGGCAAGCATTTTTTGCTATCTCGATAAGAGCATTCGCCTTTTGCCTGAATTCGCTTTCCGCTCCGCTTTGTAGTTCAAGATTTATCATTGTTTGAAATTTCAAATTATTTATCTCTTCTATCGTATACTCTTCTCCTCGCCCTTTATATGTTATGGAAGGGAGCTGCAAAACAACGCCGCTTTTATTCATTATCATTGAAAGCATTCCCATCAGCTGTTCCATCGCCTTATTTGCAGATATACCGGTCAGTCCTGCATCATTTAAATCCTTGTACATTCCATATGCCGCAACCAATATTTCGTTTATATCCGCCAGATCATTTTCAGCATCGATATTTGAAATCTTGAAGACGCTACTAGAATAAAAGTTTATTAGATTTATAAAAATAGCTCCAATGGCTTCGGACGCACAGTCTTCTTCAATCATATTATTATGATTAGTTAAAAAATTAATTGTACGATATCCATTAACGACCTTTTTTAGGTATTTAAATAAAATCTTTATTTGACCGCCTTTATTATCGCTTGAAATTGCTTGAATGGAATCGTTAAATATCCTGCTCCAATTTTTTAGATCATTACCGTTAAACGACAACATAAATTGCAAATATAATTCGTATCCCGTTATACTCCCTTCCTTTAGTTTCTTTTTTAAATACGCCTTAATCTTTTTTCTTATCGGTTTATCGTTTCCATACAACAGGCACTGCATATATAGCACAAGCAAACTCATGCCGTCTTGCCTTTTTATGATCACGTCTGCTATCTCCAAAAGTTTTTCCGCTATCATCCCCCTTGCTTTATCGTCTTTCGACAGATATTCTCCGTATACGGAAAGTATATAGAGCACTTCCTTGTAATTATAGTTGTCCTTTTGCAAAATTTCCGTTATGAGGGTATCTATTTCCGCATAGTCGCCGGGGTGTTCGTTTGCATATGCCACCAAAGCAAAAGATTTTATGCCACTATCGTTGACATACTTTTCCAGCTTTTCGCACTGCTTGGTTATATCTGCATATACGAGGCAATCTACGCTCAAAATCCTATATCTTTCCCACAACTGCTCATTCAGCTTGCCTTCGTTTTTTGCAAGCAACAGGAGCGCGCCGTAGATCTGCGTAACCATCGATTTGGCGTTGCCGTATGTCAAGCCCTTGTAGTTATCCGCAAGTTCGCACAGGTAGTCAATCGCCAACTTTGCGCTCTCGCTTGTGGGCTTTAATTTGGGCTTGACCACGAAATTTGCCAACATACCATGCAAATACACCTTTCTGCTGCCTATATCGCCCGAATATTCCGCCCAACCTGCCTTGACAAGGCGATTTATCTCATTGCCGTTTTCGTCCAATTCCTTTAATTTCTCTTCGGGTATGCCGTCGCTCACCAGCGCCAAATTGCACAAAATGCGGCGCCTTATATCGCTCTTTTCTATCTCGCTCACCCTAAACAGTTCGCACATTATATTTTCTATGGAATTGGTGTGCAGTGTATTTTGATTATCGGTATAAGAAGTCATCAACTCCGCGCCGCCGCCGATTTTTCCAAAAAGCTGCTCAGTAGTCAAATTATTTGAAGCCAATGTCCTGGCAATGAGCATAAGCGTTAATGTATGCCCGTTTGCAAGGTCGTACCAAAGCTTGACGTCTTCCTCGCTCAACTGCCTTTCACTCTCCTGCCTCATAAATTTAACGGCCTCCTCAAAGGAAAGCGTGGGGATGTTTAGGCCAATGATATCAGGGGCTTCTTTGCCTGGTAAGGTAATATTGATAGTGACTATCTTGTTGGAAATTGGCAAGCCTTTTTTATCCGTTAAATTCCTAGTGGTTATCAAAAATCTGCACTTAAACTCCTTTAAGAGCGCGTAAAGTGCATCCATGGTTATATCATTGAAATTATCCAGCAAAATCACTGCGTATTCCGGAAGCTTTTTTAGGAGCTCGATCTTTTTTGCCATTTTTGCATTTGAATCCAGCTTATTTAAGGACTCGTCGTCAAACTTAATGGCAGCAATTATATCGCCGATAATATTGCGATTGGGATTGTTCGGGTCGTCATCTATCACAGCTGTTTGCAAAAATTGCAATTTGAGATCTCCGCTCGCTATCGCCGCTTTGGCTATTGTGGTTTTACCTATTCCACCCATGCCGCACAGCACCACGATTTGCGCACCGTTATTATAAGCGTCCTTTATCTTTTTTATCTCCTCTTCCCTGCCACAAACATTGTAAAAGAGCGTGCAATCTTCCTTGATCACACCATATTCCGGCTTTATTGGCGGGAGAGGTTTCCCCGCATTGCGCGCCTCTGCAAATTGCACCGCCTTTGACACTATCGCCTGTTCCGTCTGTTCCTCCAGAATAACTTCTTCTTGCGTTTCATCGGGCAGTTGAGCGTTGATAAAGCTATAACCTCGCGTTCTATCATAATAAAATTGCAGCACATCACTGTTAAAAAATATATTCCTTGTTGTAATTTTTTCGGAAAAATTCAAAATTATAAAGTTCAAATACCCAAGCGCCTCCATCTGCTTGGCAAGCGATACTTCTGTCTTTACTTCGGAAAAAGAGCCTTTTCCGCTCAAATTAGGATCGTTAAAAACGTTGTCCGTCAAAATCATCAAGTAAACCTTGCTATGACGCAGCGCGTCGCAAAAATCGCTGACAAAATCCCCCTTGCAGTCGCGGTCACTGTCGTAGCACGCAAGGTTGTTCTCCTCCAAAATCGCGCGCACCCTGTTTTTGATAGCCCTGTCTTTGCCCGTCCAGCTTAAAAATACGTCGTACTTATATTCAATTGTCCCCATAATTTCCTCCCTTGTTAAAAAACATTACTATTTATATTATAACCTCTTCTTAACTATAAGTCAATATGCAATACGCAGGATAAGGGCGCTTTTATATATTTATCGGTTATTTACCGATTAAATAAATTAAATACACACCTCCTTTATACGCTTAAATGAGTGCACGGCAAGAAAGGTGTTGCCCGGGGTGAGGGAGATTTCGTTATATACGTTGCCGCCGCCGAAAGAGGTGGGCGCGCACACGCGGATGACGTATTCGTCATGCCTGCCCACGCCGCTGAGGCGGAAGGTATAAAAGCCGTTCGTGTTGAAGCAGTCGTCCACTATCTTGCCGCGGCAAAACATCTGCAGGTTGAGCCCGCCGAAGGCGAGGGTTATTTCCATGTCGTCGCAGTCGGAAACCTTTGGCAGAGTGAGCTTGTAATACGCCCGCTTGCCGAAAGAGAACATATAGGAGTTGTATTTCAAGCGCATTTTCCCCACCCTCTTCAATACGGGCGCGGGGCAAGGCCGGGGTGTGAATAAAGTTTTGCCGCACAAAGCAGCGCTCTCCCCCTCCTTTAATTGGGCGATTATCTTGCCGCCTTCTTCGTATACCGCCCCGTCGGAAAACGCGGCTCCGCGCGAGGTGAGGTACAGCTTATAAGCCTCATCGGGTGACAAAAACCGCAAGAGCGTGCCGCCTATTTCGCACTCTTTTTCCACGTCGATTTTGGTGCCGCCGCACACGATAATTTGTTCGGCGCCTCTTCCGCCGCGGGAGAGGCGAATTGAGAGTTATACAATTCCGCATATGCGCCGCCCTTTGCCAGCAGTTCTTCGTGCGTGCCCTGCTCCACCACATCCCCGTCCATAAGCACAAGTATGAGGTCTGCGTTTTTGATGGTGGAAAGGCGGTGCGCTATCACAAAGCTTGTTCTGCCGCGCATAAGTTCGTCCATTGCGTTTTGAATGAGCTGTTCCGTGCGCGTATCCACGGAAGAGGTGGCTTCGTCCAGAATGAGGATGCGCGGGTCCGCCAATATGGCGCGCGCTATGGTCAAAAGCTGTTTTTGCCCCTGCGAAATGTTCGCGCCCTCTTCGTTTATCACAAAGCCGTATCCGCCGGGCAGAGTGTTTATAAAGTGGTCCGCGTAAGCGCACTTTGCCGCCGCTATGACTTCTTCGTCCGTGGCGTCCAGCCTGCCGTAACGAATGTTTTCCATAATTGTGCCGGAGAACAGCCACGTATCCTGCAACACCATTCCCACCTCGTCGCGCAAAGAAGCGCGCGTTACGTCCGCGATGTTCTTGCCGTCCACGCTTATGCTGCCGCCGTTGAGTTCGTAAAAACGCATCAGAAGTTTGACTATCGTGGTCTTGCCCGCGCCCGTGGGTCCCACTATGGCTATGCTCTGCCCCGCCTTCACCTTGCAATCAAAGTCCTTTATGATTATCTTTTCGGGGTCGTAGCCGAATCTTACATGCTCGAAAGTCACGTCGCCGTCCACTTCGCCCAACACGCAGGTTCCCGTCTCTTCCTCTTCTTTTTCCTCCAAAAAGTTGAACACTCTTTCAGAAGCCGCCACCGTGGACTGCAAAGTGTTGGCTATGCCGGACACTTGCGATATGGGCTGATTGAACTGCCTGACATAGCTTGCAAACGCCTGTATCTGTCCCACAAGCATACTGCCGTTTATCACGAAATATCCGCCCAGCACGCAGGTGAGCACAAAGCTTATATTGCCCATCATCTTATTTGTGGGCATTAAAATACCCGAATAAAACTGCGACTTCCAAGCCGACTCTTGCAATTTATCGTTGTATTCGGCAAATTGCGCCTTGGCGCGCTCTTCTCCCGAAAACAGCTTTATAACGTTCTGCCCGCCGAAGACTTCCTCTATCTGTCCGTTTACGTGCCCAAGGTATTCCTGCTGTCTTAAATAATACTTCTGCGACTTTTTCACCACTATGAGCATTATCAATACGGACACGGGGATTATCAAAAGCGCCACAAGCGTGAGTATCCAATTTATGCGGAACATCATCACCATCACGCCCACCAGCGTGGTCGCGGCGGTGAGCATCTGCGAAAGCGATTGGTTGAGCGATGTGGAGATCATATCCACGTCGTTGGTAAGATAGCTCATCACCTCTCCGTGAGTGGTTCCGTCAAAGTATTTGAGCGGCAATTTATCGATTTTCGCATAAATATCTTTGCGGAAGCGGTAAGAAATGCTCTGCGCCACCGTTGCCAGTATAAAGCCCTGCGCATAAGAAAGCACGCCGGATACGCACACCAATATAAGCGTTTTGACCAAAGTCATCACTATGGCGTGCACGTCTATGCCCGGTTCTCCCTGCGTGAGAGAAGTGTTATACACGCTGTTTGAATATTCCGCGGGCAGCGAATCGAATATCTCCGCCATACCCAGCTTTGCCATATACTCGCCCAGCGTCTGCGCGGAATGCGCGTTTGCCATCTGACCTATGGTGATGGAAGAAAGCTCTTTCATCTCCTCACCCGTCATCTCCTCCGCGTCCTCGGGGATCTTGTCGGGGTGTTCGGCAAGCCACTCCAAAAGCAAAGTGTCGGGGGATACCTGCGCTTGCGCAAGCATCTCTTCGTCCACCAAAGAATCGGCAACTTTCACGGTGGAATATATCTGTTTTCTCAATACGCCCGTCATCAGCTCATCCGTAGCCTGACCCATTATATCGGGCACCAATATCGTGGCCACAACGCCGCCTATCGCCAAAATAAAGGCTATTATTATCGCAGGCAGATTTTTGCGCATATAGCGCAAGGTCTTGCCCAGCGTCTTTTTGAACTCCTTGGGCTTTTCCCCGGGCATACCGCCGTGCGGACCGCCGAGTCCGCGGTGCATGGGTCTTCTTGCGGGTCTTGAAACTTGCGCGCTCATGCCTCCAGATCCTCTTGCTCAATTGCGAATAAGCTATCTGCCTGTAAACTTCGCAATTTTCAAGCAGCTGTCTGTGCGTGCCCATGCCCGCTATTTTGCCGTCCTCCAACACGATTATCCTGTCAGCATTCATTATCGTGCCCACGCGCTGCGCCACTATTATCAAAGTGGAATCCTTCATATTCTCCGCAAGAGCCTTCCTCAAAGCCGCGTCCGTTTTGAAGTCCAGCGCGGAGAAAGAATCGTCGAACACATATATCGGAGCCTGCTTGACAAGCGCCCTGGCAATGGCAAGACGCTGTTTTTGTCCGCCCGAAACGTTTGCGCCGCCCTGCGCTATCTGTTCGTTCATCTTATCGGGTTTTTCCTCTATGAACTCCTCCGCCTGCGCTATCTGCGCCGCCTTTTTCAGCTCTTCATCCGTGGCTTTTTCGTTGCCCATTCGCAAGTTGGACGCTATCGTCCCGGAAAACAATATGTTCTTCTGCGGCACGAATCCTATATTGCGCCTCAAATCCTGCACGTTGTATTCGCGCACGTCCTTTCCGTCTATGAGCACGCAGCCCTCGCTCGCGTCCGCAAGGCGCGGTATCAGATTGATGACCGTGGACTTGCCGCTGCCCGTGGAGCCTATGATAGCTACCGTTTCTCCGGGGCTTGCGGTGAAGGAGATGTGCTCTATCGCGTTCTCGCTTCCGCCGTAATTGTAAGCCACGTCCTTAAACTCTATCTCGCCTTTAAGGCGCAGTCCTTCGGGCTGCTCCCTGCCGACCGGATCCGTTATGCTCGGCTGCGCGGAGAGCACCTCGGAAACGCGGCGCATAGCCACCACGGCGCGCGGCAGCAATATAAAGACCATGCTTATCATCATAAAGGACATTATTATCTGAATGGCGTATTGCATAAACGCCATCATATTCGCCACCGCCGTGTAATCTTCCACAAACAGCGCCGCCACCCACACCGTGGCAACGCTTATTCCGTTCATCAAAATGGTTATAAGCGGCATTAACAGCGCCATTATCCTGTTCACGAACAGGTTTGTCTTTGTCAAAGCGGCGTTTGCGGCTTCAAAGCGCGCCTCTTCGTGTTCCTGCGTATTGAACGCGCGCACCACCGCCATGCCGCTCAAACCCTCGCGCGCCACACGGTTGACCTCATCCACCTGCTTTTGAATTTTCGTGAACTTGGGCAGCACCACCATCATCAGCACTATTATGGAGCACACCACCACGGCAAGCGCCACGCCCACCACAATGCCCAACGCGGATATGCCGGAAGCGGTATTCACCGCCTTGATAACGCCGCCTATGCCCATAATGGGGGCGTACATTACCATACGCAAAAACACTATCGTGAATATCTGTATCTGAGTAATATCGTTGGTGGAACGGGTGATGAGCGAAGATACGGAAAACGCATTGTATTCCTTGGAAGAATAAGAAAGCACTTTATCGAAAATATCCGCGCGCAAGTCTTTTGACATGCCCGCACCCACCCTGGAAGCAAGAAAACTCACTATTATGGATGCGCAGCATGAAGCCAAGGCAATGGCAAGCATTATTCCGCCTATCTTCAAAACCTGCGTAAGGTCGGAAGACATAATGCCCTCGGAAATTATAGAAGACATATATGAGGGCAGTTCCAGCTCACACACCGCCTCGCATGTCAAAAATCCAAGCGCAAGCGCTATCCACAGCGCATAGTGCAGATAGTAGCGCAATACCACGCTCAATTTGTCTTTTTTAACGGTCTTTTCCATTTTTTATATTTATGAAAAGTCGGTTCAGTCCGTGATACGCGGTATAAAATCCGTATATATCTGCTTGTCGTATTCGGGATGAGGCTTGCCTGAAAGCGATTGCAGCATCCACGCCGTATTCTTTGCCAGCGTGCGCATGGTCTGCATTCCCTCCAGATCGCGCCTGACCTGTTCGGGCGTTCTGCCGTGCGTGGAGTTCCAATATTGCGAAGGGATAACGGGCATATTCGCAATGGTGAAATACTTGTTCAGCCTGTCGAAAGCCGCGCTTGCCCCACCCCTTCTGCAATTGACCACGCAAGCTGCGGGTTTGCCGGCATAATTTTTACTCTTTCCGTAAAACAGCCTGTCCAAAAAAGCGCACAATGCGCCGTTGGGACCCGCATAATATACGGGCGATCCCACGATAAAGGCGTCCGCTTCGCGCAATTTTTCCGCGCACTCGTTCACGCCGTCGTCGCCGTAAAAACATTTGCCCGTCTTAAAGCACGCGCCGCAGCTTATGCAGCCCATAACGGGCTTTTTGCCCAATTGAAATATCTCGCTTTGAATACCGTACTTTTCCAGCTCTCCCGCCACTTCGCTCAAAGCCGTAAATACGCAGCCGTTCTCGTGCGGGCTGCCGTTCAACATCAAAACTTTCATATGCCGCTCCGTTTATTGTCTTATTTATTATCATTATATATGCCGAAAATATGCCTGTCAATGCCAAAACGGTTAGTATGCGAACATTTTACAATAAATTGACCGCCTTCCCGCCGCGGGAATATCAATCGTATGCGGCGAATTTTTCCTCCAAGGCGGAAAACTCCTCGCTCCTTTGTTCTTTCACAAGTCCCTTGGCGGCGTTGAGCGCCACTATATCCGCACATTTTTTGGAGTTGAGATAATCGCGCATAATAACGTTCACCGCTCCCAGCCTTTCTTTGTCCGTTTTAAGCGCCCTTATCCACGGCGACATATTCTCATCGTGTTTTGCCTCCGTGTTTTCCAATATCATCTGCGTGAGCTGACATTGCAGCACGCATATGCCTCCGTCAAACTGCGAATACATATCTATATATTCGTCCAAATGCTTTTCTATGTACTCCTGCGAATCCGCCTTTTTATTGTAATCGCTTACGTAAGGAGAGTGCAGCACGCTTCCTTCTCTGCCCTCTTCGTTCGTGTCCCGCTTCATCACGAAATCATACCCTTCGGGCAGCTCGTCCGCGCCCAGCGTGACCAACACCTTCCCCCGCGCCTGCCCCAAAGTGAGCGAGTTGACAAATTCTATATCGCTCATACCCTCCGGCGCGCACAATATGCGCTCCTTTCCCAGCGCCTCTTCAAGCATATCGAAAAGTATGGCGTCGAACGCGCTCTCCGCAGGATCGCGGTGCTGATAGTCCAATATGAGAAATTCCGTCGGGTGCTTTGTCAAAAACTCCTCTATGTCTTCCAAATATTCTTCATACGAAAGCGGCGCGTCATATGTGTGATAAAAAATTATATCCCCGTCGTCTTTCAGGCGCAGACGCACGTCAAAGTACCGCGCCCCGTCCGCTAGCATTCCCGCAAAGTCCTTGTTCTGCGTTTCACGAATGGACACCATTCCCTTCGTGCCCGCGTCGTGCGCCCCGGGAATAGCCATCTCCGTTATAAGCGCCTCGTCCTTTATCATATCCATCCAATAAGAAAGCTCCGCTGCAACCGGCGTTTCCTGCGTGCGCGCACACGCACACACCGCACACGTAAATATAATTATCAATATGATAAATACTGTCGCCTTCTTCTTCATACCCACATTATACCACACCCTCAAAAAAAATACAATCGGCGGCAAAACGGCGGCGCAGTCCATTATCCTCACCGCTCGTCCTGCCGCAAAAACTATCCTCATCTGCCGAAAAGCCTAAACTCAAGCCTGATTTTCGGCTATAACAATATCGAATATTAAATCAGCCGATATTTAAGAAGCGTCTATGTATATAAGAAGGCATGCGGAAACAACCTTAAAAACTCTTTCCGAAATGTTCGGATTTTCCTCTTCTTAATGTCTTTCGTTAGTTTTGTCAAGTGGTGCCTGACAAGATTGTTCTTAATTACTCTTAGTTATAAAATTCCGATATACCGGAATTTCGCCCGATAAACCACGGCAAAATTGCTGAAATTATACCAAAACGGCATATTTGTCAACTATATATTATACGATAAATATCCGTCACTGGAAACTGCGCTTTGCGAGCGGAAGCGCGTGGCGGCAGCGAGCCGCCGGGAGCGCGTGGCGCTCCACCCATTAACCGCATTGAAATAACTGTTGCGGAGAGCCAAAGCTTAACTCTATGCACCGGAATTGACTTGTATTCAAATAAATACCCTTGTCAAGTGGTACCTGACAAGGGGGCGTGGGACGCTCCACCCCTTAACCGCATTGCAGTAACGGAAACCGGTTATCGCTTTTCTTCTTCGCAATGCTTTTCGTTATCAAATATAATTACATATTGGCTATTATACTCATGTCAAGTGGTACTTGACAAGATTGTTTTAAATACCATTACTTATAAAATTCCATTATACCGGAATTTCGCCAGACAATACACGGCATATTTAATAACTGTATGTTATGTATTTGCGCTAAATTTTAAATATTTAAAATTTTATAATTCTTCGTCTGCGAACGCTTTGCTTATAACGGGGATTTTAAATTTTTAAAATTTGCAACTATACATATTTCAAAATTTTAAAATGACTTCTTGTCTATAAAATTCCGGTATTATGGAATTTTTACCAAACAAGCGGGCGCGCCTGCCCCGCTCTCATGGAAAAATATGTGCGGTGCACATATTTTTCCACCCAACGACTTGCGATTATACGCACAAAAGCTGCAGTCTCCACAAAAGTGGACAAACCATAATAAACGAACGCGCGAAAGTGTCCACAAAAGTGGACAAAACTATAACACTCAATATATATGAGCTGTCAAGCGCACGCCACGGTGCCAAAGTGGTTTTTCGATGACAAAATCGTTAAAAATTATTTTCTGTAATTTGCTTTATGAGCGCATAAACTCTTGCATTTTCGTTGAAAAAAGAGTATAGTATTATCAACGAGGTGTTGTTATGATCAGACCGAATTATCTTAGTGAGATTAAAAGTCGAATCTCCGCTTCCGAAAACGGCGCCGTTTTTGTCTCCGCCGATTTTACGGATATCACCGATAAAAAGACGGCAAGCGTCGGGTTGTCGCGGCTTGAAGCCGATGGGCTTCTCAAACGAGTGATCAGAGGTGTTTATTATAAACCGGAATACAGTGATTTTCTGAAAGAGTACATTGCGCCCATACCCGACAATGTAGCCCATGCGATTGCCCGTAATTTCGGGTGGACAATCGTTCCATGCGGCGATACGGCTTTGAACCTGCTTGCTTTATCAACGCAAGTTCCTGCCGTTTGGCTTTATGTGAGCGACGGGCCCTATAAAGAATATTCTTATGATAATACCGTCATCCGTTTCAAAAGGACGACGAATAAAGATATATCGAAATTCTCTTACAAAACCGCGCTGACCGTTCAGGCATTAAAAGCGTTGGGAAAAGATAAGATCGATGAAACCGTGATCAAAAAGCTGCGGAAATTGTTGTCTGCCGAAGAAAAAACGACAATGATGAGCGAAGCAAAAATCGCTACTTCATGGATCTACGAATACATCAAGCAAATTTGCAAAGGTGAAAAATGAGAAATATCGCCAAGATCGATGAGCGCGACAGAAAAGCGCTCTTCCATAATACAGCCGCTAAAACAGGCATGACGGATGCCATTGTCGAAAAGGATTTTTGGGTATGCTATATGCTCGACTACCTCTTTCATCGCTGCGCTTGGAAAGACAAAATCGCATTCAAAGGCGGTACGAGTTTATCAAAGGCATACGGCCTTATAGAACGGTTTTCGGAAGATATCGATTTGATCCTCGATTGGCGCGTTCTCGGATACGGCATGAGCGAACCATGGAAACAACGCAGCAACACCAAACAGGACGCGTTCAACAAAGAAGCAAATGCCCGCGCTGAAGTATTTTTGCGAGATACGTTTCTTTCGGCGATCGTTTCCGATCTGACTGCCGAACTTGGCGAGAATGTTCATTGCTATATCGACGGCAATGATCCGCAGACGGTAAAAATCGTATATCCGAACAGTTTTTCCGATACATCGATCCTTCAAGAGATACGCCTTGAAATAGGCGCGCTTGCCGCATGGACGCCAGTCCGGTATGCAACGATTACTCCTTATGCAGCTGAACAATATGCACGACTTTTTGAGCAGCCTTCAACGGAAGTTCTGACCGTCTTGCCGGAACGCACTTTTTGGGAAAAAGTCACGATTTTACATAGAGAGGCGTTTCGCCCCGAAGGCCGTCCCTTCCCGTTACGATATTCGCGGCATTATTACGATCTATATAAAATGATGCAAACGCCCGTAAAAGATAACGCCTTGCAGGATAACAATCTGCTGGAGCGCGTTGTAAGATTCAAAGACAAATTTTACCGCTGTCCGTGGGCAAGGTATGACCTTGCAAAACGCGGTACGATGAAATTATTGCCGCCCGAATATAATGTCGCAAAACTTCGTTCAGATTACGAACACATGCAAAATATGTTGTTCGGGGAAAAACCGAGTTTTGACGAGATCATGAACGCAATGGTGCAGTTGGAAAAGGAAATCAATGCAATTTGATCGAAGGCATTCTACTATTAAGCATGGATAATAGATAAAAAATACTGACATGAGATAACCTATGAAAGATATGATCGGATACTGCGGATTGGATTGCGAAAAGTGCGACGCATACATAGCGACTGTCAATGACGATCAGGCTTTGCGGGAGAAAACTGCGAAGCTGTGGGCAGAGTTAAACAACGCTCCTATTCTTCCGGAACATATTAACTGCGAGGGCTGCCGTATGAATGGGGCAAAAACGGTATTTTGCGATAGCCTGTGCGGGATTCGGAAGTGTGCGTTAAATAAAGGCGTTTCCACCTGCGGCGACTGTTCTGAGTTAGAAACCTGCCCGACTGTTGGTGCAATCCTAGAAAATAAAAGGGTAATATACATAATGGAATTTTTTTTGACAAGGGAGCGAGCAAGATATGCGCTACTCTATAAGGGAAATGCGAAAGGAAGAATATAGTCTGCTCAGTGATTTTTTGTACGAAGCAATTTATATTCCGGCAGGTACGGCTGCGCCGCCTAAATCAGTGATAACTTGTCCCGAATTGCAAGTATACATTGCAGATTTTGGAAACAGCAAACACGATAAGGCTTTGATTGCAGAAGTTGACGGAAATATTGTAGGAGCAATATGGGCAAGAATTATGAACGACTACGGGCATATTGATGAGAATACGCCTTCCATTGCAATGTCCGTTCTTAAAGCGCACAGGAGTATGGGGATCGGAACTTCATTACTCACACAAATGCTGTCAACGGAAAAAGCTGCCGGTTATGCAAAGCTTTCTTTATCTGTTCAAAAGGATAATTTTGCAGTGAAGCTATATCGAAAAGCGGGATTTACGACAATTTGCGAGACGGATGAAGAATACATTATGATTGTTGACCTAAATTCTATTTGCAAAATGGAGGAAGGAAACGGCTTTTGATTACACGAAAGAATGCAAGGAATTTTATATGCCGAATGATCCGGCTGCCGGATTTCGTAACAAATGAAGATTTTGCAGTTCAAGAAGCAATAAAAAAGAAAAAGCAAGATTTTCTAAGTTGAGTTCTTCCCCTATGATGAGGGACTGTACATTCAGTGTATGCACATCGGCTGAGCCTCTTTTGAACTCCCGCGACTATGGCGGAGTTTTCTTTTAAACAAGCGAAAAACGAAAAGGCAGATACGGCTAAAACCGTATCCGCCTTTATTCTTTTTGTTTTTCGCTTAAGACGATTATCTCTTGCTGAACTGAGGAGCCTTACGAGCCTTATGCAGACCGTACTTCTTGCGCTCCTTGGCGCGGGGATCGCGGGTCAGGAAGCCTGCCGCTTTCAAAGCGGGCTTATAGCTTTCGTCTGCGATAACCAAAGCGCGGGAGATACCGTGGCGGATAGCGCCCGCCTGACCGGTGAAGCCGCCGCCCTGCACGTTCACGATAACGTCGAACTTGCCGGTGGTGGAAGTGAGCTCAAGGGGCTGATTTACGATGTACTTCAAGGTGTCAAGACCGAAGTATTCGTCCAAAGACCTCTTATTGATGACGATGCTGCCGCTGCCGTCGGGTATGAGCCTAACGCGGGCGATTGCCTTCTTTCTGCGTCCGGTGCCGAGATATTGTATCTTCTTTTTGATTTTCTTGGTAGCCATCGTCAATTCTCCTTCTTCTTAGCGTCGATAACAAGCTCTTCGGGCTTTTGAGCGATGTGGGGATGTTCAGCACCCGCGAACACGCGCAGCCTTTTGAGCTGATTCCTGCCCATGGAATTTTTGGGCAGCATGCCTTTTACCGCGAGAAGAACTGCCTTTTCGGGCTTTTCTTCCATAAGCTTTTTATACTGGATCTGTTTAAGTCCGCCCACATAACCGGTGTGGTAGGTGTGGAACTTCTTTTCCAACTTCTTGCCCGTAAGCCTTACCTTGTCGCAATTGACGATTATAACGAAATCGCCGGTATCTACGCTGGGAGTATAGGTGGGCTTGTTCTTGCCGCGAAGCACATTGGCGACGTTGCTTGCCAGACGACCAAGGACCAAATCGGTCGCGTCGACGACATACCACTTGCGCTGAACTTCTTCGGCTTTTGCCATATACGTCTTCATAGTGACCTCCGAAATTTTCGATTGTGGGTAAGCGCGTCAAACGGGCTAAATTGGGCGCACTTTTCCCGATGCCTAATTATTTTATATAATTACACGGGATATGTCAAGCAATTAAAGCAAGTTTTTGCAAACCGCATGCTCCCCGCCCCGCCCGCGCGCTATCGCACGCGTCTACCTTTCAATAAAAAGGGGCGCTTCCGCGCCCCCGTAGGGTGATACGGCAATATTGCCGGATATTAAATCTGATTGCCAATTAATCGAATATTCCATCCGTACAAATTATCGTGCCGGCATCATACCATCTACTACCCTTGCTTATAGTCTCCCACTGCGCTCTAGTACCTGTATATACTATACTTATCAAATTTTTATCAAGATGAAATACTTCATCACCTATGCTTGTGACACTGTCTGGTATTATCACGCTTATTAACCTACTGCAACCTGAGAATGCGTGATCCTCTATACTTGTAACCCCACTTAGTATGGTTATACTTGTCAAACCATCGCAATTCATGAATGCACTTCTTCCTATACTTGTTACGCTATCGGGTATGGTTATGCTTGTCAAGACACTACCATAGAATGCATCCTCTCCTATGCTTGTTACGCTGCCATCATCGGGAATTACGCTGTTGTTACAGCCTGCTATAAGCGTTCCGCTTGCCGTTTCTATTATGCAGTTGCCCGCGCTATGGTATACTGCATTTCCCTGTTCCACGGTTATGCTTGTCAAGCTGCTACAGCCGGAGAATGCCATAATTTCTATACTTGTTACACTATTCGGTATGGTTATGCTTGTCAAACTTCTGCAATTGTCGAATGCCATACCTCCTATACTTACTACACCCGCACCGATTGTTACACTTGTTAAATCGTCAGAAAAACAGAAAGCCCAATGTCCTATACTTATTACGCTATCGGGTATGGTTATGCTTGTCAAACCGCTGCAATTGTAGAATGCCATATCTCCTATGCTTGTTACACTACCGTCATCAGGGATAACGCTATTTTTACAACCTGCTATAAGCGTTCCGCTTGCCGTTTCTATTATGCAGTTGCCCGCGCTATGATAATTTAAATTACCCTGTTCTACGGTTATGCTCTCTAATCCACTACAACCGGAAAATATGCTATCTCCTATGCTTGTTACGCTATCAGGTATGGTTATACTTGTCAAACTGCTGCAATCGGAGAATGCATCATTTCCTATGCTTGTTACGCTGTCGGGTATGGTTATGCTTGTCAAGTCGCTGCAACCGGAGAATGCACTATTAGCTATTCCTACAGTATTACTACGCAGTTGAACTTGGGATAAGCTATTATCACAGTCTATCAACCATTTATCTACATAACTTACGCCGTTTTCTATCTGTATAATTCCACTACAATTGCTGAATGTAGTGCTTGCCATACTTGTTACACTGCTAGGTATAGTTATGCTTGTTAAGCCATAACAACCACCAAACGAATAACTTCCTATGCTTGTCACACTATCGGGTATAGCTATGCTTGTTAAGCCATAACAATCCCCAAACGCATAATCTCCTATGCTTTTTACATTACTTCCTATTGTTATATTTGTTAAACCTTCACAAGACCAAAACGCATAATCTCCTATACTTACTACACTGTCGGGTATAACTATATTTGTTAAACCAATGCAAGCCGAAAACGCATAATCATTTATAATCGTTATGCTTTTATCATTAGGAATTATGCTATTATTACAACCTGCTATAAGTGTCTTACTATCCGTTTCTATCAAGCAATTCCCTGCACTATGATATACTGGATTACCTTGTTCTACAATTATATTTGTTAAACTGTTACAACCAAAAATTACTCTATCTCCTACGCTTGTCACACCTTTAAGTATAGTAACGCCTACTAAGCTACTGCAATTTAAAAAAGCCTCATTACCTATATTTGTTACACTTTCTGGTATAGTGATATTCGTTAAATCAGAACAAAAAGCAAACGCCCTCTCTCCTATACTTGTAACAGCTTTGCCGTTATACATTTTTGGAATTGCCAAGTTTGTATCCGTAACAGTTCCTATATCTGAAACTTCGTAAGTATCATCGGCCAGCAATCTGTATTCAAGCGATTCCTCTACATATCCGTCCTCTGTTGCGCCACATTTGGTGCACACATGGTTTTGATACGTATGTCCGCTTGCCGCAATGATGGTATTATCAGCTGTTATCTCGGTGTCTGCCGTCTCATCGGAAAAATATTTCCCGCAACCCGCGCAGTACCAATATTCGATGTTGCCCTCATCTGTGCATGTAGGCTCTTTTGCCTCAAAATGCTGTAACTCATGTTCGTGCGGATCAGCGCACGCGGTAAGTACACAGCACATAACAACTACAAAAAGTAAAATCGTGATTACCGTTATCTTTTTTTTCATATTTTCCTCCTTCCTATTAATAAACTCTACTTATATAATAATACAAACACATATTTTAGTCAAGTTTTAATTATGTTAAAATTAATACTTCTCGTTAAACGCCCTTCTTAATTAATTATAGTAACAATATTTGTTACTGTCAAGTATATAATAACATATTTTGTTACAATATCTGTATGGAATTCAAAGACAGGCTCAAAGAATTGCGTGCGGAAAACCGCCGCACACAAAACGATATAGCAAAATTGCTGTGTCTTTCAAAAATGGCTGTGTCGCACTGGGAGTGCGGAGACAGCGAGCCCAGCATAGCTCAATTGAAAATTTTAGCCGATTATTTTGATGTAAGCGTAGATTATCTTGTGGGGCACAGCGATTGAATTTTATTAAAATTGCCCGCCGCAACTTTATTTCTCCGAATATACTTAAAAAGTTTTTACGCTGCAGCGTAAAAAGTTGTCGATAAGTGAAAGTTTTTACGGTATAGCGTAAAAAGCGTGCGAAAATCAAAAGTTTTTACGGTATAGCGTAAAAAGCGTGCGAAAATCAAAAGTTTTTACGGTATAGCGTAAAAAGCGTGCGAAAATCAAAAGTTTTTACGGTATAGCGTAAAAAGTGTGCGAAAATCAGAAGTTTTTACGGTATAGCGTAAAAAATATGCGCAGAATTTCAATATTCCACGCTTACAAGGAACAGCCCGCAGCCTTCCACCGTTTTGCCGGCGCGGCGGCGGTCCTTGCTGTCCAAAATATCCTGCATATCTTCGGGGGAAAATCTGCCCCGCCCTATATCTATGAGCGTGCCGGCTATCGCGCGTACCATATTGTGCAAAAAACCATCCCCCGTGACGTAAAGCGAAAGCAGTCTGCCGCCCTCGCTCTCTTCGATGTGTATATCGTAAATGGTGCGCACGGTGGACTTGCCCCTTACGCTCTCTGCAAGGGCAAATGAGCGGAAGTCGTGTTCGCCGACAAGGCACGCGCACGCTTTTTTCATATTTTCCACATTCAGTTCGTAAACGCAGATATGCGCGTAACGGCGCTTTAACGGCGCGTGTATTTTGGAAAGATATATGTCGTAGCGGTAAGTTTTTCTCTTGGCGGAAAAGCGCGCGTGAAAGCTGTCCGGCACACGCTCACAGGAAAGCACGGCTATGCTTTCGGGCAGCAGCGGATTTATGCGGAAGCTAAAGTCCGCGGGAAGTTCCCCGTCGTGATCGAAGTGCACCACCTGCCCCAAGGCGTGCACGCCCGCGTCCGTCCTGCCCGCGCAGGCTATTGTAACAGGCTCGTTCAATTTGGTGGACAGCGCCTCCTCAAGGCACTCCTGCACGGAGATAAGTCCGCGCTGCCGCTGGAACCCGTAAAAATCGCTGCCATCATAACTTACCGTGAGTTTATACCGCATAATCAACCCATCAAACTTTGGAACGCCTGCACGATGTATCCGTCCAGACCTCCCCAAAGGTATTTATCCAAAAAGATTATTGCGACAAAGGCGGCGAATATCAAAAACGCTATGAGATCGCGCCACGCAAAGCTCATCTTCTTCATCTTTGTGCGCTTGGGACTTGCCTGATAACAGCGTGCGTCCAAAGCGTCCGCAAGCTCGTCCGCCTTGCGGAACGCGCTGACGAACACGGGAATTATAACGGGCAGCATAGCCTTTATCTTTTTGAAGATATTTCCGCTCTCCATATCCGCGCCGCGCGCCTTCTGCGCCATCATTATCTTGTCCGTTTCCTCTATAAGTCCGGGGATAAACCGCAGCGCTATGGACATTATCAGCGCTATGTCGCGCACGGGTATCTTTATCAGATTAAGCGGCTTGAACAGGCTTTCTATGGCGTCCGTAAGCTCACTCGTGCCCGTGGTGAACGTCAAAATGGTGGTGCCCATTATGAGCAGAATAAGCCTGAACATCATCTTTAAGGCAAAGTCTATCGCCTCCGGGGATACGGTGAATATCCACCACGTCCACTCCACGCTCGCCTCTCCCGCATAGAAGAACAGATTGAGTATTGCCGTTATTATCAAAAGCACTATTATGCCCTTAATGCTCTTGAACATCGCCTTGGGCGGCACGTGCGCCACGGCACACACGGTGAGCAAAAAGCACAATACCAGGGCGTACCCGAAATAAGACGCCACGAAAAACATCGTCACGATATACATCAGCGTGAAGATTATCTTCAGCCTGGGATCCAGCCTGTGAACGGGCGAAGATACGGGATAATACTGTCCGAAAGCTATATCTCTCATACGCCCTCCCCGAACACGCCGTCCGACAAAGGCGCGTTTTCTTTATTCTTTTCGCCGAACCAATCTATTCCGTTGAAGTCCTCCACCTTTTCGCCCTTCTGCCTCAGCTTTTCAAGCACGGCGGCGGTGAATGTGTCCATATTCACAATGCCTTCGCCCAAATCCACGCCGCGCGCTTTCAGCGCGTTTGCCATACGCACCGCGGACGGCGTTTCCAAGCCCAGTTCTTCAAGCTCACTTCCGTGTTTGAAAAGTTCCGTCATAGGCACGTCGAACGCCACCTTGCCGTCTCCGAATATTATCAGTCTGTTTGCGTAACGCGTTATCTCGTCCATATCGTGGGAGATGACTATCACCGTGGGCGAGCACTCTTTTTTCAGGCGCAGTATCAAATTGAGTATCTGCTCCTTGCCGTAAGGGTCCAGCCCCGCCGTGGGCTCGTCCAGCACCAATATCTTGGGCTTCATAACTATAACTCCCGCAATGGCTACGCGGCGCTTTTGTCCGCCGGAAAGCTCGAACGGCGCCTTTGCGCCCACCTCATCCGGGTCCAGCCCCACAAGGCGGAGCGCTTCGCGCGCCATAGCTTCCGCTTCCTCCTTTTTATATCCCATATTCTTGGGCCCGAAGGAGACGTCCTTTATCACCGTATCGTCGAAAAGCTGATATTCCGGATATTGAAAAACCATTCCTAGGGTGGCTCTCAACTTCTTGTAATCGGGTTTGGGACGCTTGGCGTTCGTAAGGCGTATGCCGTTTACTTCCACGCTGCCTTCCTGCACTTTGATAAGTCCGTTCAAATGCTGTATGAAGGTGGACTTGCCGCTGCCCGTGTGACCCATTATACCCACGAACTCCCCATCGTTTATGGTAAGGGACACGTTGTCGAGCGCCTTTTTCTCAAAGGGCGTGCCCTTGCTGTAAGAAAAGCTCAATCCTTGCACAACAATCGGCATATCGCGTCCTCCAACTCTTCTTCCGTGGCTATGTCGCGCGCGATGTCAGCGCCGCAGTCTGCCAAAGCGTCCGCCATAAGCGTTACGGCGGGGGGAGAAATTTTATATTTCTTCAACTGTTCTCCGCGTGCAAATACCGCGCGGGGAGTATCGTCCACGGCTATCTTTCCGCCGTCCATCACTATCACGCGCTCCGCTTCCTGCACCTCTTCCATATAGTGCGTGATGTGGATCACCGTCATTTTCTCTTCTTTGTTCAGCGCGTGTATGACGTCCATAACCTCTCTTCTGCCCTTGGGGTCAAGCATGGCGGTGGATTCGTCCAAAACTATCACCTTGGGGCGAATAGCCAGCACGCCCGCTATCGCAAGGCGCTGTTTTTGTCCGCCGCTCATTCTGAACGGGGTGGACTTGCGGTATTCGCTCATACCCACCTGTTCCAAAGCGCGGTCCACGCGCCTTATTATCTCATCTCTGGGCAGTCCCAGATTCTCGGGACCGAAAGCTATATCGTCCTCCACCACGGAAGCCACCATTTGGTTGTCCGGATTCTGAAAGACCATACCCACGGAAGAGCGTATGGAATATATCTGCTTTTCGTCCTTGGTGTCCATTCCGAAAACGGTCACGCTTCCGCTGTCCGGCAGCAAAAGCCCGTTGAAAAGGCGCGCGAGCGTAGACTTGCCGCTGCCGTTATGTCCCACAACGGCAACAAAAGAGCCTTCCTCCACTTCCAGCGATACGCCGTCCACGGCATTTACGGGCTTTTCTCCCTCATCCGCTTCATAAGCGTAATACACGTTTTCAAGTTTGATAGCAGTCATTTGCACGCTCCGAAAAATAATCAAAGCCATTATACCATAACGCGCCGTTTATTACAAATAAATACGCACGCGGTGAATATAAAATATTTTATACATTTTAAGCTTAAAATTGCCCGCCTTTTATTGACGAGCGAACGATTTCAAGCTATAATATTAAATGTACCCGAAGGAGAATCGGTCAAAGCGCATTTTTTGCCGATACAAGGCAGAAAATCGCCCGCTTTCGTCAAGGCGGCAAGCGCGTTTTGCCCGACCGAACAGAGGGATAACAAAATAACAAATACCTTCCGGAGGAAATTGTATGGCACAAAAAATGACTATTGACGGAAATACCGCCGCGGCTCATATCGCATATGCAATGAGCGAAGTGGCGGCTATTTATCCCATAACTCCTTCTTCCCCTATGGCGGAGAACGCGGACGAATGGGCTACCGCCGACAGGAAAAACATTTTCGGTCAGAAGCTGAGAATTGCCGAAATGCAGTCCGAAGCGGGCGCAGCGGGCGCCGTGCACGGCGCTTTGGCGGCAGGCGCGCTGACCACCACCTTTACCGCAAGCCAAGGCTTGCTGCTGATGATCCCCAATATGTACAAGATAGCCGGCGAGCTTACTCCCTGCGTGTTCCACGTGAGCGCAAGAGCTTTGGCTTACCACGCTTTGAACATATTCGGCGACCACGGCGACGTGATGAGCTGCCGTCAGACAGGCTTTGCCATGCTGGCGTCCAACTCCGTTCAGGAAGTTATGGATCTGGCGCTTGTGGCTCACCTTGCCACGCTCAAAGCAAAGGTGCCCTTCCTGCACTTCTTCGACGGTTTCCGTACCTCTCACGAAGTCAGCAAGATAGAGATGATAGACTACGCGGACATCAAAAACGTAGTGGACGAAAAGTATATGCCCTACATCCGCGAATTTAAGTCCCGCGCGCTCAACCCCGAACATCCCGTTCAGAAGGGCACGGCGCAGAACCCCGACATCTACTTCCAGAACCGCGAGGCGTGCAACAAATATTACGAAGCCGTTCCCGCCATTGTGGAAGAGGCGATGGAGGACGTCAAAAAGATAACCGGCAGGGAGTACAAGCTGTATC
>CALWHM010000006.1 GCA_944380395.1 uncultured Clostridia bacterium | reverse complement strand
GCTTTATCGGTGACAGCCTTAATATAGTACCATTATTAAAATGGTTTGTCAAACATATTACGCAGGAAATTTTATAAAATTTACAGCAATTTTTTCTTCTTTACCACAAGGAAAGTGACCAGCACCAGCACCACGGACAAAGCTATGGCAAAAACGAATCCCCATACCTTATCTCCGCCGGGCAGCCATGTGTTCATACCGAAAAACGAAGCCACCAAAGTGGGGATAGCCATCATCAGCGTGATTATAGCCAAAGCTTTCATAATGGAGTTTTGGTTGTTGGAGATAACGGAAGCGTATGCGTCCATAGTGCCGGAGAGAATGTCGCGGTATATGGTGCACATCTCTATTGCCTGTTTGGTCTCCACGGCAACGTCTTCCAAAAGCTCCTGCTCTTCCTCATAGGCGATGAGGAAGCGGTTGTTCTTTACCGCAAGCAGGCGGGTTATGACCGCGTCGTTGCCGCTCAAAGACGTGGCGAAGTATACAAGCGAGTTTTCCAAATCGAGCATTTGGATAAGTTCCTTGTTTTTGGTGGACTTGTGAAGTTCGTTTTGTATTCTGCCGCTTGCCTTATCTATCTGTTTGAGGTAACTGAGGAAGCGTGCCGCTATGTTGTACAGCATTTGATAGAGGAAGCGCGTTTTCAAGTCCGTGCGGAAATTCTTCACTTTTCCGCGCACGAAATCCCTGAGCGCGGTGCTTTCGCGCAAAGATACGGTGACTATCACGTTTTGCTTGATGAACGTGCCCATAGGAATGGTATAGTAGGAATAGTAATCGTCCTCTTCGTCTATTACGGGCATGTCGACAAGGACCATAAGGTAGTCGTCCTCCTGTTCGATACGCGACCTTTCCTCATCGTCCAAAGGAGCTTTGAGGATATCGTCCTCCAAGCCCGTGAGCGCACTTACGAAAGCTACTTCCTTATCGCTGGGATTGACAAGATTTATCCAGCAATCTTTTACGGAAAATCCTTCCTGCTCGTAAACTTCGGGCAGGATAGCGGAAAGTTTCCCGCTAGGTTCGCTTTTGAATATCTCTACCATGACGCACCCCCTGTGCGGCAAGATCGCCGCTTGTGTTCAAATCGCCCTTTTCGTAAAGCCGAAAGGCTTGGGGTTATGCCGGAAAAACCGAACAGCACAAAAAGGGGCAAAGGAGAACCTTTGCCCTTTAATAATAGCACCGAATAAAAAGTAACGCAACCTTTTAGGCGCAAATTTTTTTCACTCTTTCTTTTAACGCGGCAAGTCTGAGCCTCTCCGCTCCGCAATACAGGTCGGAATCCAGCATTCCCTGTATGCCGCCCAACATCGCTGCCGCTACCTGTTTGCTTACACCCGCGCTTATCAGGGCGTCAGCCTGCGCAAAGAATTTGTCCAAATCGCTTTTTGCCACAAAGGCGGGATTTTCCGCTATCTGCACGTCTGCGTCTGCAGGAGCGGGAGAAGTGGCGCTTATCGTCATATCCGCGGCTTTCGCGCCCTTTTTCACTTCCGTTGCGCGCGCCGCGGCGCATATAACGGCATATATGCCCGCGCCTATAAGCCATACCGCCGCAACACCGAGCGCTCCCAGCGCGCCCGCTGCAAAAGAGTATCCGCTCAAAGCAAACGCCGCGCACGAGGTAAGCACGCTTGCCGCGCCCAAGGCGAAAAAGCCGCCCGTCATTCTGCCCTGCGCGCATATTAAAGGCGCCACGGCTCTGCCCGCCGCCTTGACTCCGCCGAAGCGCAGGGCATATACATAAGCCGAGTATACGCTTCTGCCGCAGGGCTTTATCACCTTTTTGCCGAATCTGCACGCGTTCGCCGCGGTGACCGTTCCGTGCTTTGCGGTGAATTTTTTCACGCGGGAAGCCAGCTTATAAGAGGGCGCGCGCACTATGCGCAGCGCTCCGAATACAGCCGCCGCAACCATCGCCAGCCCCGAACATACGCAAAACGCAGCCATATCGAGTATGTCCGCGTTCAAATTTTGAATGATAGAATAAATAAAATTCCGCATATTACGCTCCTTTACAAGTATGTAATACGCAAAACTAGATTGTTATCACCTCATCTCTGCCCAAAATGTAGAGTATCTTTTTATCCGGCTTTATCCCGGCGCACTCTTCCATAGCCAGCGCGTAAAGTTCCAACTGCTTGGAGTAAGCCGCCTTGACTTCCGCGGCGGGACGGGAGGTATACTTGAAGTCCACCAAAATGTTCTCTCCTCCGCTCTCTCCGCCGAATATCATCAAGTCTATCGCGCCCTGCACAAGCACGCTTTCGTGCGTCTGCGCGTCCGCCAGCACTTCGTTTGCGGGCAGATAGAGAGTAAAGCGTTTTTCCCTTTCGTGCCTGAACTTGCCCGCTGCCGCAACCACGTCGGAATTAAGGCATCTGAACACTATCTCCGCGTCTATAAGTTCCGCTTCCGCATGGGAGAGCTTGCCCGCCGCCGCCATTTTTTCCACCTCTTCTGCTACCTGTTCGGGTGAAGCGCAGGAAAAATCTATCTGCGCGAGTACGCGGTGATATGCGGTGCCTACGGCGGCTCTTTCCTCCCCGAACAGCACCTCGGAAGCGCCGGAAGAAGACTCACTGTAGTCTTGCTCCTTATTTATTGCCGATACCGAATATTTTATACCCGTTGCCGCGCTGCCGGCGTAACGGTAAGGTCTGTCCAGATATTCTCCGAGCACGGAATGCTCCGCAGCCGCGAACAGCGGCATATTCCCGCCGCCCGTTTCCGCGCCCTCTTCTTCTATCTCCGCCGTATCGTCCAGATATTCCGCCATATCGGGGCACATTGCGAACACGTTGGACAAAAGCGCAAGAAAGCTGTACGGGGCGCGCGTCTGTCCGAATTCCCACGAGCAGGTGCCCGTCACATATAATAGGTTCCGCGCGCGCGTGAGCGCCACATAGAACAGGCGGATAAGTTCCGCGGTGTGTTCGGAGTGCTTAAACTCGCGCATAAAACGGAAAAACAGCGTATCCCCCCTCATTCTCTTCAATTTATCCGCGTATTTGCAGCTTATGCCCAGGCGGCGGTCGAAAGAGACGTTGAAGTCTTCCGCCCTCCTCCTCTCCGTGCCGCAGTCAATGAGGAATACCACGGGAAACTCCAATCCCTTGGATGAATGCACGGTGCAGGTATGCACGCAGTTTTCGCTCTCCACGTCCACGCCCGTCTTTATGCCCGAATCCGTCACAGCGATGAACGCCGCCAGACTGCGGTCGTACTGCTTGCCCATAAGCGAACCGACGAACGCGTTCAGCTCCGCGATGAATTTGCCGCCGCCTTCGCAGCTGCGCACTATCGCATCGTAGTCAGCGTCCGAAATTATCCTGCGTATCAATTCGGATACGCTCATATAGGCGGACGCGGCGCGGTAAGCCGCGGTCTTTTCACAGAACGCTTTCACGCGCCTGCCCAGCGCGCTTTCCTCTTCCGCGCACTTGCGCACCGCCTGCCACAGATTGTCCTTTTTATCCCCGCGCCGCCTTATCTCCACGCATTCGGCAAAGTCGAAGCCGCCGAAAGTGACAAGCGAAGAAGCAAGCGGTATATCCTGTCTGAAATTATCTATCACGCGCAGATAGTCCACAAGCTTGTCTATATATATGTTCCCCTGTTGGCGTATCAAGCCGCTGCCGTCCAGCGGGATACCCAACGAGCGCAGCGTTTCCAATATCTGCGGCACGCCGCCCGTGGTGGTGCGCGCAAGCAAGGTTATGTCGCCGTACTCTATAAGTCTGCGCTTTCCCGATTTATCCACGATGTACTCGCGTCCGACCAGCTTGTTTATCTTGTCCGCGATGTAAATTCCTTCCTTGCGGGCGGGCGTTATACGGGGGCGGAGCGCGTCTGCTTTCACGCTGTATCCGTCGGGGAAGTCAAAAGAAAGACTCTCTTCCTTTGTCTTTCTGAACACAGCCACCTTTACGCGCCCTTCGTCCGCGCCGTCCACCACGAACATTCCTTCCTTGGCGTAATCCAAACCGCAGCTTTCATCCGTCATAATGCGCGAAAAAACCCTGTTGGAAAATTGCAATATGCCGCCTTCCGAGCGGAAATTGCGGTTTAGCTTTACCGCCGTTCCGCCCTCTTCAAACGAATACTTTTTGTACTTGCTCAAAAAGATGGTGGTATCTGCGTTGCGGAACGCGTAAATGCTCTGCTTTGCGTCGCCGACCATAAACAGGTTGCGCTTTTCTCCCGTGAGCGCTTGCAGCAGTTTTTCCTGCACGGCGTTTATGTCCTGATATTCGTCCACGCACACATAGTCGTACTTGTCCGCCACGCTGTGCGCAAGCTGCTTATCCTCCAAAAGTTTGCAGGCGTATTGCTGCAGATCGTCAAAGTCCAGCTTGTTCTCCCTGCCCTTTTCCTCCGCATATCTGTCCGCGACCGCACGGGTAAGGCGAATGAGCGTGTGCAGCAGTTCCGAAGCGCTTTGCATACGCGCCGCCTCTTCAAGTTCTCCGTGCTCGAAAAGCGACACAAGTTCCGCCAAAGGCTTTTTATACGAATCGCGCAGCTGTTTGAACTGCGGCAGAAGCCCTATATCGTCCGCCTCCTTCTCCGCTTTTTTTGCGATGGGGGCGCGTTCGAATACCACGGTAAACTCGGCTATTTCGTCAAACGTCTTTTTTTTCAGCAGTTCCTGCATAAGCCGAGCGTCGCCGATAAGCACGTCGGCATGCCTGTCCAAATCCCTGTCTTTGAGCAGATAGAACATATCCTTCATCTGTTTAAGCGCGTCGGCGCACAAGCGCCTTATCCTGCTCTTATACACTCTTACGGCGGTGGTTTCGTCTATGGGCAGAGAATACTCCGTAAGCCACTTTCCGCCCATCTTCTCCAAACCTTCGTACTCCGCGCACGCCTTGCCGTACAGCTTGGATATTTCCACGCGCAAGATGTCCTTGCTGCCCAAAAATTCCAGCAGCTCGTAAGCCGCTTCATCTCCCGCCCGCGCGGCTTCGTCCAATATCTCCGTAAGCGCTCCGTTAAAAAGCCGTGCGCTCTCTTCTTCGTCCATAACGGTAAAAGCGGGGTCGAGTCCCAGCGCGTCGAAATGTTCGGATATGAGTTTTTTGCAATATCCGTGCAAAGTGCCTATGTCCGCAAACGGCAGATCGTACAGCTGTTCACGCACATATTCGGCGTTGTCCGAAGTCATACATTTGAGCAATTCGGTATGTATCTTCTCCCTCAGCTCCTCTCCCACGGCGTTATTGAAAGTGAGCATAAGTATACGCCTGACGGGTACGGGCGGCAGATCTACGCCCACAAGCCTGCCCGAAACAAGGCGCACGACGTGTTCCACCACCACGGCGGTCTTGCCGCTGCCCGCGGACGCGGACACCAACGTGTTGCCCGAATGGCGCAGAATGGCGGCGCGCTGTTCTTCACTCCATTTATTCCACTCCATCGCCGTCGCCTCCTTCTTCTCCCGCTATGCTCACGTTTTTGTATTTTTCATTCCTGATCCCCTCCCCCTTCCTTGCGCAGATATTGCCGAAGTTGCAGTATTGACAAGTGTGGTCTCCGCCGGGAGAAGGCATGATAAAGCCGTCCTTCATATCCTTGAGATTGCGCGCGATAAGTTCTATGACATAATCGCAGTACTTTATAAATCCCTCTTGCGAAAGCAAGGTTCCGCTCTTGCCCGCCTTCACGCCCTTGGAAAAGAAGGAATAGGGATACAGCTCTCCCGTATTCTCCGGATCGCACGCCCTGACGATTTCCGGGTCGTTTGACGCAAAGCCGACATAATAATATCTGTTCCTCGTCATATTCTTGGGCACGTAGTCGTTGCCAAGCGGCAGATAGAATACCCCCGCGGGTTTGAGCGACTTGTCCGATTTAAGAAGAGCTGCCATATAGATGAACGTCTGAATGCGTTCGCCCTTTGCCACGCTGAGCGGTTCGACCAACATCGTGGAAGCTTTTTTGGACTTGTAATCCACGACTATGACGTTGTCCTTCCACTTGTCCACCCTGTCTATCACGCCGCGCAGTCTGACTTTTATGCCGTCCACTTCAAGTTCCACGGGCGGCAAGCCCTCATTTCCGAACCCGAATTTCAGCTCCGTTTTGAAGGGGCGGAAAGCGCTTTTTTCCATATTCTCGCACAACAGGCGCAGTATAAACGCCGCGCGCTTTTTCAGCCTGTCAAGCTCTGCGGGCGGCAGACCTTTGAGGTAGAGAAATTCGGGCGTTTGCAGGGCGGAAGCTATCACTTTCCCCGCAAAGGCTTCCAGCTCTTCCGCGGTTAGATCGTACGGCATATCTTTGCCGAAAAACTTTTCCATAACCGCGTGAAGCAATGTGCCCGTGTCGCGCACGTTCAAGGAAGCTTCTTCCCTTTCCTTCGCGCCTATTATGTATTCCATAAAATACATAAACGGGCAGGCGGCATACCTCTCCAAACCGCTGGCGGAAGCATAGCCGCTGCCCAGCACTTCGCGCGTGAGATCTCCGCCCTCAAAAGGCATATCCCGCCCTTCCGACATATGGGCGACATACTCTTTGCCGTACTTTTCGCTCACGTATCCGTACAGCGCGTTCATATCCTTATAATCCAAAATGCGCACGTTGTCGCGCAGAAGGCGCGCAAAGGTGATGAGCGCGCTCTTGGCGTTGCCCATACCGCCCAGATACCGTGCCAGCTCTTCTTCCCCCACTATCCTCTCCGGCGTTTCTTTGACGTACTCTATCTGCAAGCCCAAAAGTTCGGAAAGCTCACGCACGGCGGAAGCGGGCTGCGTCTTTTTGCCCGACCTATCGCTTGCGCAATAGCTGACGAAGAGTTTTTCGGAAGGCTTGACCAGCGTCATAAGCGCGGACAATTTATAGCCCATACTGCGCTCCTTGGCGTTCGGGCGCACGTCTGCGTCGTATCTGCGCCACTCCCCGATGTCTATATCCGTAAGCAAGCCGCTGTCCGTGCTTTCCGGGGGCAGTTTGCCCGAGCTTGCGCCCACCACGAACATATACTTGCAGTCTTCGTATCTGCTCTCCCCCGCCTGACCCACGTACACGCAGTCCAGCGAAAGGGGAACGGTGGACACCTTGCGCGCGGCTATGGCGGAGAAGAGCACTTCTATATAAACTTTTGCGGAAATGATCTCCTTGCCGAATATATCCTCCGCCGAATCCAGAATGCGGGAAATGGCAGACGCGCTCTGTTCGTTCACCATTGCCTGAGCGGGATCGGAAAGGCGGATGCTTTCGGCAAGTTTCAAGTTGTTTTTCACGAAATCGCAGGCGTTGAAGAAGAAGGTGACGGCTTCTTTGAACTTTTTAGCCGTGCCGTTTTTGGCAAACGCTTTGAGCGGTGAAAGCAGCGCGGCTATGCGGGAGCGCACCCTTTCCGCCTCCTCAAAGTCCTCCAATTCCGCTTCAAACTGCTTGATAAAACCGCTGCGGTCCACGCCGCTGTGCAGCACGTAATTTTCAAAGGCGTCCGCGCTGTCCGCGCTTATTCCCGTGAGCGGGCACTTGGCAAATTCCAGCACGTCGCGCTTTTTGTATCCGTAAAGAACGCAGTTTATCGCGCTCATAAGCAGGCGCGCTCCCGCGGTGGACGTGAGCGGCGTGCGCACATCGAAATATACGGGTATGCCGAAATCGGCAAACACCTTTTCCACAACGCCCATATATTCCGTTCTGTCACAGCACACCACCGCCATATCGCGGTAGCGGTATCCGCCGTCGCATACCGCGCGCTTTATCACCCGCGCGACCTGCCTTATCTCACTGTCCGCCAGCGGCGCGCAGGTGAGGGACACGCTCCCGTCCGAAGTGAATTTTTTAACGCCGTAACCGAACAGGTGATCGCCCATCACGGCAAAATCGCCCTTTAACTGCTTGTAATAACTCTGCTTTACGGCAACGCCCGCTCTGTCGGCTTCGTCTTTCAGCCGCGCCGCGACGCCCAGGGGATATATCCTGCCGTTCTCCGCGCTCGCGCTGCCGGGCAGACAGAGCGTGAGGGAAAGACTGTTACCCGTAAACGCGCGCACTATTTCCTCTTCCACGGCGGTAAAGCCCGTGAAATCGGATATGTACACGTGCGCGTCGTTCCACTCCCCGCCCTTGACCAGATCGCACAGCAGTTCCAGCTTGGACTGATTGTCCTCCAACGCGCCCATAGCCTCTTCATACGCCGCATACAACAGCGCGATATCCGCCGTCTTGCGCGCGGTTTTTCCCTTGAGTTTTTCGCACGCGCTCTTCAAGGCGGAACTGCTCACCCCGGAAGCACGTATCTGCGAGAGCACGGCGTACATCTCCGAACAAAAGCCCTCACGGGAAGAAGAACGGGAAAAACATTGCAGCTTATCCTTATTGCCCTCTATCACCCTGCGCAGCAGCATAACTTCGGAAAGCGAATCCAGCGCACCCACGCCCGCGCGCTCCATTGCGTTGTCCGCAAGGCGGCTGAAACTTGCGACTTCTATATCGAAAGTGCCTTTCAAGCCAAGGCGTTTGAGTACGGCGCGCTCGTAAGAGAGCGTGAAACGATCGGGCACTATCACCAAATGGCGCGTGCCGCGCACGTAATTTTTTTTCAAAGCGTCGAGTATCGGCGTCGATGTCAAGGTGTCAGTCAAAATAATTTCAAACATTACACTAATAATTTACCAAATATCGCGGATAAGGTCAATATTTATTTTGAATTTTGTTTTGCAAATTCGCGCGCTTATGATATAATGGGCATATGAAAAAGAAGATATTGCTTATAAGCGTGATACTTTTAACAGCTATTATAGCGGTGACGGCTGCCGCCTGCGGCAACGCCACACCCACTCAATCCGTGCTTTTCAACTCCGCCGCCGAAGTGTGGGGTAAATCGGACGGCAAGGAAACGCTCACCTATGACGTGCTCCGCGGCGAAAACGCGATAGGCACATTCACTATGACGGGCGAATGCGTGATAGATTCCGCCGTGATAGTGGGCGGAGAGAATGTGGAGCACGCCTCCGGCACCTACTTCACTTCCGCGCTTTCCGTGACGGAAGAGCTGGACGGAAAGACTGTTTCCACCACAATGGAGACGCAGTCGCTTTTGGACACCGGCTTTAAGGTGCAGCGCTCCTACCGCAAGACGACCACCGTGAGCGAAGGCGTAACGAAAGTTACTGAGATAATAGGAACTTATTCGGAAGAAAATTACAACTACTCTTATAAAGTGAACGGAGAACAGTTGAAGTCCGGCGACGTTTCGCACTCCGCCTTTGCCTCCGCCGCCTATATAGACAACGATTTCATCTATCAGGTGGCGCGCCTTTTGGTAAACGCGGGCGGACTTTCCGTGAACGTGCCCTACTACAACTACGATGAGAACGGCGACCTTTCCACCGTGACCATGGAAAACGTTTCCGCTGCCGTTACGGTATCGGAAGCTACAATAACGGGTATGCGCGGCGACTTTGCGGACAAGGACGGCAGGGTATGGCTGGGCAGTCAGCTCTCCGTTTCCCTCACGCGCGACTTCCCCGGAAGCGGCACTTCTTTCAGCTGCCACATAGTTTCCAGCTACACGGAAAACGAAAAGAACACCGCCCTTCCATACGCCCTGCCCGGAATAATCAAGGAAGGGGACATCACCTATGCGCTGACAAGCGAATCAAGGGCGTAACAAACACGTTTTATACGGCTCCGCGAAAGCGGAGCTTTTTTTATGCCCCGCATAACCCTCAGCATAAACGGCGGCGCGGGAGCATATGTTTTTATATGCTTAAATTGTTTTTTGAAAACAAGGGGTATCTCACGGTGAACGGGCAGCCGACGCGCAGCATTGAGTGCGGCGCGAACGAGGACGTTTACGTGCTGGCTTGCGACGACTTCCGCTTTGTCCCCACTGCGCTCAAACTTGAAGTGCGCGGCGGAAAACTGCGCGAAAACTGCGGGATACGAGCGGTGTATTGGGGCGGAGAGTGCGCGTCCGTGCTTGTGAAAATGCGCAAATATACCCGCGCTTTTCCGCCCCTGCCCCTGCTTTTCACACAGGCAAACTGTATGGGCGTGACGCATATGGCGACTTTTTATTCTGCGCCCGCGCCCTATTTTACTTTGGAAACGCAGGGGGAGACATATACAGATGTGCTCCCCCTTTCAAACGTGAACGCCTTGGATATATTCGCTCACGCGGGAAGCGGAAGCGCGCTTTTGATATTGAGGTTCTGCGGAGAAAAACAGTTTGTCTATTGTCTGAAATACGACAAGGATTACTCCCCCGTATGCAAATGCCTCACGGACGGCGCGGCGGTAAACGGGGATAGAATTATCCTCACGGACATATTGCGCGACTCCTGCCGCCTGAGCGTGACTCGCGAGTATTCGCTTGCGGGCGTGCCCGAACTAATATCGCGCTGTTTTACTTACCGCGAAAACATACCGTCCTATCCGCCTATCGTACTGCCGCGGGTATATTGCGAAAGCGCGATGTGCGGGGACAGAGAGATGTGCGGGCGCATATCGCACGCGGACGCTTTTTCCGCGATAAGCGGCTGCCGCGGCTTTTGCACCCCGCCGCATATGCGTTTGAGCGCAGAAAAAACGGCGCTGCTCCGCCCATGCGACGGGGGATTTCGCGCCGAAATTTATTCTTTTGAAGTAAACTCCGTGATAGAGCGCGTCACGCGCGAGCTTTGATCACTGCAACCTCTCGTCCGTGACGGAAAGCGCCACTTTTGCCGATATGCCCTGATAGAGTTTCAGCTCTATTTCATATCTGCCGATGAGCTTTACGGGTTCTTTCAAAACCACTTTCTTCTTGTCCACGTTAAACCCTGCGGCGGCAAGAGCGTCCGCTATCTCCTTGGCAGTGACCGCGCCGAAAAGCTTGCCGTTTTCACCGCACTTCACCTTCACCGTGATCACCTGCCCTTGCAGGCGCGCGGCGGTCTCCTTGGCGGCGGCTATCTCCTTTTGCCTGTCCGCTTCTTCCTTTTGTTTGCGCAGACGGTATTCGTTCATCACCTTGGGCGTAGCCTCAACGGCAAGTCCTTTTTTGATGAGAAAATTCCTGCCGAAGCCGTCGTTTACCTCTATTATCTCGTCCTTTTTACCCTGCGCCTTTACGTCCTGCAACAGTAATACTTTCATATCTCCTCCCCTTTGTTCAAAAACTTTTTAATGCGTTTGACCGCCTCCTCCAGCTCTTCCAGGGAGTAGGCGTAAGACACCCTGATGTGATTTTCTCCGCCCTTTCCGAACGCGGAACCGGGCACCACTGCCACTTTTTCCGCTTTGAGCAGAGCGTTTGCGAACTCCTCCCCGTCCATACCCGTGGACGCCACGGAAGGGAACAGGTAAAACGCGCCCTTGGCTTCAAAACACTTCAAGCCCATAGCGTTAAATTCGTGCAGCAGATAACGCCTGCGGCAATCGTACTCCGTGCGCATTTCCTCCACGGCTTCGTATCTGCTCTCCCTGCCCGTTTCCAGCGCGGCAAGCGCGGCGTACTGCGCCATTGTGGGCGCGCACATTATGGCGTATTGGTGCACTTTGAGAATTTGGTCGAGTATATCGCGCGGAGCGCAAACGTATCCTATCCTCCACCCCGTCATTGCAAACGCCTTGCTGAATCCGTTGAGCAGCACGGTGCGCTCGCGCATTCCGTCCAAAGAAGCTATGGACACGTGCTTTCCGTCATAGGTGAGTTCTGAATATATCTCGTCCGAGATGACCAAAAGATCACTGTCTATGATCGTCTGCCTGATGTCCTCCAACTGCGCGCGGGTCATAATGGCGCCCGTGGGGTTGTTTGGATAAGGCAGGATAATGGCTTTGGTCTTGGGCGTTATCACGCTTTGCAACATCTCTTTGGTGACGATAAAGCCGTTGCTTTCGTTGCACTCCACGCCCACGGGAGTGCCGCCCGCCATAGATACGCACGGCGCGTAAGACACATAGCTGGGCATGGGAATGAGCACCTCGTCGCCGGGGTCGCAAATTGCACGCAAAGTGACGTCTATCGCCTCACTGGCGCCCACGGTGACCACGACTTCTTCCTTATCGTAATGCACCTTATAGCGCGACGAAAGAAACTTGCAGATGGCTTCACGCAGTTTGGGCATGCCCTTATTGGACGTGTAATGAGTAAAGCCCTTCTGCACGCTGCGAATGCCCGCCTCGCTTATCTCCCACGGAGTGCCGAAGTCCGGCTCCCCCACGCCCAAGGATATGGCGTCCTTCATTTCGCTGACTATATCGAAAAATTTACGGATGCCGCTGGGAGCTATCTCCCTTATCTTCCTGCTTACGAAATCCCTCATGGCTGCACCGGCAGTCTGCCGCCCCCGGTCTTTGTGGTTATAACGCCCTCCACCTTATACTTTTTCAATATAAAGTGCGTGGCGGTGGACAGTACGCTTTCTATAGCCGAAAGTTTTTCGGACACGAACAGCGATACGCTGCGCAAAGATTTGCCCTCTATGAACACAGCCAAATCGAAATCGCCGCTGATGAGATACACGCTCTTTACCTCCGGATAACGGCATATCTCCTCCGCTATCGCGTCAAAGCCCTTGGACTTTTGCGGCGTGACTTTCACTTCTATCATAGCGTGCACGCTGTCCCTGTCCAGCATCTCGTCGTTCAAAATGGCGCTGTACTTGACTATCGCGCCCGACCTTTCCAATTCCGCGACGCGCTGTTTCACTTCGTTTTCGCTCTCGTCCAGAATGGCGGCAAGCTGCTTGGGCGTGCGGCGGCAGTCCTGAGTGAGCAAACTGAGCAATTCCTTATTCTTGTCCATAGTATCACCTCTCATTTTTCTTATTATATCCTATTTCGCGCGCGTTGGCAAGAGTAAATCGGGGAATTTACGCAATATATAATTATTCGTTATATAAACGCCGCTCTTTTTCAAGCGGCGCGTTTGATAAAACCGTGCGATATGCACATACTTACCGCAAATAAACATAAAGGAGAAATTTATGGAACAACTTCAATGTTTTTGCGCAAATTGCGAACACAACCACGCCTGCAGATGCGGAGCGGGCATAATCAATATGGATAAAAACGGCGCGTGCCGCACCAAACAAAAGCGAGGTCTGGGAATGCTGGGACAAAAATTCGAAGCGGCGCAGGACTTTGCCTTGGCTTCCGACGAAAAGACTCTTGTGCAATGCGACTGCACTCAGTGCCTTTACAACAAAAGCCGCCTGTGCTGTTCCCCTTCCGTCACTGTCAAGGACGGCGCGGTGAGGACAAAGTGCGCAACTAAAATAGAAGACTGACTTTTCGGGAAGAATAAACGACGTATACCGCAGATTTTCAGTGTTTTCTCTTTTCGTTTTCACGTATGAAATCCGCCAAAAGACTGTATCTGCGGCTGGTATAAGTATTTGCCACCATATTGGCGACGGTTTGCTTTGCGCCCACAAGCACTACCGCGTTTTTCGCGCGGGTGACGGCGGTGTAGAGCAAGTTTCTGGTCATTATCATAAAGTTGCCCTTGGGCAGAGCAATGACCACCACGGGAAATTCGCTGCCCTGCGATTTATGCACGCTTACGGCGTATGCGGGCTTTATCTGGTCGAGCGCGCCCTGCGTGTATTTTGCAATCTTGCCGTCCTCAAACCTCACGGTCAGGGAAGGTTCGGTGGGGTTTATCGCGGTGATGTATCCTATATCCCCGTTATAAATGCCGCTTCCCGCGGAGCCGTCCTCATCCGTCCACTCCAAGTCGTAATTGTTTATCGTGTGGATTATCTTGTCGTGCAGGCGCAGAACGTTCATACCCACGCGCAGCTCCGGCTTTCCCTTTTCGGGCGGATTGAGCGTTTCTTGCAGTTTCGCGTTCATATTTTCCACCCCTGCCACGCCTTTTTTCATAGGGCAGAGCACTTGTATGCGGTTTGCCTCCACGCCCGTAAAGCCGGGAAGGCGCTTTGTGACCATATCTATCACGGTGGAAAGTATCTCCTCCGGGTCTTCGCAGGAAGAGAAGAAAAAGTCGCGGCTTTTATTGTCTATCACGGGCATTTTCCCGTTGTTTATCGCGTGCGCGTTGCTCACGATAAGGCTGTGCTCGTCCTGACGGTATATCTGCGTAAGGCAGTAAACGGGTACGACTTTGCTCTTTATCACGTCCGCCAGCACGTTGCCCGCTCCCACGGACGGCAACTGGTCCTTGTCCCCGACCATTATCAGCCTTGCCCCGCCCTTCAATGAGGATAAAAGCGCGCTGAAAACATACTCATCGCACATACTCACTTCATCCACGATGACCACGTCCGCGTCCTGCTTGCTGTTTTCGTTGAAGGTGAATATCCCGCCCTCACCGAAGGACAGATCCAGCATACGGTGAATGGTCTTTGCCTCCACGCCCGTGGCTTCCGTAAGCCGCTTTGCCGCCCTGCCCGTAGGCGCGCACAGCGCGACTTTTTTATTTCTCGATTTCAAAATGGAGATTATGCACTTGATTATGGTGGTCTTGCCCGTGCCCGGTCCGCCCGTGACCACGGTTATGCCGTGATTTAAGCAGCCTTCCACCGCTTTTTTCTGATTTTCGTGCAGAGTTATGCCGTTTATCCGCTCATATTCCGCAATGTCTGCGGAAGCGGAGAGTTCGGGCGGCATAAGCATATGCGCCAGGCGCACGACTGTGGCGGCTATGGCAAGTTCGGATATGTAAAACCCGCTCAAAATCACGGCGGTGTGTTCGGGCGTGTTTATGCACATTACTTTGCCCGAAACTTCCATATCCTCCACCACGCTGTCTATCACGGTTTCCGCGTCAAGCCGCTGTAAATGCAGCAGCTTTTTGCACTCGTTCACGAGCATTTCGCGCGGAAGATACGTGTGCCCGTTTTTATTGGTCGCTTCTTTGAGCGTATGCACTATTGCGGCGGTGATGCGAAAGCGGCTGTCCTCGCGTATACCCAGCCCTGCGGCTATTTTATCCGCGGTCAAAAAGCCCACGCCTTCCACGTCCTCAACCAGCTTATACGGGTTGTTTTTGACTATCTTCTGCGTATCCGCGCCGTATATCTTATATATCTTGATAGCCGCGTTCAGACCTATGTCCAGCTCCTGCAAGAATAAAATGGCGTCCTGCATATCGCGCAGATAATGAAAGGACGTGTTTATCTCCATCGCCTTTTTGAGCGATACGCCCTTGACCTCCGCAAGCGCGGTAGGATCGTTTTCTATCACTTTGAGCGTTGAAGAGCCGAATTTGTCCACTATGGCGCGCGCGGTCACTTCGCCCACGCCCTTGAAAAGTCCGCCGGACAAATACCTTATAATGCTCTCTTCCGAAGTGGGCTGAGCCACCGCCACTTTATCCACGGCGAACTGCTCCCCGAATTGGCGGTTTATCACGTATCTCCCTTCCAGCACAAGTTCCTGCCCTTCCGTTACGGGCGGAAATTTGCCCACAGCAGTTAAGAGCCTGCCTTTGCAAGCAAGCTCCACTACACTGTAACCGTTTTCTTCATTGCGGAAGATTATATCCGTGACAGAACCTTTCAGTTCCATTCCCTACCTTATTCTCCTTTATTCACGGCTTTAAGCAGCTGACGGGTCATATCCGTGCGTTCCCAAGCAAAGCCTTCCCTTCCGAAGTGCCCGTAATTTGACGTCTTTTCATAAATGGGGGAAGTAAGTTCCAGCTTGTCTATTATCGCCGCGGGGCGCAGATCGAACACCACCTGCACCGCGCGCGCGAGTTCCGCGTCGCTCACCTTGCCCGTGCCGAACGTGTCCACCGTAACGCTTACGGGGCGCGCCACGCCTATGGCGTAAGCCACCTGCATCTGACAGCGCTCCGCCAATCCCGCCGCCACCACGTTCTTGCAGATATAGCGCGCCATATAGCACGCGCTCCTGTCCACCTTTGTGGGGTCTTTGCCGGAAAACGCGCCGCCGCCGTGCGGGCAGTATCCGCCGTACGTGTCCACTATTATCTTTCTGCCCGTAACGCCGGAATCTCCGGCGGGACCGCCGAGCACAAACCTTCCCGTGGGATTTATGTAAAGCTTTGTGCTTTCGTCCATCATATCCGCGGGTATCACCGCGTCTATGACTTCGCGCTTTATGTCCACGCGCAGATCCTGCATAGACGCGCTTTCGTCGTGCTGGGTGGATACAACCACCGCGTCTATCCCGCAGGGCTTGCCGTCCGCATATCTCACGGTGACCTGTGCCTTGCCGTCCGGGCGCAGGTATGGCAGAATGCCCTGCTTGCGCACATAAGTGAGCCGCTGCGTGAGCTTGTGGGACAGCGATATGGCAAGTGGCATAAGTTCGGGGGTTTCGGTGCAGGCATAACCGAACATCATACCCTGATCGCCCGCGCCCGTCTTGCCGTATTTATCCGCTTCCCCCTCCTTTTCTTCAAAGGAAGAATCCACGCCCATGGCTATGTCCGGGGACTGTTTTTCTATATTGCAAACAATCTTTACGTTTTCCGCGTCAAAGCCCAGCTCCGCGCTGTCATATCCTATGTCCGCTATAACGCGGCGCGCAACTGCGGGCAGATCCACGCTGCCCCTGCCCGTTATTTCGCCGAGCATATACAAATGCTCGCCCTTGCAGCACACTTCCAAAGCCACTCTGCTTGACGCGTCCTGTGCAAGATACGCGTCCAAAACCGCGTCCGCTATCCTGTCGCAGACCTTGTCCGGATGCCCTTCCGTCACGCTTTCACTTGTGAAAAGCCTGATGTTTTCCATTTTCCGCTCCGCTTACTTGGCGGCAGCTTCGTTCAGCTTGTCCACCAGATCGTCCACGTCCACGCCGTGCACGCTTGCGGCGTCTTCCACCGTTTCGCCGTGCGCAATGGCGCAGCCCAGGCAATGCATACCCATACCGAGAAGCACGGCTGCGATTTCTTCTCTGTTGCCTTGTTCAATGACCTCTCCGATGAGCATATCCTTGGTTATTTTCATAATATGTTACCTCCGTACGCCGCACTCCTCAGGACGCGGCAAAATTTGTATTTTCTTATATTATTCCCGCTTTTCAGAAGAACAGATAGTATATCAGATACCCTATTCCCGCCAAAGCGGCAAGTCCCAGCACGGTTGCGATAAACGCCCTTATAACGGACACGGGCGACTTGCCCACCACCTTTCCGTTTCTGCCGTTCACCACAAAGCCGTAGTCCTTTTTGCGATACTTATATCCGCTTATCCACAGCGGAGCCAGCATATATTCGTACGTGGTGCCGCTGTATGAAGGCGAAATGTTTATGTAATCCTCCACGTCGTGCGGATGGCGGGCGCGCACCATATTTTTGAGCGCGGCGCATATCTTGTCCTGCGCGATGCCCCAGCTGTCGTCAAGTCCCTGACTGTAACGCTCGGAAGAAAATCCGGGGAGATATTCCTCCTCATATTCCACCGCCGCGTGCATATCGAATCCGCCCAGCTTTTCCAGCTCTTTCTGCGTTATCTTGCTGCTTGCTTCTATGGTGAGATCGTTCACATCGTAATTTATAACGCCGCTCACCGTAAACCAGCGCGTTTTGGTCACGGTGCGCCTGTTCTTGCCCGCCCCCACCGTCACGGTATAATGTTTTCCGAACCGGGCGGAATAGGGGCAGAACACCTTGGACGAAAACACCCACGTGGGTATATATACGCCGTTCATAGGCGTGTGTTTGGCGTTCTTTTTCACCTTATGCGGAGCGAAAATGCGCTTTTTCAGCCACTTGGTAAAGGACGCGTGCGCCTCCTTCTCCGTCACCGCAAACGGCAATATGCCGTTTGGTTTAAGTCCGGGGATCTGCTCACTGTTCGTTATGACGGGCGAAGAACAAAACGGGCATAAGTTTGCCGTTTCAAACTCCTTCAATGTGATGGTCGCGCCGCAATTTTCACAGCGTACACTCTTCACTCCGCCCCAATTCACGAACTCCTGCTCCGATAGCCCCGTATACGCGATCGGCGTCACCGGCTTGGGATCGGGAGTGGGATACTCCGCGCCGCAGGAAACGCACTTCATCTTGCGCGTTTCGGGGTCGAAAACCAACGTACTGCCGCAGTTTTCGCACGCAAACGTGTTGATGTCCACCCTTTGGGACAGACCTCTTTCCACTTTTTCGTCGTCTGTCAGCTGTTCTTCATTCATTTGGCCGTTCTGCATTTGCTCTCCCCTTATGTTTTATATCAAAGTTTTTGTCCGCACTCGGGGCAGAACTTGGCGCCGGGCTTAACGTCCTTGCCGCAGGCGGGGCACTTGCTCACCATTTTGTGTCCGCACTCGGGGCAGAACTTGGCGTCTGCGGGAATGTCCGCGTTGCAGGCGGGGCACTTTATCTTGTCGTCGCTTTCCATCTTCTTGCCGCATTCGGGGCAGAATTTGGTGCCGTCTTCCACCTTGGCTCCGCAGGAAGGACATTTGACAAACGTCTTTGCGCCCACGGCGGGAGTACCTCCCATATTGTCCGCAAATATCTTGCCCATGCCCAAGCCCGCGCCCAGACCTATGCCCGCGGATGCAAGCCCGCCGGGATTCTTCGCCGCGTCGCGTATAGCGCCCAGCGTTTCCATCTGCGCATAGCCCTGCATACTGTCGGACATAATGCCCACGTTCGTGCGCTTGTCCAACATCTTCTCCACCTCTTCGGGCAGGGAGATGTTTTCGATATAAAAGCCGTCTATCTCAATGCCGTATTTGTCAAAATAAACCTTTAATTTGCCAAGAGCCGCGGTGGACAGTTCGTCATAATTCGCCGCCAGATCGAGCGCTGGAATATTGGACTCTCCCACCACATTGCTCAAAGTGGACATCACGATGGACTTGAATTGATTTGCCACATCGGACACTTTAAGCTGATTTTCCGAACCGAACAGCTCCGTCATAGCCACGGTGGGCTTTTCCACGGAGAAAGCGTATGTACCGAACGCGCGGATACGTATCATTCCGAAGTCCTTGTCGCGCATCATAACGGGATTGCGCGTGCCCCACTTTTGGTCGATAAACTGCTTTGTGGAGATAAAGTAGACGTCGCCCGTGTAAGGACTTTCCCACGCATACTTCCAATTATACAATTTGGTGAGTATGGGGATATTTTTAATGTCGTCAAGCATATATGTGCCTGGTTCAAACACGTCGGCAAGCTGACCTTCCTTTATAAACATTGCGCGCTGACCTTCCCTTACGACCAGCTGCGACTTACGCATTATCTCTTCTTTTTCTTCAAGGGGATATTTCCAAACTATCACGTCGGGATCCACATTCTCCCATTGAATGACTTTTCTGAATTGTTGTTTAAGGCTATCGAATAAACCCAATTTTGTTCCCTCCTTTACGGTTATGGATTTATTATATTATACGCGCGAATTTTAGTCAAGTATATATTCGCAGTTGGGCGCCGTCGCCGGGAGCCGTTCAAATCCGAGATTGAAAACATTTCTCTGCCGCAAAGCTGCTTTACGCGGAAAAATTGCGCCGTATTATGTATGTTTTATGCACTTTAATAAGCATTTGTCCTTCAAAAAATTTCTCCGCACAGTTTACAATTAAAACCGCACTATTTGATTTTTACGGCGTATGTGTTTGACATTGTAGCGATATATGTATATTATATGCACTTGCACGCGGCAAAAAGGCGCCGCTCAATGCGGCGCCCACTGATTTTTACGCGATTATTCCGACTTACTCAAACCGCATTGTTCTTACTTTTTGAAGTATCTGTTGTAAAGACCCTGGAAAGCCTTGCCGTGACGGGCCTCATCGCGAGCCATTTCGTGAACGGTATCATGGATAGCGTCCAGATTGAGAGCCTTGGCGCGCTTTGCAAGATCCGTCTTGCCCGCGGTGGCGCCGTTCTCCGCTTCAATGCGCATTTCCAGATTCTTCTTGGTGGAATCGGTCACAACCTCTCCGAGGAGTTCTGCGAACTTGGCTGCGTGTTCAGCTTCCTCCCAAGCCGCTTTTTCCCAATAAAGACCTATTTCGGGATAACCTTCACGATGGGCAACCCTTGCCATAGCCAAGTACATACCCACTTCCGTGCACTCGCCGTTGAAGTTAGCCCTGAGATCTTCCATAATGTCCTCGGGAGAACCTTGAGCCACGCCCACAACGTGTTCCGCAGCCCAGCTCATATCGCCGCCCTGCTTTACAAACTTCTCCTTGGGTGCCTTGCACTGAGGGCACTGTGCGGGAGCCTCATCACCTTCATAAACATAGCCGCATACGCTGCATACGAATTTTGCCATAATATTATCCTCCATATATTTAATTTGCGCTTTTGCTGCGCATTTCGTCGAATTGTTTCGCCCTGCATTTTTCACACACGCCGCCGAACGTCAGCCCGTATCCGCTGTATCCGCGGTCCTGCAATTCGTGTTCCAGCGCCAACTGCAATTCCTTGGACGGAAAGCTGTCCTCCACCGCGCCGCATACGCTGCAAACCATATGATTGTGCGGAGCCGTGCGCGCGTCATAATGAGAGCTTCCGAACGTACCGGCAACTTCTATCGCCCTGCCGCACTTTACCAAAAGCGCCAGATTGCGATATACCGTCGCCTTGCCTATGGAAGGCATTCTCTCGCGGCACCTCTCCCACACCCACTCCGCAGTGGGATGAGTTACGGTACTTGCGAGCACCTCATATACAAGTTCGCGTTGCGCCGAGTAGTTCGTTTTCATATTCTTATTCTATCACATATAAATCAGAGTGTCAAGCAAAATTGATAATTATTATCAATATTTTTTACATTTGCAATATTGTAAAGTTTTTCGACATATTTGCTTGATTATATCTTGAAAATTGCGGTTTATTGTTTATTTTTTATATGATTGAGGTTCCTATCTTAACTTTACATTGTATTTTAAGCCGAAATTCGTCTTATTTACGCGCTTGGCGCCATTAAAAAATTACCTGCGTGAACTGCACGCGCCCTTTCAAAGCCGAGGCGAATGCGCCGCCTGAAAATCGCACAAGCGCCGCAGGTTGCGCATACTTTATTTATCTGCTATAATTATCTTATGGAAGGAATGATTCACAAGGGAACGCAGGTCATATTTACAGAGCGGCTTATATTGCGCCGTTTTACTTTGGCAGATACCGCGCCGGCTTTTGAAAATTGGATGAGCGACGAAAAAGTCACCCCGTTTTTGACTTGGCAGCCGTATACGAAATTGAGCGCGGCTCGCGGCACGCTGGCAAGATGGATAAGCGCTTACGATAATGACGAATTTTATCTGTGGGCGATAACGCTTAAAGACGACGCGCTCCCGATAGGCTCCATAGACGCGCGCATTATTGACGAAAAAGCGGGATATATGCGCATAGGATATTGCTTGGGCAGCAAATGGTGGGGTCAAGGCATTATGACGGAAGCCCTGCGCGCCGTGATAAAATTTTTATTTGATGAGGTGCGCGCAAGCAGGATAGAAGCCCGCCACGCTCCCGCCAATCCCGCCTCCGGAGAAGTTATGAAAAAGTGCGGTATGCGCTATGAAGCCACGCTCAAAAATGCGGCTTGGTGTAATATCGGGGTATACGACACGATCATCTATTCTGTTTTGCGAACGGATAATACCGCGGACGGCGACTGATTTCTTACCGATAAAATACGGGCGCGGCATAAACCGCGCCCGCTTTTGTTTTATTGCCTTACTACTTTTACTTGGACTTCATCACTTCGCCCTGATCCACGTCGAATATGAGCGTATGTTCTTCGCCCTTTTCGGTATAACGGACATATATGTCGTGTTTATTCAGATAATAGGCTTCGTGAACGGTGATGGGTTCCCCGTCTATCACGTAATTATACACGCGCCACTGTTCTTCGTTGTAGCGATCCACGTCGTCTGACACAAAGATGAGATTGCCGAATATCTTGTTAATTCTGGCGATAAGTTCGCGCTTTCTCGCGCTCATAGTGATATTGTAACTGCGAATGAGCACCACGTCCGGATCGTTGACAAACGCTCTTCCGTCAAGCTGGCGGCGGAAAACGGTGTTATTCACGCCGTTCACGGTGGATACGCGCTCACGGTGCAGTTTCTTTTCCGCAGGCAGGTCTATCCACTTCAAGCCCACATCCGCACCCGTGCGGCAGAAGTCCACCTTTCCGAACGCCGGCCAAAGCGGGACTCCGCAGCCGAGAATGAGCTTTTCACCGATTATCTCACGCAGCAGATCCATACCGTCACACATTATCTCTCCGCGCGATCTGCCGTGCAGAGGCACGCGGCAGCAGCAATACAAAAAGTCGAGTTTGACCATATCAAAGCCCCAATCGTTCAGAATGGTGTCAAACACTTTCTTCAAGTAGTCGCGTACGCCGGGATTGTATATGTCCAACGCGTAAAAGCCGCCCCAATTCAGACCGCCGAACACGGGATTGCCCTTTTGATCGCGCGCCAGCCAATCCGGATGATCCTTTATAAGCTTGCTGTTCTTTTGCGCGGAGAACGGCGCCAGCCAAAGTCCCGCCTTGCTGCCCGCGGCGTGAAGCCTATCGGTAATGGGACGCATTCCTCCCGAAAACTCACTCTTTAAGGAGAGCCAATCGCCCACAGCCGTCTGATAGCCGTCGTCTATTTGGAAAATATCCGGCTTTATGTTGTGCTTTTCAAAGGAAGTTATGTCGCGGTTTATCAAATTCTGCGATATGCGCGTATAGTAGTTGTACCACGAGGTATACCCGAAAGCGTGCTTAACGCGCGGCGCGGGCACCTTCATATCCGCAAACCATTTATCGAAAACTTCACTGCCCGTGCCCGTGTATTTGCGCACGTTGAACAGCTCGTATTCGCCCGCTATGGTCACGCCCTCTACATCTTTTACAAATCTAAGGGTGGCTGCGGATACATCGAAATACATAAACGTATAGCCCGTGCGCTCGTTGAGCGAACCTATCAAAGTGAATTTGTTGCCTTCGCGCACGTAGGAATAGGAAACGCCGTGGAAAAAGCCCCTTTTATTAGAATATTCGGCAAATTCGTAATCGCCGTAAGCCGTCAGTCCCTTGCCGCCGAAAAGACGCGTAAGCCTGCCTATGTTGGGCAGCTTATCGTTTATATCGAACTCGCGCGTGTCCGTCCACGACTGATAGCCGTTGACCATTATCCTGGACTTTTCCGTAAAGTCGTAACCGACCACATATTCCGCTTTCAAAATTTTGATGGGGCGCACCGCTTTTATAAGCACGTAAACGCCGCTTGATTTATCCAGCTTTACGGAAAAATCTTCACAACCCGCGTCACCTACGCAGGATTTTTTGCTTCCTTCGCATTCATAAGTTATTCTCAGCATATTCTCACCCCACAAATATTCTGGTGCTGGGCGCAACGCCCTTTATAATATCGGCAATGGAGAAAACGGGCGAAGCGATAAACACTTCCGTGCCGTTGGCAACCGGAGCTTTTATATACTCCAACTTGGCGCCCGCACCGTTGGCGCCCTGCCGACTTGCCCCCACACATAGTTTTTGACATTCGGTGACGTTCTCTATCACCTCATAAACGTCCTTTCCGCCTATTTCACGGATAAGCGTGCTTTCGTCGCCCGCCTTTGCGTAAATACCCAAAGTGCTGGTGAATATTATCAGCCTGCGGCATTTGACAAGGCACGCGACCTGCGAAGCGGTCTCATCGTTATCAAGGCAATGGACCACCTGACTTTCCCTCATTCCGCTCTGCGTCAAGGCGCGTATTTCCAGCTTTACTATCTCCTCACTCGAAAGCGGATCGTTATAGTTGATAATGGGTATGGCTCCCTGTGCGGGACAGCGCAAAAGCAGGTCCTTGAGCAAAGCGCGCTTTTTTTCATTGTTAAAGTGCTGATGTTCCACCAGCACCTGCCTTACGCCGTAAGAGGGATTGATGTAACGGCGGTATTCCTGCATCAAAATAGCCTGCCCCTGCGCGGCGTAGTCCGTCTTATTCAACTCGTTATCGCCGTCAAGCTGTTTGCCGTTGCGGCGCAGATAATCTATCCTGCCTATTTCCGCGGCGCCGCTGCTCACCCAGATAACGCCCGGATGAAGCTGCCTGGAAATAAAGGCAAGCACATTATAGTTGATGTCGTTAAACTCCTTGTTGACAAGCGCCATAGAGCCGACTTTGCCCACAAGTTCTACGTCAAACGTTCCCATTTGCCGTATCCTCCAAAAATTTGAGTATTGCGTTTATATTCTCTTCCACCTCTCCCGACAGCAATACGCACATATCGCATGCCACGGCATAGTTGGTCATGAACGCGTCCACGTCCATATATTTTCTGAGTTTCACGTCTATCCTTCTTATATCCACGCGTTCGCGCTGAGGTATGAAGGTGTAGCAATTCTTTATTATCTCGTCCGCACCCGTGCAGAAGATGAGCGCGGAAGAAGCCATCACCACCTCTTCAAACTCCGCGGCGCGCGCATAGGCGGAGCGCATACTCTCCAACAAAAACTCGGGTCCGCATTTCACAAGCGCCTTTGAAGGGGATATCCCGCCCATAGTATATCTCAAATACCCGTCCAGATCCATATAGCGCATGCCCAGCTTGCTTGCGACGGCTTTTGCGATATACTCGTTGGTCGTCTTATTGCAGCCGATAACGGCTATGCAGGATCTGTATTCTTCAGGCTGCAAGGAGCACCTCCTGCCTGCGTGCGGGCAGCAGCCATTCTATATCCGCGCTTGCCGCGGCTTCGCCCCAATTCAAGGTGAAGTCCTTATCGTCGGTGAGTTCGCAGTCTATCCGCAGCGCGCCGTTTCCGTCCACATATACGGACACGTTGCCGTCTTTTGCGGTTTCATAGACGTATTTATATCCGTTATAATCGCCGTCGGGCTTGACGTCCGTGTACTCTTCCAGCCTCTCCATAAGTTCGGGCGTGGGGTGACCGTAGTCGTTGTCCTCACCGTAACTTATCACGGCATATTCGCAGTCAACCGCGTTCAAAAATTCGGAAATGGTGGAAGTGCGCGAACCGTGATGTCCCACTTTGAGCACATCCGCGTCCACGTTCAGCACGCCGCGTTCAAGCAGATATTCTTCATTGCGCTCGTTGGAGTCGCCCGTAAGCACGATGGTTCTGTCCGCATACTCCAAAAAGCATATGGGCGACACGGAATTTTTTACCTCCGCGGAGGAGCTTTCCTTTACGTTCGGATAATCTTCTTCAAGGTAAGAATGGCAGCTCATCGTCCAATCTTCGCCTTCAATGGTGAAGTCGCCCACCGTATAAAATATCTCCGAAAGCACCTGCTCTCCGTTTGAGTTAGTCCAGGTTTCCTCTTTTATGGCGGCTATCGTCTTTGTCCATGTGGCGGACATATCCTCCGCAACGCGCGGAATGTATATGGCTTTCACTTCATACTCTTCAAGTATGTCCTGCACATAACGGATATGGTCGTAGTCGCTGTGCGTGATGAACATATAGTCAAGCGCCTGTATACCGCGCATATCCAAGTGATCGGCAAGTTTATCGTACGTATTCGATGAGCCGAATTCCGAACCCGCGTCCATAACCATAGTCTGTCCGTCGGGGAATTGCAGGAAAATGCAATCTCCCTGCCCCACATTGAGCACGGTCATTTCAAGCGTTCCTTCCAACGTGGGCTGAACGCCCGGAGAAGAAGGCTCATTCGGATCCGATATGGATGAAAAGAGCTTATCTTTCAGCTCGTTGAACTTTTCGGGCGCCACGGCATAGAAAATGCCAAGCGCGATGGCGACGATAAGAATTACCGCCACCACCGCGATGAGTATTTTAACAGCCGTATTCTTTTTTATCTTACGCCGCCGAGCCATCAGTCCTCCTCACCGAAGTATTCTATTACTTTCTTCTTTCTTTCCGGACGGTTATCGCCGTGCTTGGTGAAGAACATAGTCACAAACGCCACGGCTATGCAGCATATGCCGTAGACGAAAAGCATACCTTCCTGCCCCGGAGCCACATGGTCCAGAATTGCGCCGCCGATGATGGGGGTTATCGCCTGCGCGGTCATTGAAGCCACATAATAATATCCCGTATACTGCCCCACGTTACTGCCCTTTGCAAGTTCCGTAACCATAGGCAGCGTGTTCACGTTGATGATGACAAGTCCGAAGCCCGCCACAAGGAAGCAGAAGGTAAAGCCTACCATCAACCCTATTTTATCCATATTGTCGTTAAAGAATATGCAGGGCGTAAACGCGCAGACCGCGATTATAACGCCCATAAGTATGGTCTTTTTACGTCCGAATTTGGCGGCAAGCAGAGCCACGGGAAGCAGAGCTATCGCACCGCCCGCGCCGTTGAGGATATTTATTATGCTTACAAAGCTGTCGTCAAACTTCAAAATGGTGGTGGCGTAAGTGGTGAGGTGCGACTTTATCGCGTTCCAGCCCATAAACCACATAAACACCGTGCCCAAAATAAGGAAGAAGGACAGGCGCTTTTCCTTGCCCAAAGGCTCATTGCAATGCACTTCCTCTTCGTCAACCACATTCCAGCGCGTTTCCTCATCATAGCGCATTTGAACGAATTTCTTTTCGCGCACCACTGACATAAACGCTATAAGCATTATCAGCATTATGGCGCCCAGCGTAACGAACAGCCATATATGCGATGCGGAATACCTTTCGGGAGCGAGCATATTGTACACCGTATAGATGATGATGGATACAAGTCCGCCTGCTCCGCCCATAAAGGTTATGAGCGCATTCGCCTGAGAGCGCAAGGGCTTGGGCGTAACGTCCGGCATAAGCGCAATAGCGGGCGAACGGTAAGAAGCCATTGCCACCAAAACCGCAAGCAGCATTATTATGAACGCCACAAGCAGACCGACGTTTTCGCCCCTCACCTGAGCCGCGATAAGGCGCTGCGTTTCATAAAAAGGCGTAAGGAAAGTATTGTTATATACTCCGTTTTGATCGGTGGTAAGTTCTTTTATCGTGCCGTCATTCAAGCCGTTGAACCATGTTTGAATATCGGCGTTCTGCCAACCTGCGACAAAAGCGTCCATGCTGGCTTTTTCTTCTCCCGACCAATTGGAGCCGTACTGAATAACGTAATCGTAGACCGCGTTGGGATCGTCCATATTTATTTGCGTGACAAGTCCGTATTCCACGTGTTCCACAACCGCCATACATATCATAAACGCCACAGCCAAAATGGTGCCCCACAGAATAAACGTGGTGCGTCTGCCCATTTTTGAATTGCGTTTATCGGAAAGATGTCCGAAAAACGGAAGCAGGAAGATGGCAAGCATATTGTCCAGCGCCATTATCACGCCGTATTCCGTATACGACATACCGAATATGCGCTGAAGAATGAGCGGCATTATGTAATCGTACACTTCCCAGAAGCACATAATGCCCATAAAGGCAAATCCGACAAACAGCGTGCGCTTAAAGTCAAGCTTCATTCTGTCCTTGTCGGTCGCATAATCGCCGCCGGCGGGCTGATCGCTTATACTCTTGGACATATCCGCCTGCACAGGGGTCTTTTTTCCGAACATATTTTCCTCCCTTTCCGCACAACGGCGGAAAACATTTTGTTTCAGCCGAAAACCTTCGGCAGATAAACGATACCCGCAGTTAAAGCTCGCCGTAAACGCGGCGTGGATATTCGCCACTTCAATAATAACATATATGCGGCGCATTCGTCAAATTAGATTTTAAAATATTTACGCGCGCGCAAGAATTTACGCGCTATTTAAGAATTTATCCGATATAATAAAGGAATTTATTCGCCGCCCTTATGCCTCAAGCGGTTTATTGCTTAGCCCGTGAATAATATTCGCAAAATTGCCGATACTAATTTCAGCCTGACAAGGAGGGTTTGAATATGGCAAAGAATAAAGCCAAAACAAACTCCGCCGGTACGGAAAAGTCCGCCGGCAGGAGCAAGGCGAGCAAGTCCTGCAAGGACTGCGACTAACCGAAGCTGCGGCAAATAACTCATACCAAGCCGCATTCGGAAAAAGTAAAGGTCATCCGTAAGGGTGATCTTTATTTTCATCCGCTTACGGCTTCGCTCCTTGAAAATCCTCCGCGAGCGCAAACTCCCCTCATTCCGAAAGACGCCGCGTACAATTACTATATTTTTAGGTAAAGAAAATGTAAAAGTGCGTCGCAGAGCATTTTTCCCGTCTTAATGTCGATTTTTATGTAAAGAAGAAAATTTGTCAATAAATAAAAAACTTTACACAATCTTTATAAAAAAGTTCGAAAAAAGCGTTGACATTACCATTAGAGAGTGATATATTATTAGTGTCAAAACGAGAGGCGCTCAGGTGAGCGATAACCGATTGACATAACAAGCTCATAATTTTCCCCCTTATCATATAGGAAGGCGGCTGGTTTCGTAAGAGATCAGCCGCCTTTCTTATAGTTGCGCTTTCTGCCGAATGGCGACGCATATAAGGCGCGTGATGCTTTGTCAAGGCAATTTTTTCCTCAGTCACGTACAAGGAGTACGCTCGTTCGCAAAAAATCACCTTTCCTCGCCTGACACACCTTCTATGCGCCGCGTTGTGTTGCAGGTAAAATAAGGTGACAGCTCTTTATTTGGGCTCCAAGTACGCTTTAAGTCTTATAATACTTAGGCGCGAAAATTTAATCCTTTCCGTCCTAGCGGAAAAATCCGCACGGCGAATTTTATAGGTTACGCTTGGCAAAATGCGATTTTGCCGCGCTTTATTGCATAATGATGTGTATAAGTGAGCGTGCTTACATCTAATAGGTGTATAATGCGCTTCGCTTAGGCGCCGAATGAAAGTGCCGTACGATAAAGTTATAATCAAAGAGAATGGTAACTTCGCACGGCACTTTGCGCCTACGCTTTTATGGGCAAACCCAACACGCTCCGCTGTGGTTTTCCCCTCGTTTTGCGGCAAGTGGTAAAATGTTAAGCATTGGCGTTTGCCGCAAAACTTCACCCCTTTCCGTCCTAGCGGAAAAATCCGCACGGCGAATTTTATAGGTTACGCTTGGCAAAATGCGATTTTGCCGCGCTTTATTGCATAATAGTTAATGCGGCGTACGCCTAACAGGTATATGATAGGTGTATAAACTATGAAAAACACCTTGTTTTAAGTTGCGACACAAAGCACCGCAGAGAAGGCGTGTCAGACAAGGAAAAGCGGCTTTTTATCGCAGGGAGCATACTATGCGTATGTGACCAAGAAAAAAGTCGCTTTGACACAGTATCACGCGCCTTATATGCGGTGCCCTCGTGGGCGAAAAAAGCGTGAGAAAAAATAACGAACGGCACTTTTCGCCGTTCGTATATTTTTGAATCAGCGGTTTTCGCTAATTACTCTCCAAATACTCTTCGTAGGTGGTAAGCTTATCATAAACCTTGGTATTTTCTATTTCTATTATTCTGCCCGCGACCGTCTGCATAAGTTCTTGGTCGTGGGAGGCGAACATTAAACCGCCTTTGAAGTTTATCATACCCTTGTTAAGGGCGGTGATGGATTCCAGATCGAGGTGGTTGGTGGGTTCGTCCAAGATTATAAAGTTGCCGCCTTCAAGCATAAGCTTGGCGAGCATACAGCGCACTTTCTCGCCTCCGGAGAGCACTTTTGCCTGCTTTTTGGCTTCATCGCCGGAAAACAGCATTCTGCCCAGCCAGCTGCGCAGATAAGTTTCCGTGTGGTCTTTGGAAAATCTGTCCAGCCACTCCACAAGCGTGAGGTCGCAGCCGTCGAAGTAATCATCGTAATTTTGAGGCATATAGGTGGGATTTATCGTCTTGCCCCACTTGAACGTGCCGCTGTCGGCTTCCTCCTTGCCCATAAGTATGTCAAAAAGCATTGAAAGCGCGGTGGTGCGTTCGGATATGAAAGCTATCTTCTCTCCGCGCTGAACGGTGAAGGATATATCCTCAAAGTAGCCTTTTTTGGTCAAGCCTTCAACGGTGAGGATATCCTTGCCCACTTCCTGTTCAAACTCAAAATTGATATAGGGATAGCGGCGCAAAGAGGGTTTGATATCGTTGAGCGTAAGCTTTTCCAACTCCTTTTTGCGCGAAGTCGCCTGACGGGATTTGCTGGCGTTGGCGGCAAAGCGGGCGATAAAGTCCTGCAACTCCTTAGCCCTTTGTTCCGCCTTCTTGTTCGCTTCCTTGGCTTGGCGCGCAAGCAATTGGTTGGTTTCGTACCAGAAGTCATAGTTGCCCACGTACATATTTATCTTGCCGTAGTCCACGTCGCAGATATGCGTGCATACCTTATTCAAAAAGTGCCTGTTGTGGGACACGATGATGAGCGTGTTTTTGAAGTCAAGCAGGAAATTTTCCAGCCAAATGACGGACTTGGCGTCCAAGTTGTTGGTAGGCTCGTCCAAAATGAGGATGTCCGGGTTGCCGAACAGCGCCTGCGCAAGCAGCACTTTCACCTTTAACTTGGCGTCCAACTCGCCCATAAGGCTTTCGTGATACTCTTCATCTATTTTCAGCGCGTTCAAAAGTGCGGCGGCGTCGCTTTCCGCTTCCCAGCCGCCCATTTCGGCAAACTCGTTTTCAAGTTCCGCCGCGCGCTCCCCGTCCGCCTCGGAAAAATCTTCCTTGGCGTAAAGCGCGTCCTTTTCGTCCATTATCTGCACAAGGCGCTTGTGCCCCATAAGCACGGTGCGCATAACGGTGTATTCGTCAAAGTCGTTCTGATTTTGATGAAGCACGCTCATACGCTCGCCCTTGCCGTGGCTGACCGTGCCGCGCGTAGGCTCTATTTCCCCGGAAAGCACCTTCAAAAAAGTGGATTTGCCCGCGCCGTTTGCGCCGATAATTCCGTAGCAGTTGCCCTCCGTGAACTTCAAGTTTACGTCTTCAAACAGCTTTCTGCCGCCGAATTGCAGAGTAAGATCCGTTACCTGTATCATTTTGCCTCCAAAATATTGTCTTTATCCAGCACTATCGCCATGCCCAGCGCCACTTTGTTCTTTTCCCCTATAAAGAAAAACGTATCCGCGTTTTTCACCACGGTGAATGTAACCGCGTATTTTCCGCTTTCCGCGTCACCTTGCGGCGCGGCGGCGTACTCTTTCCCGTTGAACACGGCGTCTTTTGAGCTTATGCGCTCTCCGCCCGCCACTTTCAGCTGCGACATATCCGCCTTGCCGTCAACGGTGACGAACACCTCCGCAATGACGTTATCCCCGCTCCCTTCGGAAAAAACAACGCCGTCCACCGTCACACGCGCTCCGCCCAGCTTGACGGGCTGACCTATGGCATAAGTGGTTTCCGTATCGTTTTTATCCACAAGCCACACTATGAGCACCACCGCGCCCACCACGATAAGCGTGCCGACTATGAGCAGGATATTGCGCAGGCGGCGCTTTTTTTTGACGTCTTCCACTTATTTTTTGAAGATGGTGCGCGAACCGGGCTTGACAAGCTCTATCTTGCCTTCCTTGCACAGGGGGCAGTCCTCGGGTTCATATGATATAACGTCCATACTGATGAGGTTGACAAACTTCACGCCGAAGTCCACCTTTCCGTTGCTGCGGTCCACAAGGGAAGCCACAGCCACCACTTCTCCGCCCAGCTCTTGCACAAGCTTGATCACTTCTTTAACGGAACCGCCCGTTGTGACGACGTCCTCCGTTACGATGAGCTTTGCGCCCTTTTCCACGGCAAAACCGCGGCGAAGGGTCATTTCACCGTTCTCGCGCTCTGCAAAGACGTTGGGGAGTCCCAATTGACGCGCCACTTCATATCCCATAAGTATGCCGCCGATTGCGGGGGAGATGACCATATCCGCCTCAACGCCCGCGTCACGCAGTTTTTCCGCCAGCGCGGCGCACACCTTCTCCGCCTGAGCGGGCTGAACGAACAGCTTTGCGCTCTGCATATAAGTATCGCTGTGTCTGCCCGAAGTGAGTTTGAAGTGACCGTGCAATATCGCGCCCGTCTGCTTGTAGATGTCAAGTGCCTGTTCCTGTGTCAACATTTTTATATCTCCTTTTGATGTTATCGTTTTGCGGCGCTAGCCGTTTAATTGCAAAGTGCCGATAAGTTCGTTCAAGTCGGCGTCGTTTTCGCGCGCGTAATTTTCCAGATCCTTGGCTATATTGTACGCCGCATACGGATCGGAAAGCGTAGCCGTGCCCACCTGCACCGCCGTGGCGCCGCATATCATAAATTCCAGCACGTCCGTATAGCTCTGTATACCGCCCAAACCTATTATGGGCACCTTTACGGCGTTATGGCAGTCCCAGACCATTTTCAGCGCGACGGGTTTTACGCACGGACCGGAAAGTCCGCCCGTGTTGTTCGCCAAAACAGGTCTTCTCGTGCGGTAGTCCACCGCCATTCCCGTGAGCGTATTTATCAAAGATATGGCGTCTGCGCCGCCGTCCTCCGCGGCTTTCGCGTTGTCCGCGATGTTGGACACGTTGGGCGTAAGTTTGGTGATGACGGGCTTATTGCACGCGCGTTTTACCGCTTCCGTCACCCTGCGCACGCTTGCAGGTTCCACGCCGAAAGCCATACCGCCGCTGCGCACGTTGGGACAGGAGATGTTCAGCTCCACCATATCCGCGCGGCTTTCGCTTATCTTGCGCGCCATGGCGGAATAGTCCTCCAACTTGTGTCCCGCGATGTTGGCTATCACCACGGTGCCCTGCCGGGAAAGCCATTTATCGTAATGCTGCAAATAGTAGTCCACGCCCGGATTTTGCAAGCCCACGCTGTTCAGCATACCCGCGGGGGTTTCCGCCACGCGCGGAGAGGGATTGCCTTGACGCTCTTCTATCGTAAGTCCCTTCGTGCATATGCCGCCCAGCGCAGAGAGCGGATAAAATTCCGCATACTCCTTTCCGAAACCGAACGTGCCGCTTGCCGTTATCACGGGGTTTTTGAAGGTGACGCCCGCTATTTTCACACAGGTATTCACAATATCACCTCCCTCAAATCGAACACGGGTCCGTCCGCGCACACGCGCAGATTCTTCACGCCGTCCTTTGTCTTTATGCCACAGGTGCACACAAGGCACGCGCCCACGCCGCAACCCATACGCTTTTCCAAGGACACGAACACGGGTATATCCGCAAATGCGGGATTTTTGAGTAAAAGCTTGTATATTATCTCCGGTCCGCAGCAGAATATGACGTCAGGCTTTATCTTGCCTGCCGTTATATCCTCTGCCAAAATATCCGTTATATAGCCCTTTCTGCCGAAGCTTCCGTCATCGGTAGCCACAATCGTGGGGCAAAGGCTTTCCATAAGCTTGTCCAGAACCACCCTGCCCTTGTTTGCATAGCCCAAATAAGCCGTGGGTTTCGCGCCGCCCGCAAGGCGCGCCACAAGCGGAAGCACCGCGCTGCCCATACCTCCGCCCAGCAGGACGGGACGCTTGTATCCTTCCGCGCTCCAACCGTTGCCCAGCGGAAGCACCGCCTCCACTTCTTCCCCGACGGAATATTGCGAAAGCTCTTTTGTGCCCTCGCCCACAACTGCGTAGCATATCAAAATGCCCTCATCGGTGCAGTCGCATATGCAGAAGGGACGGCGGAGCACTCTGGCTCCGTTTTTGAGTTTTATATGTATAAACTGCGCGCCCTTGGGCTGTACGCCCACGGGACGGGAAAGCAGCATTTCATATATGCCGTCGCCCGCCTTTTCATTGCGCAATATCTTCAACTTATAGTCGTTCATAGGCTTGCTTTTATGTCGTCGCGCATATCTATGGCGGCTTGCAGGGCGGCTTGCTTAAAGTCCATACCCGCATATTTTTCCTTGCGGTAAGCGCACAATATGCCGCGCGAAGAGTTGACTATGCCGCCCACCCCTTTCTTAAAGCATACGGCAAGGTCTTCCGCCTTTCCGCCCTGAGCGCCGTAACCGGGAATGAGGAAGAACAGGTGCGGATGCTTTGCCCTGACGTCCTCCGCCTGAGCGCGGTGAGTGGCGCCCACCACGGCGCCTATACTGCTGTATCCGTATTTGCCGATAAGCTCTGCGCCCCAGCCGTCCACCAAGTCCGCCATACTGTCGTAAAGCGTCTTTCCGTTTTCGTATTTCTTATCCTGCAATTCGCCGGAAGCGGGATTGGAAGTTTTCACCAGCACGAAAATGCCCTTATCGTTTTTGGCGCAAAGCTCCACAAAAGGCTTTACTCCGTCCGTGCCCAAATAACCGTTCACGGTGACAAAGTCCGCCTCAAAAGGCGCGCCCTTTTCAAGATAAGCCCTGGCGTATGCGGCGGCGGTGGAGCCTATATCGTTGCGCTTGCAGTCGGCAATCGTGTAAATGCCGTTCGACTTGGCATAAGCCAGCGTATCGCGGAAAGCCGCCATACCTTCCACCCCGTACTGTTCGTAATACGCCACCTGTACCTTGACGGCGGGAATGACGGGCGCCAAAGCGTCGATAAGCGCGAAGTTGAAATCGCGGATATATTTTGCGCTGTCCGCAAGCGTGCCGCACTTTGCGCGCATATCGTCCGGCAGATAGTCCACGCAGGTATCCAATCCTATCACGGACGGATTGCCGCCCTTGGCGGCGATGGCGTCGATAAGCTCGTCTATTATCATATCTCCTCCTTGCGGGCATACTTTACCTTTCCGCCCACTATCGTGTATTCTATAACGCCTTTGTACTTCTTTCCGGCAAACGGCGTGTTCTTGCCCTTGCTTGCGAACTCGGACGGATCCACGGTGAACTCAGCGGAGTTATCCACAAGCGTGATGTCCGCAAGTCCGCCCTTTTCTATCCTGCCGCACTCCACGCCCAAAATTTCGGCGGGGTTATACGTCATAAGTTCGCTTAATCTTTCCTGTGAGATGTATCCGCCCTCAACCAGCGTGGTATAGGATACGGCGTAAGAAGTTTCAATGCCGCTTATGCCGTTGGGGGAATCGTACATTCCGTTATCCTTATCCTCCTTGCTGTGAGGCGCGTGATCGGTGACTATGCAGTCCGCCGTGCCGTCCGCAATGGCGGCGATGACCGCCTGCCTGTCCTCTTCCTCCCTGAGCGGAGGATTCACCTTTGCCATAGTGTTAAAGCCGAGTATCTCGTCATCGGTGAGCGCCATATAGTGCGGGCAGGTTTCGCACGTCACTTTTACGCCGCGCGCCTTAGCCTCACGGATAAGCTGCATTCCGCCGCGCGTGCTCACGTGCGCCAAATGGACGGGCACGCCGTACACTTCCGCAAGCACTATATTGCGCGCTATCTCCGCGTCCTCGCTTGCGCGCGATATACCCGGAAGTCCCAGCAGATTTGAGTTCTTGCCCTCATTGACCACTCCGCCTTCCGCAAGCGACTTGTCCTCGCAATGCTCGATGACGGGCAGGGAAAAACTTGCGGCGTAAAGCAGAGCGTTGCGCATCATTCTGCTGTCGGAAACGGGAACGCCGTCGTCACTGAACGCAACAGCGCCCGCGTCTTTCAATTTCTTCATTTCCGAAAGCTGCTGCCCTTCTTCGCCCTTGGTTATGGCGGCTATGGGATATACCCTGCAATTGTCCGCCTCTTTGGCGCGCATAAGTATATACTTGACCAAATAAGGGGTATCCACCACGGGACGGGTGTTGGGCATGCACGCCACGGCGGTAAAGCCGCCGCGCACCGCCGCCGCCGTGCCCGACGCGATGTCTTCCTTATACTCAAATCCCGGCTCGCGCAGGTGCACGTGCATATCTATGAATCCGGGAAGGGCGGTAAGTCCGCTTGCGTCTATCACAACGTCGCCCTTGGCAGAGCGCGTGCGCTTGCCCACGGAGACCACTCTGTCCCCTTCGATGAGTATGTTTACCTGTCTGCCCTTTACGGTTGCGTTATTTATTACCAACATTACAGTTCCCCTCCGATAAGCATATCCAAAAGCGCCATACGCACGCTCAAACCTCCCGTCACCTGAATATCCTTAATGCACACGGGATCGTCCAGCACGTCGTGCGAAAGTTCCACGCCGCGGTTTACGGGACCGGGGTGCATTATTATCGCGCCGTCATTGGCGTACTTCATAACATCCTTATTGAGTCCGAAATACTTGTTGTACTCGCCCGCGGAAGGGAACAGCCCGCCCTTCATACGTTCAAGCTGAATGCGCAGAGCCATGACTATATCCGCGCCCTCCAAAGCCTCCCGCATACTCGAACAGACCGTGCAGGGCATTCCGCTCATATCCGAAGGCATAAGCGTGGACGGACCGAACAGTTTGACCTTCATTCCCAACAGCGTCATAGCGTAAATATTGCTCCTTGCCACCCTGCTGTGTTCGATGTCGCCGATGATGGCGGCGGTTCTTCCATTCAAACTTCCGAAGTGCCTTTGGGCGGTGAACATATCCAAAAGCGCCTGCGTGGGGTGAGCGTGCAGTCCGTCGCCCCCGTTGACCACGTGCGCCTTCACCCAGCCCGCCAGACGATGCGGCGCGCCCGACTGCGCGTGGCGCATAACTATCACGTCGGGACACATAGCGTCCAGAGTGAGTGCGGTGTCTTTGAGCGATTCGCCTTTTTGCACGCTGGAAGCGGACACGGACAAGTTTACCACTTCCGCGCCCAAATACTTTGCGGCGGACTCAAAAGACGCGCGGGTACGCGTGGAATTTTCGTAAAACAGCGTTATCACCGACCTGTCTTTGAGTTTGGGAAAAGGCTTTCCGCCCGCGGTGACGACGTCGAAATATTCGCCCGCGCGGCTTAAAATGCTTTCGATCTGCTCGGGGGAAAGACCCCTTATCTGAAGTAAATCTTTCATGGCAAAAATCCTTGTATTTTTTATATAATAACACACGCACGCATAAGTTGGCAAGTAAAAAAATAAAAGGAGCGCGTCAAGCCCTCATTCAAGGCGGAAATCGCGCGTAAAAAGCCGCGCTTTCGCGGCGGAATAACTTGCGGTTATCGGGATATTTACTCTTTGAAAAATAAAAAATCGGCGCAGCGCCGAACGACGGTTTGCCGGCAGAAGCCGAATTTTATTCCGCACGGAGCGCCCTTTACGCAAGACGGCATAAAGCGCGCTCCGCCGAACAAGAAAAAAGCGGCAAAGCCGCTTTTCACTCACTCCTCGCTGATAGCTTCAACGGGGCAGCCGCCGGCGCAGGAACCGCAGGACAGGCACTTTTCGGGATCGATGGCGAACTTACCGTCATCGGTATCGGCGATAGCCTCAACGGGGCAGGTGCCGGCGCAGGAGCCGCAGCCGATGCATTTTTCCTTATCAATTACGAAAGCCATTTTGTTACCTCCATATATTCGGCGCAAGCCGTATTTGAGTATATTATAGCACGGCAGGAAAAATATGTAAATATTTTGCACCGAAAATTAAGCAAGTTAATGCAACTTTTCCGCTTGGAACGCGTTTTACGCGCTGTTTCGCCCGTCCGTATCCTCCGCGGGCGAAGTGAACGTGATGTCCGAACGGATATATCCGCCGCTGAGCAGTTCCTCTCTTCCGGAAAATCTGCCCTGCAAGACGTCCTCGTTGTCTAAAACAAGCTCCGCGTTTTCCGCACGCGTCAAACCGAATTTTTCCGCGACCGCGTCGAACAGTTCCGCAGCCCTGCGCGCGGCGCGCCGCGAACGCACCTTTACCATCGCGGGTGTTGCCGAATACTTTTTGACTCCGCCTTTAAATTCCGCCTTGTAGCGCGCGGGCACTTCGGAAAGGTCGAGAGCGAAATATATGCGCAGACAGTTGCCCGCCACGGTGAGCACCGCAAGGCGCTTTCTGCCCGCGTGGAAGGTTTCCCCGCCCCAACTTATCCTGCTTTTCACCTTATTGAAGGAAAGGGCGTAAGATTTGAAGGAGCGGTAAAGTTCCTTAGCCGTGGCGTTGCTCATTGCAAGGCGGGCGGTGAAAGAGTTGCGGTAACGCATATGCAGATCTATCGCTTCCACTCCCCTGAGCGGCTCAAACGACGGGAGCATAAGCCGCCGTTCGGGAGAGCCCAAACCGTAGACGACGGGTTCTTCTTCCTCTTCAAAATAAGCTTCTTTCGGATATTCTATCTGTTCGGCAGCCACCGCCGCGGCGTGTCTGCGCCTTATCAGCAAAAGCGGCATAAGCAGAATGAGCGCCAGCTCCGCGCAAGCCAAAATAAATCCGCCCGGATAAAATATCATTCCCGCGGAGAAGGGAGCAAAGGCGTAAGCCGCCGCCCTTCTGCGCTTTCTCACGCGCGCGATCGCCGCCGCCTCTACAAGCAGTATAACGCCCAGCGCCACATCCGCTATCACCCAAAAATATCTGTTCCCCACATCGGATATAACGGCTATCGCCGTGGGCTTCCATTCGGCTTTAAGCGTGATATTTCCCACGCTCCCCGCGGGGATACTCTCCACGGCGTTTCCCTCTTCGTCAACCCAGCCGGAAAAACTCATTCCGTCCATAACAATATCCCCTTCACCCGGTAAAACCGCGCCGCTTTCCACCGTGTATGTTAGCGCGGGCGCAAAGCCTTCCGCAAATTCGCCTCCGCCCAAATCAAACGATATTATGTAAGATATTATCTCAAAGCGGGCGTAAAGGCGTATGTCGCCGCTGCCCTCGGCGGAAAGCACCCGCTCTCCGTCCTGCGTGAACCAGCCCGTAAACGAGTATCCCGTGCGGTCGGGATTCGGAAGATAAGCGTTCTGTCTGCCCACGATATAGCTGCTTTCCCCGTTACAGAACATTATCAGATCTCCGCTTATCAGGTGGTCGCCCCAAAGCGCAAGTTCGTTCTGCTTTCCGTCCACGGCGATAAGGCGCGGATACGCAGTCCACCCTTCCGTGCTCTTTCCGTACACGGCAAACGCGTCCGAAAGCGCGGTGCCCGCAAGTTGATCGCTTGTCATAGCCGTTATGTCCAGCACGGCGTTGCCCGCCTCCGAATAAGCCCTGTCGCAAAGCGACGAATCATAACCGCAGTTCAAAATCCCGCCGCGCCCGGCATACCCCACGGCGCCGCCGTATATGTCGCATTCGGCGCGCGATACGGCGTAACAGTTTTCTATCTTGCCGTCATAGTCGTTTGTGGCGGCTATACCGCCGGCAAATCTCCCCTCTCCGCGCGCACGCACATCACCTATGTTGTAACAGTCGATTATCTCTCCCCTGTTTTCTCCGACCACGCCGCCCGCGTAGTTGTCCGCGCTCACCGTGCCGAAGTGGTAGCACTCTTTCACCCTGCCGCGATCGTTAAAGCCGACCACTCCGCCCACCGCCTGCTCTCCGCTCATATCCCCGTGCACGCCCAAACGGCGGACGGCGCCCCGCGAAAGGTAGCCCACGGGCGCGGTGTAATCTTCCCCGTCTATGTCCGAATAGACTATGTGCCCCGCGCCGTCCAGCGTGCCGCAGAAGGGCGTTTCCTTACTGCCCAAAGGCAATATGTTCCCGCTTATGTCCGCCGTAAGCGTGAGCGTTTTTCCGAAAAAGCCCTCGCCCGCCGCTATCTCCCCCGCAAAGGCGTTCCAATCTTCCGCGCTTGATATGAGCAATTTTTCTTCCGCAGCACATAAAGCCGCCTCAACTCCGTCCTCCGCGCCGTGCGTGAGAGGAAGAACAAAAACCGCGCACACCATACAGGTGCACGCGGCAATGATGAACAATACGCTTTTTGCCGTCGTCATGCCGCCCTCCGAGCGAGGGCAGACGCTCGCTTTTATTCTTCTCCCGGATCGTCCTCTTCTTCCTCGCGCTCACGCGGCTTGGAAGTCATTTCAAATTCTCCGAGCTTGTAGACCTTTATCTCTATGCCGCCGTCCTTGTTCTCCAAGCTGGCGCGTATCTGCCGTTTGAGCAGGTCTACGCCCTCTACTTTAACATTTCCGTCGGCGGTTTTTACGCGTGCGCCAACCTTAGGCATAAGTTTACAAGTTTCGGCATAATAATCGTTCTCATAGCGCAGACAGCACATAAGTTTTCCGCACATACCGCTCACTTTGGTGGGGTTGAGAGATAAGTTCTGATTTTTAGCCATCTTCACCGTCACCTTTTCGTACTCGTTCAAATAGGTGATGCAGCAGCACGGCATACCGCACGGTCCCAAAGACCCACGCAGACGTATGTCGTCCCTTTCGTATATCTGCCTGAGTTCTATGCGCGTGTGCAGGGCGCCGGCTATATCCCTGACCAGCTCGCGGAAATCCACCCTGCCGTCTGCGGTGAAGAATATGGTCACCTTGCTGCGGTCAAAGGAGTATTCCGCCCCCACCAGCTTCATATTCAGCTTGTGTTTTTCCACCTTTTGAGCGGTTATCTTCACCGCTTCCTTGCCCAGCCGTTCGTTTTCTTCCGCCCTTTCGTCGTCCTCTTTCGTGGCGCGCCTCACCACGGGCTTGAGCGGATTGGACACTTCCTTATCGTCCACCTGCGTGTTGGCTATGCTGACCTTGCCCCACTCCAAACCGCGGGCGGTTTCCACTATCACGTTGTCGCCCGCCTCCAAAGAAAGGGTGCCCGGGTCGAAATAATAAGTTTTTCCGTTGTTTTTGAATCTGACTCCCACTATCAGCGACATTTATATTTGACCTCCAAAATTCCGAATAAAAGCGTGTCCAGCACGGCGGAAGGAGCGCAGTTGCTCTCCAACCTCTTGCGGCAGTCGTTGACCAGATACTCGCATTGTCCCAATGCGGCATAGGAAAAAGACTGCGCGATGTGCGCTATGCCGCCGCCTCCGCGCGTAAGCTTGCGCTTGTATTTTTCCATCATATCCAGCACTATCTCCGTAATGTCCAGATAGCGCGCCACGTGCTCTTTGTCCTGTATCAGCCTTGCCGCCTCCGCGGGAACGCCGCTGCTTTTCTGCATGCTTCCCAAAAGCGCTATTATGTCGTCCGCGTCCCGCGCAAATTCCGCGTCCTGTGCGAATTTGAGCGCGCGCGAAATGTTTCCTCCCGCATATGCGGCTGCCCTGCGGCTGTTCTCGTTTTCCCCGCACTCTCTTTCCAGAGCCTCTTCCAGCCTGGACTGCTCCACGCCCGTATAGTACAGCTTTTTGCAGCGCGACCTGAGCGTTTCCGTCACGGCGTTGGGCTTTACTATGCCGAACAAAAACAGCACGCCTTCGGGCGGTTCTTCCACCGTTTTGAGCAGTTTGTTCTGCGCCGGAGCAAGCGTTTTGTCCAGCTGAAAGACCACGTAAACCTTTAAGCCGCCTTCCACGGAATACTTGGCGCAGTCTTCCAAAAGCTCGTTTACGTCGCGCACGTCCAGCCTGTCCGAATAAAACTTTACGTCCGGGTGCACGCCTCCGTCCAGCGCCGTGCACGCGGCGCACTTTCCGCAGCCGCCGACGGGACATACCGCCGTTTTAGCCATTTCACGCAGCAGCCATTCCATTGCGAAAACATCCTCACCGAACAGCGCGTAAGCGTGGGAAAGTTCCCCCTCGCGCTTGTCCTTTTTGAATATTTCCAGCGGCTTGCTGTCTGAAAGAAGAAGGGAAAGGTCCATCACTTCACTCCCCTTTCTTCAAGCGCGGCAAGCACGGCAAAGTGTACTTCTTCCACGCTTCCGCCCGCGGGAACGCTCACCACGCGTTCGGGATATTTTTGCGCTATGAGTTTATATCCCCGATATACGCGGCGATGAAATTCCTCTCCCGCCTGTTCCAGCCTGTCCGACTTGTCCGCCCCGCCCTTTCTGGAAAAAGCCGCGGCGGGATCCAAGTCCAAAAATATCGTGACGTCGGGCACAAGGGACGAACACGCTATGGAAGAGAGCGTTTCCACCATATCCGCGCCCAGACCGCGCGCATAGCCCTGATAAGCCAACGTGGAGTCCGTGAACCTGTCGCATATGACGATCATGCCGTTTTTCAAAGCGGGCTTTATCACCTGCTCCACAAGCTGAGCGCGCGCCGCGGAGTACAGCAGCACTTCGCACGTTCCGCACATCTCTTTATTGTCCACGTCCAAAATAATACGGCGGATACTTTCGGATATGGCGGTGCCGCCCGGTTCGCGCAAAAACAGCACGTCGTCGCGCCCCGAAAATTTTTGTTTCAGCAGCTCCACCTGCGTGGTCTTGCCCACGCCTTCACACCCTTCTATAGTGACGAATTTTCCCTTGAACATAGCTTTATTTTAACACAATCACGCGCCCGTATGCAAGCGGAGACAGGCGGCATTCAAAGTCCTTTATGAATTGCACGGCGTTTTTATCCAAAATATCCCCGCGGTAAATGACGGGTACGCCCGGCGGATACAGACAGATGTCCGCGCCGGCAATCTTCCCTGCGCATTCTTCAACAGGCAGAAGAAGAGTTTCTCCGCACGTCTTTCCGCTTTTTTTCAGGTTGAGTTCGGGCGCTTTTTTGAGCGGAGCGGGCGTTATGCTCTCCAATGCCTTGCTCAATACGCGCAATTTATCCGCGTTGTGCGGCGTGACGATAAAAACCAAGTTTTCGCCGATGGCGGCTTCGCAGTATATTCCCTGCCGCGCCAGCTTTTTTGCCGCGTCGTATGCGTCCCCCGCGCAGTTTATCACAAGCCTGGATATGTCGTCCGTGCGCACGGCGGTATATCCGTTCGGAAGAGAAAGCGCGCTTGTTTTTTCCGCGATGTCCTTGTAAAATTCTTCCCCGTCCCTCTCCCAGACCGCGCGGGCAAAGTCGATGGACGCCATCGTTAGATAGGACGGCGACGTGGTGTGCACCAAAGACCGATATGCGGCAAGACTGTCCGCGTGCCGTCCGTTTGCGCACAACAACGCGCCGCCGCCGTATACGTCCATAGTCTTGTGCATTGAAACCACGGTTATATCCGCCGTATGCGTGAGCGAACGCGGCAGCAGCCGTGAAAACGCAAAGTGCGCCCCGTGCGCGGAGTCCGCAACGCTGAGCACGTTATGCCTCTTGCATGCCGCGGCTATCTCCTCGCCGCCGTTGAGTCTGCCGAGGTAATCGGGAGAAGTGAAGAACAGGCTGCCCGCGCCCCTTGCAAGGCGCTCTTCCAGCCCTTTTTTCGGCACGTACTCCGCCTTTATCCCCATAAGCTCCAGCCCTGAATAAAAGGAGTAGTGCATATCGCCCGTAAACAATATATCTCCGCGCGTGCGCGCATACGCAAGAGCGGCGTGCATACACGCCGTGGCGCCGCAGGTGAAGATGTACGCCCTGTCGCACCCGTAAGCGCGGGCAAGCAGTTCTTCCGCCTGAGCTATCACTCCGCTCGGCGCGTGCAGATTGTCAAGTCCGAAAAGCTCTGTAAGATCGTATTTCGCGCTTGCAAAAAGTCCGCTCCCGCACCCGCAGTGACCGGGCATATGAAAGCGGACTTTGTCCTTTTTGTTAAGCAAAAGCACCGCCTTGTAAAGCGGCGCTTTCAAATTCTTATCGCCTTGACGCCCCATTATTCCTTTGAAGAAGCGCCGTCCTTTTTGATGGGCTTCATCGTAGGGAACAAGAGTACGTCCCTTATGCTGGCTTGGTCGGTGAAGAACATTACCATTCTGTCCACGCCGATGCCCAGACCGCCCGTGGGGGGAAGTCCGTACATAAGCGCGTTTACGTAATCTTCGTCCATCATCTGCGCTTCGTCGTCGCCCTGCTGCCTTTCCCTGACCTGCGCAAGGAAACGTTCGCGCTGGTCGAGCGGGTCGTTAAGCTCCGAGAACGCGTTGCCCATTTCGCGCGCGGTGATGAAGAACTCGAACCTCTCGGTAAGGCGGGGGTCGGAAGCCTTCTTTTTGGCAAGCGGAGAAACTTCCACCGGGTAATCGAGGATAAAGGTGGGCTGAACCAGCTTTTCTTCCACCAACCTGTCGAACACTTCGTAAAGCAACTTGCCCCAAGTGAGTTCCTTGGGCAGTTCCACGCCCTTTGCCTCCGCCTGCTTGGCAAGCGCCGCCACGTCGTCGCAGGTAAAGTCTATACCCGTGTACTCTTTGACCGCGTCCACCATTGTGAGCCTGCGCCACGGCGAAGTGAGATCCACCTCAACGCCCTGATAAGTTATCTTGCGCGTGCCGCACACCGTGTCCGCTATATAGCCGAAAAGCTGTTCGGTAAGGTCCATCATCGTATTGTAATCGGCATAAGCCTGATACAATTCCACCGTGGTAAACTCGGGGTTGTGTTTGGGGTCCATACCTTCGTTGCGGAAAAGTCTGCCTATTTCGTACACCTTTTCAAAGCCGCCCACGACCAGCCTTTTCAAATAAAGTTCGGGCGCTATGCGCATGAACATATCCATATCCAGCGTGTTGTGGTGGGTGATGAACGGACGGGCGGAAGCTCCGCCTGCTATCGTGTTGAGAATAGGCGTTTCCACCTCTATATATCCCCTGGCGTCAAGGAAAGAGCGAATGCAGCTTATTATCCTGCTGCGCTTTACGAACACTTCCTTGACCTCCGGATTTGCGATAAGGTCCACGTACCTTTGACGGTAGCGCGTATCCGTATCCTTCAAGCCGTGATATTTTTCGGGAAGAGGCATAAGGGATTTAGCCAAAAGGCATATGGAATGAGCGTGAACGGATATTTCGCCCGTCTTGGTGGTGAACACCACGCCCGTAACGCCTATCACGTCGCCTATATCCGACTTTTTGAAGCCCGCGTAGGCTTCTTCGCCCAGATCGTCGCGGCTGACATATATCTGTATCGTGCCTCCGAAATCGGAAATTTTGGCAAAGCTTGCCTTGCCCATAACGCGCTTTGCTATCATGCGCCCCGCAATTTTGACTTCCTTGCCCTCGTATTCGGAATACTTCTGCTTTATGTCAGAGCTTTCGGCGTTCTTATCGAATTTTACCTCTTTGAAAGGATCGCGCCCTTCCGCCACAAGCGCCGCCAGCTTTTCACGGCGGATACGGATGGCTTCGCCCAATTCTTGAAGTTCGTCCTTTTCCATATTATACCTCTTCGTTCCGTATTCGGAATGTATTACTTTATATCGACTATTTTGACCTCATAAGGTTCGGCAACGTCAGTCACCTGCACCACGCTGCCCTTCTTTTTGCCGATTATCGCCTTTGCCAAAGGAGAATCGTTGCTCAGCTTGTGATCGCTGAAAGAAGCCTCACTGGTGCCGACTATCGTCCACTCCTCTTCTTCGTTGTAAGTAAGGTCCAAAAGCGTTACCGTGCAGCCCAGCGTGACGGTCCTGCCGCCCTGAACTTCCTCTATGACCACAGCGTTTTCTATTTGAGCTTCTATCTTTTTGATCTCGGCTTCTATCATCGCCTGTTCGTCCTTGGCTGCGTCGTACTCCGCGTTCTCGGACAAATCGCCGTATTCTCTTGCCTGCTTTATCCTCTCGGACGCCTCCGGACGCTTTACCACTTTCAGTTCGTTGAGCTTTTCTTTCAGCTCGTCCAGACCTTTTTGAGTTATATAGAACTCATTTGCCATACTTTCTTACCCCTCCTGTCGGTTCATATAATAGCTAAGCACATAAAGGCTTTCGCTCATCGATATATTTTCCACCACCACGTCGCCGGGCAGATCCAGCTCCGTAGGTGCAAAATTCCAAATATTTTTAATTCCCGCGTCCACCACCGCCTGAGCCACGTCCGCAGCCGCCGAACGGGGCGTTGCAATCACGGCAATGTCCACCTTGTTTTCCGCGCAATACTCTTTAAGTCCGCTCATCGGCAGCACCTGCACGTCCTTTAAGTCTATCCCCTCGGGCGCGATGTCGAACACGGCGGTGACTTTGAAGCCGTCCCCGAAGCCCTTGTAACCGGCAAGCGCCCTGCCTATGTTACCCGCGCCGATGATTATCATATTGTGGCGCTTGTTCAGCCCCATTATGTTTTCCAGCTCCGCCTTCAACTTTTTCACGTCGTAACCGTAGCCCTGCTGCCCGTAACCCCCGAAGCTGCAAAAATCCTGCCTGACCTGCGAAGCTGTGATATCCATAAGCTGCGCAATGACTTTTGAGGATACTTTCGTCTGTCCCTCCCCGTCCAGGTGAGTGATTACGCGGTAGTACCTGGGCAGGCGCTTTATTATAGCCGGCGATACCGTCTTTTCCACCTTTCTGCCTCCTTAACACATAAGTATATAACATTCTATTGCATAAAAGAAATTTTGTCAACTGTTTTCACTATGTCGCGCGGAAGGGATAAAGTGCGCTCCCTGCGGCGCGTCTTTTCCGCGCCTTTTTGCAAAAATGTCTTGCCAATACCGCAAGAGTATTGCCTGCGCCCTTTCCGCAAAAAATCATCGAAAAATCCCCTGCCGCAAGAAACGCCTTTACCGCTTCCGCGCGCCATATAACCTTTTTTTCAAAGTTACGTGTCGGTATGAACATTCGCTCCGTCTTGTGAAAATCTTTCGCAAAATCCCTATGCTTAAAGCAAGCTCCGTGCTCCGTTACGGTCGCTTTCGGGTATATTTATAACTTTCCGTGCCGGACTCCGCTTGATTGCAGTCTGTTTTCAAGTAATTTTGTTCGAGAGTATTGCCTGCGACCTTTCCGCAAAAAATCATCGAAAAATCCTCTGCCGCAAGGAAACGCGTTTACCGCTTCCGCGCGACATATACTCTTTTTTCAAAGTTACGCGTCTGTATGCAACTTCGCTCCGTCTTGTGAAAATCTTTCGCAAAATCCCTATGCTTAAAGCAAGCTCCGTGCTCCGTTACGGTCGCTTTCGGGTATTATATATAACTTCCCATACCGAACGCAGCCTGATGCAATCTGTTTTTATAATTTTATTCAAGAGTATTGCCTGCGACATTTCCGCAAAAAAATCATCGAAAAATCCCCTGCCGCAAGGAAACGCATTTACCGCTTCCGTGCGCCATATACTCTTTTTTCAAAGTTACGTGTCGGTATAAGCATTGCTGCCTTTCTTGTGTTTGATTTTCAACAAATTACGCGTCGGGCGCGGAGCGCTTTAATTGCAGTCTTCCAAAATAAATTTGTCGTAGTCAAAGCTGTCCACAAAGTCCCATTCGTAAAATCTGCAATTGTGGAAGCGGATAAAGTTGGTAAAATGCTGCGGAAGTACCACGGGCGTGGATATATCCAGCTTGTCGCAGATGTCGCGCACCGCGGCGTGGAAAGAATCTTCGTCAAAGAACATATCCCCCGTGTAGACGATGTCCTTTGCCACCTTCCCATCCGAAATAAGTTTTGCCCATATTCTGACGCTTTTTTCCATACGGGAATTATAACACATTTCTTTTGAGAGTAAAAGCGTTTTGAAAGCAAGGCGGCTTTCTTTTTACTTGCACTTGCTTTGGTATTATGCTAAAATGATTTTGTCAAACAGTGGAAAATATTGCCGCCGCATTCGGTGCGTACGGCGGCTGAGGAGCTGCGGCTCCCAAGGAGGAAAAGTGTCTTTTTGTGCATTCAGCGCCCGCTGGGGTTTGAACGATTCCTGCTCGGTGGATAACAAATTCATCACGGAATGGCTGCCTGAGGCAAAGGGCGACTATGTGAAAGTTTATCTGTTCGGTCTTTATCTGTGTTCCGAACGGGACGGATCGATAACTTCCGCTCAGGCGATGGCGGAATATCTTTCCATGCCTTTGACCGCCGTGGAACGCGCGTTCGATTATTGGAAGGAAACCGGACTTGTCACTATAACTTCCCTTTCACCCCTCAAAGTGGTGTACAACCATCCGCGCGAAGTGGGCGGCAAGGTGCGCAAATTCAAGGCGGGCAGATTCACCGACTTCAACGCTCAGCTTCAGGCGCTTTACCCGCACCGTATGATAACGCCCACCGAATACGAGAGATATTACGACTTTATCTCCGCAAACAAAGTGCCCGACGAACTGCTGATAATGATAGCCGCTTACTGCATAAACGGCAAGGGCGAAAGCGTGAATTGGAGTTATATCCTCACCTGCGCCCGCGACTGGATAAATCAGGGCATACGCACCGCGGAACAGGCGGAAGAAAAAATCAGGCAGATGGAGGAAAACTCCGACAAACTGCGCAAGCTGATGGCGGCGCTGGGCAGGAAAGGCTCCCCCGACTTCGACGACAAGCAGATGTATATGAAGTGGACGCAAAGCTGGGACTTTACGGACGAAGTCATTCTGCATGTGGCGGCAAGCTGTAAGAATAAGGGCGGAATGAGCAAGTTGGATAATTTGCTGGACAGCTATTTCCGTATGTCCTTATTCACTGTCGGCGAGATAGACGCTTATAACGAAAACAGACGCAAGCTGCGCTCACTTACGCGCGACATATACAAGCACTTGGGATTGTGGTGCGAAAATCCCGACCAGGCGGCGGAAGTATACGTTTCCCCCTGGCTTTCCAAGGGATTTGAACGCGACGCCCTGCTGAAAATAGCCGACCAATGCTTTATCCGCGGAGTAAAAACGGCAGAGGGAATGAACGCAACGGTGAACAAGATGTTAAAAGAAGGCTGTCTGAGCGCAAGCGCGATAGACGAATATCTGGCGGGCTGCGCGGCGCGCGACGAGCAGATAGCCAAAGTGATAGCCGCAACGGGCAGTTCGCGCACCGTGACAATGAACGACCGCGACCTGTATGCGGTGTGGGCGGACACGTGGGGATTTTCCGACGACGTTATTTTGTACGCGGCAAGTTTGGCTCAAGGCAGAGCCAACGCAATGTCCAACGTGGGCAACACCTTGGCAAATTGGAAGCGGCAGAACATAACCACTTTGGAACAGGCTAAAAAGGCAAGCGGCACGCCTGCCGGGGGAAAGCCCTTTGGCGGCGAACGCACATATACCAAACAACAGCTGGACGCATTTTTGGGCGATCCGGACAACTTTGACGACTTTTAATAATGGAAAACTTGGAAAAACAAATTGCGGAAATTTTGCAGCAGCGGCGCGCCGACGCGTTTGAGCGCGCCGCGCGCGATTACGAAACGGCTAAACGGGACGAAGTTTTCGCCCGCCTTGATTTTGATACGAGAGAACTTACGTTAAAGACCTCCTTTGTCCGCTCTCAGGGAAAACCGGACGAAGCGGGAGAAAAAAAGCTTGCCCGTTTGGAAAAGCAGCGCGACGCCTGGCTGAAAGAGCGCGGCTTGAGCATTCATCCCGTGTTCACCTGCCCTGTTTGCAAGGATACGGGCTTTAATGAGGACGGCACTCGCTGCGAATGCGCGAAAAAACTTTTGGACGAACTCATTAAAACGCGCAGCCGCGGCACCTTGCCTCCGTTTACGTTCGAGCAAAACGACATAGACTCTTTTGACTGCCGCCAGCGCGAAACGCTGAACAAGGCGTACGCCCTGTACAAAAAGTTTGCCGAAGATTTCCCCGATACTCCCGTAAAAAGTCTTATTATTTCGGGAGAAGTGGGCAGCGGCAAGACCTGCCTTATGGCGGCGGTGGGAAACGCCTTGGCGGACAGGGGCTTTACCGTGCTGTTTACCACGGCGTTTATGTTCAATAAAAAGTTACTTGAATATCATGTGTCCGATTTGCAGACCAAGGCGAATATTTTGGACGAGTTTTTGGACGCGGATATGCTTATGATAGACGATTTGGGCACGGAGCAGATATATAAAAATGTGACATTGGAGTATATGTACGACATTTTTGACAGCCGCTTTGCTCAAGGCAAAAGCGTGATGATAACCACCAATCTTGAGAGCGATGAAATAAGCGATCGTTACGGCGAACGCATTTTTTCCCGCCTGTTCAATAAGCGCTATTGCTCTTACAAACGCCTAATGGGCGACGACCTGCGCCTTGCGGGCAGTAAAAAAGCAACCGATGATTAAATTACAGCCGCCCGAACAGGCGGCTGTCTTTATTTGCGATATATTCCGAACTTGCGCGCTCACATTCCGCAGCACAAATTTATTATGCCGACCGCGGCATTTTTGACGTACTCTATCGCCTCCGGCAGATACGCCTTGGGATCGAACGCTTCGGGAGCTTTTGCAAGCGCCCTTCTCAGCCCTTCCGTGAACGCCTGCCTTAACTGCGTTGCGAAATTTATCTTGGTTATGCCGGCGGCTATGCAATTGCGTATCACTTCGTCCGAAAGTCCGCTTGCCCCGTGCAGTACCAGCGGCACATCCGTAAGCGCGGCTATTTCGTATATCCTGTCCACGGCGATATGCGGAACTCCCTTATAAACTCCGTGCGCCGTACCCACGCCCACGGCAAGGCTGTCCACGCCCGTGCGCATGGCGAACTCGCGCGCCTGCTTTGGATCGGTATAACTTATCTTTCCTTCCGTTTGTTCCTTGCCGCCTATCGTGCCCAGCTCTCCTTCCACGCTCACGCCCGCCGCGTGCGCGATGTCAGCCACCCTAGCAGTAAGTTTTACGTTCTCTTCAAAGGGAAGCGCAGAGCCGTCTATCATCACGGAAGTGTAGCCTTTTTCTATGCATTTGCGGCATATCTCCTCACTGCCGCCGTGATCGAGATGAATGCATATATCCGCTCCGCCGCCGTAAAGCGCCCTTATCATAGCGGAATAGGTGCCCACGCCGCCGTAGTCCAGCGTGCGCGGAATTGTCTGCACTATTATGCTTTTGCCCGTTTCCTCCGCCGCACGCAGCACCCCGATAACGCTTTCCAAATTATCCACGTTCAGCGCGGGGACGGCATATTTGCCCGCCTTAGCCTTGCTCAAAAGTTCCTTGCCCGTAACTATCATACTTACCCCCGAAATTTATTTGATCATAGGCACGATGGGCAGCTTTATGGTGAAAGTCGTGCCCTTGCCCTGCTTGCTTTTTACCGTTATATCGCCGCCGTGGCGTTTGATGATGTCCTGCGCCATATAAAGCCCCAAGCCCTTGCTTCCGCCCGAACCTGACTGAAATCCCCTGTCGAAAATAAACGGGACGTCCGCACGCTTTATTCCCGAGCCGTTATCCTTTATCCTGATGTAAAAATACTGTCTGCCCTTGCTGAATATCACGCGGATAACGCCGCCTTTGGGAGTGTAGCGCAGATCGTTGCTTATAATGTTCTGCACCACCCTGTCTATAAGTTTTTTATTGATATACATACCCACGGTGGCGGAGTTGCGGCAAAACCATTCGGTAATTGCGGGCAGTCTGCCGATAACGTACTTTATGCCCCTTTCCTCCACCATATCGCGGTAGCGGTTGAACTCCGCGTAAAAATAAGGTCTGCCGCTGACAAACTCCTTTACGTCCACGTCCTCGCGCGCGTTGAAGGATTTTGGCAGGGACACGGAATCCACTATGCCCTGCAATTTTTCTATCGTTTCCAAAATAAGTTTGAGATAGTCCTTGTCCCCCACCCCGTCCTGCAAGCATTCCGCATAGCCGGCGATAAGCGCCATAGGAGTTTTAATATCGTGTATTATGCCGGCAACGGACACGGTGGTGTATTCAAACTGTTTGGTTATCCGCTCCCGCTCGCGCATAAGGTCTATGCGCGCGCTCTCCAAACGATAGAGTATTTTGCGCTGCCTTATAGTGCCGCGCACGATGACCGGCTTATCAAATTCGCGCTCATTGTAAATGCGCTCTATCTCCTTGAGAATGTATTCGTTTACCCTCATAGCGCCTGCCACTTATAGCCGAAGCCCCACACGGTGGCTATGCCGTTCACGCCCAGCTTGTTCAGCTTGTCGCGCAGACGGGATATGGTCACCGCTACGGTATTTTCGTCTATATAGTCGTCCTCACCCCAAACGGCGTCTATTATCTGCTGTTTGGACATAATGCGGTTTTCGTTGCTTGTAAGGAAGTCCAGCAGTCTGAACTCCGTGGAAGACAGGTTTATCTCCTCCCCGTCCACCTTTACTTCAAATCTGTCCGAACAAATGGTAAGTCTGCCGTACGTGCGCCTGTTCTGCTTGACGGGCGAAAACTCGTAATACCGCCTGAGCTGTGCGTTCACGCGCATGACCATCTCCTTGAAGGAAAACGGCTTGGTCATATAGTCGTCCGCGCCCAAATCGAACATGCGCATTTTGGTATCCTCGTCCACAAGCGCGGAGATGATGATGACGGGCACGTTCATAAACTTGCGCACCGTTTCGCACACCTCGAAGCCGTCGCAGATGGGCATCATTATATCCAAAAGTATAAGGTCGGGCTTGACTGCTTTTGCAAGGTCTATGGCTTGCAAGCCGTCAAACGCCTGATATACCGTGTGCCCCGCTTTGAGCAGGTAGTTGCGCACCATATCCGACATTTCGGTATTGTCTTCTGCTACCAATATCTTTTTGTTTTCCATATCTTCACCGTATAGATTTCGTCATATTTGATTTTAACACACTTTTGCGTATTTTTCAATCTTTTGATTTATTGCGTATGCTGTTTCCGCCTTTAGCGGTGAAATATTTTTTGTAGGACTTGTTGCAGTACTTGCACACTTTGCCCTCTTCATATTCCTTCATATCGCCTATGTCGTAAGCTCCGTTCACCTTCCAGCCCTGCAAAATACCTATGTTAAAGGCGTTGGTCGGGCAATTGAACGAACAGCGCATACAGCCCAGACAATTTTTGCCGAACGTAAATTTTTCCCCGTCGAAAGTTATGTTTTTCATAGGGCATTCCCTGACGCATTTGCCGCACTTGACGCATTTTTTCATATCCACCTTAAAGCTTCTTCCGATAAGGCGCATGCCGCCGTGCTCCACTAAGAACAGGCGGGAGATGAACTTGTGCCTGAGTTTTTGCTTTATCTCTCCTCTTCCGCCCTCGAATATCTCCTTTGCGTCGAACGGCGCGGCGTCCACCGCCCTTTTCCACATCATATCCACCATATCCTTATCGTGGCGGAATATCATATTGTAGGGCATCACGTAGTGGAACTCGTCCAGCATCTCATATCCTTTTTTACGCAAAATATCCACTATTTGATGCGAAGAATCGCGGTTGGCGGGCGCAGGCTCTCCGGAGCTTTTTATTATGTAATACCCCTTGGCACCGCTAGGGAAAGCCTTGACGTACTCCACCACGTTGGAAGGGGCGTTAAAGCCGTGCACGGGATAAGCCACGGCAAAAGTATCGTAATTTTCCGGCGAAAACTCAGCGTCGAATTTTTCTTCCGCCTTTATCATATCCACTTTTGCGCCCAGCGCTTCAAGATTTTCTTTTATCAATTTGCACACTCTTAGGGTGTTCCCCGTTGCGGAAAAGTAATATACAGCCACTCTTTTCATATACTCACCTCACTCAAAAGTCTTGAAAGTCGCCTTGCCGTTTTCGTCGTAGCAGTAGATGTACTTTTCCCCTCTTGCGTGCGTGTCGTACCACACCTGCGCATAGAACGGGGAAAACTTTGCCTGCCTGTCGTAATCCCAAACGCCCAAGGGTTCGCACTCTTCACACCAATGTCCCGCCTTTATCACCGTATAGGGGGAAGCGGTAAATTCGTGCCCGTCGTGGCAGCGCCACTTCAAAGGCGTGTACAAATCGCCCTTGACCATACTTTGAGAAAGGCACTCTCCGCCGCGGAAGCGCGCCGCCTCCTTCATATCCTCTATGTCAAGTTCGCTGTCCTTCTTGTCCTCATTATAGCCGTGATTCAGATGCATTCCCATCGCCTTTACGTTTTTCACATCTCTTAAAGCGTTGTAATCTATATCGCCGCCCACCACCTTGCCTTCGGCAAGCAGCGGATAGTCCTTCCAATCCGTGATAAGGCAGTCCACGTTGAGCGTGGCGCCGAAGTACGCCTTTATAAGCCCCTTTTCCTTATCCTTTATCCACTTGCGCGGCGCGTTGTAATCTTTGAGCAGGCGCCTTAGCACCATGCGCGACACAAGTCCGTCCGGCAATATCCTTGCCATGCGAAAGATGCGGCGCTTGTCGAACACTTCCTTCCAATAACTGTCCGCGCGGTCGCGGCGGAAGCGGAACATCTCTTCCAGCACGTCACTGTCTTCAAACCAAATGCCGTGAAAGTTCCGTATGGAGTGCCAGGCGGGGGAAAGTTCTTTTTTGGTGTTAAGCCCCAATTCCTTAAAACAGTCGTCAAAGGTTTCAAAGCCCGTATTTCTGTTGCCGTCCCCGCCGCCGATATTGTAGCATTTGCGCCAAAAATCTTCGCACTCTCCTTTCATATCCTTTTCTATTATGTTTTTCAGCAGTCTGCCGCTGTCCGTATCGCTGACCCATTCCAGCGGCACGTTAAGGCAGGTGTGGAACATAAGTCCGTCATTGAGATTGCAAAACAATAGATTTTTATAAAGCATACCCGTCTGGCGCAATACCGCCCACGTCTTTATGCCGCGCTCCAAAACATATCTTTCGCCCTTTTTCTTATGCGCGGCATAGTTGTCAAAGGGGGAAACCAGCAGAGGATCGCCCACGCGCCCCCAAGGGTGCAGATAGTTGCGGTGCCCGTACAGCGCCACGGTGGAACAGTGTATGAGCTTGGGCTGAGGCTGCGCTTCGTAAACGCAGTCCGCTATGTTTTTCGCGCCTATCCAATTGCATTCATAGCTTGCGTTCGGGTCCTTATCCGAATGCGGAGGTATGACCGCCGCCAAATTTATCACGTAGTCTGCGCCTTCCACCAGCTTGCGGCACTTTTCCTTGTCCGAGATATTGCCGAAAACGGCTGTCATACGACACTTGGCGCCGCGCTTTGCCCGCGAAAAAAAGCGGCGTTCGTGCTTCTTGTTCAAAAGCAAAAGCCTTATTTCGTCCACGCCGTCCAAAGTCTTAAATTGTTGGGTGACCGCCGCGCCCATATGTCCGCTGCCGCCCGTCATTGCTATGATAACGCCCATAATACGCACCTCTTTCTTCTTGTTTAGGGACCTTATTTCCCTTTACGATACCATTATGACACCCCTTTATTACGGCGTTATGACAACTTTCTTACATTTTTCTTACACGTAAAAAACCGCCCGAAGGCGGAAATATCTAAGGCGAACATCGCGCGCTTTGATTGACATTGCATTGCTTTGCCTGTATAATGGGCATAAATAAAGTTGCGAGGTTGCCGCACTGCGGCACGCCAAGCGCAAGCATATGCTTGGCTTGGCACAAGAGGGAACGTCGGTGAAAAACCGAGGCAGCCCCCGCTACTGTAATGGGGATCCGCCGTAAGGGGCGGATACAAACGCTTATATACCACCCTGCGGGGGAAGGAAAGCGCGAGGAAAACCCTTAGCCAGGAGACCTGCCCGTAACTTGACAAAGCACTTTGCGGAGGGCGAAGGGGCTGCATTTTTGTTTGCGCCGAAAGCTCCGCACAGTGCGGAGCTTTTTTATTCGCAATAAAATTTGCCATACCGGTATGGCTGAGGAGAATGATATGAAGAAGTTTATCAAAGTTTTGGCTGTCTTAACCGTTCTTACGATTGTCGTTGCGGCGCTGTTTGCGTGCGCTCCGGACGGAGAAGTTACGGGCGATAAGATGACGCTGGTCCTTACGGACGGCGGCGATTACACGCAGGTGTTTGAAGTAGACTTGAACCAGATGTCCTACAACGAAAATACGGGGCTTATGAACGTTGTGGAAAGCCTTAAACTGCAAGGCAAACTCACCTATACCGCCACGGACGGCGGATACGGCGCGTATCTCACGCAGATAGGCGAACTTACGGAAGACGCGAGCGCGCACAGATCCATATATATCTACACTTCCGTGGAAAAAGACATAGACGTTTCGCAGTACGCCACCGACTTCACCTATGAGGGGAAAAAGTATGTCAATTCGGGCGTGGGCGCAAGCGATATGACGATAACGGACGGCTGCGTGATAATAATCACCTATACCGTATGGTAAAATCGAGCGTAAGGAGGGCGAAATTTTCCGCCCTTCAAATTGCATATATCGCCGTTTGCGCCGCCACGGTAACGGCGGGCAAGCTGGCGCTTGCGGCTATCCCCAACGTGGAGATAGTTTCGCTTTTGCTCGCTGCCTACGGATACGTTTTCGGCGGAGCGGGAGTGCTTGCCGCATTCGTGTTCTGCGGAGTTGAAGTGCTCATCTGGGGCGCGGGGAGTTGGGTGGCGCTCTACTTTATCTATTGGCCCGCCCTCACCCTGCTTTTCGCCGTGGCGGGCAGACTGAAAATAAGGCGCCGCCTTGTTTTGACGGCGGCGGCATGCGTGATGACCGTGCTTTTCGGAGTGCTCTCTTCACTTATTGATACGGGGCTTTTTACCGGCTTTCACGAAAACTTTTGGCAAAGATTTGCGATCATCTATGTGCGCGGCGCAAGTTTTTACATAACGCAGATTGTGTGCAACGCGATAACTTTTACCCTGCTTTTTATCCCGTTCACCGCGCTTTTGCGCAAAATAACCCCCGCCAAACTTTTGCATATAAACAGGAGAAAAACTGTATGCAGGGGTGAAAAAACGCGTGAAAACACGCTTAATTGTCACATAATAAAGTAGCATTTCCGCAAACTTTTAATTATAAAATTTTTTTTGCTGTTTGACAACCGCGATAACCCGATTTCAGCGCAGGGATTTTTGAGCAGGTTTTCGCAACACCGAACGAAGTCGTAGCAGCGCTACGTCGAGCGAGGCGTTGCAAAAAGATGCCGAAAAGACCGCGTTGAAAGCCGGTTATTGCGGGAGGAAAATAGCATTGGCATAACGCGCACTTGCGGCGGCGTCCTTGCAATACATATCCGCGCCTATTTTTTCCGCGTATTCTTCGGTGAGCACGGCTCCGCCCACCATTATCTTGCAATCGGGGCATTGCTCGCGCAACAGCTCGATGGTCTTTTTCATATTCTCCACGGTGGTGGTCATCAGCGCGGAAAGTCCGCACAGCTTGACGTTCCCCTTTTTCACCGCGTCGACTACCGTCTGCGGCGGCACGTTCTTGCCCAGATCTATCACATTGTAGCCGTAATTTTCCAGCACGGTTTTGACTATGTTTTTGCCGATGTCGTGCACGTCGCCGAACACGGTGGCAAGCACTATGTCGCCCTTTCCCACCGCGCCGCCTTTGATATGCGACTTGACTTCTTCAAAGCACAGCTTTGCCGCCTCCGCCGCGGAAATCAGCTGAGGGAGGAATATCACGCCCTTTTCATAGTCGTCGCCCACGCGATTGAGCGCGGGAATAAGCAGTTCGTCTATCACTTGCAACGGCTGCATTACGTTAAGCTTTTCGCGCGTGACGTCCGCCGCCTGAGGCAGTCCTTTGGAGATATAGTAATATATATCCTTCCCCTCTTCCGCGGGCGCGGCGGCAGGTTCAGCTTTGGTTGAAGCGTACCTTTCCACCCAGCGCGAGCAGCCTTTGTCCGCACAGGAGAGCACATTGAAGGCGTCCACCGCCGCCATCATTTCGGGGATATTGGGGTTGATTATGGGCAGATCCAATCCCGCCTGCATCGCCATTGTGAGAAAAGCGGAATTTATCGCGCCCCTTGCGGGAAGTCCGAAAGATATGTTGGAAACGCCCAAAACCGTGCGCACGCCGTATTCGCTCTTAATGCGCCTCAACGCTTCCAGCGTGTTGAGCGCCTGTCCCTGTTCCGCGCTCACCGTAAGCGTAAGACAGTCTATATATATATCCTGTTCGGGTATACCGAAAGCCTTGGCGCGCTCTATTATCCTGCGCGCGTTTTCCAGCCTCCCTTCCACAGTGGAAGGAATGCCCCTTTCGTCCACGGCAAGTCCCACCACCGCCGCGCCGTATTTGGCGACTATGGGCAGAATGCCGTTAAGGCTCGCCTCTTCCGCGTTTACGGAATTGACTATGGCTTTGCCGTTCACCGCGCGCAAAGCCGCTTCTATGGCGTCGGGTTTGCCGCAGTCTATTTGAAGCGGCAGTTCCACCGCCGCCTGTATGCGCTTGACCATTTGGCACAAAACGGCTTTTTCGTCTATGCCGGGCACGCCCGCGTTTACGTCCAGAATATCCGCGCCCGCTTCCGCCTGCTCTATCGCGCGCGCCGCCACATATCCCATATCGCCCTTTAACAGCGCCTCTTTCATCGCCTTTTTGCCTGTGGGATTTATCCTTTCCCCTATCACGCGCACCCTGTCCAAATACACGACTTGGCTTGCGCTGCAAACGGCGGCGGGAACGTTCACTTCGCGCGCCGCGGGTTTTTTATTGCCGAGAGTGCTTTTTATCTTTGCGATATACTCGGGGGAAGTGCCGCAGCATCCGCCCAAAATATTCACGCCCATATCCGCGTACTCTTCGTACATACGCGCAAACTCTTCCGCGCCTATGGAATAGCGCATCTTCTCATCGGGAAGTCCCGCGTTCGCCTTTATGAACAGCGGCTTGGTCGTGTGGGAAGCGATCCTCTTCATAATGGGCAGCAGTTTGTCCGGTCCCAGCGAACAATTCACGCCTATCACGTCCGCAAGCGGAGAAGCCGTAAGCGCAAACGCCTCCGCGCTCACGCCCGTGAACGTTCTGCCGCCCTCTTCAAAGGTCATACTGCACATCACGGGAAGGGAGGAATTTTCACGCGCGGCAAGCAGCGCCGCCCTGAGCTCCGCCATATCGGACATAGTTTCGATCACGATAATATCCGCGTCGGCACCCGCCCTAATAATCTGAGAAAACACTTCATAGGCTTGCTGAAAAGTCATACTGCCCAAAGGCTCCAAAAGCGCGCCCGTGGGTCCTATGTCCAGCGCCACGAATTTGCCGTCCGCGGCGCGGCGAGCTATCTCCACGCCCGCGCGGACTATCCGCTCCACCTTGTCAATGTCCATCTTCACGCTGTTTGCGCCGAAAGTGTTGGTATAGATGACGTCGCTTCCCGCAGCGATATATCCGCGGTGTATCTCCTCCACAAGTTCGGGGCGCTCTATATTGTAATATTCGGGACTTTTACCCGCGGGCATTCCCTTTGCCTGAAACTGCGTGCCCAGCGCCCCGTCCAAAATCACCGTATTTTCTTTGAGAAACTCTAAAAAATTCATTTGTTCTCCTTTCTGAATGCGCAGTCCTTCTTGCCGCAGTCGCCGCATCCGCGCAAATTATTTTCGCTTTCGTCGGAAATCCCGACTACGGCGGTGACGGATTTTTGCGGAGCAAGCATAAGGCTTTCCGATAAAAACACGCCTATCTTTCTGCCCGTGTCGAGCAGCTTGACCATATCTTTTTGCGCCGCCAGCGGAAAATCCCCATATCCGCAGGAAAAGCGCGTTTTCAGCTTTTTACCGCACTGCTTTTCCAGCTGCAGGCACAGCTCGTCCAGCGCGCACTCCAAGGCGGAAGTGCACATTGCGTCCGTCGCCACGCCCAGCGCGGGGCGGGTGCTCATAAGATAATTCACCCGCTTTTCCATTTCAAATCCTAGCGTTGCCGCTATCAGATACGCGCTTTCACAGCCGCTTAAATGGCGGGATAAATTCTTCCCTTCCCATCTCACGCCCGCGCCGACTATCTCCACGTATCCCGCGATCTCGTCCGCCTTTATCTCCACTTTTTTGAACACGGAGCGCACCTTTGCGTGCGCGTTCACTTCCTCCTCCGCCTGCTTTGCCAAAGCCAGCACGGAGGGGTCGGGAGCGCCTTTTACGCCCATATATCTGAGCGCTTCTTTAAGATCTGTCTTCACCGTTTATCCTGTCCAAAATTGGTTTGATGTTCTCCGTTATCCTGCGGGCAACGCGCGCGTTGTTCATAATGTACAAGTGTATGCCCTGCACTCCCGCGGACAGCAGATCTATTATCTGATCCGTGGCATAAGCCACGCCCGCGTCCTCCAACGATTGAGGATCGTCCGCAAAACGCGCGTACATACGCGCTATCTTGGTGGGGATACCCGCGCCCGTCATACGCACTATCCCGCCGAACTGCGACTTTTTCACAAGCGGCATTATGCCCGCCTGAATGGGCACGTCTATACCCGCAAGGCGCACTTTATCCATAAAATTGAGGAATACGTCGTTATCGAAAAACAGCTGCGTATTCAGGTGCGTAACGCCCAAGTCCACCTTTTTTTTGAGGTTGCGTATATCTTCCACCATATTCTTGCTTTCGGGGTGCCCTTCCGGATAACAAGCCGCGCCGATATCTGCGTTTGAAAGCCGCTTTATCACGGGGATAAGGTCTGAAGCGTAATTGAACTCCCCCTTATCCTGCCCTTCTATCCTGTCGCCGCGCAGCGCAAGAATATTTTCCACACCTATCAAATTGAGCTTTTCTATCGCCTCTTCCACCTCTTTGCGCGTGGAGTTTACGCAGGTTAAGTGCGCGAGCGGCTCCATACCGTACCTGTTTTTGAGCAAGTCGGCTATCTCCGCCGTACGCGAATTTTTGCTTCCGCCCGCGCTGTACGTCACGGAAACGTAGTCGGGCGCGATATCCCTGATGCTCTCCAAAGTGGAATATATCTTGCTTATATCGTCATTGACTTTGGGCGGAAATATCTCAAAGGAATAAACCGCCTTTTTGCTTTCAAACAGTTTTGATATCTTCATACGCTCACCTTCTCCTTACATTTTACCACACTTTTCACGATTTGCCGCAAAAAAATTACTTTTTTGCGCCGTCTATATCGCCGTTCGTATCTTCATCGGAGTCTGTATCCTTTCCTTCGCCCTCGAAAATCTGCTCTTTTATCTCGTCCAGCTTTTCTTCACGCCTTTTTCTGCGCGCCACCACCGCTTTGCGCCTGCCGAATTTAAGGGAGCTTCCCAAACTGTCCGTAACGTCGTTTATCACCATAAACGCGTTGGGATCCACGCTGACGACTATCTGTTTGAGCTTGTTCACTTCAAACCTGTTCACCACGCAGTAGAGCACCGTTTTGGGCGCTTTGGAATAATACCCTTCCGCGTCCATCTTGGTCACGCCGCGCCCGAACTCCTCACTGAGCAGGCTTGCCATTTCATCGTATTTATCCGTGATGATAAAGGCGGTTTTGGCTTTATCAAAGCCGTCCACCATAAAGTCCACAGCTTTAAGTCCCACGGCGTATGCTATCACCGAATAGAGCGGCGCTTCCCAGCTTTTGGTAACGACTCCCGCTATTATGTAAAACAGCACGTTATAACTCATAACAAACGTGCCCACCGTCATTCCTATGCGCTTGGAAAACATTACCGCCATGACTTCAACTCCGTCAATGGCGCCGCCGAACCTGATGGTGGTGCCGCTGCCTATGCCGGATATAAGTCCGCCGAATATGGCGCACAGCAGTTTATCGCTGCCCGCAATGGGAGAGCCTCCGTCCGGAAACGCTATGCCGAAGCCCGTTTGAAAACACCACGAAAACAGCGAATACACCCCTATCGTATACAATGAATACGCGATAAACGGCACGCCCATTTTTTTGAGTCCGAGCAAAAAGAAGGGTACGTTGAGGATTATCAGCCAAATACTCATATTAAGTCCCGCGTTGTCCGTGAGATTACCCAGCAGAATGGATGTGCCCGAAAAGCCGCTGTCATACAAATTCACCGCTTCGGGCGCCAAAAACAAAGTCACGCCCACCGCATTGATGATACCCGCCAGCGTGAGAAAGAAGAAATTCACGGGTTTGATTTGTCTGAACTGTTCCCTGATAGACGCCATAAGCCACCTCCCGAAAAAATTGAGTGACCTGCGCATTACCTCCGCCGCGTCGTACGGCTGAAAAAATATTGCCTGTCCATATAATTTTATATTATAAACGCGGCAAACGCAAGTAAGAGAGCGTAAAATACCGTTAAAATTATAAAAACAAGCCGAACAAAACCGCCTTTTCCGTCCATAAAACCACTATTTCAAAAAAAGTATGGACAATTTGGGAATTTTGTGTTAAAATGAAAACAGAAAATACGAGGTGGCAAATTATGGCTGTTATCAATTACTCGGGTAAAAACCTGCGCACGTACGAAGTTTCCCAGCACAAGCACGACTTTTGGGAGTTCATATATTGCACGGGCGGCGACGGCACCATCACGTTCGAGGACGGACGCGCGATAGACTACACTCAGCACCAACTGGTGCTGGTACCGCCGGGCGTACTGCACACAAATCAGTCCGAACGCGGCTTTAAGAACATTCATATGACCATATCGGGGTGGACCCCTCCCTTCAAAACTCCGCAGCTGCTGGACGACAACTCCCACCGCGACCTGTACACGGTGATGGGCATATGCTACCGTTACTTTAATATGAACATACGCGAACAGCCCAAGCTGATGATCTCACTCACCGAACTTTTATTGAATATGCTGTCCGTATTCTCCGGCTCTTCGGGCAACTCCCAGCATGTGGAAAATATGGCGAATATGATAATGGACAACTTCTCCGACCCTTCTTTCAGCGTGGACGAAATATACCGCGACATACCTTTGAGCAAGGATTATCTGCGCAGACAGTTCATAAAGGAAAAGGGCATCTCTCCGCTGCAATTCCTCAACCAAACGCGCATAAACTACGCACAGAAACTGCTGCTTTCGCGCAATATAAACAACTATAAGATATACGAAATAGCGGAAATGTGCGGCTTTTTGGATCAGCTCTACTTTTCCAGAGTGTTCAAAAAGATAACGGGCGTAAGTCCCAAACAGTACGCGGACAGATAGCGTTAACACATACAAACAAAAAAACGGGCGCGTACCCGTTTTTTTATATTCCTAGCTAAGAAAAATACTCCGCCGCCAATTGCTTTCCGCCCTCTTTCACCACCTTTCCGCCCTCTATCAGCACGGCGCGGTCGCACAGCGCCCTAGCGGGACGCAGATCGTGCGTGACGGTTATCATAGTGTTATTGTCGCGTTCGTGAATTTTACCCAGCACGTCCGTAAGGCGTTGAAGTCCGGCATAGTCCTGCCCCACCGTAGGTTCGTCCAAAAGGAGAATTTTCGGGCGCGAAGCCACCACGGCGGCGATTGATACGCGCCTTTTCTG
>CALWHM010000005.1 GCA_944380395.1 uncultured Clostridia bacterium | reverse complement strand
AATGTCGAAGCTCCCTGAGCCATCATCATCTTCATTTTTCCGCTCATCACGGTTTATCCGTGCCGTTTATTTTTGCTCCCTTTGGACATTGAACTCTCATACTTTTTGCCTTACATCTTTTTTATTCGCTCCGCCGCTTCAAGAGTGTTTTCCCGGCTGTTGAATGCCGTGAGGCGGAAAAAGCCCTCTCCGCCTGCGCCGAAACCTGCGCCGGGGGTGCCCACGACTTGGGCGGTATTGAGGAGTTTGTCAAAGTATTCCCATGACGGCATACCGCATTCCATCCATATGTAAGGGGAATTTTCTCCGCCGAAATATCTTACGCCTTTTTCTTTGAGTGCGTTTGCGATGATGCACGCGTTTTCCTTATAATACGCCAAGTTTTTATCGGCGGCAAGCAGTCCTTCGGGCGTAAACACTGCCTGCGCCGCACGCTGGACTATATAGGGGACGCCATTGAATTTCACGCATTGACGGCGCAGCCACGCCGCGTTGACAACGCCGCTTTGCAATTGCTCGGGCACGACCGTCCAACCGCAGCGAAGTCCCGTAAAGCCCGCCATTTTTGAGAGCGAACACACTTCCACGGCGCAGTACTTGGCGTCGGGGACGGAGAATATCGTGGTGGGGAGTGTTTTGTCCGAAATAAACCGCTCGTACGCGGCGTCATAGACGATGAGCGCGCCCGTATTCAACGCGTAGTCCACCCACGCTTTAAGTCCGCGCATATCGTAAGCCGCGCCCGTGGGGTTGTTGGGCGAACAGATATATATGACGTCCGCCTTGACGGCGGCGTCGGGCATAGGAAGAAATCCGTTTTCGGGCAGCGCTTTTGCGTACGCTAACTTATTCCCTGACATTATATTCGCGTCCACGTAAGCGGGATATACCGGGTCGGGAATGAGCGCGGTGATACCGCGCGGAAATATATCCAAAAGGTTGCCCAGGTCGCTTTTGGCCCCGTCGGAGATGAATATCTCCTCTTCTTTCAAGGAAACGCCTTTGCCCGCATAATAGTTTGCGACGGCTCCGCGCAAAAAAGAATATCCCTGCTCGGGTCCGTAGCCACGGAAGCCTTCCCTCGTGCCCATCTCCTCCGCCGCGCTTTTCAGCGCCTCCACAACGGGCGGAATAAGCGGCAGCGTGACATCTCCTATGCCCAGCGATATGACTTTGCTTTCCGAGTGCTGCGCCTTGTAAGCCGCAACGCGCGCCGCCACCTCCGCAAAGAGATAGCTGGGGGTCAAATTTTCAAAAGTTTTGCTCACGTTCATTTTATCACCTCTGACTGTTTTTCGCACACTCATTCACAAACGCCGCAAACAGCGGATGCGGTCTGTTGGGGCGCGACTTGAATTCGGGGTGGAACTGCACGCCTATATAGAACGGCGCGGAACTTATCTCCACCGCCTCCGTAAGTTTACCGTCGGGGGAGCGCCCGCATACGGTAAGTCCTGCGTTTTGCATATCCCGCCTGTACTTATCGTTAAATTCGTAGCGGTGGCGGTGGCGTTCGCTTATCTGCTCTTGTCCGTATATCTCGGCGGCGCGGCTGCCCTTTGCAAGCACGCACGGATAAGCGCCCAAGCGCATTGTTCCGCCCTTGGGTATGTCCCCGTACTGATCCGCCATAAGGTCGATAACCTTATGTGAAGACACGCTGTTAAGCTCTCCCGAATCCGCGTCCGCCCAGCCCAGCACGTTGCGCGCAAATTCAATCACCGCTGTCTGCATTCCCAGGCATATGCCGAAATACGGCACTTTGTTTACCCTGCAATATTCCGCCGCGGCTATCATTCCTTCCACGCCCCTTATGCCGAATCCTCCGGGCACTATCACTCCTCCGTAACCGCCAAGGCGCTCCTTTGCGTTTTGCCTGTTCAGCGTTTCGGAATCCTCCCAGCCTATCTCCACCTTCAACCCGTGCGCAAGTCCGCCGTGCCTGAGCGCCTCCGCCACGGAAAGATAGGCGTCATGAAGTTTTACATACTTGCCCACAAGCGCGATTTTTACGCCCCTGCCCCCGGATTTTATGCGCTTGACCATATCTTTCCACTCTTCAAGGCGGCAGGGTTTATCCTCTATCCCCAGCGTTTTGCACACCTTGGAACTTAACCCCTCTTCTTCCAGCATAAGCGGCGCTTCGTAAAGACTTTCAAGTGTGACGTTGTCTATCACGCACTCCCTTTCCACATTGCAGAACATGGCTATTTTGTCCTTGACGTCGCGCGGGAGCCGCTCGCGGCAGCGCGTGACTATGATGTCAGGCTTTAAGCCCATAGACTGCAGCTGCTTGACGGAATGCTGTGTGGGCTTGGTCTTGTATTCGTCGGAGCCGTCAATAAACGGCACGAGCGTTACGTGAATGAGCATGCTCTCTCCCCTCTTTTCAAAGCACACCTGCCTGACCGCCTCCAAAAACGGCTGACTTTCTATATCCCCTATCGTGCCGCCTATTTCCGTGATGACCACGTCCGCGCCGCTCTTTTGTCCCACGGAGTAGATAAACCGCTTTATTTCGTCCGTGATATGCGGTATCACCTGCACGGTGCCGCCCAAGTACGCGCCCTCACGCTCTTTTTTGATGACGTTGTAATACACTTTTCCCGTGGTGAGATTGGAATACTTATTCGTGTTTTCGTCTATAAACCTCTCATAGTGTCCCAAGTCAAGATCGGTCTCCGCGCCGTCCTCCGTGACGAACACTTCCCCGTGCTGATAAGGACTCATCGTCCCGGGATCCACATTGATATACGGGTCCAGCTTCTGCGCCGCCACTTTTAATCCCTTTGATTTGAGCAACCTGCCCAAAGACGCGACGGTTATCCCCTTTCCCAATCCGGATACCACGCCGCCCGTTACGAAAATGTACTTACTCATACCTGCCTCCGCAAAATAAAAAAGCGCCCGCTCCGAGCAGACTCGGAACGAACGCCTTTGTTCTTTTACATTATAACGCCGCAAGGCGCGGATGTCAAAGCATTTTAACTTACAAACTCATTTTATCCGTCATAAGTTTCTATAACGTCCATTGCCACGCGATACTTGCTGCGCCTGCTCTCCATAGCGGTGCGCTCTATGTATTTATGCGCCTCTTCCTCCGTCATACCCAAATATTGCATAAGCACGCATTTGGCGCGGTAGATAACCTTCAGTTCCTCTATCTGTCCGCGCAGTTTGAGCGTGGTTTTTTTCATATTCTGCAAGCGCGCGGACGTAGCCAAAAGCAGGCGCGAAGCCCGCTGTGCGTCCGCGGCGGTATACGGCTTTTGCAGCACTATCACACCGTAAGGTTCCAGCTTGTCCGCCGCCATTGCGTAAATGCCCTGTTTGACCAAGATGAGCACGCCCGCCCCAGTGCGCTCCGCCGCCTGTATGGCAAGCTCCGCGCCCAGTTCGTCCTCCAAAGGAGTGTTGATTATAAGCATGGCGTAAGAATCGTCCGCAAGCCTGCGGCGCGCCTGCCCCGCTCCGCTGACGCGCACTATCTCACAGCGCGAAGCTGCGCTGCCTAAAATGTCGCACACGTCTATTTGAGCAAGAGAAGCAAGCAATACCTTCATATCATCTGTCCAAATATTTTTCCGTCAATTCGCGCGAGAGCACTTTTTGCACGAAAGCGCTTTCACGCGCAAGTTCCGCTGCGCGGGCAAGGTCGGACGGCAGCGCGGGATACGCTCCTTCCTCCTGCTCGAACATATTCTTATCGCAGGCGGGAGCCAACTTCATATCCGTGCTTATTCCCTCCAAGCCCGCTTCTATGAGCAGTGCAAATACGATATACGGATTGCACGAAGGGTCGGGAGAGCGCAGCTCTATGCGCCTGCCCGCCTCGTCCGCATACGGCACGCGAATGAGCTGACTGCGGTTGCCGCGCGACCAGGTTATGTATCTGGGCGCTTCACAGCACCCCAAACGCTCGTAAGACTGCGGCAAGGGATTGGTAAAAGCCGTCGTCTCCGCCGCCCTGTTCATAACGCCGGCGATAAACGCGCCTGCGTCCCTGCCGCCCGAAGCGAATATGTTTTTGCCGTCCTTTTCAAGGGAAATATTCACGTGCAGACCGTTGCCGCTTTCCCCTTTGAGCGGCTTGGGATCGAAGGACGCGCACAGTCCGTTAGCCTGCGCCACATTTGAAACTATCCAACGGAAAGTCACCAAATTGTCCGCCGCCGTCACGGGTTCGGCATGGCGGAAATCTATCTCGTTCTGTCCCGGTCCCTGTTCGTGATGACTGCGTTCGGGAAACAGCCCCATCTCCGTAAGAGTATTGCATATCTCGCGGCGCACATTCTCGCCTTTGTCCAGCGGATATATGTCAAAGTATCCGCCTTTATCCAACGGCTTGGCGGTAGGCTCACCGTTTTCATCCGTCAAAAACAGATAAAATTCGCATTCCGTGCCTATATGGCAGGTGTATCCCATCTCGCGCGCATGCTCGCACGCTTTTTTCAGAATATATCTGCCCGAAGCGGTGAACGGCGTGCCGTCCGGCTTGTATATATCGCAGAACATACGTATCACCGTGCCGTCGTGCGAACGCCACGGCAAAACGCTCATCGTTGCGGGATCGGGTTTGAGCAGCAGATCGGAATTTTCCACGTTCATAAAGCCCTTTACCGCGGACGCGTCGAAAGATATTCCGTAATCGAACGCCTTTGCCAGCTGCGCGGGGACGACGGATATATTCTTCTGATTGCCGAAAATATCGCAAAACGCAAGTCTTACGAATTTCGCGTCCTGCTCGCGCACGAATTCTTCCACATCGTATCTGGTGTATTGCATAGTTACCTCCGTAGATAAAGCATAACTTTCTTTAATTATAGCGCAAATTCACTGCGCAAGTAAACTCAATTGCCCGCATACAGCCGCTTTGAAGCCTTATTTGCGGGAGTTATCAGCGTGAACTCTTCAGCCGCCAGCTTTTTTGCGTCGCCGCCGAACGCCGCGCAGAACTTTTTCAGATAGCCCGCCAAAACGCACATATCCTCTTTATCCGCGGTTCGCGCCGTCACGCAGTCGGGCAGAGGTACGTTTATGCCGCCGCGCACGTATATCCTGCCGCCGTGCATACCGCGCGCCGCTTCTTCTCCCAGCGCCTGCGCGCTGTTTTGCAAGTTGAGCACGGCTATTATCCCGCCCGCGAGATATTCTCCCAAAAAGCACCCAGCTCTGCCGCCTATGACGAGCGCGGGCACGTGTTCCCCGTACTCCTTCATATGCACCCCGGCTCTGTATCCCGCGTCGCCGCGCACGAACACTTCGCCCCCGCGCATAGCGTACGCCGCCGCGTCTCCGCAGCTGCCGAACACATACACTTCTCCTCCGTTCATAGTGTCCGCAAGCGCGTCCTGCGCGTTGCCGTACACATTCAAAACGCCGCTTTCCATATAGGCGCCCGCGCCGTTGCCCGCCACTCCGTGCACGTCTATTTGTCTGCCCGAACTTGCGCAGGCTATAAACCGCTGCCCGTTACAGCCGCGTATGGATATCCTGTTATCCGTGCAGGCGCGTACGGCTTCGTTCAATTGCAAATATCCCATTCCCTTGGCGTAAATTTCCATATTCACTCTCCCGCATGCATTATTCCCAATATGTCGAGTTCGCGCGAATTAAGCCCCAATCCGCGCAGCATAAGTCTGTTTCCGCGCAGCGCTTCAATGGCGTTAATGCCCATTCCGCCCATCATCTCCTCCATCTCGTGCTTCCACGCCGTGACCAGATTGACCAGCCTTTTCACCGCTTCGTCCACGTTTAGACGAGCCACGAGTTCGGGCTGCTGTGTGGCTATGCCCCAATTGCATCTGCCGCTGTGACAGCTGCGGCACACGTGACAGCCCATGGCGATAAGCGCCGCCGTGCCTATATACACAGCGTCCGCGCCGAGCGCTATAGCTTTGACCATATCCGCGGAATTGCGTATACTGCCGCCCGCCACAAGGCATACTCTGTCCCTTATCCCTTCCGCGCGCAGACGTGAATCCACGCTTGCAAGCGCCAGTTCCACGGGTATGCCCACGTTGTCGCGTATGCGTGTGGGCGCCGCACCCGTACCCCCGCGCCAGCCGTCCAGCACTATCACGTCCGCTCCGCTGCGCGCTATGCCTCCGGCTATGGCGGCGATGTTGTGCACGGCGGCTACTTTTACGAATATCGGCTTTTGGTAACGGGTGGCTTCTTTCAAAGAATCCACAAGCTGCCTTAGATCTTCTATCGAATAGATATCGTGATGAGGCGCGGGAGATATGGCGTCGCTGCCCGGCGGTATCATACGCGTGACGGATATATCCCCGACCGTCTTTTCTCCCGGCAGATGTCCGCCTATACCCGGCTTTGCGCCCTGACCCATCTTTATCTCTATGGCGGCGCCCGCGTTGAGATAGTCTTTGTGCACGCCGAATCTGCCCGACGCCACCTGCACTATCGTATTTTCTCCGTACTCGTAAAAATCTCGGTGCAAGCCGCCCTCCCCCGTATTATAGTAAGTGCCCAGCTCCCGCGCCGCGCGCGCCAAAGCCGCGTGGGCGTTATAGCTTATGGAGCCGTACGACATAGCGGAAAACATCACGGGAACTTCCAGCCTGAGAGCCTTGCCTTCCGGCTGTATTTTTCCGTCCCTGCCCCTTGTTATCTGCCTGTTTTGCGCGCCCAAATACACCCGCGTTTCCATTGGTTCGCGCAGCGGATCTATGGGCGGATTAGTCACCTGCGACGCGTTCACCGCTATCCTGTCGAAATAGGCGGGCATATCGCAGGGATTGCCCATAGAAGAAAGGAGCACGCCGCCCGTTTCCGCCTGCCTGTATATCTCTCTCACCGCCCGCAAATGCCAATTGCCGTCGCTTTGCGGCGTGTTGCGGTTGCGTATCACTTTGAGCGCGCCCGCGGGACACATCTCCACGCACCGCTGGCAGTTTACGCACTTTTCGTCGGCTATGAGCAGTCTGCCGTCCGCCGCCTTCTTGTAAACGCCGTTCGCGCACTGCTTTTCGCACACGCCGCAGTCTATGCAGCGCGACGCGTCTTTGAGTATTTCAAACTCCGCTCTTGCCCTGGCGTTCATCTCATCACCTCCGCTATCACGGCTTCCCCGCCCTCGGGGGCGTACAGCCTGTCCAAAACGGGCGCTATCGCGCGTATGGCGCACTCTTCGCTGGCTATGTATGTGGTGTTTTTATATTCTCCCACCACCATAGAGCGCAGTTTCAGTCTGTCGTTTATCGCCAAAAGTCCGCCTTTGTATCCCAATATTACGGAGAACGGACCCGTCACCAGAAGTCCCGAAAAATTACGGCGCAGATACTCCGCGCGTTCGCGCTCTTGCTGCGGCATACGCTCAATCTTGTGCCAAAACGGCGCGGCTATCACGGCGCACGCTTCTTTCAGCGTCAAGCCCTGCTTGCGCACCAAATAGTCGAATATGTATGTTATGACTTCCGTATCCGTCTGCAAATTACATTTATATCCGTACATCTCCATATTGCGCCTGTTGGCGTCGTAAGAGGATATCTCTCCGTTGTGAACCACCGCCATATCCAAAAGGCAGAACGGGTGCGCGCCGCCCCACCAGCCGGGAGTGTTGGTCGGATATCTGCCGTGCGCCATCCAGCTGTACGCCTTGTATTCGTCCAGACGGTAGAACTCCCCCACGTCCTCGGGATACCCCACCGCTTTGAACGCGCCCATATTTTTGCCGCAGGAGAAAACGTACGCGCCCTTCATATACGTGTTTATTCTGAACGCGCAGCGGGAAACGAACTCGTCCTCATCCAGCTGGCTTTCCGCAAGCCGCGTGGGCAAAGGCTTGACAAAGTAGCGCCATATGAGCGGCTCGTCCACTATCTTCGGCGTCTTGCGTACGGGGATTTTGGACAGGTTGATTATGTCAAACCTTTCTTCCAAAAAGCTTTCGCACTCTCTTTTGACCACTTTATCCGAATAAAAAAGATGCAGCGCGTAGTAGTCCTTGTATTCGGGATATATCCCGTATCCGGCAAAGCCGCCGCCCAGCCCGTTGCTCCGCTCGTGCATTGCGGCAATGGACGTTATAATGGCTCCGCCGTCGCTCACCCTGCCGTCGCGGTGGATAAATCCGCTTATCGCGCAGCCCGAAGGAATGCGCACGTTGCCTTCAAAAAACCTCTCTTCCATTTGCTCTCCTTCCGCCGTAAAAGAAAAAGGCGCCCGTAAAGACACCTTGTCTTTTGCGAACGCCTTTGTTCACGCTTATTTTAGCACGCTTTTTCTTGAAAAGTAAACAAAATAAGGGGCAAATTTTTGCAAAAAATGCATAAAAAATCGTTGACATCTCCGCTTTTTAAGCATACAATACCAACTGTAAACAGCAACGGCGCTGCGGATATTCCGCGGCGCCTTTTTTGTTTATCGCGGCAAGTGATACTAAATTTCGGGAAGCGCGCTTCCTCAAAGGAGATATTATGAAAAACATCAAAGACACGTTCGGCAGCATGGTCTTTAACGACGCCGTTATGCAAGAACGCCTGCCCCGCAGCACGTACAAGGCGCTCAAAACCTGCCTTGCCTCGGATACGCCCCTGGACATAGACACCGCCAACGTGGTGGCTAACGCTATGAAGGATTGGGCGATTGAAAAAGGCGCCACACACTTCACCCATTGGTTCCAGCCGATGACGGGCGTGACCGCGGAAAAACACGACTCCTTCATCGCCCCTTCCGGCGACGGCACAGTGATAACGGAGTTTAAGGGCAAGGAACTCATAAAGGGCGAACCGGACGCTTCCTCCTTCCCCTCCGGCGGACTGCGCGCCACCTTTGAAGCGCGCGGCTACACGGCGTGGGATCCTTCTTCGTACGCCTTTATAAAGGACGACACTTTGTATATCCCCACCGCTTTCTGCTCTTACGGCGGACAGGCGCTGGACAAGAAAACCCCGCTGCTGCGTTCCATTCAGGCGCTGAGCAGACAAGCCCTGCGCATATTGCGTCTTTTGGGAAATAACGCGGATAATATCATTACTACGGTGGGTCCCGAACAAGAATACTTTCTTATAGACAGAGAGCTTTACTTAAAGCGCCGCGACCTTGTCATCACGGGCAAAACGCTCTTCGGCGCCCGCCCTCCCAAGGGGCAGGAGATGGACGACCACTACTTCGGCGCCATAAAGACCCGCGTTCACGAATATATGCGCGACTTGGACGAAGAACTTTGGAAGCTGGGCATTCAAGCCAAAACCGAACACAACGAAGTGGCGCCCGCCCAGCACGAAACCGCGCCCATCTTCACCGGCGCGAATATTGCCGCGGATCACAACCAACTCACAATGGATATGATGAAAAGGCTGGCGCGTAAACACGGATTGGTGTGCCTTTTGCACGAAAAGCCGTTTGCGGGAATAAACGGAAGCGGCAAGCACAACAACTGGTCTATGAGCACGAATACGGGCGTGAACCTGCTTGAACCGGGTAAAACTCCCGCTGAGAACGCGCAATTTCTGCTGTTTTTGTGCGCGGTGATAGCGGCTGTGGACGATTATCAGGAGCTGCTGCGCATTTCCGTGGCGAGCGCGGGCAACGACCATCGCCTGGGAGCAAATGAAGCTCCGCCCGCGGTCATATCCATGTTCTTGGGCGATGAACTCACGGAAATACTCGAAAGCATAGAGCGCGAAAGCTCTTACTCCGGCAGAAAAAAGGCGCTTTTTGAAGTGGGCGTTCACTATCTCCCCGCCTTTGCCAAGGATTCCACGGACCGCAACCGCACTTCTCCTTTTGCCTTTACGGGCAACAAATTTGAGTTCCGCATGCCCGGTTCGTCTATGTCCGTTTCCGGTCCCAACACCGTCTTGAACACGATAGTTGCGGAAGAGCTTTGCCGCTTTGCCGACGTGCTGGAATGCTCCGACGACATTCCCGGCACTATGACGACGCTCATCAAAAACTCCATCAGCGCGCACAAGCGCATAATCTTCAACGGCAACAACTACTCGGAAGAATGGCGCGCGGAAGCCAAGCGGCGCGGACTTTCCGACCTTCCTTCCACTCCCGACGCCTTGGCGCACTTCCTCGACCGCAAAAACGTGGACTTGTTCACCAAGCATATGATCTATACGAAAGAGGAGATGCAGAGCCGTCTGGAAATACTGTCCGAAAGCTATTGCAAGACGATAAACATAGAAGCGCTCACAATGTCCGATATGGCGCGCAAGCAGATAATCCCCGCCGCGGGGGACTATGCCTCCGCTCTCGGCAAGACATACAAGGCGGTATCCCTCTGCCCGGGCGCGCCCTGCCGCCGCATATCTGACACCTTGGTCAAACTCGGCGTGCTTTTGGATAAGATGTACGAACAGACCGACGCCTTGGACTCAGCCGCCGCAGGAATAAAAGCGTGCGCGGATTCCGCATCTATGTCGCGCTACTGCCGCGACAGCGTCATTCCCGCAATGAACAAACTGCGCATTACCGCGGATATGCTGGAGATGATTGTAGGCGAAAAGTATTGGCCGTTCCCCACCTATTCCGACCTCTTGTTCGGCGTATAAGCAGCCCTTACGCCGATATTCCTTTGCTTTCGTATTCGTTTGAATACGGCAAATATCCGCCCGCACAGCGAGCGGATATTTGTTTAGAGGAAACTTGTTATCCGTTGGTTATTGACCACTTTTACCGTAATTGGAAAGAACTCTTGCCGAAGGGTCGTTAACGTTACAGCCTTCCCAGCTTTTGTTCGGCATCCAAAAATCTTTTATCATCTCAGCGCCGTTGGGATAATAGCGCTCGAATATCTCGCGGTACATAAGCGACTCCTTTGTAAACGGCTTGCAATGATATGCGTACTTCTCGCTTTTTACGGCGAACTCCCCGTCCGTATACCGCCTTTCCGCCTCTTGCTTGAGCATATCCACCATAGAATGCCCCACCGCGTCGGAAAACGCGGCTTTTTCCCGCCATAAAATGTTATCGGGCAAATAATCCCCTTCAAACGCCTTTCTGAGCAGATACTTGCCCATTTTGTAAGTGTTCATCTTCAGCTTGGGATCTATGCTCATCACATATCGCACAAACTCGAGATCTCCGAACGGCACGCGCGCTTCCAAAGAGTTGGATGATATGCACCTGTCCGCACGCAGAACGTCGTACATATGCAGTTCGCGCACGCGCTTTTCGCTCTCTTTTTGAAACTCCTCCGCACTCGGCGCAAAATCCGTGTACTTATACCCGAACAACTCGTCGGATATCTCTCCCGTAAGCAGCACGCGCACATCGCTTATCTTGCGTATTTCTCTGCACAGGATATACATTCCCAAACTCGCCCTTATCGTGGTTATATCAAAAGTGCCCAAGGAATATATCACCTCTTCAAGCGCCGCCAGAACGTCGTTAAAGGTCATATAAATCTCCGTGTGCTCACTGCCAATATATTCCGCCGCCTCCCTTGCGTACTTCAAATCTATGGCGTCCTTGCGCATGCCCACGGCGAAAGTGCGGATCTTTCCCAACTTTTTCGCCGCTATCGCGCACACCAGGGAAGAGTCCAATCCTCCGCTCAGCAAAAAGCCCGCGGGCGCGTCCGAATCCAGCCTTTTTTCCACCCCTGCTATCAGTTTTTCGCGTATGTTTGCGCATATTTTTTCTATATCGCTCTCTTTATTTACCTCTGCTCTTGCTATATCGCAATAACGGATAAACTCTCCGCCCTTCCAATAACATCCCGGCGGGAACGGCATAACCCTTTCGCACAAAGGCGTGAGATAGCGCGCTTCGCTTGCAAAGCACATCACCCCATCTCTCGTCTTTCCCCAATAAAGCGGACGAATACCTATCGGGTCGCGTGCGGCTATCCATTCGCCGCTTTTCCCGTCGTAAATCACCATGGCAAACTCAGCGTCGAGTATGCCGAACATACCCGTTCCGTATTCTGCGTAAAGCGGCAAAATAAGCTCGCAGTCGCTCCCGGAAGCAAAGGCGTACCCCTTTTTCTCCAACTGAGCTTTCATCTTGCGAAAGCCGTATAATTCGCCGTTACACACCACAACGGACTCTCCGCGCGTAAACGGCTGCATTCCGCTTTCGTCAAGTCCCATTATCGCAAGGCGGTGAAAGCCCATAACGCCTCCGCCCGCGCGCACGACACGGGACATATCGGGCCCCCTGTCGAACGTCCGCACAAATCCCTCTTCAAAAGCCTGACCGTCCACCTTGCCGCAGCAACATATTATACCGCACATATCTCCTCCTGCAATAAATAAAGCCGCCCTTCTTTCAAAGAGCGGCTTTTGCCTTTTCTTTAATGCGCCTGCGCCATTGCAGTTACATTTATCTTTAATGTGAAAATTATATATCCGCCGCGCCGTCCTGTCAACTGTTTTAAGGCAATTGCAAAACTTTTATCCGCGCGCCGCGACATCGCCTGTTTTCTTCCAACGATAAACTTTTATATACGCTTCCTTCTCGCCGGTGATTTTCTCACGGCGATAAACTTTATATGAGCGTCCCTTCGCCAAACGCTTGCTTTTTTTCAAATATCCCGCTATAATTTTTATTGCGCGTACGGAGACGTATCGAAGTGGTCATAACGGGCTTGACTCGAAATCAAGTAGCCTCTCGTGGGCTCGAGGGTTCGAATCCCTCCGTCTCCGCCAAATCGGTGTCGTCCTCAAAATCGGCATTATATGTCGATTAAGAGGGCGACTTTTTATTTAGTTATCCCCATCGCTGCTCAAATTTGTGTCAAAATTTGTGTCAACCGCTTTCACATTGGACGCTTCGAACGAATCGGAGATATTAGTATAATATCTCAAAGAGATATGCACCTCATAAAGTCTGTCCAACGTTTGGGGTGCATATCAATGCGAGTGGATATTTATTTGATCGATATTACATCGATATTGACATAATTGCCGCTTTCAACCGGCTGTCATATCTGCTTTGAAAGATCGGTTACGGTCGCGCTGCAATTACTGAAAGCGTCCGTGCCCCTTGAGCTTATAGAACTATATACTACTTCCTCCAACAAATCGCAATTATGGAAAGCATAAGCAGGTACAGATGTTTGCTTCGTCACGGTCACCTTGCGCAAGCTTTGAGGTATAGCATAGTAATAATATCTGCTAGAAGAATACGGTGCTTGTGACGTAAATCCCGATGTACCGCTTGTTTCGTATTCGGAAGAAGCGGGATTCATACTGTCATCGGTATCCCCGTCGCCGAATATATAGCCGAAAACAGCATATCTTGCAGTACCGGTACTTATAGTATTGCCTACAAAAGGCAAGGTTATATCTTTAAGTGATGTCCATCCGCAAAAAGCACTATATCCGATTTTTGTAACAGAATCGGGTATAGTGACCGATGTAACTTGATTCATTCCATAGAACGCGAACTGTCCGATATCAGTTAAACCCGAAGGTAAATTAAGCGCGTCAAACGATTTGCAGTTATAAAAAGCTCTTTCTCCGATAGTTTTCAATCCGTTTTCCATAGCAAATCCCGACAGCTTGGAACAGCCGCTGAACGCATACTTGCCGATCGAAGTGACCGTTTTTTCATAAATCACCTCTTCAAGTAAATCGCAATTGCGGAAAGCATATGCGGGGATCACTGTTTGACTTGTTATCGTTACCTTGCGCAAGCTTTGAGGTATGGCATAGTAAAAATAAGTATACGAAGAATTCGGCGCTTGTGAAGTAAATCCCGATGTACCGCTGGTTACATATTCGGAAGAATTACTATTCATAGTATCATCGGTTTCGCCATCTCCGAATATATATCCCAATACCGACCAGCGCTCCGTTTCCGTATCTGCCGTTCTACCAATAAAGGGCAGCGTTATATCATAAAGCGATGTCCAGCCGTAAAAAGCGCCCGAACCGATTTTTGTAACAGAATCGGGTATAGTGACCGATGTGATTTGATCCATTCCGTGGAATGCATACGCACCGATAGTGGTCAAGCTTGAAGGCAAATTAAGCGCGTCAAACGATTTGCAGTTATAAAAAGCTCCTTCACCGATAGTTTCCAATCCGTTTTCCATAGCAAAACCCGACAGCTTGGAACAGCCGCTGAATGCGTAATTACCGATAGTTTTCAGTCCGCTCTCCACAGTAAAACTCGGCAGATTGGAACAACCGCTGAATGCATACTTGCCGATCGAAGTGACCGTTTTTTCATAAATCACTTCTTCAAGTAAGTCGCAATTGCGGAAAGCATATGCGGGGATCACGGTTTGGCTTGTCACCGTTACCTTGCGCAAGCTTTGAGGTATGGCATGATAGAAATAACTCGATGATGTATACGGCGCTTGCGAAGTAAAGCCGGATGTGCCGCTGGTAACATATTGAGTTTTATTATGGCTCATGTCGGTATTTGTATCACCGTCTCCGAATATATATCCCAATACTGCCCAGCGCTCCGTTTCCGTATCTGCCGTTTTGCCAATAAAGGGCAACGTTATTTCTCGCAAGGAAGTGCATCCGCCGAATGCTCCTGAATAAATAGTTTTGACGGATTCGGGCACCACTACGGATGTAATACCAGTATTATCTTTGAATGCATATTCGGCTATTTCCACTACCGGCTGCCCTTCATATGAAGAAGGTATGATTATGTCTCCGGAAACCGTATAACCGCTTTTCAAAGAAATGGAGTAGCCGCCATCCGTCTCCGTATATTCAAAGCTGTTAAAATACTGATACCGGTCTTTGAATTCGTTTAACAACTCGGAATTGTAAACATATCCCCTGTACTCATCGGGCAAGCTATTGTACTCTTCCTTAACGGAACCGACTTCCTCGTACCTGTTCAGAATATCCTGCTCTATCTCATTTATTTTGATAACGATATCATATGCCTCGCAAAGCCTGTCGCCGCGTTCGCTTTCCTCATCTGTAAGCAATTTTCTTTGTTCTTTGGTCAGGCCCTTATACATCTCGGCAACGCTTTGCAGCTTTTCGGCAGCATTTGACGCAGTTACGCCTCCCAACTCATCTCTCATTCGTCCGATATAATACTCGTTGAATTCGGCAATCAATTCTTCAAACTCTTCACGGTCGTTGACCATATACTTTTGCCAAAAATCAAACCCGCTGTATTCTCTGTTTATCTCCTGTAACGTGTCCTCATATGTATCAAAATGATTGGATATGGAATCGGGCAGCCTTCTTATTCTTATATTTATGGAATTAACTTCTTCCACTCCCACATAAGCATATCCTGCAAGATTGCCGCAGCATGCTACTATGGCAAACACGAGGCAAATAATTGCCGCGCCTATATTGTAGTGCGCATGCGCCCGATAAGCTTCAAATGTTTCTTTGCGTACCATTTTGATAAAGGTACGTATTACGAATAACAACACCAGCAAGGTGAGAATTACCCAGCCCGCCGTTATCCATCCGAATTCACCTGTTACTTCCGCATAATATTCACGATTGATAAAGATATCGCAACCGATCAGAACCATAATAATAACGGGCAATAAGATAGTCAATGCCTTGAATATCATTTTAACGATATACTTCCGCTTGGCTATTCCCCTTAACCTTGCGTTTTCAGCCTGCTTTTCTCTTTCCAAGCGCTGTTTACGATTTCTGTTAACTCGCTCGATAGCGCCGTTATATGCTTCAAGCTCGTTTTTCAATCTATTTTGATAGTCGGAGTTGTGCTTGCAATATTCGCTTGCATCATCAACCGACACGCCTTGCGTAAGCGGCTTTGTCTTACCGCCAAGCATATCTAAATACTTTTTGTCTGCTTCACCGATAAATGTCTGTCTGAAATCCATTTTTTACCTCTTTTATCAAAGTATATCTCTTTTTATATACGCACAATTTTCATAGTTGGGTATTTGTGCGATCCTTTCATCTATAGCGTTGATGTTGCTTCCCAAACATAACTGCATGGCTTGATTCATTTTCCTAATCAAGTCGATATATCTGTTCAACTTGTTTTTCAACTCCGAATCGACTCCGCTCACGCACTCAGTTAACGCAGCGGCATATTTTTCGGAAGCCGTCAGCAACTCACTCCCGAACTTATCCAACGCTCTTCGGCATGACCATAAGCTCATATCCGTCACATTTACCTTATCCATTTTTACTCCTAAACGCTCTTATTTGCGCTTGATCACGCATCTATATTGCCGTTTTTCTTTACCTTATCCGTCAGCCCCGTTCTAATACAGCAATACAGCTGCTGCGTAAGCATTGACGGGTCTTTCAACAACTTTCTGCTGAGCGTTATTATGTTGCCCAATACTTTTTCGCAGAACGCCGCGTCTACCTTTTTATCTTGAAAATACGACGCGTATATCTTGTCGATGATAGGATCGGCGATTTTCATATCGTCATCATCACATAACGGGCATTCCTTGTTATCGACGCAAGTATCGAACTTTTTTCTAAATTCCGCACCGTAAACGACCCCTTTCTCTGCAAATTCTTTTTCGTCTATAAATTCGATATCGCCTTCTTTCCAAATAAACTTATCGTAGTTCATCAGCATACCTCCTTACCGACAAGATCCAATTCGATAATATATCCGTTGCTTGTCGGATTAGGCTCTATTGAAATTATCTTAAAACACGAGCTTCTTTGCAATAGAACTTCTTTTTCATGTTTATACCCGCTAAATCCGCCCATAAATACTCCGTTGGCTCCTTTGGGTGCGTTTATTTTTAATATGGTGCCACTATAATGCTCCGCAAATTTATGTGCGATATCCTTACTTGTCGATGTGGAGCAGAAGCCTTTATCACGAAATATTCCTCCGACAAACGTTTCCCTTAACTGCTCTATATCCTTGTTTTCCCAATTTTCGCCCAAAATAGCTCTCGGCGTAGAAATCCCCCTATACAACATCATATCTTCGGGCAAATAGACATCATTGATCCCCCTTGTAATGCTTTCCGTTAAATTCCTGCACATTTCCTCATATGTTTTATCGTTTTTTCTTAGATACTTGTTTATCTCATTAAATGCCGACCCGGCATATTTATTTAAGGCAAATTCACAGCTTAATAATTTTCCCGTTAATTTACCGTAGTGTTCATTGCTGGTTTTGTCGTACAATTCTTCCGTACATACGTCGTATCTGTGTTTTTTCCTATGCAGCCGCGAAGGAGTTTCATACTCGTTATATAAATCGTCTTCGGTCAATATGTTATCATATACGGAAGTTTCCGATCCGCTTTGTCCCGTGCCGGAATTTATGGCAGAAGAATATGATGAAGCATATGATTGTGATGCAACTTTCGTGCCGAAATCCCCGCCGGCAACGCTCCCGTATGGCTCAATCGGCGAACAATTGACGTAATATGTCAATTCGCTCATTACCCCTTCCAAAGATTTTAAGTTGTAATTCCCTTCACTGCTTATTTGCTGAATATACTTTTTCAGTTCCGCTTCACAATTTTTTATGCGATCCAGACCTTTTTGAATAATCTCCCTTTTGCCTTCGATCTCTCCGCGCAACGCGTCCATGCGCTGATAGACGTCGCTTGCCTTGCTGTATAATCTATTATATTGATCGTACTGACGTTCGGCTTCGGCTTTCTTCCTTTCGGCGGCATGAATCGCTGCGTAATCATACGTGCTGGTGGTTGTCGTATTGCCTTCAGAATCCGTGGTCGACTGTACTATGGGGTGGGAATAACAGTAATTAATTTCTCCTTGCGCTTCATTGATCCTGTCTTTACACATTTCCATGCCGTCATAGTATTTATCCGCTTTCACCTTAACTTCCGGCATTGCCATGTTTAATTCCCCGACTTTTCTTTTTGCATGGTCATGCTTTTGCTCCACGTCTTGGGCATATCGCTCGGTTTTTTTCAGCAAAACCTCAACAACCCTCAGCATTTCGCCATAGTTGTTTCGACATGCGTCGTAATAATATTCCAACATAGAACAAACAGCCTTTATGCTTCCCATATCAAATTCCTGTCGCTATATTGCGAAGTTCCGCCACCTTATAATCGTATTGTCCGGAATCATAATAATTATTTATGGTTTTATATGCTTTTTCCGAACCGGAGTATATTGCCGTTACTTTTCCGGCAATATTTTTCATATTTTCATTGATCGGCGCGTAAGTATGCGCAGTCTGATCGTTCCAATACTCCGCATACCTATTCGCATTCGATTCAAGCTTTGCGATAACGCCCTGCAACTCTCCGTATTCCGACATCGTCTTTATCCTTAAAATTTAGGTCTGTTACGCAGCATTTCCGCTTTTTTACGGAAATAGCGCGGGTAGTAGGACTGTATTTCATCCATAAGTCCGCTAACTATCGTATTCAAATGCCTTATCTCCTCCAGCAACGATCCGAGCGTTTTATCATCGACCCATTCGGATTGCATGGATGTCGCATTACGCAGATATGTATCCATAACGGATTTTTGAGTACGGCAATATGCGTCCACGATATTTGCCGCGGACTCCAAAGCCTCGGGACTTGTTTCCAAATTTTCCATTCGAAATTTCCTCCTATATCTGTCCGTAATCGTCTATCCAGCGCATAACTGCCCTGCAATATTTGGAAATGGCTTCCATATTCGTCCCGATTTGCCTGAGAGTGTTTTGCAGTTTTTCCGACAACTCTGCATATCTCTTCAACGCGGGATCCACCATTCCTGTAAATTGAGAATTTACTCTGCTATCCATCGCTCTTACATTTGAAATCAATGCATTATAAGCTTCATCCGTAAAAGAAATCACTCTTGATGCCGCCGCCTTTGATAACCTCACCTTTGACATATACTCAATCTCCTCCGTTGTATCTTGGTCTTTGCCTTATTCTTTCCAATTTCTGTTTCAACTCGTCTGTTAATTGATATGCTCCCGTGCTCATAGCAATAATATCACGCTTAAAACTCACAACGGTTTCTGCCAGCGCCCGGTAGTCTTCGTCACACCATTCGCTCCCCTGAACATATATTGTTTTCAGCATTTCTTCATATGCCGCCCCGACCTCATTGGCGTAATTCAACAGCGCATTCAACGCTTTATTTAACGCCTCTTCGTCGAATTCGACTTCATCCATCTATCACCCCTCCAACTTACCGTAATCAACGCAAAGCTTTCTATACCATTCGCCGTCGTTTCCCGCGTTATACCTATATACCCTGATTTTCATACGCTCGTTACGGTTAACGACCAGCGCAACTTTGGGATTGGCAAGGCTGCCGCTTTCACGATAATCCCCGACAAGTTGAATAATGGTATTGGGGTCCGACCCTTTCGCAAATATCTTGTACTCCATATCTGCGAAAGCGTCCTTTACGCCCTGAATGAGCGGATTGTCTACGGATATGATAAAATGTATACCGAACTTGCCGCTTCTGGTCAAAAGTTCTTTTATCGCATCCGTAAAATATATCAACGATTGCTTTCTCTGCCTGCCCGCTGAGAATGAACTTGACGCGGAATATCCGTTCCTCGATTCGACATTTATGAAAAGATCTTCCAACTCATCCCTATCGCCGCGTCCGCTGTTTATCGGAGAAGCATCGTCTTTTTTCTTTAAGCCGTCATCGAGTTCTTCTTGCTCGCTGATGTCGAGCTGCGGATTATCTTTGAACAGATCCGCATACCTCTGCAGCGAATGTACGAATACAAAACACGGCGCCTCCGCTTTGGCATATTCGGTATTATCGGCTTCTTCACTCCTTTTCTTATAGAGCTTATAAACATCCTTTATGCACTCTTCAAAGCGCTTGACGGGAGACACATTTTCTATGATATTCTCAAAATCGGTGCGCAGGACATTAAACAAATCTCCTGAGTTTTTGGGATTTATCATTTCACCGTTTGCATAATATATTTTCGCCTTTTGCGCAATGCAATCGGCATCGGTTTTCTCCGCAATTATCGTTGACAGCAATGAGTATCCCATCATATCGCGCAATATTTCCACATCAAAGCCTGACAAAAGCATATTTGACTTATCTTCCCTCAAAGACAGCGCTATGTCATAAGGCTTACCTGTGACAAAATTCTGTCCCAGCTGTATGACATATTTTTCAAACGCCTTGGATTTGATTTGAGCTTTTGTAGGCGTGATCCCGTATATCGTGTTATCCACGGGCGAAAGTTCATCGTCGTCACCCACTATAAATAACGGCTGACGCGCGATTTCGGAATTTTCCGCTACGCTCTTCCATTTGTCTATTATCTTGGCGGAATACTTTTGCCTGTTCTCGCTTGTTTCGGCAAATGCAACGCGGAATTCTATGCTTTCGTTACCGTATCTTATGTCATTTATAACGCCAAGACCCTTTTCGGGACGATTCAAATTCTTGACGACTTTGGGATCGATTTTGATCTCTTCCGCGTCCTGCGGTTCGTTAAGCCTCAAACTTATCCTGTTGCCTATTTGACTGAGAACCTGATCTCTCAGCCCCGGCACCTTGGGAATATTCTGGGACGCCCACAGTATATTGATACCAAAAGCACGTCCTTTCTTGAACAATTCCCTCATAATATTGATTGCTTTCCTTCCCAAATTTTCGTCTTGTTCGAACAACTCTTGTATCTCATCGATTATGACAAACAACCGCGGCATCTTCTTGCCTAAATTGCGATACTGAACAATATCCTCCACCCTATTGGTTCTGAATTCGTCCTCTCTGCGTCTAAGCTCCTTTTGCAGATTATCCAAAATAGCGACGCCGTCATTAAGATCGCTGGTCAGTCCCGTCAATTTTATATGCGGTAATTGCTTTTTTCTATCCTTATTTGCTTCATAATACTTAAACTCTACGCCGCCCTTAAAGTCTACAAGATACAAATTCAACTCGTCAGGGCTGTACTTGTAGCATGCGCTCATAATAATGGCATGCAATAAATTGGATTTACCGGAACCTGTGCCGCCGATAACGACAGCATGCGCCGAACCGTCGCCTGTCGTTTTAAGCAACAAATCCTGAACTTCGCCGCCTCTTGCGCCGATAGGTATCTCAAGCACTTCGGCGGATGACGGAATGCTCTTTTTCTTATTTGCGACCTTTTTATCGGTATCCTCAAACATAAGGCTGAGCGGAATAACTTTCTGCCTGTTACTTTCCGCATTTGTTTTAAGCATTTCCACTATGCCAGGCAGCGCTTTGACGCTTATATTGTCCTTTGGAACGAACTTGTTCGGCGTTCCCACCTCCACTTCAAAACCGTTTTCCGACTTGTTTATAATTACGGCATTTTTACCTACGCCTTCGATAAATTGATCGTATTCGCTTTTCTTGTATCCGGGAGCCAACGGAACCGACTTATTGTTCACTATCAGGCAATATATGCCTTCCTTATTTCCGTTTTGAACCAGCTTTAACACTCTCTTTGCAAGATCGTCTCTCATACAAGCGGGATAATTGATCAGCACAAATAAATGCATGCTTTGCGGATTTGCTTCAAATTTTTTATTATACTCGTATATATTTTTCACGTTATTGTAACACAATTGATCTTCATCGATTTTATACATGGTCTGTTCCATGTCTTTAATCGTATTTTCCAATTGCCTGTCATCACGTATGATTCCGTTGAGCAAAATACCGTTATTTATCTTGTTCAAAATTTTGAATTGCGAAAATCCCATCTTGTTATCGATGTCGATCAGGCAGAAGTTTATTCTGTTGGCGGGGAAAGACACTAAAAATTGAATTATCAGCTGATTGACAAGCGCCACCGCCGACTCGTCAAAGCTCTCGTCGCTGACATTTATCAAAATATTTCCGCAACTTTTCAAATCCAAAATCAATGGCGCGCTCAGATATCCGTCCTTCAAATACTTGCTCAACACCGGACTGTCGTTAATATAACCGATATGCTGATCAGAGCTTTCCACAAGCAATTTTATATCGCCTATATTGATGCTTTCGTTATATTCGGCTGTTCCGGAATTTATATCGACTTCGGCAGCGATACCCTGACGCTCAAGGTTCGTAAAAAATTCTTTCGGAACAGCGCTTGCTTTTTCATCGCGGAACAATTCGTCAAAACGTTTGTCATATTCTACTTTGCTACGCGCAAAAGCCTCTGTCAGCCAAGCCTTCGCACTGCTTCTTACGGCAGAATTATAAGCAGAGCGATTAAACTCCGTTTCAAAGCGATCTGCCATGACCTCAATGCATACGATCGCTTTTTTACAGATTAACAAAAGCTTTATTATCTCTTTTTTCAAAGGCTTAGGGTCGATTACTTTAGACCTCTTTTTCGTTTGATACCCGTTTGTTTCCCCTATTTCGTCCCCTGCGCGCGTTATAAACGTTTCATCCTTCATCTCTATATGCACGGGAGGAACGGCTTTGTCAAAATCAAAAGCATTAAGCTTTGCGACCTCGTCATTGATATCGTCTATTAATTCCCTTACCTTTTTAATGTTTTCGTTGTAAGTGAGTCTGCTGTATTCCGTTGAATCTATGTCAGGCAATTCATTCCATTGCTTTTCATATTCTTCTCGCAAAATAGTAACCAACCCTTCGACTTGCCGACGAAGCCGTATAAAATTGATATTCTTGAACTCCTTGACTTTTTGTTGCATTTCACTGATCAAAGAATCCGCCTGGTTTTCGACAAATTGCTTTTCTTCGGCATTTTCTTTGTCTATCTTGGCTCTCAATTGATCCATTTCGTTGCAATAATCGTTAATCTTTTTGACAATCTCAACTACATGATTCAAATCTGTCATAATGCTTCCTTTATCTCCGTTTTCGATCGCCGCTTCTGACGCGGCATAATCATAGTGGTTTGATTTTATATCCGCAGGATGTCTTACACCCCTTGCTTTCAATGATATTTTTATCGGTCATATCCGTTTTATATAACGCTATTCCCGCATATTACGTCTATGCCGTACTGTTTGCCCTCTTTAATAAAGTTTGCTTGTCGGTCGCATAAGAATTTGTAAAAAACATCTATGCTTCCCCCCTTTGTAATATTTTAGTATATATTTATATCCTTAAGTTGAAGTATAGCATATTAAATGTCCGTTGTCAAATTTTTTGTCGAAATAATTGATTTTATGGAAAGGTCTGATGCAAGTATTATGTTCACTACAAAACTTGCGGCGCGTAAAATCAATGCTTATTCACGACTGCGCCGATATGGGCGATATGTGTAAAAAGCTTATGCGTTAACTGATGTGCCGCGAGCTACACTACCTTTATTTTCCAGGTAAAGTTGCCGAGGGGGGTTTTGAGGATCATATCGGTGTCGCCGGGGGAGGCGGCGCGCCATGTTTTGCGCGTACCTTGGACGTAGCCGGTGGGTCGATTTTGAGAGTAAGCGACTTTGGAGAGGTCGGAGAAGGTGAATTCGTCCGCTTCGGCGTCTATAAAGATGGTTTTTTGGGTGCCGTCGGCATAGGTGAGTTGCACCTGATACTGCTTGCTGAGGAAGAACTGGGAGCTTGTGAGCAATTCGCTGCCTACGGCAAACTCCTGCGCTTCGCCGCCGCTGTATTCGTCCACCGCAGCCGCTGAGGATGCGGATACGGATTTTGCTTGGGCGCCGGTAAGCTGTGCGTTTATGTCTATCCAGCCGCTTATGCAGTAGCCTTCGAACGTTATTTTATTGTCCGAGAATGCGCGCAGCATATTATCGAAATTGGTCAATATGTTATAACCTTCAATCGGTTCGGTATAGATGGTCACGTATTGTGCGCCCGTCTTGGTCGGGTCGAATCCTTCGATTCTTATTATGCGGGCGGTATAGATGTGGTCGTTCAGGTTGCCGTAGATGTCCGTATAGGTATAGCCTATGGCAAATTCGTCTATGGCTTGCGCTTCGTTTGCGGAGAAGGAGGAGTAGCCGGGATCGGAAGAGTCGTACACCTTGCCCTCCACGTCGTTTACCAGCGACTGGTTATACAAATTGATGAAGAATTTATCGCCGACGGTGTTGCCCTGCACGTGCGGCGTCATAACGGGAGTATCGGAAATACTGTCGTTGTTGTGGTCGTGGTATGTTTTTTTCGTGCCGTTGAAGTTGTTTACCAAGCCTTCCGTCAAAGCGTTGTATTCGGAAGTGCCGCTGCCGAACAGACTGACCTTGTCCAACGTAAGGCGCAGGGATTGCGAGTTTTCGCCGTTGACGGCGAATATAGCCTGCAAAACTTCACCCAAGGATACGCCGAGCAGCATAGGGTCTTCGCCGAAGTCCTTGTCCAGAGCGTCCGCTATATCGGCTATGGCGGCGACGCCCGCGCCTTCGGAGATGTTCACGGCGGAGAGCAGTCTGCTCAGCAAGCCCACGGCGCCGCCCAAAGCGTCGAACGCCTCACTTGTTTCGCCCTGTCTGAACGCCATACTGCGCACAACGGCGTTTATATCCACCTGTATCATAGAATAATCGTCAAGTGCGGAAGATATCCTATCATAACCCGTCATTCCCAATATGGAATCGCCCGAACTCATTCCGTTCACCATATCTATTATTCGGTCGTTCATCAAGGTTTTGGGCGCAAAAGCCAAATACACCATAGATGTGCCCGTATGAGCGGGATCGTACACTATGTCCATTATATTCACCGCGGAAGAAAGCGCCGTCTTTCTGTCCCCGCTGTTAGCCCACGCGGAGGAAGTCTGCGCGGAAGGTTCGTACCACAAAGCGATATGGAACATATTGTCGCTCAGCGCGGGATCGGAGAAGTCGCCGCCCGAAATGATGAACTGCGCCAAGTCCATATTCGCAGTAAGCGACCAGCCCAACTTGCCCGTTTCCTTGCCGTTTTGAATGATGTCCAAACTGCCGCTTGCGTCCACGTTGAGCAGCTTGCTTGGCGAATACCCGTTTGTATCCGCGGGCACTATGCCCTCATTGCTCACGCTCACGCTGTTGCCCAGCTTTGCGCTCTTTACGCTGCCGAAGAACACGCCTTTCTCCGACTGGTCGGCATAGTCCAAGTCGTGCAGCTGTATACCGGTGAATTTATTCCCGTCGAATTTTATATCCAAAGTGCCGCTTATGCCGGGGAGATTTGCGGAAGTGCCGCTCCATATCTGCTCCTTCATCATTCCGTAAAGCAGTCTGCCCAGCTGTTCGCCCACGCCCGGCATAAACGCCTCCGCCACCGCCGCTACCGTGGAGGTGAACAGATTGTCCATATGGAAATTGAAAGTGAACACATCTCCGTCCGCGCTCACTTCACCGGAAGCAAGCACCGTGGACGCCGCCTGTTTGAGATGCTCGGATAGTTTGGATTTATCTATGCCTCCGCTGCCGTCCGCGCCCGAAGCGCTGATGAGCGCGTTCATAAGGTCCGCGTTTTCTATCTTATAGTTGCCCGTTTCCGTGATGAGATAAAGCGCTTTGTTCGCGCCGTCATAGCTCATAGACATAAGGTATTCCTTTGCCCTGTTGTCATACAGCCCCACGGAAAGCGCCGTTTTGTTTGCGTTTGCAAAATCTATATTGCCCTTTATGTGCAAAGAGTAATTCCAATCTTCCTCCCTCTGCGCCTGGTCCTGATGGCGGAAGGACAGATCGAGAGCCATATCCACCGCGATGTTTTTGTTCAGGTCGAAATCGCCGCTTGCGGTCATACGCTCTACCATTTGCTCGAAAACGTCGCCGTTGAGTTTGTTGTCCTCTATTATCACGGTCACGGTTTCAGTGACCGCCTTATAGTTTTCCGTCTCCGCGGCGGAGATGGTTATCTTGTATTCGCCCGGCTCTTTGCAGCCGCCGTAACCCACGTCGCCGCCCGTATAAGTGAGGACGGTTTCGTCGTGATTCAAGCGCGCCGCGGGATAATGCACCTCTCCGTCGTAAGCTATGCGCTGAACGCCGCCCGCTTCTATAAACGCGTCATACTTTTCTTTTACGCAAGACGAAAGCACAGCCGCCGCGCATACGACGCACGCCAGCACCAAAACGGCTGCTATCACTTTTTTCATATGTTTCATCTTGCCTTTCATACTTCTATTTTACCACTTCTTCGGAACTTTTGCTTAATTTCGGCTTAACGCTGTCGCCGTTTTTGGCAACTTTTCCGACTTTTTGTCCGTTTGCGGAAGTATCCGCCTTTTTCCTGTGTATTTTCAGCTTTATTTTCAGGATAAAGCCGCCCTGTTCACGATTACCCGCGCTCACGCTTCCGCCGTTGCTTTCCACAATGTTCTTTACTATGGCAAGCCCCAAACCCGTGCCCTTGATGGTCTGATCTTCCGCGGCGCGGTAAAAGCGCTTGAATATCTTATCCGGATCCTTTACCCCCTTGCCGCTGTCCGCCACGATAAGTTCGTAATTATCGCCGCTCCTCTTCAAGTCCAGCCATACGGTGTTGCCGCTGCCGGCGTACTTCAACTCGTTGTCCAAAAGCGCAAAGAGTATCTGCCTCCACATATCTTCGGATATGCGCGTTTTCACCTCGTCTATATGCACGGAAAACGGCATATTCTTCTCTTCGAATATATCCGCGTATACTTCGGCTATCTCCGTGGTGACTTCCGTAAGGTCGCATTCCTCGTCCGGGAGCACGTCGCGCGACGGCGCGTTTATCCTGCCCAGCCAGCGGCTCATACGTATCATACGCTCTGTTTCGTTCATTATGGTCTGCAAACTGCCGGATATTTCGCTCACGCTGGCGTAGGGATTGTCCAGCATATGTTCCACATTCCCCTTTATCACGGTCAAAGGCGTGCGCAGCTCGTGCGACATCTCCCTGATAAACAGCTTTTCCTTGCGCGAGTAACGCACATAAGGCAGCGTTTGCGTGACGGCTATGAGCACCGCGGTGACCAGCACGAACACGACGATGATTATCACCGCAACCACGTTAAGGAAGGAGTCCGTCACCGATTCGAACACGTCCAATGACAAAAACAGCTTTACGTAATATTCGCCTTGGTCGGGATATACTTTTTCCGTATACGTGCGGAAAGTGGAACCTGCGAACATCTCCGTATGCATTCCGCTCAAATAAGTCAGCTGCGGATCGTTTGCCATAATGAAGTCGTTTGCGGTGACAAAGTCCGTCTCTCCGCTGGCGCGGCGCCTGTAAAGCGCTATATCTATATACGGGCTGATAAGTTCGCCGAACTCGTCCGTATACCCGGGTTCTATCTGTTCGATGTGAAGATTGGAGTTTTTGACCGTGACCATATATTCGCGCAGCATTTCGTCCGCGCGATCCACCACGGATTGGCTCACCTGTTCTTTCAGCCCGAAATACACGCCCCAGCTGATGGCAGCCATTATTATAATGTTCAAAACGACGTAGAGAATAACTCTCCTCGCCGTTTTTTTGATGTTCACTCGGTCCTGTCTCCCATCGTACTGCCGCCTTTCCAGATGTAACCGGCGTTGGTTATTGTGGAGAGATATTTATCCATACCTATCTTTCTGAGCTCGCGCCTGAGATAGGAGATATGCACCTCTATAACGGAAAGTATGGTATCCGAATAAAAGCCCCACACGCGGTTGAATATCTGCGTTTTGGTGACTATGCTCCCCTCGTTGCGCACAAGCATTTCGAATATCTCGTACTTCTTGCCCGCAATGGGTAAAAGCTCCCCGTTGTAAGACACGCTCTTATTGGTGTAGTCTACTTCAAGCCCGCCGAACTTATAGCCCAGCGTGGTGAAAGACTTATTGTATCTGCGCAATACCGCGTTTATTCTGGTGATAAGCTCTTCACGCGAAAAAGGCTTTGTGAGATAATCGTCCGCCCCGTCGTTGAGCAGCTTTACTTTTTCCCTCTCCTCGTCTATCGCCGTGAGCACAATGACGGGCGTAGCCTTGGACTTGCGCAGGCTGTGCAAAATTGTTTCACCCGACATTCCCGGAAGCATAAGGTCCAAAATTATCACGTCGTAATCGTAATTCATCGCTTTGGCGTAGCCGTCGTTGCCCTCGTAAGCGGTGGCAATTTCGCAGGCTTCGTCCGAAGCAAGCAAGGTCTGCTCTATGACTTTGGAAAGATCTTTATCGTCCTCTACAATAAGTACCTTCACAACTCATACCCCTCGCAGCCTTTTTGACGGCTGCACTCTTTTATTTTGCATAAATAATATATCACTTAATCATAAATTTGCCAATAACGGGCAAAAAAGCCGACCGACGGCTTTAAGAATTTAAGCGGGATTTAAGAATTTTTCGCTTGCCGCAAAGAAAAACGCCCGACTGCAGCCGAGCGTTCTTCAATATATGGAGTACTTGTATGGAAAATCTCATTTTTCCGAAGCTTTGGACTGTTTATCGCCCTCTTTGCTTTCCTTACCGCAGCATCCTCCCGCGCATCCGCCGCACCCGCCGCAGCCTCCGCAGGCGGAACAGCCGCCCTTTCCGTGAGCTTTGCGCCATAAGGATACTCCCGTGACCGCGACAACAAACAGCACGGCGGCTATTATGACCACTATTTCTATAACTTGCATACTCTATCTCCTCTCGGGGCTGCCCGCGCCGCAGGGCGCGGACAGCCGGGTAATGCCGAATGTTCGGCGTATTTTTGGCGCGCCGCGATATTTGATATCGGGGTGGCTTTACGGCGCGTCAGGAGGCTTTTTGTTGTATCGCCTGTCCCCGTACACGGACAAAATCCTTTGAGCGCGCCCTTTTCGTCATCTTTCCGCAATTTGTCGCTCGACGTAGCGCTGCTACGACTTCGCTCCCAATCGCGAAAATCTATCCGAAAATACCTGCGCTGAAATGCTTTCGCCGTATGCGTGTACAGGCATTTTGCTTACTCGTACGAATAAAGCGTCTTTGACTTGCTTCGTCTCGGCGTTTCCGAGTGAAATGTCTGTCTTTCTGTTCCGGCGCACGGGTAAAGAGTTGCTTTCGCCGTGTGCGTGTACAGGCATTTTGCTTACTCGTACGAATAAAGCGTCTTTGACTTGCTTCGTCTCTGCGTTGCCGAGTGCAATACTTATTTTCTGCCACGGCACACGGGTAAAGAATTGCTTTCGCCGTGTGCGTGTATAGGCATTTTCTATGCTTTTTTCTGTTTTTTGCCGGGAAGCTTCAGCTTGCCTTTGTTCCACAGCACTATCAGGGTGACCGCCGCCGCGATTATCACCGCAAAGATGAACGCCGTCCACCAGAAGCTGCCTATCAGATATATCATCATTGACACTATGTACGCAGAAGCCGTCCACCAAAGCAGAGCGCCTTTAAAGCTCCTGCCCTTGCCCAACTCCGCGCGCGCCGCGCCCACCGCCGCAAAGCAGGGGATAGCCAGCAGATTGAACGCCATAAACGCTATGACCGCAGGCGTTGTGATACCCGATACCGTAAACAGCGCTTCTATCGCGGTGGTTTCTCCCGCTTCCGCGCCCAGCGCGCCTATGGCTATGCCCAGCACGGTCATTGTGGACACCACTTCTTCCTTGGCGATAAGTCCCGTGAGAGCCGCCACCACGAACACCCAGCCGTATTCGCCTATCGCAAATCCCAGCGGATAGAATACCCAGGATATAACGCTGCCCAAGTCGTGCACAATGCTGTCTTCAATGCTGTCCACCATATGATAGCTCCAATTGAAGTTGGACACAAACCATATCACTATTGTGGACGCCGCTATAATGGTAGCCGCCCTAATAACATATTTTTTCACCTTATCCCACAAGTGTATGAAAAGCGACTTTGCCTGCGGCAGGTGATAGGCGGGAAGTTCCATTATGAACGGAGCCGTCTGCCCGCGGAACAGAGTGTTCCTCAGCAGCAGCGCGCCCAATATCGCGCACACTATGCCCAGCAGATACATTCCGAACACGACCAAATCGTCGTTGCCCACGAATACGGCTGCCGCAATGGCGGTGTATATGGGCATTTTAGCCGTGCAGGAAAACCACGGGGTCATATATATCGTCATTCTTCTTTCCTGGTCGTGTTCCAGCGTTCTTGACGCCATAATCGCGGGAACGCTGCATCCGAATCCCATCAAAAGCGGCAAAAACGACTTGCCGGAAAGTCCGAATTTTCTGAATATCCTGTCCATTATGAACGCCACGCGCGCCATATAGCCGCTGTCTTCCAATATGGACAAAAAGAGGAACAAAAGCGCTATCTGCGGCAGGAAGGAGAGCACGCTGAACACGCCCGCCAGCACGCCGTCGCATATGAGTGAAGATACCCACGCCGGGGCGTTTGCCAGCCCGCTTGCCGCCAATGCGGACAAACTGTCCGTACACCACACCAAACACGATTGCAACAGCACGCCCGGTGAAGGTATGCCGCCGTCTATCACGTATGAGCCCGGTTCCCACCATTGTTCCCAGCCCTGTACCTGCACGCCGTACAAAGCGTTCAGGTACAAGAAATCTTCCGCGAACGTCACGTGGAATATAAGGAACATCATAGCTATGAATATGGGGATACCCCAAATTCTGCTTGTCAAAACCTTATCTATTTTATCCGAACGCGTGAGCTTTTCCTTGCGTTCGGCTTTGGTTACCGCGCAAGAAAGCTCTTCCGTTATGTAGCGGTAGCGCGCGTCTGCGACAAACGCTTCAAAGTCGTCTCCGAAAAGCTCGCTTGTGTGCCCTTCTTTAAGCTCAGCCACTTCTTTGGCTGCCTCTTTATGCGCCTTTACTTCCAGCTCATCGCCTTCAATAAGTTTTACGGCGTGAAAGAGCGGATCGCTTATATCGCTTTCGGAAAGCAGTTTTGCGGCTTTTTCCGCAATCGGCGCCAATTCGCTTTTTTCAAGCACGGTATACGCCTCGCGTTTCGACCCCGCCGCCGCTTTCGCCGCCTTCATAAGCTCGTGTATGTTCTTGCCTTTAAGCGCGCTTATCTCCACAACGGGAACGTTCAGCTTGCGCGAAAGCAGCTGCGCGTCCACCTTGTCCCCCATTCGCTCCACTTCGTCCATCATATTGAGCGCTATAACCACGGGTATGTCCGTTTCCAATATCTGCGTGGTGAGATATAAGTTGCGCTCCAAGTTGGTGGCGTCTATTATATTTATTATCACATCGGGCTTTTCGTCCAAAAGAAAGTTCCTGGATACCACCTCTTCCGGAGAATACGGCGAAAGCGAATATATGCCGGGCAAGTCCACGATATCCACCGTTTCTCCCAGCTTTTTATATTTGCCTTCACGCTTTTCCACCGTCACGCCCGGCCAGTTGCCCACATATGCCGTGCTGCCGGTAAGCGCATTGAACAGCGTTGTCTTTCCGCAATTCGGGTTGCCCGCAAGCGCAAGTTTTAACATCTTTTACCTCCGTTTAATCACTCGCTTATAACTACCGTCACGTTTTCCGCTTCCGCCTTTCTCAGCGTCAGCTCATAACCGCGCAAGGTCACCTCTATGGGGTCGCCCAACGGCGCAACTTTGCGCATCTTCACCGGCGCGCCCGGCGTTACGCCCATATCGAACAGCCTGCGCTTTACGGCTCCGTCGCCGCCCACGCGCTTTACCACGCCCTGCTCTCCCGGTTTCAGCTCTTTGAGTATCTTTTCCATACCTGCTCCTTATTTCGGTTAGTCTTAACTAACCACATACACATTATATTAGCCGTAACTAACTTTGTCAACCGTTTTACACAAATTTTTTCGGAATTTTCGTATAAATGCGGCTATGCCGCCGCAACGCGTATTTTCATGGCTATATCCCTGTTGATCGCCACCCTTGCTCCGAGCACGTCCACCACCAGATTGCCGCCGGAAGACGAAAGCGGCGTGACATATCCGCCCACGGCAAGACCCAAATCGGTAAGGCGCTTTTTCACGTCGTCGTCCGCCGAAATAGCCACAATCTTCACTTTCTGCCCCAAGGGCGCCAACATTATAGGCATACGTGCCTCCTTTAATAAATACGATATTTGCCGTTAGTCACCACTAACCATATAGATAATACACTATTTATTTAGCCAAAGCAAGCAAAATATGCAAGATATCTTATTAAATTTTCAATCTGCATTTAATTAAACGGCATATTTTATAATCGTCTGTTATAAGCGCTTTTTCGCATATAATGAAAAATTACGGAGCGCGGCTTTCGCACGCGCCCCATAGGGTGATATACAACGGGAAGTGTTATGAGATTTGATTGCCGTTTTTATCCAATGTGCCGTCAGTACAGGTAACGGTATAGGAGCCGGTATTTGAATTCCAATCCCTATCTTTACCGATATCTTTCCATTGCTCAATAGTACCTTGGAAGTTTATGTTTGTAAGCGAACTGCAATAACGAAATGCGTACTCGCCTATACTTATTACACTGTCGGGGATAGTTATGCTTGTAAGCGAATCGCAAGAATAGAATGCGCGGCCGCCTATTCTTGTTACACCATCGGGTATCACAATACTTGTAAGCGAATCGCAACCATAGAATGCGCGGCCGCCTATTCTTGTTACTCCTTTGGGAATCACAATGCTTATAAGCGAACTGCACTCGTAAAATGCATACTCGCCTATACTTGTTACGCCGTCGGGGATAGTTATGCTTATAAGCGAACTGCACTCGTAAAATGCATACTCGCCTATACTTGTTACGCCGTCGGGGATAGTTATGCTTATAAGCGAACTGCACCAATAGAATGCGTTATCGCCTATACTTGTTATGCCGTCGGGTATCACAATACTTGTAAGCGACTTGCAATCTTCGAAAGCGTTATCGCCTATGCTTGTTAAGCTATAAGTATTGCCTTTATATGAAATACTTTTCGGCAAAACTACTTCTCCGCTTAAAGATCTCGGCTGCTCTGCAACTGTAGCCTCGCCTTCTTTAAGTGCATATCTTGTTCCGTTGTAGATATAATATATATAATCATCGTCAGCCACATCATTATTATTGCAATCCCAAACAACCGGACAATCAGAATTATTCCAATTACTATTCCAACCGCTCGGCTTGCTTGAGGCTTCGCAATATATAGTAAGCGAATCGCAATCCTGGAATGCAAACCTGCCTATACTTGTTACGCTATCGGGTATAGTTATGCTTGTAAGCGAACTGCAATCTAAGAATGCAACTTCGCCTATGCTTGTTACACCTTCGGGTATCGTTATGCTTGTAAGCCTACTGCACCAAAAGAATGCCCGCTCACCTATGCTTGTTACGCTATCAGGTATGGTTATGCTTGCAAGCGAACTGCAACCTGAGAATGCGCTGCTGTCTATGCTTGTTACGCTGTCAGGTATCACAATGCTTGTAAGCGAATCGCAATTAGCGAAAGCACCCTCACCGATACTATTTCCGCCTATTATAACCACTTCCCTAAGCGAAGAAGGAACATACTTATTATTGTAATAATAGCTCTCCGCGCCGAATATATATCCGAAATGAGTATTGCCGCTGCCGCCGGAGCCTACAAAAGGTATGGTTATACTTGTTAAGCCGCTGCAACCCTGGAATGCGCTACTTCCAATGCTTGTTACGCTTTCGGGTATGGTTATACTTGTAAGCGAATCACAATTATAGAATGCGTAACTGCCTATACTTGTTACGCCCTCGGGTATTTCAAGTGATGAGGTAACAAGTTCTCCATTAAGATAAAGCGCTGCACCATAACATAAAGGATTTGCAGCGCCTGACTCAAATTCAATCGCACACCACGCCGCAACATCGCTTATATATACTTCCTTAAGCGATCTGCAATTATAGAATGCGTAATTACCTATGCTTGTTACGCTATCGGATATGGTTATGCTTGCAAGCGACTCGCAACCATAGAATGCGTAATCGCCTATGCTTGTTACGCTGTTAGGTATAGTTATACTTGCAAGCGAACTGCAACCTGAGAATGCGCTGCTGTCTATGCTTGTTACGCTATCCGGTATTGTTATGCCTGTAAGAGAACTGCAACCCTGGAATGCGCGACTTCCAATGCTTGTTACGCTTTCGGGTATGGTTATACTTGTAAGCGAACTGCAACCATAGAATGCGTTGCTTCCAATACTTGTTACGCTATCGGGTATAATTATGCTTGTTAGCGAACTGCAATCTTCAAATGCGTTATCGCCTATGCTTGTTACACTGTCAGGTATGGTTATGCTTGTAAGCGAACTGCAATCATCGAATGTCAAATCGCCTATACTTGTTACACTATCGGGTATCGTTATACTTGTAAGCAACTCGCAACCCACAAATGCGCCCCATCCTATACTTGTTACGCTGTCGGGTATGGTTATGCTTGTAAGCGAACTGCAACCTGAGAATGCGCTGCTTTCTATGCCTGTTACGCTGTCGGGTATGGTTATGCTTGTAAGCGACTCGCAACCATAGAATGCGATGCTGCCTATGCTTGCTACATTATAAGCACTGCCTTTATATGAAATACTTTTCGGCAAAACTATTTCCCCGCTTAAAGATATCGGCTGCCTTACAACAGTAGCTTTGCCTTCCTTAAGCGTATATCTTATGCCGTTATGAATACAATATACATTCCCGTCATCGGCAACATCATTATTATTGCAATCCCAAACAACAGGATGGTCCGAAAAATTCCAATCATTACCCCACCCGCTCGGCTTACTTGAAACTTCGCAATATATAGTAAGCACATTACAATAACCGAATGCGCCGCTGCCTATGCTTGTTACGCTATCGGGTATAGTTATGCTTGCAAGCGAATCGCAAGAATAGAATAAGCGATAGCCTATGTTTGTTACTCCTTCGGGAATCACAATGCTTATAAGCGAACTGCAATACGCGAATGCTTCATTACCTATGTTTGTTACTCCTTCGGGTATAGTTATGCTTGTAAGCGAACTGCAATTATAAAATGCTTGATAACCTATACTTGTTACACTGTCGGGGATAATTATACTTTTAAGCGAACTGCAATCTTCAAATGCGTAATCGCCTATGCTTGTTACACCTTCGGGTATCACAATGCTTTTAAGCGAATTGCAACCCTCGAATACGCTGCGACCTATGCTCGTTACACAGTCGGGTATAGTTATACTTGTAAGCGAGCTGCAATTATAAAATGCGCCACCTGCTATACCCACCGTATTATCACGTAATTGTACTTGCTTCACCGAACTATCGCAATCAACAACCCATTTATCTACATAGCTAACACCATTTTCTTTTTGCATTAAATTAGTATAGGAAAATGCTCCGCTACCTATACTTGTTACACTATCGGGTATTACAATGCTTGTTAGCGAACTGCAATTATAGAATGCTGACGAGCCTATGCTTGTTACACTATCGGGTATTACAGTGCTTGTAAGCGAACTGCAACCTGAGAATGCACTGTTGCCTATACTTGTTACGCTGCTGGGTATTGTTATACTTGTAAGCGAACTACAACTATCGAAGGCGTAAGCCGGAATACTTTCTCCGCCCGTAATAGTAACAGTTTTCAATGAGGCGGGAACTTTGGTATTATAATACTTAGAGGGGTCTTCTCCGAAATAACCGCCAAGCATTCTTGTCATTTCCGGAATGGTTAAAGATTCTATTCCCGTGCAGCCTTGCAAAATATAACTTCCTATACTTGTTACGCTGTCGGGTATGGTAAGGCTTGTTATTTGTGTAGAATTGGTAAAGGCATATGACGGGATAGAGGTTATGCCCTCGGGAAGAACAATATCGCCGCTTAATTGCTCTCCGTTAAAATATATCATGCTGTCTGAATTGATAACCGAAGCCATTCCGCCTAAAGACATAACTTTAAGCCACGCCGCCAAATCGCCGTCAAAGTCTATACGCGTTACCTTGTTTACATAGTTAAATATCCTATTCCCTACCGTTTCCAAGCTTGAAGGAATTGAGATATTTTGCAATTCAAAGCAACTATCGAATGCATAATCGCCTATGCTTGTTACGCCCTCGCCAATTGTTATATTTGCAAGCGTTTCGCACCCGGAAAACGCACTTGCGCCTATGTTTGTTACACTTCCGGGCATGGTTATACTTGTAAGCGAATCACAGCCGCAAAATGCTGCATCGCCAATATTTTCCACACCATTGCCTAAGGTAACGCCTGTTATAAGCGTGCAGCCATAAAAAGCCCTTGCGCCTATATATTTAACGCTTCCTTCGGGAATATATACGGCTTTCAAAGTTTCATTGCCTTCAAAAGCGCTGTCCGCAATTACCCTGCAATTGCCGTGTATGTTAAATTGTATGGTATCCGCCGCGCCTATTTGCATAGCTACCAAATATTTATTGGTTTCATTGCCCAAATATCTTACGCCGTCGTTTGCGGTATAACCCACGCTCGTATTCGCAAAGGCGTCCTTTCCAACACTTGTTACGCTGTCGGGAATGGATACTGAAGTCATAGATCCGCAAGAAGCAAAAGCCTCTTCGCCTATACCCGTAACGCCTTCTTCTATTATAACTTCTTTTATACTAGATTCGCTAAGTCTGTTTATGCCCTCTTTTGTTACCTCGCCCGTGCCGGATATGGTAAGCTTTCCGTATTGATCCAGACGATATTGACAATTTTCCTCGGATATGGCTGTCACATCGGAGTTTTCCACCACCTTGCAAGAAAGCTCTATTTTATTTTCAGGAGCAAAAGGATCATATATTGAAAAGGCGTATTCGTCAAGGAGCATGTCGGGCGTTACTTGCGCTATTGCCTTTACTATGCTTTTATCCGTATATTTTATGGTGTAGACTACCTCGCTTTTTTCGTAAACGCGTATGCTTTCCGTTAAAACTTCTTTAGACTTTATCTCCTTGGCTTGTTCTTCGCTCTCACTTACGCAAGCGTTATAAACCACCTTGGTTACAAGTCCGTCCTCATCAAAAGAAATTGTTGTTTCCTTATACTCAAGCGTTTCCAGCTTGGCGTTGAGTTCTTCCTCTTTTTCAAGGGCGTCCGCAAAGTCGCCGAAGCTCTCCATATCCTCCATATTTGAGATTTTGTCCAATTCTTTTTTTATCTTCAAATAGTTATCGCTGTAATATTCAAAGGTTGTATCCCCTTCTTTCCAATCGTAAGGGTCGCCCAAAATGCTGAGCACGCGCTCTTGCGTATCCCCTATCTTTATTCTGTCCACATTTGCCGGCTGAACGGGAGAAGTGAACACCACGGATATGGGCACCACTATCACCAATATAAGCGCCACTGCCACGGCTGCGGCTATAACCTTTTTGCTGTGCTTTTTGCAAAACGCAAGCGCGTTCTTGCACGAATTTTTTATAGCCGTGCCTATGCCCGCCACCGTAGCCGCCGCGGCGTTCGGCTTTTTTTCATAAGAATATCCGCACTCCGCGCAAAACTTATCCCCCGCCTTATGCGGAGCGCCGCACACGGGGCACTTATCCAATTCCGCCGCCTTATATCCGCACTCCGGGCAGAACTTGCCGCTGAACACATTCCCGCACTTGGAGCACTTTATCTTTCCCGCACTCGCGGAACTTTCCGCCTTTTCCTCTGTTGCGGCTTGCTCCGTTTCCGCCTTGGGCGTTTCTGCCTTGGGCGCTTCTGCCTTGGGCGTTTCTGCCGCCTTAGCTGCCTCTTCCTCGGCTATCTTATCCGCCGCGCTCGCCTTTTCGCTTTCCTCACCTGCCGCGCCGCACCAAGGGCAAAACCTGCCTTCAAACTCCTTGCCGCATTTGGAACAGATCATACTCTCCTCCTTACATTTCCCTTATTAAAAATACAAAATATATATGCATATATTTATATCTTATTTTTACTATATCACATTTACCCTCCCCACCGTCAAGTTTTGATTAAGGTAAAAAAATCAAAACCCGCCGAATTTTTATGCCAAAACAGCATATTTAATAACCATTTGTTATACAACCGCTCAAAATTTTAAATGCTTAAAATTTTATAACTCTAAGTTTTGCAACGGCGTTTGCCCGGCAAGAATTTTAAATTTTTAAAGCAGCGAGCCGCTGCACCCTGAACCGCTTTGAAGGAGCGTGGGACGCTCCACCCCTTAACCGCATTGAAGTAACTGTTGCGGAGAGTCAAACCTTACCGCCCCTGCACCGACATTGACTTGCGCTCAAAAAATAGGCATGTCAAGTGGTACTTGACAAGGGAGCGCGTGGCGCTCCACCCATTAACCGCATTGAAGTAACGAAAAAGGTTTTGCTACTTTAACATCTTTGCAAAGTCTTTGTTTGTACTCAAAAAATAGGCATGTAAGTTATTAACTGACACGACTATTAAAACAATAAGCAATATATACCCGTGTCAAGTGGTACTTGACAAGATTGTTTTGAATTACTCTTAGTTATAAAATTCCGATATATTGAATTTTTGCCAAGCAAGCAGGCACTCTAACCCTACTCTCATAGAAAAATATGTGCAGTGCACATATTTTTTCGCCCGCCGCTTGCCGATAATCTGCGGCGTCCACAAAAGTGGACAAGACCATAATAAGAGAACTCGTGCGGTGTCCACAAAAGTGGACAGCGCACAGCACGAAAGTGTCCACAAAAGTGGACAGGCATAACAAGCACAGCACGCAAGTGTCCACAAAAGTGGACACCGCATAATAAGCACAGCGCGCAAGCGTCCGCTAAAGTGGTAGCCACTTATAAAATGCGTTTATATGTCTATACCAAGATTTTTGGTATAGGCTAATTTTTTCTCTCATTAAACAGATAAACAATAAATACCCGTGTCAAGTACTACTTGACATGAGTATATACGATGGATTGTGAAGCTTGAAGCTTGGAAGTTATTAGTCGGTGTGTGTTGTTGCGTACTTCTTCTTACACTTTAGTGATTTTTAATTTTTCGAGGTTAAGATTGGTTTCAGTTTTAAATTTTTAAAATTCCAAGCCGAAATACACGTGCCAAGTGGTACTTGACAAGACTATTTTGAATTACCACTAGTTATAAAATTTCGGCATATTTGAATTTTATCCGCGAGCAGGCGCGGCAGAACGATTTTGACGAGGAGATTTTTGAGCGGATAAAGCTATTGTCGTTCAGAAAATACCCCCTTGCCCACGAGCAGGCGCGGCGGAGCGGTTTTGCCGCAGAGATTTTTGAGCGGATAAAGCTATTGCCGTTCAGAAAACACCCCTTTGCCCGCGAGCAGGCGCGGCAGAGCGATTTTGGCGAGGAGATTTTTGCGCAGATAAAGCTATTGTCGTTCAGAAAACACCCCCCCTTGCCCGCGAGCAGGCGCGGCAGAGCGGTTTTGCCGCAGAGATTTTTGTGCGGATAAAGCTATTGTCGTTCAGAAAACACCCCCCCCTTGCCCGCGAGCAGGCGCGGCGGAGCGATTTTGGCGAGGAGATTTTTGAGCAGATTTGCGCAAGACCGAACGAAGGCGTAGCAGAGTTACGTCGAGCGAGGTATTGCGCTAAGATGCCGAAAAGATCCCGCCAAAATCGCTCCGTCGCGCCTGCGAACGGGCATAAAGAAAAAACAGCCCCGCTCCCGCAAGCGCACGCGTAAGTAGTAGGGGAAAACGCGTTGTAATAGGGTGACAAACTTTACATATAAGTATCACGCCTGCAAAGTGCGGGGCTGTCCAAGATTGGCGGGAAAAGGTTTTTGCCTTTCCCCGACTTTTGCAAATCAAACTATTCTTGCTTTTCTTTCTTTTCTTCCAATTCTTTCACATCAAGCGAAGCTTTGCGGAAAAGACATGCCAGCAAGAATACTATGCTTGCGCCGATAAGTTGCACGGGCCACATTATCGTGGATAACATGCCGGGCGGATCCGTATCGTATGAAGCGATAAATATCACCGATATGATAAATTCCGCCACAAAAGCTATAGTGTACACTATAAGCATTACCAGTCAGCACATACGCATTAATTTTGCCTGTTTCATTATATTTCTCCTTTTATTTTTACACATATATATGTGCTTTTATATATGTGCTTTGTCCGTATAGTATTTTTCGGTCAAATTTTTTGACCCTTACACTAATTAGACCCTATTTTTCGCCCCAAATGTGACCGGTTTTGAAAAAATTTTACTCAAAGTTTACATTATGCCCCGTCACACACGATTTTCAGGTCTTATTATCCCTGTCGGCGCGTCGCGCAAAAGCGCTAAACACCGCCCTTTTTTATGCGCGTTTGTATGAGTAATTTTTTTACCCCTACACTAAGTAGACCCGATTTTTTATTCAAAATGTGACCACATTTACAAAAACTTTACATAAAGTTTACACTACGCCCTGTCACACCCGCATTTTGCGCCATTTTCCCCTCTTTCGACGCAACAATCATCGCATTGATTTTTCCCGCCAAACGCCCCGCCGCACACCCCGCCGCCGTAAGCACAACCTCTCTTGTTTTCACCGCTCTCCAAACAGAAAAACCTTTGCCCTCATATTTATTAAAGCATATAATTTAGATAGATTACGTCTAATTTGTAATATTTTACATTCTATTTACAAAACCACCCGCTCCGATATTAAATTTTCCTCTTGTTTTAATTACGAGAATAACATCTTGAACCGCACAACTCTTTACTCCAAAATGCTTTCATCGGTTTTTCGTTTGTTGTGGCGATACGGCGGAGCTTGGGTGCGAATAAGTTGCCATATTTTGTGCGGGGTGATAAAATAAGGGTATGGATACGATAGCAGCGATAGCTACGCCGCTCGGAACGGGGGCGGTGGGAATTATAAGAATGAGCGGGGAGAAAGCGCGGGAGATAGCCGCGAAGATTTTTGAGCCGTTCAAGTTGAAAAGTTTTTCAGACGCCGTGCCGTATATGATGTATTTGGGAAAATTGGAGTGCGGCGGAGTGCGGGATAAGGCGCTTGCCGTGTATTTTGCCGCGCCGAATTCATATACGGGTGAAGATGTAGTGGAACTGCATTGTCACGGCGGAGCGGCGCTTCTCAAACATGTGTTGGAAGGGGTGTGCGGTTCGGGCGCACGAATAGCCGACAGAGGCGAATTTACGCGGCGCGCGTTTTTGAACGGCAAGATGGACTTAAGCGATGCGGAAGGCGTGATAGATATGATAAACGGCGATTCCGCGGCGGCGGTGAATGCAGGATACAGGCTGGCAACGGGCGGCGTTTCCGCGGCGGTGCACGCGCTCACTTCCCCGCTTTTGGACGTGATAGCGCATATGGAAGCGGCGCTGGATTATCCCGAGGAGATGGAAGAAGAAACGCGCCTGAGCGCAAAACCGGTTTTGAACAGCCTTATTGAAAAGACGGGCAAACTGCTGTCCACGTGCCGCGCGGGAAGCGTGGTGAAAAACGGCATAACGGTGGCGATAGTGGGTGAAACGAATGTGGGGAAATCTTCCTTACTCAACGCTTTGACCGGGCGCGAACGCGCGATAGTCACGGATATTGCGGGGACCACGCGCGACAGCATAGAAGAAACGCTGGAATGGAACGGCATTGCCCTGCGCTTTGTGGATACCGCAGGTCTGCGCGAAAGTGAGGACGTGGTGGAGAGCATAGGCATAAAACGCAGCAAAGATATTGCCGTATCCAGCGATATAGTGCTGTTTGTTGTGGACGGAAGCCGCCCTAATAATGTAAAAAGAGCGGAATTATTAAAGGGATTGAATCCCGATACTCCCGTTATAGACGTAATAAACAAAAGCGATTTGCAGAGTCTGTCCTCCGCCGAAGGCTTGCGCATAAGCGCAAAGACAGGTGAAAATTTGGATGAGCTGAAAGATAAGATAGTTGCCGCCGTGCTGGGCAACAGCATAGACGCAGGCGGAGAGCTTATCACCTCTTTACGGCATAAAGAGGCTTTGGAACGCGCCCTGGCAAGCCTTATTTCCGCACGTGACCGCTTTGACGCGGTTCCCGCGGAGTGCACCCTTTTGGATTTGAGAACGGCTTATTCCGCTTACGGAGAGATCACAGGCGATACTGCCGATGAGAAAATAATAGATACCATATTTTCCAAATTCTGCTTGGGAAAATAACGGCGGGAAAATATTAGGTTTATCCGCGCCGCCGAACAGGCGGCGTTATTTTTTTCGTATTATACTTATCTCGTATTCCAAAGGCACTAAGACCCCTGCCCTTATTTTTTCCGCAAGTTCAAAATACTCCCGCGCGGTACCTGCGCCCGTGTTCACGATAAAGCCGGCGTGCTTTTCACTGACCTGCGCTCCGCCCACGCTTGCGCCCTTGTATCCCGCCTCTTCAATGTAATAGGCGGCGGAGATGTCGCCGTGTCTTTTGAAAGTGCAGCCCAGCGAAGGGCGCCCCGGCTGAGTGGAAGCGCGCAATGCCTGCCATACGCGCATATCCTCTTGTATTTTTTCTCTGTCCGAGGGCGTAAGGCGCAGCATAACGCCCAAAATAAGCCCCGCGCCTTTGAGCGCGCTTTTGCGATATGAAAAGCCCGCGTCTTTGGCGTATATCCGCTCTATCCTGCCGCCCGCCGCGACGTCGGCATATACGAAAATATCGCTTATCTCCCTGCCGTAACAGCCGCTGTTTCCCGCCGCCGCTCCGCCCACGGTCCCGGGTATGCCGCACAATTGCTCCATACCCGAAAGCGCGCGCATACCCGCCCATTTGCACGCGGCGCTCAAACTTTCCCCGCCCATAACGTAAATATCGCGCTCGCCGTCTATGATCCCCTTCATTTTGCCCATACATACGGCAAGCTCTATATCGTCCAAAACCAAGGTGTTTGTAACTCCGCCCAGATAAACCGCGCCCTTGCACGCCTTGGCGGCTTTTGCCGCGGCGGTGAAATCGGCGGGAAAAACGGCGGTATTTACGGTAAATTCATCGCCGAATGCGCTCTTTATTCGGCAATTTTGCCTTACGTCGCAGCCGCATTTTTTCAAACTCTCTTCAAACGTCATAGTTCATTGTATGTACTTTTTGAGCAAAAAGCACCCGAGAATAAAAATTTTTATTGTGCGCACACTCTATTATGCGGTATCCGAAAGCGCGCAAAAAGGCGTGTTTTACGATAACCGCAATAAATTTTCGGGAGAGATTATGCAACTTAAAGACAGTAAGACGTATCAAAATCTGACAAACGCCTTTGCGGGCGAATGCATGGCAATGGTGAGATACCGCTTTGTATCTTACGGCGCGCAGCAACAGGGTTATAAAGCTTTGGCGGCGCTTGTGGACGACGTTATATATAACGAGTTCCAGCACGCGCGAATGCTTTACACCTTCATTCAATCTGCGGACAAGGGCACCCTTAACAATCTGCCCGTAAATTCCGGTTTCCCGTTCAAAGAAAAATGGAATTTACTTGATAATTTGAAGTTTGCCGCCGATGACGAGGAAGCCGAAGTCGAGATATATTCCGCGTTCGCCAAAACGGCGCGAGAGGAAGGCTTTGAAGATGTGGCGGGGCTTTTTGAAAATCTCACGCAAGTGGAGAGCTGCCACAACAAGCTGTTTACTCAGCTGTACCGACAGATGAAAGACGGGAATATGTATAAAAAGCCCCAACCGATAAAGTGGAAATGCGGCGATTGCGGCTATGAAGCCACATCAAAAGAAGCCTGGGTAGAATGCCCCGTATGCCAAGCCAAGCAAGGCGCGGTTCTTATCCAAATCAACGACCGATAAACGCTCTTTACGATCCGAAAGAATATACCTTCTTTCGGATCTTTTTTCCGCAAACCTTGCAATTCACCATGCAATGCGCCACGCTTTGGGAAACGTGAGCGTAATACTAAAACTTCCGTCCGTAAGCGCCGACACATCGACGCCGCCTTTGCCGCGAGTTGCGGAAACAAACTCTGCCAGCAAGCCGCCGTCAAGCACGGCGTAATCCGTTTTTATACGCAAAATAAGGTCGTTGCCCAATAAAGACGACGCGTCTACGCGAATATCGGATTCGGGATTTTCTTTCAGCACTACGCCCACCGCTTTTTTGACAAAGTTTTCATACAGCGGAAAAAGTTCGGGATCTTCTTCCAAAAATACGCGCTCCATAGAAGATTTGAAGGGAGCCTTTTCTCCCTCGGACAAATACACCACTTTTTTGGGCACAACCTTCCTCATCATATCCAAAAATTCACACTCCTCCGCGGAAGCGTCCGGCGGATACACCGCTTCCCCGTCTTTATCATCGTCAAGAAGTTCGCAGTCCGCAAAATCGTCTTCCTCTTCATCTTCAAAATCGAACATCTCTTCCATTTTGTCAAGCTCTTTGTCCAAATACTCGTTAAACTCTTTGAAAATATCGCAGTCGTATTCGTCAAAGAACTCTTCTTCGTCGATGTCGTCTTCAAAATAGTCTGGACTTGCTTCTTCTTCGTCGCCGAGAAAGTAGCGCGCCTCTTCTTCGTCTAAGCGGTTAAGCCTACCCTCGTCCCCGAAATCGTAACGGGCGCCGTTTTCAAAGCCGTCTTCTTCATGGTTTTTTCCAAACTGTTTTTTCATATAATGCCTCCTAAGGTTTTTTATAAGCGCCGCGGGCGTGTCCCGCGAAATACAGCTTTCGGACATAAAAAAAGCCGACGTATCAACTACGCCGACTCATAAATGAAAGTGCGAAAAACGCCTTCCGCCATATAAGAAACGCACAAAGGGGGATACCCCTCCCCTAGGGGAGGGGTAAATTTCTTGCGAAAACTTGCCGTAAACAATGCAAAATACACCAAGGCTTACCCGTCTATATTACAGTACACAAGAGAGAGTCAAACAGCTCGCCCCTAAACAATCTCTCAAAACAACCAACTAATAACTATGTACACGACCGTCACAAAATTTTACCGCCGCACAACCCGACATCACTCTATATACTATGTACTCGAGGGAAGGCAAATCGCCGTATAAAACTAAATCGTCATATACAATAAGTATGTACACAACCGAGTCAAGATTTTGCTACCATATGAAACTACATCGTTCTAAAACCGCTGGTCGCTATGCGGGCATGGAACAGAATTTTTGCTACCATATGAAACTACATCGTTCTAAAACAAAGAAAAGATAATTAAAAGCAAACAGCGCATTTTGCTACCATATGAAACTACATCGTTCTAAAACCATTCAGCTAGACGCGGTTTGCGAACGCATATTTTGCTACCATATGAAACTACATCGTTCTAAAACCTGAAGCCCGAAAATTTACGCAAATACATAATTTTGCTACCATATGAAACTACATCGTTCTAAAACGTCGTTCAGGTTCAGGCTTGAAGGCGAATGATTTTGCTACCATATGAAACTACATCGTTCTAAAACCGGTTGCTCGCCTCTATCGTGTGATTGCTTATTTTGCTACCATATGAAACTACATCGTTCTAAAACGTGGCACGTCGGACACTCAACGAATGCGTTATTTTGCTACCATATGAAACTACATCGTTCTAAAACACGTCGTGTCGATAACGTTGCCGCTCGCGTATTTTGCTACCATATGAAACTACATCGTTCTAAAACTCATGCACATTTCTTTCTCGTTGTACCCTTATTTTGCTACCATATGAAACTACATCGTTCTAAAACTGCGTAAGCCCATTTCTGATATGCTTCTGTATTTTGCTACCATATGAAACTACATCGTTCTAAAACTGGGAAGCGTGAACGAATACGTGCCGTCATATTTTGCTACCATATGAAACTACATCGTTCTAAAACGTAGGCATCAGCAGATTAGGAATGCGGAGCATTTTGCTACCATATGAAACTACATCGTTCTAAAACTCTCGTCCAACTCTGCCGCCACACGCATACATTTTGCTACCATATGAAACTACATCGTTCTAAAACCGATGAGTACAAGAACGAAGCGTTTGATATATTTTGCTACCATATGAAACTACATCGTTCTAAAACACTCTAAACGATAACAACTTTTCGCCATACATTTTGCTACCATATGAAACTACATCGTTCTAAAACTCGTGGTGCGCGTTTTGGTAATAGTAGATGATTTTGCTACCATATGAAACTACATCGTTCTAAAACCAACTACTGTCTTCGTGCGAAGCAGTTCAAATTTTGCTACCATATGAAACTACATCGTTCTAAAACTTGTTTATCCTCACTCTTTCCGCCATCGTTATTTTGCTACCATATGAAACTACATCGTTCTAAAACACGCCGGGCGGCTAGTGTTATTAAAATTATATTTTGCTACCATATGAAACTACATCGTTCTAAAACCTGACTGCAAAGTAAGCATTTGTGCGGAGCATTTTGCTACCATATGAAACTACATCGTTCTAAAACCTTCCGCACGGCGCAACGAGTATTCCGTTTATTTTGCTACCATATGAAACTACATCGTTCTAAAACAAAATCAATCGAAGTCAAGCCTTAATCACTATTTTGCTACCATATGAAACTACATCGTTCTAAAACTCGCATATCTCGACAAGAAAATTTCCATTCATTTTGCTACCATATGAAACTACATCGTTCTAAAACATATCAAGCAACGCCCGTTCCGCGACCTCGATTTTGCTACCATATGAAACTACATCGTTCTAAAACCAATAATTTTTGCCGCGCTCCAGCTTTATGATTTTGCTACCATATGAAACTACATCGTTCTAAAACCGTTCCAGGGTTAAACATAATAAAAAACGTATTTTGCTACCATATGAAACTACATCGTTCTAAAACACGTAATGCCACTTCTTGTATATCGGAGAAATTTTGCTACCATATGAAACTACATCGTTCTAAAACATATCTGCACAGGGAATATGAACGACGTTGATTTTGCTACCATATGAAACTACATCGTTCTAAAACCGATGTTGCACTCAACCATTGTGACGTTGAATTTTGCTACCATATGAAACTACATCGTTCTAAAACCTTTATCTCGTCGATTGACTTTTCCGTCCAATTTTGCTACCATATGAAACTACATCGTTCTAAAACCTCAAATTCATGAGTATAGGTCGATGACGGTTTGTGAGACCGCGGTCCCTATATGGCAGACTTTATTTTAGCATATCGCAATAATCTTTGTCAACATAGACGCATTTTTCATAACGGGAAATGATATCGGATGGAAAGTTTTCCAACACTATCAAAGCCACATTATTTGCAAGCGCGCGGCGATAAAGCCGCTCCCTTTCCTCTTCATTCAAAAAGGCTCGCGCCTGCACCAGAACCAGCAGCTTGTAAAGTTTTAATTCGCGGCAGATATCCGTAAAATTTTCCAATTTTTCCGCAAGGGTACCTTGTGAAAAAAGAGGCTGAACTTTTAGCATTGCCAATACGTCCTTTATATCCGTTTCCTCGCATACGTCAAAGTCTGCGTTGACGCAAGATATCGCTTGCAATACGCATTTTTTTACTTGTGCTATTAAGTTGTCAAGTTTCATTCGCTCATCTATATCGGAATAGACGGCGCTTTCTATGTACTTATATATTTTGGTGAGCAACGGTTTGGAGTTTATATCAAAATTCCAAAGATCGCTTATCACGCAAATGTCGGACTGCTTTACCCGCTTTTCCCCTTCGTAAACAGAGAGTTCGGCAGGCGTTTCCGGCGAAGTTGCCAAATCCTCCAACATATTGCAAAATATTTTTTGAGGCTCTATTTCCAGCCTTGCGACATATTGTGAAAGATCGATTTGCGCAAATTCACAATTATACAGCCTCAATATCATAATATCACCATTTTATCATCGTTGTCCATAATTATGCCGCTCAATTTTCCCAAGCACAGATCCATATTTTCAAATTGTTTTTCCGTTATGGTGAGCATTATCACGTTTCCTTCTTTGGGCAGGTACTTTTTTACCCGTTCGCGCACATTGTCCGCCGCCGTGCCGTTAAGCGACAATTTGCAATAAACCGACTCCTGCAACATCAAAAAGCCGTCCTTTAACAGGGCTTTTCTGAACATCGCCGCTGCCTTTCTTTCGGACGCCGTAAGGGTGGGCAAATCAAAAAACAACAATGTCCTCATATACCTGTAACCGCTCATTCGAAGTTATAAAGGCGCAGCTTTTCGCCAGTGCTGCCGTTAAGCGCTTCTATGGCGCTTTTAACGCAGACGCCTACGGCGTCATGCAAGTCGCATTCCCTTTCCAAACGCACTCTTTTATTGAGCAAATTGACCAATTCGTGTTTGTATTCTTTATCCAATTCCCTGCCCTTATTCAAATATACGCATTCATCTACGACCACACGGAATGGTTCCATAAGATCGCAGGAAAAGTTGAATTCATTGAATTCGTTGCAATGATTTATCCCCAGCTGCGTTAAACAGCCGTTTGCCGCAACCTCCCTGTTCACGCAAGAGAGAAGCACTTTGTAGCCGTAATTGAGCGCGGCATTGACGGCAGTGTTTTCATCCCTGATAAAGCCCATACCGAAAAGCGTATTAAAGTACACCTTTGCGGCAAGCCCCTCTCTGTTGGTGGCGTCGTCAAGTTCCATTTCCGCAAGATAATCGTACAGCTGCTCCGCCCTTTCGGCAAAGCCGCACTTTTTAAGCAATGAAGCTTGGTTTTCTATTTTCTTTGCCAAAAGCGCCGTGTTTACCGCGCTCATAGCGTTTTTGCTCCATGCGGCTTGCTGCCTTATCTTTTTTGAGCAATTGTGACTGCCGTAATACGGGGAAAACTCCCCGTACGGATCGTGCTTTTCATCGCAGAAAATCACCTTGACCTTATTTCTGCACAGTTCGCACAGCGCGACGCCCGTTATGCTTACCGCAGGGGAAGCTATCATCAAGTAATATATCTCGGAAAGATGTATCTTTTTCAATTCTTCCCCTCTTACTATCAGATAGTTTCCGCCTGCGCTTATTTTGCAGGGCGATTCTATTATCACGCTGCGCCAAGCCATTATACGCCCTTAGTGGTGCGGGTATAGAGCCCTGTTAAAGACATATCTACCCACTCTACTTGTTCCGGATCTATGGTTTTGCACAATCTTCCAAACGGCTCTCCACCAAATTTCTTATCGATATTGATAACGCCTGATCCTGAACAGCATACCTTCATCACATCCGAAAGAAGTTTTACCTTTTCCTCCGTTGTCATTTCGTCAAGATACTCTCTTTCTATTTCCTCCAACTTGTCCGCAAGGTTTTCATATAACGGCAGTTTTTTCCTGATTATGAAGCATATGTGCGGTATAAACTCCTTTATCAAGCCGTTAAAGTCCTTTATTTCTCCGTCCTTGTCGGGCTTTCCGGATAAGATATCCACTTTACCCTTTTCTACAAGCCACAAAAGCTCTTCAAACTTAGGCGCCACATATATTTCCGTTGCATTCTGTTGCTCTTTCGTGCCGGAGATATAACATAACTGACCTTCATAGTTGATAAGCTGATACTTATATATCTTACGAACCACTTTGGCTTCTTCTCCGTACATCTCCTTGACATACTTATCCACCGCGGCGGCACCGTTAATGGCTACTTTTACCGGAACGTTGCCGAAGGCGTATTTTACCTTTCCCTTTTTCATATACCGTACCGCAATAAAGTATGCCGGGCTTAACGAAGAATATCCGCCGTAGACCTGAGTGGGCATATCTTCGCCGTTATGGCTTTTAAGCGGTATAAGTCCTTTTTTGGAACTATCGGGACTATACACTGTCTGATCATAAAAATCGCTTGCAGCCATATATTGTTTTTTCTTCACCACATGGCAGGTATTGCGCGCCATAGTGTTCAGCATATTGTTAAAACGATCGGTATCCCAAAGATACTCGCCGCTTTCTTCATCCAAGGCGAAAAGATCCGGTCTTTCCGTTTGCATCATCAAGTTGACGATAAAGCCGTAGCGCTTATTGATCAAAGTGGCGGTTGTTTTGCTGTTTGCCTTTTCCTGATTTGCATTATCCGCGCCGGCGGTATTGTACTTGGATTTTTCCGGATTTTTTATAAAGTAGTTGAGCGCCTTATTGTAATCGCTGTTTCCCCACAGCGGGCAGGAATAAGTGGTGAACAATCCCGCAACGCAAGCCAAGTAAGCGTCCTTGGCGTGGTGGAAGTTATTCAAACCGCGTATCTTATAAAAGCCCGCCTTGCCCTTTTCCGTAACGTCTTCTTTTCCGTTGAAGTAAGTGTGGTCGGAAGCAAAACGCTTGCGAATGGTGGAGCTGAGCTTGGGCTTTATTCCGCGCACATCCGCCTGCGGGAAGCGGCGCATAAGCAGCTCTTTTACCAGACTGACGGTATAACCCGTTTCCACAAGCTGCCTGTTTATAAATCCTGCCAAATCTTTTTCCGTTATTTCCGTTTTTTGCAGATTGGTGAATTTCTTACTGCCTATCAGCCTGTTATCGTAAAGGAATTTCCAGAACGGGCGCATCTTTTTCACTATGTCTACGGACATCGCTCTGTCGCCCTTTTCCTGATTTTCCTTTTTCCAAACAAGCGCCCTGTTTTCAAAGCTGTTGTCCATGATAAGGCTGCGCGGAATTATGTGGTCTATCTCACATTCATTCAGCCTTTCTATGTCGATTTTCGTTTCGCTGTACATAGATCTGCCCAATTGAATAAACCACAGATATAATTTATCCTCATCCAGTGCGGATTTTCTTTCCTTGTACTTTGCAAGCTCGTTTCGGCAGTACTTCATATTTTCTTCGTCTATAATGTCCTTATATTCGCCGTCCTTTAACGCCTTGTAGAACTCAAAGACTTTATCGTATCTGCTCTTGGTGCGCTTTTTCTCACCTATTTCCGTGGTGTCTTCCAAGAATATGTATTTCGGATCGCTGCCTATCTGTTTTGCAAGTTCTTCCGCCAACCTGACGGCGTTCCATACGGCACGCTTGACCTTTGGCGATATGCGCATACGGTCCACCTGTTCGTACTCGAATTTTTCGATCGGCTCCGTTTCATCTACGAACTTCTCCTTAAAGCCGTATTCTTCTTTCCAAAGCACCTCGTTTATATGTTCGTTGGTTTCGTACATTATATCCAGCACGCATTTGCCGGTATTGCCCAGCGTGCCGTAAAGAGCCTTACGCGAATATTTGCCCCAACCGGAATAATTCTTTTTGGCAAGCCTGTCCTCATATCCTTCAAAGACTTTCATTGCCTTTATACGCTTTTTGCGAATATCCGCGTCGTTGAAAATGGTGAGCACTCGTACAACTTCTTCAATGGCGTCGAAATTGTCTTTTACAAACTCTTCTCCGCCTTTGTCTTTGAACATATTGACAAATTCGATGTATGTGGAAAGGCTTGCGGTGAGTTTCTTCTCATCTGAAAGACCGCTAATGTCATCCTCTTTTGCCTGCATGTTGAACTTTCTTTTCAATCTATCGGCTATATCTTTTTTCTTTACGGTCTTTTTGGTTTTACAAAGTTCGTATATCTCCTTTTTCCACTCCACGGAAATGGCTTTCCCGAACACCTTTATCTTGTTTATCTCATTGAGCAGTACGTATTTTTGATACAGCATAGAGTTGAGCGGCAGCGCGTCCTCCCCTTTTATCAAAATACAGTCGTTGGTCATACGGGAAATAAAATTCTCCGCCAGCTTGTCCAGATTGTCTTCACCCAAAACTTCATAGAAATTCCAAGGCGTAATGCGCTTGTCCGCGGGAATATCCGCGCCTTCCGTCCACGAAAAATCGCCCTTTAACGTACCCACGAAATACGGGCGGCGGAAAGTGAGCAGTGCGCGTATTTTATCCGCATTTTTCGCAAGGCAGGGGTGGAATTTTCCCTGATTTTCCAATATCGCGTTAAGTTCTTTCAAGTTGAGCTGATACGGGATATATGCGTTATCCTTGGATGTGATAAGGGGCAGAAAATCTTCCTTATCCATCTCCTTTTTAACATACTCTTTTTCATCACAGTCGGGCACGTTTTTATCCAATATCTCACGAATGCGCTTGTAAAGTTCGTCCTTCGTGGTCTTTTTGCACGCGTCGGGTTTACCGCCGTAAAATCCGTAACGCTTATCCCCGACATATCCGGTGTAACTTGCGCCGTTACCAGCGCGGAAAAAGCCGTTATAAAGTTTCTTATCCCCCGCCATGCGAATAAGTTTGCGCAATATACCCAAATCGCGCCCGTGTTTTACGAATTTGTCCACCATGGCGTCGCACAGCAGTTTTTTGCCCCTGAGCACGGTATTCAGCTCTATTGCGGCATATAACTTTTCCGCCGCCAGCAATATGTCCGCTCTTTCCAGCGAATAATACTTGTCTTCCTTTTCCTCTTCGTATTTTGCGTCCGCAAAGCAAATACTGACCGGCTTATCGTTTTCGTCCTTTATGGCGTCCTCTTCGTCTTCTATGCATAAAAGATCGGTAAGATTCGCTTTCAAGCCCACGACCGCCTTGGTTAAAGCCGTAACGAACTTGTCTTTCTTTTCCGATGTGAGCACATTATATGCGTTTTCCTGCCGCATACTGCGCGAAACTTTGTCGTTCAATACAGCTTGCACAAACGCTTCTTCCTTATCCACATAAAATAAGTCTTTTTTGTAGTTTTCATTCAAAAGCTCGAACAATTCCTTCGCGGCGGTTTCGGGGCTTCCTCCCGCGGAATCCATTCCCCCTTCGTTCAAGAAATGTCCGCGGTACTTTATTATGTGATGAAGGGCAAGATATACAAGGCGTATGTCCGCTTTTTCCTTGCTTTCCGCAAGCTTCTTTCTCAAATGATATACCGTGGGATATTCGGAATAATACTGCACGTCGGTGTATTCTCCCCCGTCAAACAGGTTATATCTGTTGCCGCGGAAATATTTACCTTCTCCCATATGATAGGAACTTTCTTTCAGCCTTATGTAAAATGCGGGATCTATCGGCTCTATTCCCTCCGCCATAAGCTCTTGCAACAGCCGTATCCTCATACGGCGGCGTTCCAACCTGCGCCGAGCGCTGCGGAAAGTGCGGCGCGTTTTGGCTGTTTGCGCGTCTTCAAACAATATTACGCCCCAAGCGTCCTGCTTGTTGACTTTGATCAGGTTGTAATCGTAGCCGGTCGCCGCCCAGCCCACCGAATTCGAGCCTATATCAAGGCCGAGCGCATAATTTTCATCTTTTTTTCTCATAAGGGTTGACATTCCTCCTGTTTTGTGTTATTCTTTCGATGTAACCATTTGAAACTACATCGTGATGTTAAAATAAATGGTAAACTGACTGCTTCAAGGCTCTGCCTGTGAAGCCCGCCGCAAGGCGGATTTTTTTTAACCGTTCGATAGCTCAACGCGGTCAACCTATCCGTTTTATGCCATCGTTTATATCATAACATATTATTACTGACAAAAAAAGACACATTCAAAAATTTTTTTAAAAATTTTTTATTTTGTTTGTGTTTGGCATAAAAAAGGCGGAGCCGAACTCCGCCGAAGTTGATTTTTTTGCGTTTGCTCCGCTTACATTTTCTCGGGCGCTTTTATACCCAGCAGGGAAAGTCCGTCCACGAGCACGCCCTGAACGGCTTTGACCAGCATAAGTCTTGATTTGCGGACGGCGTCGGGAGCTTTTGCTATGTTGCAGGCAAGGTAGAATTTGCCGAAAGCCTGCGAAAGGTCCACCAAGAAGCGGCTCAGGTAGCAAGGTTCGTACTTTTCCACGGCGGAGAGTATCACGTCGGGATAGGAATCGAGAAGTTTGAGCACTTCTCCCGCCTCTTCGCCCTGCACGCCCGAATAGTCGGGATCGCAGTCGGGATAGTCGCACTTTTCCAAAAGCGAGCGGCAGCGCGCCTGCGTGTACTGCACGTAAGGTCCCGTTTCCCCGTCAAAGTTGAGCGCGCGAGAATAACTGAACGTCATATCCTTTATCCTGTTGTTGTAAAGCACTCCGAAGATGACGGCGCCCACGCCTATCTCCTCCGCGACTTTGTCGGGATCGGGCAGGTCTTGCGATTTTTCATTGATTATCTCCCTGCTCTTGCTCACAGCCATATTGAGCACGTCGTCCAAGTACACCACATTGCCGCTGCGCGTGGAAAGCGAGCCTTCCTCCAAAGACACCATACCGTGCGCCACGTGGAAAAGATCTTTATACCATTCCTCTCCCGCAAGTTCCAGCACCTTGAACCACTGCCTGAAGTGCAGGTTTTGCTGACTTGCCACCACATAAAGGCACTTATTGAAGTTATACGTCTTTTTGCGATAGAACGCCGCCGCAAGGTCGCGCGTGGCGTACAAAGTGGCGCCGTCCGAACGCACCAAAAGGCAGGGCGGCATATCGTCGCCAAGGCGCACCACTTTCGCACCGTCATCGTCCACCAGCAGACCTTTTTGCGTAAGCAGATCGAGCACGGGCTGCATTTTATCGTTGTAAAAGCTCTCCCCGGCATAAGAATCGAACGTGACGTTAAGGCGTTTGTATATCTTCTCCACCTCTTCCAAAGTGGAAGTTTTGAAGCGGTTGAATATGTCCAAAGCTTCCTTGTCCCCGTCTTCTATCTTCTTAAACCAAGCGCGAGCTTCGTCGTCCAGCTTGGGGTCTTTCTCCGCTTCCTTGTGAAATTTGACATATATATCCACAAGCGAACGCACGCCGCGCTTTTCTATATCCTTGTCGTCGCCCCAAAGTTTGTATGCCACAATGAGTTTGCCGAACTGCGTGCCCCAATCGCCCAAATGGTTTATGCCCACCGTGTGGTAGCCCGCCTTTTTGTGTAAGCGATAAAGCGCCGCTCCCAGCACCGTGTTCAGCAAATGCCCGATGTGGAAGGGCTTGGCTATATTCACGGAAGAATAGTCTATGCACACCGTCTTACCTCTGCCGATATCGCTGTTTCCGTAATATTCGCCCGCGGACAGAACTTTTTCCAGCACATCCTTGGCGTAAGCCTGCTTATTGAGCGTGAAATTCACGAACGGACCCACCGCTTCCGCCTTTTCCAAAAAATTATAACAGCCTATCCTGCCTACCACCTCTTTTGCAAGTTCAGCGGGATTTTTCCCCGCCTGCTTGGCTATGCGGAAGCACGGCAGCGCATAATCGCCGTGCGCGCTGTCCTTGGACGGAACGATTTGAGCGACTATCTCCTCACTCTCTATCCCTTCTATTATCACTATGTCTGCCAAAAGTTTTTTGTAATCCATATTCCTTTCCCTGCACCTGTCTGCTTTTATACTGCCGCTGCCTTTTTATACGTTAAAGCGGAAAAGTATCACGTCGCCGTCCTTTACGACGTAGTCCTTGCCCTCGCTGCGCACTTTGCCCTTTTCTTTTGCCGCGGTGTAAGAGCCGCATTCCAGCAGCGTGCGCCAATCCACCACTTCCGCACGGATAAAGCCTTTTTCAAAATCGCTGTGTATCTTGCCCGCCGCCTGCGGCGCTTTCGTGCCCTCTTTTATCGTCCAGGCTCTGGTCTCTTTCTCTCCCGCGGTGAGATAGCTGATAAGTCCCAGCAGCCTGTAGCACGCCTTTACCAATATGTCAAGTCCGCTTTCCTCCAAGCCCAGCTCCTCGCGGAACATCTGCTTGTCCTCTTCGCTCATACCGGCAAGGTCTTCTTCTATCTTGGCGCAGAGCACTATCGCGTCCGAGCGATGCTCCGCGGCGTATTTTTTCACCGCTTTCACATAATCGTTATCCGGCTTGCCTATCTCACTTTCGGCTATATTCGCCGCATAGATGACGGGCTTTTCCGTGAGCAAAAAGCAGTTGTCCACCACTTCTCGCTCTTCTTCCGTAAAGTCCATCATACGCGCGGGGATACCCTGTTCCAATTTGGCGTAAACCGCATCCAGAACATCCGCTTCCCACGCGTACTTTTTATCCCCGCCCTTCGCGGAAGTGCGCGCCTTTGCGCTGCGCTTTTGCACGGTGTCCATATCCGCAAAGATGAGTTCGTACTCTATTATCTCTATATCGCGCAGCGGGTCTATGCTGCCGTCCACATGAGTGATGTTTTCATCGTCGAAGCAGCGCACCACATGCACTATCGCGTCCGTTTCGCGTATGTGCGAGAGAAATTTATTGCCCAAGCCCTCCCCGTGGGAAGCGCCTTTCACAAGTCCCGCTATGTCCACGAATTCCAGTACCGTGGGCGTGATTTTTTTGCTGTTGTAAAGCGCCGCCAGCTTGTCCAGTCTTTCGTCCGGCACCGCCACCACTCCCACATTGGGTTCTATGGTGCAAAACGGATAGTTGGCGCACTCCGCGCCCGCCTGAGTTATCGCATTGAATAAGGTGCTCTTGCCCACATTGGGAAGTCCTACAACTCCGAGTTTCATATTATCTCCTTTTGCCTTACAGCAGCGTTATGCCCCTTTCCAGGCAGCTTTTTCTCTCCCATTCGGGCCAAATGCTGGCTTGCACTTCGCCGATATGCGCACGGTTGAGGATATACATACACAATCTGGACTGACCTATGCCCCCGCCTATCGTAAGAGGCAGGCGCCCTGCCAGCAATTCCTTGTGATAAGGCAGCTTTGCCCTGCCTTCCGACCCCGTGGCTTTGAGCTGCTCCTCCAAAGAGCGGGCGTCCACCCTTATGCCCATACTTGACACTTCAAAAGCCCTGTCAAGCACGGGGTAATAGAGCACTATATCCCCGTTCAGCGCCCAATCGTCATAGTCGGGCGCCCTGCCGTCATGCGGCTTGCCCGATTTGAGCGGCGCGCCTATGCCGCATATGAACGCCGAACCGCGCTCGCGCACAAAGGCGGTTTCGCGCTCCGACGGCATAAGGTCGGGATACATATCTTCCAGCTCCTGCGTGGTCACGAACGTTATCTGCTCGCTCAAAAAGTTTTGCAATACGCCGTACTTCTCGCATGCCTGCAACGCCGTTTCGCGTATCGCGCCGTAAATGCGCATGACCGTGTCGCGCAAATACTCTATCGTCCTGTCCTCCGCCGTGATGACTTTTTCCCAATCCCATTGATCCACATACAATGAGTGCAGAGCGTCGCACACTTCGTCGCGGCGAATGGCGTTCATATCCGTGTAAAGTCCTTTGTGCACGGGAAATCCGTATTGACGCAGCGCATACCTCTTCCACTTGGCAAGGGAATGCACCACTTCCGCCGTCTCGCCCGTCTGCAATATATCGAAAGACACGGCGCGCTCGTAGCCGTTGAGGTTGTCGTTCAGACCGCTGTCGCGCAGCACGAAAAGCGGCGCGGAAACGCGGGTGAGTTCCAGCGCGTGCGCAAGATTGCGCTCAAACGTATCTTTTGTGAATTTGATCGCCTGCTGGGTGGTTATTAAATCCATAGGCGCGGTGTATTTTTTCTGCATAAAGCCTCCGAAACGTATAATCATTATAATATTAGTACAACGCAAAATAAATGTCAAGGCAACGCGCGGGCAATATGTCTTAAACGGGCAGTGCTACAAAGCAAGCCGTCACCACTATGCCCAGGCAGAGAAGCCCGCACGCTTTTTTGATACGCGCCGGGGCCATGGAAAACACGGAAGCGCACGCAAGCAGCGGATAGTAGAATACGCACAAAAGCGGCGAAAATGTGGCATTGATCGCCGCGGACGAAACTTGCGCGGAAGCCTGCACGAAGCGTATTGCATAATATGTGGGAACGGCAACGATGGTGAGCAGCGTTCCCGCCTGCGGAAATATCGTAGTGATCACCACGGCGGCAAGCAGGAACGGATAAAAAAGCGAAGTTAGCGGACACACCACCAGGTTCACGGGAATGGTGGAAAGCGGAACCGTTTCAAAATACAAAAACATAAACGGCAAAAGCCCTATATTTGCGCAAATCGTTATGGAGATGGCGTCCGCAATGGGCTGCCAAAGCACCTTGCGCAGCAGCCTTGCCACCGGTTTCATCGTGCCGATTATCCCGAATACCGAGCCGTAACTCATCAAAAAGCCCGCGTCGAACAGAAAATACGGCGCAAACAGCAATATCAATCCTGCGGAAATGCCGCAAGCCGTAAGCGCGTCGTATTGCTCATATCCCAACTTGCACAGCACGCCAATGAGTATCATTACCGCGCTTCTCACCACAGACGGAGAAAAAGAACAAAGCGCGCTGTATCCTATCAAAATAAAGCAGTCTATCCCGAAAGATATGCTTTTAGGCATATGCGGTATCTTATTCAGCACGGCGGAGCACGCATAGAACAACAGCGCCACATGAAGTCCCGACACGGCGAATAAATGCGCCGTGCCCGTGTCGCGGAAGGACTCCGCCACGGAATACTCCAGATATGAAGTATCGCCGAATATCATAGCGAACAGAAAATCCGCGGTCACGCCGTTGCAATTATCCAAAAGCGCGTTTCTCACCGCAAAGCGCACGCTCTCCGCCGCGCCCAATTTGCCCGGCGTAAGCGAAATCGCATAGTCAGTCGCCGCAGCCGTATAATACACGCCGTATTTGGCGCTCATCAAACTGTCATACTCCCCGGCGTTAAATTCCGCGCCCGTCAGACTGCCGCCGAACGTTATGTATTCGCCCACGTTCATATCGCCGCGCACATAAAACGGCAAGAGCAAACTTGCCTTCCCGCGCACCGCCTCTCCGTTCACGGTGATATGGTCGAGTTCGAGCGAATATCCGTTTTCCGTAAGCACGCAAAGCCCGTACGAGTTGCAATAAGAAGAGTCCGTTATCCTGCCCGTAATAACCCCTTCATAACTCCCCGAAGGGAAAAATGCAGAATATAGGGTGGCTGCCGTCACACCAAGAAGCATTCCCGCGGCAACAAGGATAAGCTCCTTTTTCGCCTTTCCCATAACCGCCGTTACCATGGCGGCAAAGCAAAGTAATATGCTCAGCGCCGCCGTTATATAAACGGACATGAAAAATGCCGCGGAAACACCCGCGACAATACCTGCCGCTATCCATAACGGAGGGCGGTAGACAGCCAAACGCGTCATTTTACTCCTTTACGTAACGCTTTTTGTATTCCGCCATCGCCTTTGCGATGACTTTATCCGTATCCTGCCTGCCGTATATTTCCAGCACCGTCATTATCTTGCCTTCCAACTGCTTATACACGCCGAAGAAGTGCTTTATCTCGCTCAATATATGCGGCGGAAGCTGAGATATGTCCTCATAGCAGTTCATATTCGGCTCCTTAAACGGCACCGCTATGACCTTTATATCCTCCGCGCCGTCATCTATCATCGTGATATGCCCTATGGGATAGCACCTCACCAAAGACAGCGGCACAAGCGGTTCGCTGCACAGCACCAGCACGTCCAGAGGATCCCCGTCGTCGGCAAACGTGCGGGGAATAAATCCGTAGTTTGCGGGATAATGCGTGGACGTGTATAAAATACGGTCCAAAATGAGCATGCCCGTATCCTTATCCACTTCATACTTGTTTTTGCTGCCTTTAGAGATCTCTATACAGGCGATAAAATCTTCGGGAGCCACCCTACTTTCATCCAAATCGTGCCAAACGTTCATATTTTTCTTAGCGGATCACCATTTATTGTAAACTTTCTCCGCAAACCCCCTTTGTCCGTTGAGTGTAATTATGCTGCCGTCGTCCAGCTTTGCCGTGCCGTAAAATCCGCCGAACACCTGATGCTGACGGGTGCACAGCACGCCCAAACTCAAGCCGTCGCGCCTGTCCACATCCGGGCGGAAGGTAAGATCCAGCCTGCCTTCATCGTCCGTCATCTTCCATTCCCCTTCAAAATCGCTCTCTCCGCCGGGCAGAGCGGGAATATCGAACTTTACCCTGCCCAACTTGTGCGCCTTTCCGCCGTAAAACAGCATATTTTCGGACGCCGCGGACGTATCTCCGAACCCGTATCCCAGATTGAAGCCGAACTTTTCCCCGTCCACATATGTCGACAGACTGCTCCAATACCAAGTATTTTCATATGTCCATACGCCTCTGCCCCAATCCAGCACGGCAAGAGACTTGCCCGGATCGAAGTCGCGGCGCGCGCCGCCCAACTCAAAATAACCCGAAGCGGTCATACAATTTAACTTGGCGTTGTAATAAAACGCCTTGTCGTTGCCTTCAAACGGCGTGGCAATAACCATATTTTCCGGCTGCTGAGCGGAAAGAGTGATGTCCGCAACCAGCGTCTTCCCGTCGCGGAATTTGGGATATTCGCAATAAAGTCTGCGATAAATCCCGTCGTTCACAAATGAGAGCTTTTTGCCCATCACGCGCAAAGAAACGTCCCCTCTTTCATATGTGGACGGGAACCCCGTCTTTCCCAGCGGCAGCAATCCTATCGCCGACTGCGTCTTGTACGCGCGCGAATGCGTGTCTATCAGCGAAACGCTCGCCATTGAAATATACCCTATGTCCGCAATCGTAAGGCAAAGAAAAACTTCCCCGTCGGTAACGGCGTAATAATCCCATTCCTTTATCCTCAATTTGGAAGCCTTTATTTTGCTCCTGTCATACTTCTTGGCAAGATAGGTGGAATAACCCGCCTGAATAAGTTTACCGTTTTCATCCAGCAAATCGCCTTCCGAGAGTAATGTCTGCATAATTCCCTCCACGCCAAAGGTAAGTCCCTTTGACTTCTTCTCAATTATAACACACAATTTTATAAATGTAAATACCTACCGTAAAAAGGATATGAAAAAGAGAAACGCAACTTAAACTATCGCACGTTGAAAAAGAGTGAGCACCGCAACTTTATACATCGCCCCGCTTATTCTTTCCCTATCTGCCTTCATACGGTTTTCCGTTTACTGTAATAATTGCGCCTTCGGAAATATTTATCATAGGTATATCGTTATCAAAACCTATTATGCAGTCTCACTCTTGCCGATATTCTATTTTACAACTTATCGAAGTTTTGCATATAAGCTATATGGTTTTTATATTACTTACCATTATACCTATCCGGAACTTGTTTTTCAGTATCGGCTTCCGCCGCGCAGTTCCATATAGGGCAGCTCGTCGCGGATACGCTTTATTTCGCTGTTGTCCAGGTTCAGGGAGGTCATATATCTGCGGTAGATCTCCTCTATCGCGGCGGTGATAAGGAACAGCAATTCCGCTTCGTCAAAGCTGCCTTTGAATAGCGTAAGTCTGCCCACGGAGATGTAGTCTTCCTGCTCGTCCGTAGGGCTCCACTCCAAGTCCGCAACTTTCTTGTCCGTGTTTATCAGCTCCCCTTTCAGCAAGGTGTTCATATACTTCATATCGTAAAAGCATATATAGCCGTTATCGGGCGCGATATGGTATTCGGAGTTGTTGTTTTTCAACTTGAACTTGAATTTGTTATCCGCTCCTATCTCGGCGCATACCGTGCACACAAGTTTATCGTCTGCGGCGGAAAATATATCCGCTTCCAATACCGAAGACGCACCTTTCAAGTAATAATTACCGTATGAAAATACGGTGTTTTCGCCGCTCCTTCTTACGGAAAACGCGTGCGTCTCTTCAAGCGATACGGAGGAGATCAGCATATCTTCCGGCGTGCGCCTCATTGCGTTGGTGACATAATATATCCTGTGCACTTCGTCTTTCTCCGCACGCGCTAAAATATAGTAATTATCCTCTTCCACCATATTGTATGCGGCGCGTTGGCGCACAAGCATCCTCTTTATAATCTCTTCGTTCCTGCGCAAAATTCCGTACATCTTGCATACGGACATCGCGTCTTCCAATGTTTGGGTATGGTTCAATAAATCAAGGGCTTTGACGCTCGCTCTATCCAAATCCAACTCTCTTTCTTCACATCCGAATTCCTGCAAAACCGCCCTGACGATTTGCATAAAACTTCTGCTTACAAAACCATCGTTTATCATATATTTCCCTCTCGTTTAGACGAACTCTTCGTCCTTTAATCTAATGAAATTTTAGCATACGCGATAATAAATATCAATGGTTTATAAGATAAAAAATTTTGCAAAATACACCTTCATATGTACTATCGCTTATTCTTTTACTTATATCCCGTCATACGGTTTTCCGTTTACCGTAATAATTGTGCCTTCTGAAATATCTATCATAGGTATATCGTTATCAAAACCTACTATACAGTCTTCAATTCCGCAATTTGTAAAGACAGTCTCGATATTTATTTTCCCGGATAGTGTTGTCCATTTCGCAGTTGTTTGTCCTATTATTCCTCCCGCAACCATACCTGTTATTTCGGCATATATGGTTATATCGGAAAGAGTGATATCCGAAGTAGATATTATGCCAACTATTCCGCCGCAATAGCGGATAGCGGTGCTATCACTCAATATTTTTACATCGCACGTTATATCGGATATGGTTGTATTAACAGCTGAGATACTTCCCGCAACGCCGCCTATGGCACTTTGTGCAGCCGGTTGTTCGCATAGTATTTCGATATCCACGGATACGCCTTTAATATCACCGTTATTTATGCCGCACACTCCGCCTATATAAACTGCTTTATCCGAAACGATGGTAATACTGCCGCTTATGGTGCAATTCTCTATTGTGCCCGTATTTATGGCGCATATTGCGCCGTATGCAAAGTTGCTCTTGTCTTCTTGTTTATATATCTCCGCGTTGTCTGCCTGCACTTGTATATCAAAGTTGCGTATCGTGCCCTTGTTTTCCTTGAATAGCGGCTTGTTGCCCAATATCGCCGTTTTGTTATTGCCGTCTAAGACGCCCGTAAATAATGGTATATCCGCTTCCGCTATCTTGGCAAAATCTATATTTCCCGTTATTGTATATTGTGCATAAGGGTTTGCTTTGAGTATCTCTATATCTTCGTCTGTTGCAAGCTCTATATGCGTATCTTCGGTAACTTCCTCCCATTTGGCATATAGCGTAAGGTCTGCCTTTATCTCCTGCGGTTCATATGGCTTGGTGCACTCTTTATCCGTATACCACCCTTTGAATATATACCCATTTGCGCTTATGTTCGTAGGGGTATATATCTCACCGTATTCTATCTGCTCTGTCTGCAAGGGAATATCTTTTACATTGCCGTTTAACGTTACGGTGTATACCATCTTGGCGCATTGTATCTCCAATACAATGTCTTTAATTACTGCCCTATTGTATGAATACTCTTCCGCATAATCTCCCGTTACGTAATACCCGTCCGGGATAAGAGCTTGAACGCTTTGCAAATTTACCTTATCCGAAATAAGCAAGCCTTCCTCTATCGTATACTCTTGCTCTTGAATATTAATCCCTGAAAATTTAACGGTTATCTTGTACAGCTTGGCGTATATGGCCGTAACGGTCATATCCGTTGCGGCTGTCTCGGACGGCATTTCCCATTCCTTAAATACATATCCGTCATATTGCTTGGCTTCGGGAGGAACTATCTTTTCTCCTTCCTTTACTTCTATCTCTGCTATGATTTCGTCGTTTAGGCCTATAAATGTTATCTTGCACTTACTCTCTTCTAATTCCGGGATATCTTCAAGGTTTGGATCTTCCAAATTGTCTTCGGGGAGAAGTTCTTCGGGCGAAGTTTCCGGATCATCATTGCATGCGCAAAATACGAATACTACGGCTGTGATCAGCGCTAGTATGATGATAGCCAACCACAACTTTTTCTTCATATTTTCCCCTTTTCATTAGCGTATTTTCTAGCGTTAATTTATCATATTTTGACGTTGTTTTCAAGACTTAAATTGAAAGTTTTACATTTGAGGAGTGATTTTTATGTTGTTTTATAGAAAATACGAACATAATACGTCTTATATTGACAGGTTTATAATCCGGCATCACATTAAAAATCCGCCCTTGAGCGATTCTTATGATTTGCGGGAAGTACGAGAAGAGCCGGAGGCGCCGTTTGCGCGGGCGGCGGCACGGGCGGCGCGGACTTTTGCTTTATCGTCCAGCTGTTTGAGCCGTTCCAGCCATTTGAAGATATACCCTTCGCAGAAATATTCGCCGATAATGCCCGCAGAGAAAAATTCGCCGCGGATCAAACCCATAAGCAAACTCAAAATCGTCTTGCTGTCGGCATGGGCGACGTCGCAGTTTTTCATAGTCGTCATGCTCCAAAATATGCCGCGCGTTTTGAGCGTTCTCATATAGTTCATCATTTTGAATTCGGGGTGGTCTTCGTTAAAGAATATGACCGCCTTGATAAATTCCTTTACCGTAGGGCAATAGTCCATATAGGGGCGCGTCATTTTCACGACATTCCCCTCTTCGTCATAAATTTCGCCACGTATAACGCCGACTTTTTTCAGACTGCGCAGCGGCTGCAAGTAATCCGTAAGCGGTTCATACATATCCTTATTTATTATACATATTATATCGGACGATGTAAAGGGGTAAGCTATTTATTGCAGAATAGATAAAACATTTTACGGCTTATCTGTTTTTCCGTAACTTTTCAATCCGCCGATATAAAAGCGCTTTATCCTGTCCCTCAATTGCTCGGGACTGATCACAAACGCGTCCTTCCCGAAACGCACGAAATATTGGAACAGTTGCATATGTAAGCACTCGAAATAGTAAAGATTGTTGTCTATCATAACAGGCTGATAAAGAAGACGCGGAAAAACTTATATCTTCGCCGCTTGCGGGAAGGTATGGGCGGAGCAAGTAACGGGTTATACTCCGCCGCTTTGACTTTTACCGTTAAATATGATATAATCGAAAAAAACGGGGAGGCGCATATGCTTTACGGCGCAATCATCGGCGATATAGCCGGTTCACGATTCGAATTTAACAATTACCGCAAAAAAGACTTTGAATTATTTGCGAAAAATTGCTTTTTTACCGACGATACCGTAATGACGCTTGCCGTTGCAAAAGCGATTTTGCAATGCGGCGGAAACTATTCCCGCCTGCAAGAGACCGCCGCCCTTACCATGCGTGAAGTGGGCAGACACTACCCCGGCTGCGGATACGGCGGAAGATTTAATGTGTGGATGTTTTCAGATAATATGCCCGCTTACCACAGTTACGGCAACGGTTCGGCTATGCGAGTAAGCGCCGCTGCCTATGCCGCCGACAGCCGTGAGCAAGTAAAAGAGTTGGCAAAAGCCGTCACCTGCGTTACCCACGACCATCCCGAAGGGGTAAAGGGCGCGGAGGTCACCGCCCTTCTCATATACGACGCGCTTCACGGCGCGGATATGAACGAGCTGCGCGCCGTGGCGGAGAGCTATTACGATTTGGATTTTACAATAGACCAAATACGTCCGCACTATCGCTTTAACGAAACCTGCCAAAACACGGTCCCCCAGGCGATAGAAGCGTTTTTGGAAAGCGCGTCTTTTGAAGACGCAAT
>CALWHM010000004.1 GCA_944380395.1 uncultured Clostridia bacterium | reverse complement strand
CTTATCGTCTATACTTCCGACCACGGCTGCCACTTTATGACGAGGAATCTGGAATACAAGCGTTCCTGTCACGAAGGCTCTACGCATATTCCGCTTATCATCTCCGGTGGAGCCTATAAGGATATGGGTAAACCTGACAGACTGGTCAGTCTGATAGACCTGCCGCCCACTTTGCTTACCGCGGCGGGAATACCCGTTCCCGAAAATTTCGACGGCATAGCCTTGCAGTCGGGCAAGGAGCGCGACTGCGTGTTCGCGCAGATAAGCGAAAGTCACAACGGCAGATGCGTGATAACAAAGCAGTATACATACAGCATTTCCTCGGGGGACGATTATTCCACCGATAATTACAAGGATGACTATCTTTACGACAGGAAGAAGGACAAGGGCGAAAGGCACAATCTCATCAACAGCCGCCGCTATGCCGAGGTCAAGGAGGAAATGCGTAAACTCCTGGTCAGGGAGATGAAAAAAGCGGGAGAGCGTGCCCCCGTCATCAAAAAGCGTTACTTCAGGAGGAATATATGAAAAGAGGGAAATTTACCGCTTTCGCCGCGCTTCTTGCGTCTGTTATGGTTGCGGGACTGCTCCTTTCGGCATGCGCAATTCGCTCGGATAATTTGGAGGAGCTTGTTTCTTCCGTGCGCGATATGGGCGCCCCCAAAGCGGCGGCGGCGCGCGGCATAAACGCGGATATGAGCGCGGAGGAGATGATGGAGGTCGGCTTTTACAATTATTATGCCGCGCCTTATGTGGTTTCCGAAAACTACAGTACGAACACCACCACGCCTCCCGGATCGGACGCGGCGTTCAATCAGCAGTATATAGACGGATATAAGATAAGAAAGGGCGTATATTCTGAAAGCGATCCATTGGCTTCGCAGGCATACCACCTTGTTATCTCCGCAGGAGCGATGGGGAGCAGCAGAAGGATAGAAGAAGCCATAGTGGACGGCGGCAAAATAAATTACCGCACCATATCGGGAAGCAAACTTGAATTTAATGACGATACGGGCATGCTCAAGGTTGCGGACGGCTCCGCGTTCGAGTACAAGGACTACGGTACGGATTTGGAAAAATACAATACGGAAGTTTGCAACGACCCCACAAAGGTGTTCACATACAACATATACGACACCGCGTCAAACGCGCTTGCGGAAGGCTGCGTGTTTGAGGCGACGGATCCCGTATTCGACGGAGAAAAAGGCGTATATACGTTTTCCGTGACGTTTGACAACGAGGTGGTCACGCGCGATTATATACAGCTGCTTGAACTCAATCTTGCCAAACAGGGCGGCGGTGACGTTACGTATCAGTCGCTGAAAATGGACTTTGAGATGTGGCAGGACGGCCACATAAAGAGCATATCCATTTTGGAAAAATACAACTTCCGCATGTTCTTGAGTCTGGACAACATCTATGACGCGGACGTGTATTTTGCGTATGACGAGCAGGACTGCGGATATATAATGGCGGAATATGCCAACGCCTTTGAAACGAACAAGGCGATAGAAAGAAATAACGAACTTTACGACTACACCGCCGAAAATGCGGACAGAAAGGTTATGAGCATAGGAGAGATAGCGGGAGTAGTCGTGGGCGTTTTGGCGGTATGCGCCGTAGCGATAATAATCGCAGCCGTTGTCATTAAAAAGAAGAACAAGGAGCAGGCAGTAAAGCGCGAAGCGGAAGAATGCGCTTTAAGCGAAAAAGAGTTGTTCGGGGACGGCGATAACAACAAGGGCGACGGCAAGTCGGAATAATAAAGCGGCGCTGCCGCATAAGGTGGAAATATGGAAAACACATCTATTCAGGGAAAGCTCAATGACGCTAAGTTCAGAAGCAAGCTGTATATCGGTCTGAACATAGTATCACTGTTCGGTTTTGCCGGACTTATGGCTGTTGCGGCGTTTTACGATTTGCAGATAAGCCAAGCCATAGGGGATATGGAGAACTTGTTCGGCACTTTCTTTGAGGTGGTCGGAGAGGCTCCTTCATATTTGGTTCTGCCGTTCTGCGCGCCGATATTCTTCTATACCGCAAAATACTTCAATACCAAGCAAATGCGCGTGTTTATGCGCATATTGGGGCTGGTGCTCAGCTGGTTGGGGTATTTTATGTGGATATATGCGGGTACCAAACCCGGACGCATAGACGCGGTGTACGGCATTCCCGGACTTACGATGTTTGCGATATTCGGCGGCTTTGTGGGCGGAGCGTTCGGACTGTGGGTGGGCAGTCTTATCAAACCTGAAATAATGAAAAGACTGCTTAAATTTGCCATCTTTTCACTCGTGTTTATGGTGTCTGCGCTCATAGTTATGCAGATAATGAAGATGCTGTGGGGCAGAATGAGATACCGCGATATGCTTGCGGCAGGCTCCACGGAAGGCTTTACCCCTTGGTATGTGGTGAATATAGGCAACGGTGAGGAAACATACAAGTCCTTCCCGTCCGGACATACGTCTTCAGCGGCGAACATATTTATCCTTGCCGCGCTGTGCGATGTGGTCCCCAAACTGAACAACTTCAAGGCAAGGGCTATCGTAAACGCAAGCTGCTTTGCGTTCGTCGCCTTGACCGCAGTGTCCCGCATAGTCAACTGCGCGCACTTCCTTTCGGACGTGCTGGCGGGCGGATACATAACATATCTGATATTCGTGCTCGTGCGCTTCTTGTTTTTCAGGAACGGCAAATTCGAGTTTACGTTCAATGAAAAGCTTTTTGCGGTGAAGGATACCGAACCGCAGTCGCCCGAAAACGCGGAAGGCAGCGCCGCGGAAGAAGGCAGAGAAAAGACCGCCGCTCAAGCGGAACAGGAAGTGACAAAATGAGAAGAATGAGCTTAAAAAAAGTCGTATTTGCGCAGGTCATACTGCTTGTCTTATTTGCCGTACTGCTGGCGGTCGGCTCCGTATATGACAGACTCATAGCGGAAAAACTGTACACGGGAGAGGGCTTTATCGTCTTAAGCACGGAAGCGCTTGGGAAAATGCCGCTGTTTTTGGCGGGATCTTTGGCGTGCGCCGTAGCGTTTTACACCGTAAAAAAGCCTGATTCGGAGGCAAAAGACGGAGAAGTTTCGGCGAAAACCGCAGACAAAAAGCGCGCGGATACGGCGTGGTATGCGATAAAAAAAGTTGCGTTTTGCTTGGGCGGAGCGGCATGCGCCGCGTTTATGTTCAAGGACGTCTTCGATTTGATAACGGAAGAGAGCCTTATGTCCCTTGCAATGTGCGGCATGGCTGGAGTTGCGCTGTTTGTATTCTTCACGATAATTTTGCCGCGCGTTCCGCGCGAAAAAATAGAAAGGGCAAAGTATTGGGCGATAGCGGTGATTATCGCCGTAGTGTTGATAGCCGCGCTTACGCAAGGCGTAAAAATGCTTTGGGGCAGGGCGCGCCCTTTTGAAGTGGCGGAAGGCGCTCCGTTCACCGCGTGGTATACGCCGTCTGATTTCGGCGGAGAGTCCTTCTTTTCGGGACACGCGGCGTGCTGTATGGGTATTCTGCTCTTTGCGCCTCTGCTTACTTTGAATGATGACGAACCCGTGTACAGAGTGATATATTTCATACTGTCGTTTGTATTCATTGCCTGCACTATGCTGGGCAGGCTTATGGGAGGGCATCATTACTTGACAGATGTCGCTGCAGGTGCGATAATAAGTATTGCGGTTATGTCCGTCGTCTGCGACGCGGTTTTTTGCATAAGACGCGGAAAGACGCAGGGGCATACCGAAAAAGATAAATAAGGGTGAATATGAAAGGAACCGAACTTGCTTTAATATTCGACGTGGGCACGCAAGCTACGCGCGCCCTGGTTTTCGATACGAAAGGCGAGCCCGTGCTTATAGTAAAACAGCCGGGCAAATTATATATATCGGACGCGGATCAACGCGCGGAAGCCGATTGCGAGAGTATATGGAAAGATATGTGCAAGGTCTCCTTGCAGGCAAAGGAAAAGCTGGGGGAGAGGTGGAAGGACATAGCCGCCGTATCCGTAACTTCCATAAGGAACTCTCTCGTGTTTTTGGATAAGGACGGAAAGCCTAGCAGGAACGCCATTTTTTGGCTGGACAAGCGCGAAGTGGACTGTCCGGACAAGCTCCCTCTTTTCAACAGGATACTTTACGGCATAGCGGGAATGAAGGAAGTCGTAAACGTGCAGCGCCGCACCTGCTATACCAATTGGGTGCGTGTGAATGAGCCTGAAGTTTGGGAAAAAACGGCTAAAATAGTAATGCCTTCGGCTTTCTACACTTATAAGCTTACCGGCAAACTTGCGGACAGCAAGGCGGGTCAGGCGGCAAAATTTCCTTACGATTACCGCCACAGAACTTGGATGAGTCCCAGGGGGCTTACTTTCCCCGTGTTCGGCACTCCAGTGGATAAGATGTGCGATTTGGTTGAGCCTTGCACCATAATAGGCGGCATAACCGCGCGGGCTGCTGAGGAATGCGGCATTCCCGAGGGCACTCCCGTTGTGGCGTCGGGCGCGGATAAGGCGTGCGAAACGTTCGGCGTGGGCGCGATAGACGGCACGGTGGCTTCCGTATCGTACGGCACGGCAGCTTCAGTGCAGATAACCACGGAAAAATATGTGGAGCCTACTCCGTTTATGCCCGCATATACGGCGGTGGCGCCCAACAGATTCAACCCCGAAATACAGATATTCCGCGGATATTGGATGATCAGCTGGTTCAGGGAACAGTTCGCGCTGCACGAACAGCTGGAAGCCAAAGAGCGCGGCGTGATAGCGGAAAAAGTCCTTGACGAATATATGGAACAGATACCGCCGGGCAGCAAGGGGCTGTTAATTCAGCCTTATTGGGGACCGGGACTCACCACTCCGGAAGCCAGAGGGTCTATGATGGGCTTTTCCGATATGCACACCCGTCACCACGTGTACCGCGCCATAATAGAAGGCATAGACTTCGCCCTTTTGGAGGGTTTGGAGAATATGGAGCGCCGCGCGGGCATAAAGGTCAAGAGCATTGCTCTTTCCGGCGGCGGCTCTTCAAGTGACGCCGTTTGCCGCATCGCCGCCGATATTTTCGGCAGACCGGTCTATCGCGTTCAGACCTTTGAAACCAGCGGCTTGGGCGCTTCTATGGCGTGCTTTATCGCTCTCGGACTGTTCAAGGGCAGGGAAGAAGCGGTAAAGAATATGGTGCATCTGAAAGATATATTCGAGCCGGATCCCAAAAACGCCGCCGTGTACAGGGAACTGTACGAAAAGGCGTACGTCAAGATATATCCGTCCGTTAGGCATATCTATTTCAACATATACAATATGAACAAGAAAAAAAGACTTGAAAAAGCGCTGACGGAAAAATAAGATTTAAGCCTTGAAACGAAAGTTTTGAGGCTTTTGTATTTTTTTTCGGTTGGTCAGTTATAAATATCCGTGCATATAATATTATATGGACAATATAAAAAATATTCATTTTGTGGGAGTCGGAGGGGTGAGTATGCGCTCTCTGGCGCGCCTGTGCGCGGCGCAGGGGATGCCGGTTTCGGGCAGTGACGACTCTCCCGAGGCGGTGCTTGAAGATTTGAAGAGGTGCGGCGTGCATATCCTGCCGCCGTCGGATACCGATGTCATAAGGGAATGCGACGCCGTAGTATATTCCGCAGCCGTCCCGTATTATCACCCTCAGCTTTCCGCCGCCCGTGCGGCAAATATCCCCACTTTGGAAAGAAAAGCATTCCTAGGGCTGCTGTCAAAGATGTTCGACAGGACAATTGCAATTTCGGGCACTCACGGCAAGACCACGGTGACGGCAATGCTGTGCGATATATTTTCGCGTGCGGGAATGTCTTTTACGGGACATATCGGCGGAGCTCCGCGTTCGGGAGGCGGAGGACTCGTAAACTGCGGCAGGGAGTGGTTTGTTACGGAAGCGTGCGAATACAACCGCAGTTTTCTCACATTGTCGCCATATGTAACGGCGGTTTTGAATTTACAGTTCGACCACCCCGACTGCTATAAAGATATGGACGATATGGTTGCGGCGTATAACGCCCTTATCTCAAATACGTCAAAGGACGGCTGCGTCGTATGTTTTTCTCCTACGGAGCGGACGCTTAACACAAACGGCAAAAGGGTCGTCACTTTCGGGTATATGCGCGACGCGGACGTTCACCCCGAGGATGTGCGTTTTAACGGCAGGGGATATTCATTTGCATTGGTCAAATGCGGCATAAAGCGCGCCTTTGTCGAAACGAAAATACCCGGTAAGCACAATATAGCAAACTGTCTTGCCGCATATGCGGTGGCGAGCGAGTGCGGGATAAGCGACGATATATGCGCAAGCGCTTTGAGCGCGTTTGACGGAGTCAAGGGCAGATTCGATTACAAGGGGAAGACCGCGCGCGGCGCGCAGGTCATATATGATTACGCCCATCATCCCGGGGAGATAGAAGTCGCAATAAGCACCGCAAGACAAAATTGCAAAAAGCGGGTGGTGGCTATGTTCGAGCCGCACACTTTTTCAAGGACCAGAGCGCTTATGAAGGAGTTCATAGACGCGCTTTCCGCGGCAGACGAAGTTATCATACTGCCCACATACAAGGCTAGGGAAAAATACGAGCCGTCCGGAAGCGGGTACGACCTTTATTCGCGCATTGCGGCGGACGGAAGAGTTAGGGCTTGTTATGCTCCCGACTATAAAAAAGCCGCCGAGCTTGCTTTGAACAAGACTTCGGCGGGGGATGTGCTGTTGGTAATGGGCGCCGGCACCGTTTGGCAGGCGGCGGACTTGATCAGCAGTTGCACTTGACTATGTTCATCAAAGAAGACAGCCTGCCTTCCTGCTTTTGCATAAGTTCGGGCACCTGAGCAAAGCCGACCACTTCCCCGATAAGAGGGGACACCTTTACTTTGTTCATCGCCAAAAGGTTTATAGCCATTGAAACTTTGCCTTCTCCGTCCTTTATCCCGAATATGGAAAGCTCGCGGCTCAAAACGTTTACAAAGTCAATTTTGAAACACTTGACCGCGCTGTTTGCGTTTACCAAGGCTATCTTGCCGCCCATTGCAAGGCAGTAGGGCAACTCGTCCATATCGGTCAGAATATCCAAATCCACCACAAGAGCGTTCGCCATTTTGCCCGAAGTAAAGCTTTTAACCATATAGGGCACATTTTCCTGCGAACTGTTGATTATAAAGTCCACGCCCAAATCTTGCGCGAGGGCAAGTTTGTCGTCGTCACTGTCTATCATTATGGGCAGAGCCTGATGGTAGCGCAAAAGTTGCGCGATGATAAGATTTATCACGGATACGCCGTTTATTATCACCGTTTGAGAGGGCTTTATTTCCAGCTTGTCTATGAGGTTGCACGCTTTTGCGATCGTGTCGATAAACACCACGTCGTTATCGGCAATGGCGTCGGGCAGTTCGTACAAGTTGTCCGTGGGTACGCATGCGTAATCGCGCAGATAACCCATAGGACGGACATCCGATTTTGTTTTGCTGTATGAAGAGAGAAAAACGCGCTGACCGCTTTTGAACTCCCCGGAAGGGCAGTGGCTGACAAGCGCCGTAGCGGAAGAAGAAGGGATAACGCCCTCGCTTCCGGCGCGCGTAAACGAATAAATATCGCCGTTGTCTATGCCCGCGCGGATTATCTTCACCTTGGCGGAAGAAGAGTCGCAGCCGTTGCAGGAACCTGCCTCGGACGCTTCGTCTTCCGCAACTTCCCTTATTTTACTTTCGCCGTCGAAAACCCAATAATTCATATAAGCTCCTTTTTCGCGTACCACCATTATAGCACTTATCGGTGGAAATATCAAGGCGTATGCAAAATTTTATTTTTTTGACAAAGAGGCATAATTTTCAAAATTAAACGTTTTTATGCTTGACTTGCCCTATGAAAGTATGTATAATTGACTACGCAATAAAGATTCAGAGGTGATAATATGAACGAGAATATACAGCCTGAATATCATGACGCGGTGTTTGAGTGCGCTTGCGGAGCAAAATTCGTATGCGGCACCACCAAAAAAGGCGACGTGATCAAAGTGGAAGTTTGCAACAAGTGCCATCCTTATTTCACCGGCAAGCAAAAGCTTGTGGACACCGGCGGCAGGGTGGAGAAGTTCAACAAGCGTTTCAACCGCAACAAGTAGGAATTTTTGCACAAGTGCAAAGAGCCTTTCTTTGCACTTTATTTTTAATACAAGCGTAGCGATACGCTTGTTAATTTATATATCGCGCGCGGGTATAAAATATGAGGAAAAGAAGCAGTAAGATAGGCGGACAGGCAGTCATAGAAGGAGTGATGATGCGCGGAGAGCGCAGCGTCGCAACCGCCGTGCGCCTTGAAGAGGGCGGTATCGCCGTTGAAAGCAGATACGTAAAGCCCACAAAAGATAAAAGCGTCCTCTATCGTATCCCCGTCATTCGCGGCGTGCTCAGCTTTTTCGGCTCAATGGTCACGGGCATTAAAACGCTTATGCGCAGCGGCGAAGTGTTCGGCGATGAGGAAGGGGAGCCTTCCAAGTTCGAAAAATGGCTTGCCAAAACCTTTAAGGTGGATATTTACAGCGTGGTCATGTTCGTGTCCGTCCTGCTGGGCGTGGCGCTTGCGGTGGCGCTGTTCGTGTTTTTGCCCCTTTTGTGCAGAAACGGCGTGGAACAGCTTATTCCGCAGGCTCAGCGCACAAGCATAGGCGTGAATATCGGTTTGAATTTCCTTGAAGGGGTGATCAGGCTTGTAATATTCGTCCTGTACATCTTCCTTACGTCGCTTATGAAGGACGTGCGCCGCACGTATATGTATCACGGCGCGGAGCATAAGACGATAAGCGCATACGAAAACGAACTGCCGCTCGAAGTAAAAAGCGTGCAGACGATGAGCACTTATCACGATCGCTGCGGCACCACGTTTATGGTGCTTGTGATGCTGATAGGCGTATTGGTGCTGTCCGTGTGCGATTTGGAGCTTGTGTGCGGACTTGACGCGGATTGGGCGCCCAACGGCGTAGTAAAGTTCCTTGCAGACTTCGGATGGAGGCTGCTGTTGTTACTCCCCATAATGGGCGTGAGTTACGAAGTGCTCAAATTTCTTGCAAAGTTCGATAACGTCTTGGTGCGCGCTCTCAAATTCCCCGGCAGACTTATGCAAAAGCTGACCACGCGCGAACCCGACGACGATATGGTGGAAGTGGCGATAGCCGCGTTTACCACCGTTATGGCTATGGACGCGGATCCGAATCTGCCCGAACTCACTTTCGATACCAACGAACTTTATACGCATGTGCGCAAGAAGCTGGAATCTATGGTGGAAGACAAGGCGGATGTGGATTGGATGATATGCCACGTGACGGGTAAAAAGCGTTCTGAGTTGGAACATATCACATATATCCGCCATTCCAAAACGGAAGAACTTTATGAAATGGCGCGCCGCAGGCAGGCGGGAGAACCGCTTTGGCAGATAATAGGCAACGCCGATTTTTACGGATATGAGATAGATATAAACCGCAACGTGCTCTGTCCCCGTCCCGAAACGGAGGAGTTGGTCTGCGAGGCGGTCAAGCATATCTCCGAAAATTCGCGCGTGCTGGATCTGTGCACGGGCAGCGGCTGTATAGCGGTAGTTGTGGCGGATAAGACGGGCGCGCAGGTAGTGGCTTCTGACATATCGGAAGCGGCGCTTGATACGGCGCGCGCCAATGCGGAAAAAAACAACGTGGGCGATAAGATAGTTTTTGTGCATTCGGATATGTTTGAAAACATTCAGGGCGTGTTCGATGTGATAATAAGCAATCCGCCGTATATTCCCACCGCGGACATACAGGGGCTGGACAGAGAAGTCAAGGATTACGAACCCAAGTCCGCGCTGGACGGCGGGGAGGACGGGCTGGACTTTTATCGCGTTATAGCGGAAAACGCGGGGCGTTATTTGACTGTCGGCGGCAGGATATTCCTGGAAGTGGGGATAAATCAGGCGGACGCGGTCAAAGGTATGCTTTCCGATTTTGACGTGGAGATAAAAAAGGATATGCAGGGAATAGACAGGATAATTTGCGGAGTCAAGAGATGATTGAAAAGCTGGAAGAGATAGAAAAAAGATATAAAGAGCTTACCGGACTGCTTTCCGATTCCGATGTTATTTCAGACAGAGAGCAGTGGCAGAGGTACGCCAAAGAACATTCCGAATATGAAGAAGTGATGGGGCTGTACGACGAGTATAAAAAGCTTTTGTCCGATGAAGAGGGCTGCAAGGAGATTTTGAACGGCGGAGAGGACGCAGAGCTTTGCGAACTTGCCAGAGCCGACCTTGAAGAGCTGGAAAAAAGGCGCATACAGTTGGAGTCGGACATTAAAAAGCTGTTGCTTCCCGCCGACCCTGACGACAATAAGAACGTTATCATAGAGATAAGAGCGGGAGCGGGCGGAGAAGAAGCGGGCTTGTTCGGTGCGGTGCTTCAACGTATGTATACCCGTTTTGCCGAGCGTATGCGCTGGAAGTGCGAACAGCTCAGCATAAACGAAACGGATTTGGGCGGCGTGAAGGAAAGCGTATTTATGATTTCGGGCAAGGGCGCGTTTTCCATGCTCAAATTCGAAAGCGGAGTGCATCGCGTTCAGCGCGTTCCGCAGACGGAATCGCAGGGCAGGATACACACTTCCACAGTTACGGTAGCCGTGCTTCCCGAAGTCAAGGACGTGGATGTGGAGATAAACGAAAAAGACTTGAAGATAGATTATTATCGTTCCAGCGGCGCGGGCGGTCAGCACGTAAATAAGACGGAGTCCGCCGTGCGTATCACTCATATTCCCACGGGAATAGTGGTGGAGTGCCAGAACGAGCGCAGTCAGATAAAAAACCGCGAAAGCGCAATGCAGGTGCTCAAAGCGCGCCTGTACGACCATTATCGCAGTTTGCAGGAGAGCGAATATGCGGAAAACAGGCGCCTGCAAGTGGGCACGGGTGACAGGTCGGAGAGGATAAGAACTTATAATTATCCGCAGGGCAGGGTCACGGACCACAGAATAGGCATGACGCTTTATTCGCTGGACGCATTTTTGGACGGAGATATCGGCGAGATGATAGGAGCTTTGAGAGAAGCCGATCAGAGCGCCCGCCTTAAAAACGAGAATTAATTCGGAGGAAGAAAGTATGATCAGAATGGACTCACACAGAAACGTATTGACGGATATGAACTGGTCGCCCACGCTGCAAGACGTAAGCGAACCCAATTTGTTCAGGGAGATATACGACTATGACAGCATTCCCAAGACGGCGTTCAATTTCAGAAATACGCCTATGGATATGCCCGAAGAGATCTGGATGACGGATACCACATTCCGTGACGGACAGCAATCCACATCGCCTTTTACGGTAAAGCAGATAGTAGACCTGTTCAAGCTTATGCATAAGCTGGGCGGTAAAAAGGGTATGATAAAGCAGGCGGAGTTTTTCCTTTATACGGAAAAGGACCGCAAGGCTGTGGAGGAATGCCAAAAGCTGGGATATGAGTTTCCCGAAGTCACAAGCTGGATAAGGGCAAACAAAAAGGACTTTGACCTTGTAAAGTCTATGGGAATAAAGGAAACGGGCATTTTGGTGAGCTGTTCCGACTATCACATATTCAAAAAAATGCACCTTACCCGCCGCCAGGCTGCGGATCAATATCTTGGCATAGTCAAGGAGGCGCTTTCCAAAGGCATAGTGCCGCGCTGTCATTTTGAGGACATCACGCGCGCCGATTTTTACGGCTTTGTGGTGCCGTTTGCCATAGAACTGATGAAACTGTCGCGCGAAGCGGGCATACCCGTCAAAATACGCGCTTGCGATACTTTGGGGTACGGCATAAGCTACCCCGGCGTTACGCTGCCGCGTTCCGTGCCCGGCATTATCGCGGGCTTGAAATATTATGCTCAAGTTCCCAGCGCTCAGCTTGAATGGCACGGGCATAACGACTTCTACAAGGTGGTCACAAACTCCGCCACGGCTTGGCTGTACGGCTGTTCTTCCGTAAACTGCTCCCTGCTGGGAATAGGAGAGCGCACCGGCAATTGTCCCCTTGAAGCCATGGTGATAGAATATGCTTCCCTGCGCGGCACCACAGACGGAATGGATATATCCGCAATTACGGAAATAGCCGACTACTTTGAAAAGGAGATGGGATATTCCATACCTCCGCGCACTCCGTTTGTGGGGCGTAACTTCAACACCACCCGCGCCGGCGTGCACGCGGACGGTCTGCTCAAAGACGTGGAGATATACAATATCTTCAACACGGAAAAACTTTTGCACAGGGTGCCGCTTGTTTCCGTGGATAGTCACAGCGGACTTGCGGGCATAGCTTATTGGATAAACGGCTACTACAAGCTGTCCAAAGAGCGCGAAATAGACAAGAAGCACGAGATAGTTGTCAAGATGAAGGAGTATATCGACGACCTTTACGCCAAGGGCAGAAATACCTGTATGGGCGATGAGGAGATGGACGAGATATTGCGCCACATCGATCCCAAACTGCATAAAAAACTCATAGACGCCGCAACGGGCGAAGATTATTGAGAGGGCAATATGAAATATATAAGCACTAGAAACATCAACCGCGTCGTATCCGGCGCACAGGCGATAGTGGAGGGCATATCTCCCGACGGCGGACTTTACGTACCCGAAAAGTTCCCCGTGCTTTCCGATGGCGATTGGCAAAAGCTGAAACAGATGGACTATACGGAGAGGGCGGCATACGTGCTTTCGCTGTATTTGGACGAATTTACCTATGAAGAGCTTTTGGGCTTTGCAAAAGAAGCCTACGGCAGATTTTACGGGGATGACCCGTGCCCGCTTGTCAAAGTGGATGAGAAATTGTTCTTTTTGGAACTGTGGCACGGTCCCACGTGCGCGTTCAAGGATATGGCGCTCACCATGCTTCCACATCTGCTGACCGCTTCCAAACGCAAACTGGGAGAAAACGGCAAGACGCTTATTCTCACCGCCACTTCCGGCGATACGGGCAAGGCGGCAATGGAAGGCTTCCGCGATGTGGAAGGGACGGGAATAATAGTGTTCTATCCTTCAGAAGGCGTTTCCGATATGCAGCGCAGACAGATGATAACGCAGGAAGGCGATAATGTTTGCGTGTGCGCAATAAAGGGTAATTTCGATGACGCGCAGTCCGCGGTAAAACGCATTTTTACCAGCAGCGCGGCGGCGGAAAAACTTGCGGAAAACGGCTGGAAACTCTCTTCAGCAAACAGTATAAATTGGGGCAGACTTGCTCCGCAGATAGCCTATTACGTGTCCGCATATTGCGATTTGATAAACGCGGAGGAGATAAAAGCGGAGGAAAAGGTGACGTTTGTGGTGCCCACCGGCAACTTCGGAGATATACTTGCGGCGTATTACGCAATGCGTATGGGCGTGCCCGTTGCAAAACTTGTGTGCGCGTCCAACTCCAACCGCGTGCTTACGGACTTTTTCCAAACGGGAAAGTATGACACTCACCGCAAGTTTGTGGAGACGATAAGCCCGTCGATGGACATTATAATCTCTTCCAATCTGGAAAGACTGCTGTTCGAGTATTCGGGCAGGGACGACAAGCTGACCGCCGAGCGTATGGAGCAATTGAAAAAAGAGGGCGAATACACGATAAGCGGGGAAGAGCTTGCCAAAATACGCGGGCTGTTCGGGTGCGGCTGCTGTGACGAAAATCAAACAAAAGCCACGATAGCGGAATATTTCGACGAATACGGCTATCTTATCGATCCTCACACCGCCGTTGCGGCAGGCGTATACGATAAGGAAAAGGAACAGGACGGAGTGTGCGTGGTGGTATCCACGGCAAACGCTTACAAGTTCCCCGCCGACGTGCTTGAAGCCGTTGAAGACAAGAGGGAGAACGATCCTTACAAGGCGGCGAAAGAACTCAGCGAAAGCACCGCTACGGAGATACCCGAACCGCTTTGCGGACTTGACGAACGTCCCGTGCGCTTCACAAAAGTAATCGATAAGAGCGAAATAGACGAATTTGTGCTGAAAGAAGCCGCATTGCGTGCATAACGGGTATTGAAATCGCCGAAAGAATATAGTATAATGTAAGTATAAAAAGTATCCGCCATACCGCGTTTATGGCGGATACGATAAATAAGGGAGAATGAGAATATGACACAGGTCAGAAAAGCGGTCATACCGGCGGCGGGGTTCGGCACCAGGTTTTTACCTGCTACAAAGGCTTTGCCCAAGGAGATGCTGCCCATTGTGGATACGCCCACTTTGCAATATGTGGTGGAAGAGGCGGTAAACAGCGGCGTCAAGGAAATACTCATCATCTTGGGTAAAAACAAAAAGTGCATAGAAGATCACTTTGACATTGCCGTGGAGTTGGAACAGCTGCTTATAAAGACGGGTAAGCACGATTATTTGCAGCAGATAAGGGACATTGCCAATATGGCTCACGTGCACTATATCAGGCAGAAGGAGATGAACGGCTCTGCCAATGCAGTGCTGGAAGCGGAGGCGTTTATCGGCGGTGAACCGTTTGCGGTGCTGTTCGGCGACGATTTGATGTATACAAATGACGTGCCGGGGAGCCGTCCCGCACTCAAACAGCTTATAGACGCATACGAAAATACCGGCTGCACTATTTTGGGGTGTCAAACGGTGAAACCGGAGGACGCGGACAAGTACGGTATGATAGATCCCGGTCCCGTAAAGGGCAGATATACCCGCATAAACGGCATAGTGGAAAAGCCGCCGTTCGGAACGGCTCCGTCATTGCTTGCGAGTATGGGCAGGTTTGTGTTCACGCCCGAAATATTCGACGTTATAAAAACGCTCAAACCGCATGACAACGGTGAAACGTATCTTACGGACGCGATAGAGATAATCGCAAAAACTTCGGGCGCTTACGCTTACGATATGGAAGGGGAGCGCTACGACGTGGGCGATAAGTTCGGATTTGTGCGCGCCACGATAGAATATGCGCTGCGCGACAAGACCATTGCCCCCAGGCTGGCTCCTTATCTGAAAGATATGGCTAAAAAGCTGTGATATGCGCTAAGGTCGGTTAGTACATAAGAAAATTAAAAACAAGGCGGCGCAAGCCGCCTTAATGTATATGATTTTATCGGGTTTATATCCGCCTTGTTTAAGAAGCGGCAATATGCAAGTTCTTTTTGACGGATTTATCTCTTCGCGTTTTTATTGAAGGGCAAAAAGTCTTTGTCGCCGTCCAAATCGTCGCAAATGCAAAGGTTTTTTATCAAAGTCGCGCTCCTTATGGAGTCGAATCCGTATTTTGAACGTATGGCGTCTATTGAGCGGGTAAGCCCGGAAGGTTCGTCCTCTTTCTCACGGTGCATATCAAATAAGCTCTCTTGCACGGCGCCGCCTTCTTCGTTCAAATCGAATACGGAAACGCCAAGCCCGCGCAGCGGTTTGTCGCGCCCTTCGCGGTAAAAAGTGTCCAAAAGGGCGGTGGCTTCTTCCGCGATGCGTCCCGCGGAATCTGTGGCGGGGGAGATGATGCATTGGCGGGAGCGGTGGGTGAGGTCGTTATACCTAAGAGAAACGGATACGCCGGAAGCTTTGGAGTGCGCCTTTCTCAGGCGCGCCGCAACCATTTCCGAAAGGGCGAATATGACCGCCGCGCATTCTTCGCGCGAAGTCACATCCTTTGGCATGGTGGTGGAATGCCCTATGCTCTTATGTACGCGCCCGTTGCAATATTCGCGCACGTCCTCTCCCTCTTCGCCGCGCGCGTATGAGATGAGCTTTTCTCCGTTTACGCCGAATTTTTTCGCAAGCAGAGTTTTATCCGCATTGGCTAAGTCGCCTATCGTGCGTATTCCGTAAGAGAGCAGGGCGGCATATGTGCGCCCGCCCACCATAAGCATTTCGCTTGCGGGAAGAGGCCAGATAAGCTGCCTGAAATTGTCTTTGGATATGACGGTGGTGGCGTCCGGCTTTTTCATATCCGAGCCAAGTTTTGCAAATATCTTGGTAAAGGATACGCCCACGGAGATGGTCAGACCTATTTCCTTTTTAATGCGTTCGCGCAGAGCGTCGGCTATCTTCACTCCGTCCCCGAACAGCTTTACGGACGGGGTAACGTCCAGCCAGCCTTCGTCTATGCCGAACGGTTCCACCAAGTCCGTGTACTGATTATAAATATCGAAAATGCTGTCTGAAACCGCAACGTATTTTTCAAAGTGCGGCTCCACGAGTTTTAATTCGGGGCATTTATTGAGTGCGGAGCGAATGGTTTCGGCTGTCTTGACTCCCGCTTTTTTGGCAAGGTCGTTTTTGGCAAGGATAATTCCGTGCCGTTTTTGCGGATCGCCGCATACCGCTACGGGCACGCCTTGCAGATCCCGTCGCTCCATACATTCCACGGACGCGTAAAAGTTGTTTGCGTCGCAATGCAAGATAGTCTTCATATCTATATTATAGCGCACGGATAAATGTTTGTAAACAACAGTATTTTATTGTATTGTTATTTACGCGCATTTATGTTATAATAACCAATATGGGAAAGAAAGCGGCGATAACGATATGTCTGCTCCTCGTGCTTGTCAGCGCGCTCATTTTGACTGCATGTTCGAGTACGGAGCTTGAATCGGGATATTCGGACGTGGTGGAGGAATTCTACGGCGACGGAATGTCTTATATCTCTTCGTATGCCGCACCTATAGACGCGTCGGAATTCAAGGATATGCCGCGCGTAGATAAAAAACTTGTCATAGACAACCGCATTTCCGGTTCGCATATAACGGGACTTTATCTGCCGGCGGGGGAGAGCGTGACGATAACTATTCCTTCTTCGGTTACAACGCATAAATCTTATGTTGCCGTTTTAAGCGCGGACGGAACGCTCATGGAACAGTCGGAGTTGGTAAGGCAGAACAACACTTTGACTTCCGTAAAGGGCGGCATTTTGCTGTATTTTATAGGGGAAGCGGGAGTGAGTGAACAGCTTTCCCCCGCGGAGGTTTATTTCAGCGGAGCCATGCCGGCGCCTTTTTACCGTTACGGGCTGGACTCTTCTGACGATTTGGGCGACCTTTCCGCATACGGGGATATGCTTGTGCCGCTTGATTGCGGCAACGCGCGCTTTTATATCCCCGCTTCAAAGTTGAATGGTATAAGCGGACTTAAAGAAGCAATGGAATGGTGGCGCTCCGCCGTGGGCGCGACGGCGCAAGCGCTTTCCGCCACCCGCACGGACGGCAACACTCAGCCGCTGAAAATATACTTTACGTCATCAAGCAATAAAGAAACGGATATTTCTTATTCGGTCTTAGAGGCGAAAGAACTGCTTTCGCGCTCTTCATTGGGCACCACTTCCGCAGGACTTGACTTGCTTGAAAAAACGGGCGAAGTTTTGGCGAAAGACAGAGAGCCGCTCTCGGGCAGACTTGCCGCTTACAACGCATATATGCTTTTGAAAGATTCCTTTGTCATCTACGATGAGAATGCGGCGGAGCGCGACAGGCTTTATTTTTCCAACGGATACGCCGTGCTTGAGCGGATAATATCCGGGAAGAGCAATGACAAACTTGCGGATACGGCGCTGTGTCTTATGCATTCGGGAGGCACAAAGTCTAGCATAACGTTCATAGATATGCTTTCAAGCGCGAGCGCGGACGATATTGTCAAAGCGGCGAAAGAGGCGTTCGGCGTGAACGCAAGTGACTTTGTAAGCGAGCAGTTGGGAGAGAGCATATCCGCAGATATATTGCAAGAGGTGAAAGACTTGCCCGCATATCGCCCCGTATTCAATTATTACACGCGCTGCGTGACGGATGAGAACGAGCAGAACGGATACAAGGTCTATGCAGGTGACACGCATTTTGTGGATTTTGCGGAAAAAACGCTGGTATACGGCGGAAAGGTGACGGAAGTTTCCGTACAGGGCAGCAACGGCTGGGAAAAGAGGGACGACGGTTATTATTATACCGCGCTTTCGGAAAACGTGCGCGACGCTTACACGCTAAAAGTTGTGGTGGAAGCGGACGGTAAAAGTGAAGAATATATCTCGTACGGAGATATCAGTCTGAATGTGAATGCGGCGGCGTACAGTATGTATACGTCCCTGCCTTTGGATACGGAAAACGGAGCTATAACGCAGCAGGCGTTTGACAATGCGGTGGATATTTATTCCGACTATACGCCCGAATATACGCGCTCTCTGGGTATTGCCGACTGTGGCTACGACGCTTACGACGGGGAAGATATAGATAGCAATTCTTACACGTTTTCCGTTACGTCTTTTAATTTCGAAGTGGAAGAAGACGGCGTGTATAAGTTCAGCATTATAAACTCCGATACGGGTTTTTGCTATTACCGCGTGGACTTCGGCGTAGGCGATTACGAGTTCACGATGTTCCAAAATTACGTGCCCGTTCAGCAGCTGGGACTGCTCAGCCATACGGAGGAATTAAAGGCGGGGTATGTTTACCGCTTTGATATATATCTTTTACAGCCGGGCATATCCAACGGCTTGAAGCTGTACGTTTCAAAAGACGGGGCGGACTACGAGCAGGTGGGTTCGGAATATATGTCATTCCCCGACACGTCGAAAAGTCAGCAGATGGAATATATCTCCCCGAGCCTGTCCCTGCAGGGGCTGGCATATCCCGACACGCTCTATATGAAAGTTCCCGCTTCCGATTGGATGGGGACTGTCGGCGGGGACGCGTCCGTCGTTTCGGGTGAGCACGGAGCCGTGCTGGACGGAGATTTGAGTATGTCCGGCATATATAAGCTGCAAACATCGTCCGAAGGCAGTTATACCCTTGAATTTAAAAATACGCAGCTCGACTATATCAGAATATATGCGGATACGCAGGGCGTAAGTTACTCCGTTGAAGTGAAAGGAGAGGAGTGGATATGTCTGCGCGAAGGGCTTACGGGCAATGCGGAATTGAGCGCAGACGGAGAGTTTTCCGCGATAAAGCTGACATTCAAGGGCAGCGGAAGTTTGAGCATAAGGGAGATAGAGGCCGGCAATACGATAGACAACTGCACGTTCGTGCCCCACACCAGCGGAGATATATGGTATGAGGGCAATTGGTCGCGTATGACGGGCGGAGTGAGCGTAAACGGAAGCGTGGCGCAGAACACCGGCAAAAACGCCTATGCGGAGTATAATTTTTACGGTGACGAAGTGGCTGTTATGGCTACCACCGCGCCCATATACGGCAATGCGGTGATATATATCGATGGCAAAAAATATTCGGAAATTTCCATGACGTCGGAAAATTACTCCTATCAGACGGTGGTCTTCTATGCCAAATTGGACGAGGTGGGGGAACACACCATCAGGGTGGAATCAAAGGACGGGGATACGATAAACATTGACGCTTTGGCTTATTCCGCAGGGCAATTCGACCCTTCAAAGGTAACGGCACCGTTCAATCCCTATTATCTGTTCATCTTGCTTGCCGTGGTGGTGGCGGGAGTCGTTGTCTGCGTTATTTTGGACCACAGGACCAAACACAGAAAGAAAAGAAAAAGCGCTTCAAACGCGGAAGCCGCGCCAAAAGAACAGGATACGGAAGACAATTCAAACACATAAAAGCGATGAAAACGGGAAGGAGCAAGCCTTCCCGTTTTTGTATAAAACCGCGCTTATAATCATATAAGGCGCATTTTATCGTCATAATTATACCCGCAGCATTTGAACAGAAGATCCGCGTTATCCGTAAGGCAGGGCGGAGCGTTCAGGCGCGCTCTGTCGCGCGGACGGGTGACGGCGGGGCGTGCAAGCGTGCGCAGCAGGTGGCGCGAGCCGCGTTTTACCGCAAGCACGTTTATGTAACTTATAACGCACTCCTTCAAGCGTGCGGAGGTAAACGTGTTGTTGAGCGCTATATTCATAAGCAGACGGTTTATTCTGGCAAAAGTGTAGCGCTTTGATTTCACGGACAGCGCAAGTTCGTCCTGTGACGAAGCGTCAAGCGCAAGTTTGACTATCTTGTTATCCAAACCTTCACCCATATCAAAGATATTTTTCAAATCGCAGGTGAGTATCGTCTTTTTCAAAACAGAGATAAAGCCCGCGGAAGTATCCTTATTGGAAAGCACGGGAAAGACGAAGTCGGGGACTGCTTGCGCCGCACTGTCTATCGCTCCTTCCGCGCAGGCGCGGCGAATTGATTTGGAGGAGGATATGCCGCCTTCAAGAGTTTCGCTTTGGTGGGAAGAGCAAAGCCTGGGTATGGTGAACAGCTGCATATTACACCCCAGCCGCTCCGCCGCACGCACATATTCCACGCCCAGCATATTATTGGGAGAAGCCAAAACTTCCGCCACTTTTTCGTCCGCAAATTCGCGCGCCGCGCGCTGCATCGCCACGGGATAGGATACGCCTTCTTCCAATATCTCTTTTACGCGTTTTTGGTAGGGGAGATTATGCGGAGAAGTCAGCTGCGCCGCCTCTTTCAATAGCGCCATATCGCCGCATTCGCTGCCGAACCAAAGCTCTTCCGCGCCGCACAGGCGTGCGGTTTTCACTCCGCCAAGCGCAAATATCTCCGCGGGGGCGCACGCAAATTCCGCTGGCAGTTCCACCACCATATCCGCGCCGCCTTTTACGGCGTGCTCTGCGCGCGTGTACTTGTCCGCACAGGCAAGTTTACCGCGCTGGGTAACGTTTCCGCTCATCACGCACACTATCTGTTTATCGCCCGCCGCCTTGATCGTGTTCAAAAGGTGAACGTGCCCGTTGTGAAAGGGATTAAATTCGCATATTACCGCCGCAATTTTCAATTATTTGTCCCAAATCCTTTTGCAAATATTTTTCCGATGTTATATAATTAGTATAGCATTATCTCTCGATAAAATAAAGCGATTTCGGAGGCACAAAGTGAGTAAGGTAATCGAAGACATTGTTGCCAAGGCGCAGCGCAACGTCAAGACCATAGTTTTGGCGGAAGGTGAAGAACCCCGCACCGTAGCGGCTTCGCAGGTCATTGCGGCTAAAGGCATAGCAAAACTCATCCTTTTGGGGGACGAAAGCAAGATAAAGGATATGTATCCCAACTTCAAGAGCAAGAACATCACCATAGTCAATCCTCTTGCCGGAGATAACGAGGAGTATATCAACGAATATTACGAATTGCGCAAATCCAAGGGCATGACTTTGGAACAGGCGCGTCTTACCATGAAAAATCCGCTCTTCTACGGAGCTATGATGGTGAGAAAGGGCGTAGCGGACGGCATGGTCGCCGGCGCTATAAACGCTACGGGCAACGTGCTCAGAGCGGGCTTGCAGATAATAAAGACGGCTCCCGGTATCAGAACGGTGAGCAGTTGCTTTTTGATGTGTCTGGACGAAACGCATATGAAGGACAGGCACGTAATGGTGTTCGGTGACAGCGCGGTGAACATCGCACCCACGGCTCAGCAGCTTGCCGATATTGCTGTGGCGTCCGCTCAAACGGCAAAACTTATGGCGGGGATAGAGCCCAGAATAGCAATGCTTTCATTCTCCACAAAGGGCAGCGCAAAGCACGAAGAAGTGGACAAGGTGGTTGCGGCTACCAATTTCGTCAAGTACGCTCACCCCGAACTGCTCATAGACGGAGAGTTGCAGGTTGACGCGGCGATAATTCCCTCCGTGGCGCGCTTGAAGGCTCCCGATTCACCCGTTGCCGGAAACGCAAACGTGCTTATCTTCCCGTCCTTGGAAGCGGGTAATATAGGCTATAAGCTTGTTCAGCGCTTCTCCGGAGCGGAGGCGATAGGTCCTATCTGCCAGGGATTTGCAAAGCCCGTCAACGACCTCTCCCGCGGATGCAGCGTGGACGATATAGTGTCAGTTGTGGCTATCACCGCCGTTCAGGCTCAGCAAAACGATAAATAAAGGGGATAAGCGATAATGAAAATTTTGACTGTTAATGCGGGCAGTTCTTCTTTGAAGTATCAGCTCATAGAGATGACGGACGAATCCGTGTTGTGCAAGGGCGGCATTGAACGCATAGGTTTGAGCGGATTTACTTCGGAAAACATAAAGCACGAAGGCGTCCACGGGGAGATAAAAAAGCGCGTTGAACTTGCCGATCACACGGAGGCGTTCAATCAGTTGATGCAGCTTCTTACGGATGAAAAGTACGGAGTGATAAGTTCCGTCGACGAAATCGCCGCGGTAGGGCACAGGTTCGTACATTCGGGCACGGGCGGCAGCGAGCCTTGCCTTTTGGATGAAGCCAAGCTGGACAGCCTTTATGCGGACAGGGATCTTGCGCCTTTGCATATGCCCGCCAACGTCAGCTGCGTGCGCTCTTGTATGAAGGTGATGCCCGGCGTGCCCAACGTAGGCGTGTTTGATACTTATTTCCACTCCACAATGCCTCCGCAGGCGTATATGTACGGCGTGGCTTATGAAGATTATGAAAAATATCACGTGCGCAAGTACGGATTCCACGGCGCTTCCCACCGCTATGTGAGCGCGAAGGCTATAGAATATCTCACTTCCCGCGGCTTGCCCGCAGGCAAGATAATCACCTGCCATTTGGGCAACGGCTCTTCCATAACCGCAGTAAAGGACGGAAAGTGCGTGGATACTTCTATGGGTATGACGCCTTTGGCGGGAATGCTGATGGGCACCAGAAGCGGCAGCGTGGATCCCTTTATCGTGGATTATTTGGGTAAAAAGCGCGGTATGAATGTGGATGAAACGCTTTACTATCTGAATAAAAAGTGCGGTTTTGTCGGTTATTGCGGATATTCCGATTGCAGGGACATATACCGCCTGATAGCGGAGGGGGATGAAAAGGCCCGCCTGGCGATGGATGTTTTCGGCTATCAGATAAGGAAGATAATAGGCGCTTACGCCGCCGCGATGAACGGACTTGACGCCATCATATTTACCGGCGGCATCGGAGAGAACTCCGCAGACGCGCGCAACGACGTGTGCAAAGATATGGAATTTTTGGGTGCGGAATTCGATCCTCAGGCGTCAAAAGCGGCACCCCGCGGCGAAATAGCCGAAATCAGCAAGAAGGGATCTAAGGTGAAAATGCTCATAGTTCCCACCAATGAAGAGATAGTTATCGCACGCGACGCGCGCGACGTGGCGTTTGGTAAATAATTGCCCGTATTTATATAATAAATGCGCGCAAAATGTTTGACAACGCGCGTAAAATCTTATATAATAGCAAGGCAAACCCGATTATAAGCATAGGAGGTGTACGAAAATGGCAGTACCCAAGGGAAAAACATCTAAGGCCAGAAAGCGTTCCAGGGCGGCAAATTGGAAGTTGAGCAAGCCCAATCTTGTGGAGTGCCCTCATTGTCATGAACTTAAAAAGCCCCATCAAGTGTGCGGCAACTGCGGATACTACGACAACGAGGAAGTTGTCAGCAAAGTCGAAAAGAAGGCTGACTAATCTGCTTTCGGCAGTATATTATCATGCGAATATGACCGTGCACTTGCGTGCGCGGTCTTTTCTTTAAGGTGAATTTATGAGAATAATCATTGACTGTTACGGGGGCGATTACTGCCCCGCGGAAGCCGTTGCCGGCGCCGTTGCCGCGCTTGACAAACGTCCCGAACTCACCGTTATCCTCACGGGATATGAGGATGAGCTGAACGCGCTGCTTCAAAATTACAAGTTCGACAAGGGCAGGCTGGAGGTTGCGGGAGCTACCGAAGTGATAACCAATTCGGATTCCCCCTCAAAAGCCGTTATGCGCAAGAAGGACTCTTCCACTATAGTGGGACTTAAACTTTTAAGTGAAGGCAGGGCGGACGGCATGGTTTCTTCCGCAAATACGGGCGCTCTTTTGGTGGGCGGCAGCATTATTTTGGGAATTTCCGAAGGGGTCACGCGCGCCGCGCTCTGTCCCGTTCTGCCCAACGCGAAAGGAACATACACAATTCTTGCCGACGGCGGCGCCAATATAGACTGCCGTCCCGAACAGTTGGGCGAATTTGCCGTTATGGGCAGCGTATATATGCGCGAAATGTTCAATATAACTTCCCCCACGGTGGGGCTTTTGAATAACGGCGCTGAGCCTGAAAAGGGCAACGAACAGACGCGGACGGCACACAGGTTGCTTACCGGTATAAACGGTATAAATTTTGTGGGAAATATAGAGTGCCGCGATTTGCTCACGGGCGCCGTAGACGTCATAGTTGCGGACGGCTTCAACGGTAATATAGGCATTAAAGCCAGCGAAGGTATGGGCAGCGTGCTGTTCGGACTTATCAAAGATGGGATCATGCAGGGCGGTCTGCGTGCCAAGCTGGGATACGTTCTCTTAAAACCCGTGCTCAAAAAAGTAAAGAATAAGATGAGCAGCGACGATGTGGGCGGAGCCGTTTTCCTGGGAATGAAAAAAGTTTTGGTCAAAACGCACGGCTCGGGCAAAGCCCGGGCGTTTATGAACGCCGTCATTAAGGCTCACGGAATGGCAAAAGCAGGCGTACCCGAAAAGATCGAGCAGGGATTGAAATACAGATGAACATAGAAAGGGCGGAAGAGATAACCGGTTATAAGTTTGTCGACAAGTCGGTGATAAAAGCCGCGCTCACACACCCGTCGATGACGTCTTATACAGGAGCGGAGAACTATGACCGCTTGGAGTTTTTGGGGGACAGCATTTTGGGCGCGGTGGTTTCGGAAAGACTTTATTCGCTTTATCCCGAAAGCGACGCGGGAGAGCTGACCAATATGCGCAAAGCGGTGGTGTCAAAACAGCCCATTGCCCGATTGAAAGCCGCCCTAGAATTGCAAAAATGTTCCGATTGCGCACCCAATATTCCGTTCAACGAAAAACGCGTGTGCGATGTGTACGAATCCGTGATAGGCGCGCTGTGCGTGGACGGAGGATTGGGCGTGGCGCGTGATTTCGTGCTGAAAACGGTGGGCGACGCTATAGCTTCGCACCCTGATATACGGGATTATAAGAGCGAAGTGAACGAACTTTTCCCTCAATACGAATACAACGTTATCTGCTCGGGAGAAGATGAGGTGGAAGTGGAACTTTTAGTAAACGGAAAACGTATTTCCGCAGGCAGGGGAACTTCAAAAAAACTTGCGGAGCGCGACTGCGCGCGTAATGCGATAAATTCGCTCAAAGGCGCGAGAAAATAAGGAGCGCGATATAACGGACGTCGGTAAATTCGGCGTCCTTTATTTTTTCGGGAAAAAGGTTTATTCGATAAAATTCGCGCCGCGCCGGAACTGTTTGTACCCGCAAACGCTTGCGTTGGGGCCGCTTATATTGTTATAATAATTATAATATATTTAGGAGCAACCGATTTTGAATTTTAAGAAAATAGAGGTTTTCGGTTTCAAGTCCTTTGCGGACCGTAAAAAAATTGAAATAAACGACGGTATTACGGGTATCGTCGGACCCAACGGATGCGGCAAGAGCAATGTTGCGGACGCGGTGCGCTGGGTGCTCGGCGAGCAGAGCGCCAAGGCTTTGCGCGGAAAGAGTATGCAGGACGTCATCTTCAACGGCACAAAGATGAGAAAGTCTATGTCGTTTGCGGAAGTATCTCTTTATTTTGACAATAAGGACAAACTTTTTCCCACACTTGCTTTCGATGAAGTCAAGATAACGCGTAAGCTGTTCCGCTCGGGCGAAAGCGAGTATTACATAAACGATACGCAATGCCGTTTGAGGGATATTCAAGAAATAATCCGCAATACGGGTTTGGGTAAGGAAGGTTACAGCATTATCGGTCAGGGCAGAGTTTCGGAGATAATCAATGCAAAACCCGTGGACAGAAGGGCTATTTTTGAAGACGCAGCAGGTATTTCCACGCATAAAAAGCGTAAGAAGGAGGCACAGTCCAAGCTTGAACAGACGGAGAATAACTTGCAGAGGATAGAGTCAGTATTGCAGGAACTTGACCGTCAGCTGGAACCTTTGGAAAGGCAGAGCGCCGACGCAAGGAAATTTTTGCAGCTGCGCGACGAATTGCGCGATTTGGAGATAAACGAATTCGTATACGGATACGAACATAATGCCGATCAAAAAGCGCAGGTGCAGGCGGAACTTGATTCCATATCCGCACAGTTGGAAAGCTTGACCACGGAGCAGGAAGAAGCGGATAAAAAGTATTCGCGTATGACTATGGACAGGAATAACACGGACGTGTATATTTCCCGTCTGCGCGACGAACTTACAGAACTTGCTGTTGCGGCGGAGAGCAAGCGCGGCGAGGGCAACACGCTGTCCGAACGTATGGCGCATTTGACTTCCAACAGAAAGGAAGCGGAAAGTCGCCTTGTGACCATAGAAGACGAGATAGAAAGCAAGGATCAGCAGCATACTTATCATGTTTCGCAGCTTAATATGGCTAAGGAAGAAAAAGCCGAAGTGCAGGCGGAGCACGACGAGTTGGATAAGGAATACGAAGAACTGCTTGCAAAGCTGACGGAAGGCGAGCGCGAAATGGAAAGCCGCAATGACGAGTTGCTCAAAACCATGGCGAGCATTGCCGATATAAAGGAGAATTACGGAAAACTCACCGCCGAACGCGACACGCTCACGGAGCGCGAGGACGAACTCAGCGATGAGATGACGGATATAAAAGGCGAGCTGAAGCAGGCGGAAGAGAGCAGGCTGGCATTGGAGAGCAACGTGCAAAAGCTGACAAAACAGCGCGACAGACTTGCTTCTTCCCGCAATGAAATAATGTTTTCTCTGCGTGAAGCCAACGCAAAGGCGGAAAAATACCGCACGGCGGCGGTTGACATCCAGGCGAACTTGAGCGGTTTGGAGTCCAGAATAAAATTGCTTGCCGATTACAGCAGGGATTACTCCAATTTCCGCGATTCGGTAAAGCGCCTTATGATGGCGGCAAAACACAACGATGAGCTTGCTTCGCACATAGAGGGCGTGGTGGCGGATATAATCAAAGTTCCCGCCAAGTATGAAACCGCCATGACGGTGGCTTTGGGCGGATCCGTGCAAAACGTGGTCACGGAAAACGAAGAGGACGCCAAGTATCTGATAAGATATTTGAAAACAAACGGGCTTGCTTCAGTAACTTTCTTGCCGCTAACCAGCTACAAAAGAAGGGATTTGGACGCGCGTTATGCGGGCATTTTGCGGGAAAGAGGCTGCTTGGGAGAGGCTTCCAAGCTGGTTTCTTTCGATAAAAAGTACGACAGTATTGTCAGCGGTCTGTTGGGCAGCACCGTGGTGTTCGATAATATGGACGACGCGATAGCCGCCGCCCGCAGATATTCTTACGGGGTGCGCATTGTCACTCTTGAAGGCGAAATGCTGAACACTACGGGCGCTATAAGCGGCGGATCTATGAACAGATCTGCCATGGCGAACGTGTTCGGACACGAGCGCACTTTGCAGGAATACAGGGACAACGCTGAAAAGCTGAAGCGCGAACACGAAAAAGCCGTTTCCGCATATAAAGCAGCGCAGGAAGAAGCGGACGAACTTCAAGAACAGCTCAAAGTGTTTGACGAAGATTTTCGCAATGCGGAGGTGGATCTTGCCACAGCCACGCAGAAGTTGGAAAAAGCCGCCGGGAAGTGCGACGAGCTTTCCGCTTCCTTGACCGCAAAAACGCAGGCGCGCGAAAATATCAGAAGCAGGATAAGCCTTATCAACAGCGCTTTGGAAAGCGTGGATACGGGTAAAGAGATGCCCGAACACGATGACGCGGCGGAAAAAGAACGCAGAGCGGGCTATGCCAAAATGCGCGAACGCAGCAAACAGCTTTCCGCCCAGCTCACGGAACTCCGCGTGGAACTGAATAACTTGGAAAACGCCGTCAACACCCACTCCGAAGCCATAACCAGACTTGAGGGCGAGATAGCGGCGCTCAAAGAAGAGCATTCTGCCATAAGAAGGGCGCTTTCGGATACGGAAGACAAGATAAAACAGACGGAATCGGATATAGATAACGCCGTTGTGAGCGCGGAGGACAGAAAGCGCCAGACGGAGATAAAGGACAAGATATCCAAGCTGGACGAATATAAAGCCAAATTGGATGAGGATATCGCGGCGCTGCTTGTGCATAAGGACGGCTTGACCAAGAGCCTTATTTCCGCAAATGAGGAAAAGGTCAGGCAGGAAGCGAAGATGCAGAAGATAGACGAAGACGCCGAAGAGATGCGCGTGCATATCGCTGAGGAATACGAGTTGGATTATGCGGGCGCAGTGCGCTTCCGTCGTGCCGATTTCGATCACGAAAAAGCAGTGGGAGAGATAACAAAATTAAGGCGCGCAATGTCCAAACTTGGACCGGTGAGTCTTGAATCCATCGATATGTATAAAGAAGTGCAGGGCAGGCATGACGAACTTGCCGCACAGCGCGACGATATGCGCAAGGCGCAGTCGGATATTTTGGAGATAATCGCCACGCTCAGCAAGGAGATGAGCGAGAGGTTTGACAGGGAGTTCAAGAAGATAAATTCCAACTTCCAGACCATTTTCTCAGAGATGTTCGGCGGCGGTACGGGAAGGCTTGAAGTGGATTTGGACAGCGCGGAAGATCCGTTGGAAGCGGGCATTGAGATATATGCGGAGCCTCCGGGCAAGAATTTGCGCAACCTTTCACAGCTTTCGGGCGGAGAGCAGGCTTTTACCGCGATATGTATATTGTTTGCCATTTTGCGCCTGCGCCCCATGCCGTTCTGCATTTTGGACGAAATAGATGCGGCTTTGGACGAGAGCAACGTGGATCTGTTCGCGCGCTACTTGAAGAGATTTTCCGACAGCACACAATTTATAGTTATAACGCACCGCAAGCCTACAATGGAGCAGGCGGATATGCTTTACGGCGTGACAATGCAGGAGTTGGGCGTTTCCGACGTCGTGTCCGTATCGCTGAAAGAAGCTGTTAAACACAGCTCTTCCGAATGAGGTGGATAAATGGGAATATTCGGTAAACTTGCACAAGGTCTGAAAAAGACAAAAGAAGCCATAGCAAAAAAGTTTTATTCGCTGTTTACGGGCAGGGCGCTTGACGACGAATTTTTCGACGAATTGGAAAGCGTGCTCATCTCTTCGGATTTGGGAGTGGAAGCCGCCGAACAGATATTGGAGCGCTTTAAGGACGAATGTTTTGAAAGGCGCATAGCCAAGGCGGACGACGCGCGCGAACTGCTGAAAGACATAATGGTCGAGAGTATAGATTACGAGGTTGCTCCGTACGAGTACCCCTTGATAATACTTGTTGCGGGCGTGAACGGCGTGGGCAAGACTACCGCGATCGGAAAGTTGGCGAAATACTTTAAGGATAACGGAAAAAGCGTTGTTATGGCGGCTGCCGACACATTCAGAGCGGCTGCGGGAGAGCAGCTGGAAGTGTGGGCACAGCGCGCCGGAGTGCGCCTTATCAAGCATGAGGAAGGCTCTGACCCCGCGGCGGTGGTATTCGACGCGCTCTCATCGGCAAAAGCAAAGGGCACGGACGTGGTACTTATAGACACTGCCGGCAGGCTGCAGAACAAGAAGAATCTGATGAACGAACTTTCCAAGATAAATAAGGTTGTGGAAAGGGAGTGTCCCGAAGCCGATTACCGCACATATATCGTGCTGGACGCCACTACGGGACAAAACGCGCTTTCTCAGGTGGAAGCGTTCGATGAGATAATAGACGTAGACGGCATAATATTGAATAAAATGGACGGAACCGCCAAGGGCGGAGTTGTGTTCGCCATCTCCGCGGAGCGCGAACTGCCCGTCATATTCGTGGGAGTAGGCGAAAAGATAGACGACCTTGCGCCTTTCGACGCGCGTACTTTTATAGATTCCATATTCGAGTAAAAAGCCGTAATACCGACAATGTTGAGCAACTTGTTAGGTGGACGAAGAAGCGAGATTTGAAGCGAATACGTCTTTCGTCAAGGTGCTGTTGACCTCCGAATACAAGATAGGCAAAGAGATCGGCACTTTTATGATGCTTTACCGCTACAAGATAGCGGTTTCGTTGGATACGCTCACTGCGGAGGAAAAACTTGAGATAGAGTTCGTCAATAAACCTAAATAACGTTTTTAAATTCGAGTTTGCAGTTATGCGTGCGGTCGCACGCGATTGTATTTGATTTCACGCAAAACCTTTGCAAAATCGTTGACAGGCATATATTCCGTGTGTATAATATAAATGAAAAATGCTTTAACAAGTATTTTTACTTGATGGCTATGGAAAAGAAGGATAAACTGTATATCGGATTATATAACGACTATTACGGGGCTTTGCTCACCGATTATCAGCGCGAACTTGTGGATATGTACTACAATCGCGATATGTCGCTCGGGGAAATAGCCGATATACACTCGATATCCCCCCAAGGGGTTTCGGACACTCTCAAACGCGCCGAACGCACGTTGATTGAGGCGGAACGCAAACTGAAAGTGGTGGAGAGATCGGATAAGTTGCGCGCATTGCTCGACGAAATGGAAAGCGTAGGCGGAGAGCGGGTGGCGCATATAGTGAAGAAGGCAAGAGACCTTTTGGATAATTGATAAGGAGAACAGATGGGCGCATTCAGCGGACTTAGTGAAAGACTGTCACACATATTTTCCAAACTGAAGGATAAGGGTAAACTTACCGAGCTGGAAGTAAAAAGCGCAATGCGCGAAGTGCGCATAGCTTTGCTTGAAGCCGACGTCAATTTATCGGTGGTAAAGCAATTTATCAATAACGTAAGTGAAAAAGCGGTGGGAGAGCAGGTGCTCAAAAGCCTTTCTCCCGCGCAGCAGGTCATTGCGATAGTCAGGGATGAGCTGACAGCCGTAATGGGCGGAGGCTCTTCCAAACTTGCGATCGCGGACAAGCCGCCCACGATAATTTTGATGTGCGGTCTGCAAGGCGGCGGAAAGACGACGATGTGCGGAAAACTTGCCGTTATGCTCAGAAAGCAGGGCAAAAAGCCGCTTTTGGTCGCATGCGACATATATCGCCCGGCAGCCATCAAACAGTTGCAGGTGGTGGGTAAAAGCGCGGACGTCCCCGTGTTTGAAATGGGGCAGATAGATCCGCAGAAGATAGTCAAAGGCGCGCTTAAAGAAGCGGAGTCTAAAGGTTACGACGTGCTCATAGTCGATACGGCGGGCAGACTGCATATCGATGAGCAGCTGATGGACGAAATATCCGGCTTAAAAAAGACCTTTGCTCCCAACGAAATACTGCTGGTTGTGGACGCTATGACGGGTCAGGACGCCGTGAACGTGGCAAAAGCGTTTAACGACGTGATGGATGTGACGGGCGTAGTGCTCACCAAGCTGGACGGCGATACTCGCGGCGGTGCGGCGCTTTCCATCAGGGCGGTGACGGGCAAACCCATCAAATTCTGCGGCACGGGCGAAAAACTTTCGGATATAGAAGTGTTCTATCCCGACAGAATGGCGTCGCGCATATTGGGCATGGGCGACGTGCTCACGCTGATAGAAAAAGCGCAGAATGCCTACACGGAAGAAGAAGCGCGTGAAATGCAGCGCAAGATGAGGGAAAAGACCTTCACTTTGGAAGATTACCTTGCGCAGATAGACAAGATGAAGGATATGGGCGACGTTTCGCAGATGATAGGGATGATTCCCGGAATGGCAAATAAATTGAAGGGGCAGGACATCAGCGTAGACGAGAGCAAGATGAAAAAGGTCAAAGCGATGATACAGTCTATGACCCCTTACGAAAGGCAGAATCCGGACAGCATCAAGGGTTCGCACAAAAAGAGGATAGCCGCAGGAAGCGGCACCACAATACAGGACGTAAACTCCCTGCTCAAACAGTTTGCGCAGGTAAGGGAGATGATGAGCCGTATGTCCAATATGGGCAAACGCGGGTTCAGAATGCCCTTTTGATAAAGACAAATAAATTTTTTATATAAAGGAGAAAGAACAATGGTTAAAATCAGACTCACCAGGATGGGCAGCAAGAAGGCTCCGTTCTACCGCATCGTAGCTATCGATGAACGCAAGGCGCGCGACGCACAGTATCTCGACAACATCGGTTACTATGATCCCACCAAGGAGCCGGCAGTCGTAAAGGTAGACACCGCCAAAGCTACCGAATGGCTGAATAAGGGCGCTCAGCCTACCGACACCGTCAGGAGCATTTTTAAGCAGCAGAACATCATAAAGTAAAATGGAAGAGTTGGTTAAATACATCATCTCCGCTCTTGTGGACGACAAGGACAGCTTTGCCGTTCAAACGGTGAAGGAAGGTGAAAACACCGTGATTAACATCACCGTGGACAAGAAGGAGATAGGAAAGGTGATAGGCAAGCAGGGCAGGATAGCAAAAGCTATTCGCATGCTCGTCAAAGCGGCAGGCAAGGACGCCGGCGGTAAGTACTACGTGGATATAATAGAGAAATGAAAAGTACGGTCACGGTCGGAACCGTGGCTAAGCCGCAGGGTATCAGGGGCGAGATAAAGGTAAACCCTCTGACCGACGATAACAAGCGCTTTTTCGACTTGAAGAAAGTCGTGATAGGCGGCGCGGAATACGCCGTCACTCTTGCGCGTGTGACGCCGGCGGGGGTTTTTATCAAACTTGACGGCGTGAACGACAGGAACGCGGCAGAGCTTTTACGCGGCAAGGAAATATGCGTAAGCAGGCAGGACGCCGTGCCTCTTCCTCAAGACAGATACTTTATCGCCGATATCATCGGCTGCCGACTGATAAGAAACGGCAAGCCTTACGGCACCGTAAAAGACGTTTTGCAATATTCCGCCACGGATATATATACCGCCTCTTTGGATAAGGGCGGTAGCATTGCTTTTCCCGCTTTGAAAGAAGTGATAGAAAAGATAGATGTGGAGAAGGGCGAAATTTATCTGAATGCGGAAAAGTTGGCGGAGGTGGCGCTTTATGAGGATTGACGTTGCCACACTTTTCCCAGAAATGTTTGAAAGTTTGAAGTGCGGCGTTATCGGTAAGGCGATAGAGCGCGGCTTGATAAGCGTGAACGCCGTCAATATCCGCGAATACACGGCGGATAAGCACGGCAAGTGCGACGATACGCCCTTCGGCGGCGGCGCGGGAATGGTGATGACGCCCCAGCCGATACACGATACGATAAGGGCGCTCGACCCGGACAGGTCCGCACTGCGCATATATATGTCGCCTAAGGGCAAAACGTTGGATCAGGCAACCGTGCTCAGGCTGGCAAAGTGCGAAAGACTGCTCATACTCTGCGGCAATTACGAGGGTGTGGATCAGCGCGTTATAGACGAGGATATAGACGAAGAGATATCCATAGGCGACTATGTGCTCACGGGCGGAGAGCTGCCCGCGATGGTGCTTATAAATGCCTGCGCGCGCTATGTAAAAGGCGTGTTGGGCAGCGAACAGTCCACGGATGAGGAGAGCTTTTCGGACGGACTTTTGGAGTATCCTCAATATACCCGCCCCAGGGAATATTTGGGGAGGGAAGTGCCGGAAGTGCTGCTTTCGGGCGATCATGCCGCAATAGCCAAATGGCGGCGCGAAAAACAGTTGGAGATAACGCGCGAGAGGCGCCCCGATCTTTTGGAGAAAAAATAATGTACATTCAGTGGTATCCGGGACATATGACGAAAGCCATGCGTATGATGCAGGACAGCCTTAAAGCCGTGGACTGCGTCATATATGTGCTGGACGCCAGAGCTATCCGCTCTTCACGCAATCCCGCTTTTGATAAGATGATAGGCTCTATGCCCACTCTCTATATCTTCAATAAGTGCGATATGGTGGAAAGGTCGGATGTGGCGGAATGGGAAAAATATTACCGCGACAGAGAAGAGTTGTGCGTTTCGGTGAACAGCACTTCTTCCAAGTTTAGGGCGGAAGTGGTTTCAAAACTTTTGCAGCTCAATAAGGCAGTGATAGAAAAGTATGCGGCTAAGGGTGTGAATAAAACGGTTCGCGCTTTGGTGGCGGGCGTGCCGAATACGGGGAAATCTACGCTGATAAACTGCCTTTGCGGCAGTAAAAGAGCCGTTACAGGCAATCGACCGGGAGTAACAAGGGGCAAACAGTGGGTAAGGCTGGCTGCCAATGTGGAACTTTTGGACACTCCGGGAACTCTGCCGCCCGCATTCGATGATGAAGTCAGGGCGGTCAGACTTGCGATGATAGGCAGCGTGAAGGAAGAAATTTTGGACGTAGCGGAACTGGGACTTGAAGCGGTGAAATTTTTCAAAGAGAGGGAATATAAACCGTTTTTTGAGCGCTATTCACTTGAAGATACAAGCGGCGAACCGCTTGAAATTATGGACAAAATAGCAAAGAAGCGAGGCTTTCTTCTCAATAAGGACAATTTCGATTATGAGCGCACCGCACGGGCGATACTCGACGATTTGCGCAAATTGAGATTGGGAAAAGTAATGCTGGATAAGGCGGACGAATAGATGTCGGATAACTTGGAATACGAAAAGCGATGCATAGAGGAAGGGTACGCAAATATTGCGGGAGTCGATGAAGTGGGCAGAGGCCCGCTGGCGGGTCCCGTCACCGTTTGCGCCGTGATAATGCCGCTTGAACAGGACAAAATCATAGACGGAGTTACGGACAGCAAGAAGCTTTCCGCAAAAAAACGCGAAAAATTGTGCGCGGAAATACTTGAAAGGGCAATTGCGTGCAACGTGGTGTCACTCCCACCAAAATACATAGATGAAGTGAACATACTTCAAGCCACAAAAGAGGCAATGAGACGCGCCCTGCAGGGGTTGTCCGTAAAGCCGGATGTGGCGCTTATAGACGCGGTAAACGTGCAGACGGTGTGCCCGGTCAAAGCCATAATAAAAGGGGATTTGCTCAGCTATTCCATCTCTTGCGCTTCGATAGTTGCCAAGGTGACAAGGGATAAAATTATGGACGATTACGCACTTGAATATCCGCAGTACGCTTTTGAGAAAAATAAGGGGTACGGCACAGCCGTGCATATCGCGGCAATAAAAGAATACGGTATCACGCCCATACACAGGCGCACGTTCGTCAAAAATTTCATATGAACACGCGTGCGGAAGGAGTAACCGGGGAGCAGACGGTCTGCGAATATATGAAGCGCAGGGGTATGCGCATTTTGGAGCGCAACTTTATCTGCCACGGCGGAGAGGCGGATATTATCGCCCGCGACGGAGCTTATATCGTTTTTACGGAAGTGAAGAGCAGAAACAGCGATAAGTACGGCGTGGGGGCGGAAGCGGTCACTTTGACCAAGCGCAGACGGCTCATTCATACGGCAAGGTGCTATCTGTATATGCACAGGCTTACCGACGCGGACGTTCGCTTTGATATAGCGGTGGTCACGCGCGGCGAAGTGGAGTATCTGGAAGGGGCATTTGACCTGAACGACGTATGATATTTGCGAAAAATGTGTGAAAAACAGTTGCATATATTATTTTTTTATGATAGAATATGCAGGCAAAATAAGACTTCGGGTGTTCCGCCGACGTAGAAAAATCCCAAGACGATCGTGAACATCGCGTAAATTCGGAGGTATAAGTCAATGAGTAATTTGATAGACGTTATCGAAAAAGAGGGTATGCGTACAGATTTGCCCAAACTTGCCATCGGCGACACGGTAAAAGTGTTCGTCAAGGTCGTTGAAGGCAACAAAGAAAGGCTTCAGGCTTTTGAAGGTATCATCATCGCGTTCAGGGGCGGCAGCATAAGCGAAACCATGACTGTGCGCAAGATATCCAACGGCGTGGGCGTGGAAAGAACTTTCCCCATGCATTCTCCCAAAATCGACCATATCGACATTATCCGTCACGGTAAGGTCAGAAGGGCGAAGCTTTACTATCTCAGACAAAGAAGCGGTAAGGCTGCCAAGCTTGCGGAAGTCATCAAGTAATATATCTAAGGCTTCATTCGCCCCCGTGCAAAAGCGCGGGGGTATTTTTTATCGATTTTTCCGCCGGATATTCTTTTTTGAAGTAAAAATTTTCGGTTAAAACGGGGAAATGCGAAAAAACGCTTGCAAACGCTTTATATATTTATTATTATATATCTAGTATATACAGGAGTATTTCGGAATGAGAACTCGCAAAAGTCTTTTGATAGCAGTCGTTTGTCTGGCGGTAATATGCGCCGTAGCGCTTTCGGCATGCGCGAATAACGGCGGAGCCATAGTCACCAACGGCGATTTTGAAAACGGCACCATTGAGGGGTGGACGCTCAACGAAACATCCGACGGAAACGTGACCGTTCAGCCCAGCGGCAGCGATGACGCCACCACGCATAACGGCACGGAGTATTCAGTGTCGGTCAACGCTTCTTCCGCTTGGACTTATATGACGCAGGAAGTTTCCCTGCAAAACAACAAGTATTACAAGCTTTCCGCAAGGATAAGAATACAAGACCTTACGGAAGCCGTTTTGGACGAAGGGGAAGATACGGAGCGTAAAGTGGGCATAGTGCTCGGATTTACGGGCGACAGCGATTTTGAAGGAATGAACATTACTTCTTCAAACATCACGGAATACGGCTCCACATCGGGCAGAAAGTGGGTGGAGTGCTACATCTACTTCCAAGCTAAAGCCAGCGCCGACTTCACCTTGTTCGTGGGTATAGGCAACAGTGAAGCGTCGCCCAGCGGTCTTGTATATTTCGACGATATATCCGTGACGGAGACGGACGCTTCCGTCGCCACGGACCCGCACTATGTGGGCATGCTCAAAGAGGACGGCACATACAGCATGGCGGGGGCAGGTTCGTATGTCTATGTGGTCCTACTTGCGGTATTCACCGCGGCGATAGCATATCTGCTCGTAAAATTCGTCAGATACGCTATGGGTAAGGACGCTCAAGAGCGTCTGCAATCTCCCGACGGGAACGGGGAAGCCGCCGCGCTGTCCGGAGCCGCAAAGGCGGGTAAAGTTCTTTCTTCTCCGCTTGCGCTGTTCACGTACGCAATGCTGGGAGCTTTCATCATCAGGTTCATCGTTGCCGTTACCACTTTCGGCTTCGGCAAGATTTCCGATTCTTATTACGACCTTTACAGCACGGTGAATGCGGACGGCTGGGGGCAGGTTTACGGAGTGATCCCCGGCGTGCCTTCTCTTTCCGCGTATATCATTTGGGTGTTTGCACGTATAGCCGCGATGCTCGGCGTTGAGGGCGGAAGCATGGCTATGGCAATAACGCTCCGCATACCCACTATACTTGCGGATATAATCACCTGCTATCTCATATATTCGTTTGCGGCGCGCTATACTTCCGTAAGACAAGCCGCTTGCTACGCGGGACTTTACGGACTGCTTCCCGTGTTCTTCACGCAAAGCGCACTTTACGGCTCTTATTTGAGTTTGGCAATGCCTTTTGTGATGGGAATGATGCATATAATGCTGCTTGACGGCAAGGAGGGTTCTTCTTTTGCGATAGGAAAGAACATCTTTGCGGGTATTCTCTATATGCTCGCGCTTTCGTTCAGCAATTGGGTGATCCTGCTACTTCCGATGATTCTGATATATCAGATAGGAACCGTAGTCAAGGCGGAAAAATCCGACAGAGGGAAAATCACAGGCGTAACCGTGGCTCAGGCGTTCGGCTGCCTTGTGGTGTTCTACCTGCTGGCGCTGCCTATGATGATGCCGTACTATTCGCAGGGAAGCTATTTTGCCGTGTTCGATCAAATGTACGCCGGCTTTAAGACGGGCGGCGCATTTATGTCCACGGATACGTTCAATATGTATGCAATGTTCGGTCTTGCAAACAGCGGCATGGTCAATACCGCTTTGGAAGTCTGCACGTGGTTGTTCGGCTTCCTGCTTGCCGCCCTTGCCGCGCTCAATTATTTCCTCAACGGCAAATCCACCGCCGACCTTATTCTTGTCAGCGGCGTATCCGTCATTTTGTTCGCGGCACTCGGAACGGGTGTGACCGTGGAAATAATGACGCTGGGACTGCTGCTCTTGCTTGCCTACATCGTGCTCGTGCCTGACGTCAGGCTCATCACCTTGTTCGCGGGGCTTGCCATTACGCACTTTGTAAATGTGGCTCAGCTTATCGGAAGGGGAGGTTTTATCGATTCCTCCGGAGAAATGGAATACCTTATGTTCCCCTCCAAATCCGCATTCGTGATAGTGTTCAGCGTGTTCACGCTCTTGCTGACGTTCGCGCTCATATATGTCGCGTTGGATATATGCTATTACAACCGTGAAAGGACGCTTAAACCTTATGCAGGAAAATTCACGGGTATGATAAAGTCGGACTTTAGACTGGAATGGCTCAAAGACGCCGTTAAAAAGAGAAAGGAAAACAACAACTGATGCTGTCCAAGATCAAAAGTTATACGCTGGAAGGGCTTGCGGGGCTGGGAGTTGATATTGAAATAGATATCAACACGGGGCTGCCCGGATACGAAACGGTGGGACTTCCCGATGCCGCCGTAAAGGAGTCGCGCGAGCGCGTCCGCGCCGCCATAAAAAACAGCGGCTTTAAGTATCCTGCCAAGCGTATAACCGTAAATCTTGCACCTGCGGACAGTAAAAAAGAGGGCGCATTGTTCGATTTGCCCATAGCGCTCGGCATTTTGATAGCAAGCGACCAACTCGGCGGGGCGAGATATTCCGATCTATCCGTTTTGGGAGAGCTTTCCCTTGACGGTTCCGTTCGCCCCGTAAACGGGATAATGCCGATACTCATCTCCGCATTGCAGGAGGGCAGAAGGCGCTTTCTTATCCCCGAAGGGAACGAAAAAGAGGCGTCCTATGTGGAAGGCGCGGAAGTGTATACCGTCGCTTCTCTGAAAGAAGCGTGCAGATTTTTGTGCGACAGAGCGGCTTTTACTCCCATCGCCACAAAAAGTTTCCGTCCCGAATCGGACGTGAATAAGTACGGCGTGGACTTTGCCGACGTGAAAGGGCAGTTCTTTGCAAGGCGCGCCATAGAGATAGCGGTCGCGGGCGGGCACAACATACTTATGATAGGTCCTCCCGGAGCGGGCAAGACTCTTATGGCAAAGTGCGTGCCGACGATAATGCCTGATATGACCTTTGAAGAGGCGATAGAGGTGACGAAAATCCATTCCGTAGCGGGAATACTCGATCAAAACAAGGGTATAGTCACCGCGCGTCCCTTTAGGGCGCCGCACCATACGGCAACCATTCCCGCTCTGACGGGCGGAGGCACGTTCGCACGTCCGGGAGAAGTTTCTCTCGCGCATAACGGCGTTCTGTTTTTGGACGAGATGCCCGAGTATCAGCGCCGCACGCTGGAATCGTTGCGTCAGCCGTTGGAAGACGGAGTGGTGACAGTCGCCCGTGCACGAGTGACCACCGAATATCCCGCGCGCTTTATGCTGGTGGCGGGAATGAATCCCTGTCCGTGCGGCAACTTCGGCAGTCCCGACCGCGAGTGCAGATGCACCCCATCGGAGATAAGAAGATATGTGAACAAACTCTCCGGTCCCTTGCTGGACAGGATAGATCTGCATGTGGAGGTGGACGGCGTGAGTTACGACGAATTGCAGGGCGAGACCCCCGCGGAAAGCAGTGCGGAGATAAAAGCCAGAGTGGAAAAGGCGCGTGCCGTTCAGCGCGAACGCTATGCGGGTAAAAAGTATTTTACCAATTCGGGTATGGACAGCGCCGATATGCGAAAGTATTGCAAACTTTCGCGTGAGGGTGACGATATATTGCGCGAAGCATACGAAAGGCTCAATCTTACGGCGCGCGCGAGTACAAGGATATTAAAAGTCGCACGCACGATAGCGGACTTGGCTGGCGACGCGGATATAAAACCGGAGTATGTGGCGGAGGCTGTACAGTACCGCTCTTTGGACAGGAAGTATTGGGAGTGAAAGAGTATACGGACGCTCAAAAAGCTTTATTGCTTGCAAGCACGGAACAGAGTTTGAAAAAACGCTGCGAGATGACTTGTGACGCGTCGGCTTACTTCTCCGATTTGAGCGGGGCGGACGAGCTGATATCCCGAATGGAAAAGGAGGGAATATCGGTCGTCACCGCCGCAGACAAGGAGTATCCCGAATGTTTGAACGAGCTGTATGATCTGCCGCCCGCGCTTTACTACAAAGGCGATTTAAGTCTGCTGAAAACGCCGTGCGTGACCATAGTCGGTCCGCGCAGGGCTACGAGATACGGCATAGAAGCGGCGCAGTATTTTGCCAAAGGTCTGGCAAAAAGAGGCGTGACCATAGTAAGCGGACTTGCGACGGGAGTGGATACCGCGGCGCATAAGGCGGCGCTTGAGTGCAACGGGAAAACGATATCCGTTGCCGCCTGCGGGTTGGATACCGTCTATCCCGCGGAGAACACAGAACTTGCGGATAAGATAGCAAGGCAAGGGCTTATCGTGACGGAATATCCGCCGGGCACGCCGCCGCTTGCGTTCCGCTTTCCCGAACGCAACCGCATTATGGCGGCGATAAGCAAGGGAGTGCTTATCACGGAAGCGGCTAAAAAGAGCGGCGCGCTCATCACCGCGGATTGTGCAGTGGAAATAGGCAGAGAACTTTGGGTGACGCCCGGCAGCATCTTTTCACGTATGAGCGAAGGCAGCAACGAGTTGCTCAAAGAATGCGGAAGAGTGGTCACGCGTATCGGAGATATATTGGAGGACGCGGGCTGGGAAGACGACGGAGAAAACAACGTGCAGCTTAGCAATGAACAAAGCCGAGTCGTTGAAGTTATAGAACATGAAGAAAAAGCGCATTATTCGCTTATAGCTAAAAAGACGGGTATGGACGTATCCGAGATAGCAAAAATATTGATGAAGCTGGAATTGGACGGCGTTGTAAGCAGATTGCCAGGCAACTATTACGCGCTGAGGAATAGACGACATTGAGGGAGTGATGAAGAATGGATCTGATAATAGTGGAATCGCCGCATAAGGCAAAGACCATTTCCAAATATCTTGGCAAACAGTATATGGTCATGGCGTCGGGAGGGCATATAAGAGATCTGCCCGAACATCGCATGGGCATAGATATTGAGCACGACTTCAAACCGGAATACGTTATCACCGAGTCCAAAAAGAATATTATAGACAGCCTGCGTAAGGCGATGGGAAAGGCGCAAAAAGTATATTTGGCTTCCGACCCCGACCGAGAGGGAGAGGCTATTTCCTGGCATATTTCGCAGGTATTCGATCTTGCGGACGGCGATATTCGTATAGAGTTCAACGAAATATCAAAAAAGGCCGTGCTCGCGGCTTTGCAGCATCCCAGAAAGATAAATTTGAATCTGGTGAACGCACAGCAAGCACGCAGAGTGCTTGACAGGTTGGTGGGTTATGAAGTTTCTCCCATCTTGTCCAGAAAGATAAAAAGCGGATTGTCGGCGGGCAGAGTTCAGTCCGTAGCCTTGAAAATGGTGGTGGACCGCGAAAGAGAGATACGCGACTTTGTGCCCGAAGAGTATTGGAATATCTCTGCGATATTGTTCAAGTACGATGTGCCAGCCATGCTCAAATGCGATTTTAATGACATAGACGGGCAAAAAACCAAGGTAGGCAATAAAGAACTTGCCGACAGTATAGTTAACGGCAGTAAGGCGGGCAAGTGGCGCGCGGACAGCGTAAAGCGCGATACGTCCGTTTCCCGTCCCCATCCTCCGTTCACCACGTCAACAATGCAGCAGGACGCGGCTTCCAAATTGAACATAACGCCTGTTCAGGTCATGCAGATAGCGCAGCAGCTGTACGAAGGTATAGATATTCCCGGTATGGGGCACACCGCGCTTGTGACTTATATCAGAACGGACAGCACTCGCGTTTCAACGGAAGCGCAGAACGAAGCTCTTTCTTATATACGCAGCACTTACGGCGACGACTTTGCGCCGGTGAAGCCGAACGTTTACAAGGCTAAGAGCAGCGCTCAGGACGCGCACGAAGCGATAAGACCGATTTCGCTTTCTATGACGCCCGAGTCTTTGAAAGACAAGCTGCAAAAAAACACTTACAGGCTGTATAAGCTGATATACGACAGATTTGTCGCAAGTCAAATGGCACCCGCCCTTTACGATACGCTTACCGTGCATATCATATCCGAATCGGACAGAAAATACGGATATGTGCTCAAAGGCAAGACTTTGAGGTTCAAGGGCTGGCAGGCTGCGTATACGCCTGCGGGAGAGAGCAACGATAAGGACGCCAAGACTTTGCCCAACATTAAAGAGGGAGAGGACTTCACCTTGAAAGAGATGAAGGCGGAGCAAAAGTTCACCACGCCTCCGGCAAGGTTTACGGACGCTACGCTTGTCAAGGGTATGGAAGACAACGGTATAGGAAGACCCAGCACTTATGCCGCTACCATATCCGTCATATCCAAGCGCAATTATATCGAAAAGGACGGCAAATATATCAAGCCCACGGAACTTGGCGAAACCGTATGCGATATGCTGGTCAAATACTTTCCCAATATAATGGACGTGAAATTCACTTCCGATATGGAGTTAAATTTGGACAGGATAGAGGGCGGCGGAGTGCAGTGGGAAAAGATAATATCCGACTTTTATCCCGACTTCAAAAAGCGCTGTGCAATGGCGCGCTTTGACGGAGAAAAGATAAATAAGCCCAAGCCTGAAGAAACGGACGAAGTATGCCCCAAGTGCGGCTCCAAACTTGTGGTGCGAGAGGGAAGGTTCGGAAAGTTTTTGGCTTGTCCAAACTATCCGCACTGCAAGTTTACAAAACCGTACGAGGGATATGTGACCACTTGCCCCGTGTGCGGCAAAGGCGTGTCGCGCAAGGTGTCCAAAAAGGGCAAAGTGTTCTATTCCTGTTCGGGATATCCCGAATGCGACTTTATCGCGTGGGATCTGCCCGCTCCTGTGAGATGTCCCAGGTGCGGCGGATTTATGAAGCAAGTAGGAAAGGGTGAGAAACACAGGTACGTCTGCCTGAACAGACAATGCGGCTATACCGAATCCGTACCTTTGCCGGAAGAAGGCGCGGACGGAGAGGATAAGTGAAAATATCCGTTATAGGCGGCGGACTTGCCGGCTGTGAGGCGGCTTGTTATTTGGCTCACCGCGGTTACGATGTGACCGTGACGGAGATGAGGGGCGTAAAGTCCACGCCTTGTCATAAGACGGACAGACTTGCGGAATTGGTGTGCAGTAACAGCCTTAAAGCCGTGGGCGAGGATACCGCTTCGGGAATGCTCAAAGCGGAGATTGACAGGCTGGGCGGCACATTGCTTGCGCTGGCGCGTAAGGCGGCTGTGCCCGCAGGCGGCGCTCTTGCCGTGGACAGGGAGAAGTTCTCACTGCTTGTGGAGGAAGAACTGCAACGGTTGGGCGTGAAAGTGGTGCGTGAGGAAGCCGAAAGTCTGCCGAAGGAGGGAATAACCATTGTGGCGTGCGGCCCTATGGTTTCCGATAAAATGGCGGAATGCTTGGCGCAAAAGTGCGGCGCGGGACTGCATTTTTACGACGCAGTAGCGCCCATAGTGAGCGCGGCAAGCGTGGATATGAACAGCGCGTTTTTTGCCGCAAGATATGATAAAGGAGAGGCGGATTACCTGAATTGCCCAATGAACAGGGAGGAATATTCGGCTTTCCGCGAAGCGCTTTTGGGTGCGGAAAAAGCCGTGCTTCACGACTTTGAAAAGGGAGATGTGTTTGAAGGGTGTATGCCCATAGAGGTCTTGGCGGCAAGGGGAGAGGACGCTATGCGGTACGGTCCGCTGCGCCCCGTGGGGTTAAGGCTTGCAGACGGGAGCAGACCATATGCGGTGTTGCAGCTCAGGAAGGAAAATCTTGCGGGCGACGCGTATAATCTGGTCGGATTTCAAACCAACTTGAAGTTCTCCGAGCAAAAGCGGGTGTTTTCCCTTATTCCCGCTCTGCGTGAGGCGGAATTTCTTAGATACGGGATAATGCACCGCAATACATATCTGAACGCGCCCGCGTGCCTGAATGCGGATTTTTCTCTGAAAAGCGACCCGAATGTGTTTATCGTGGGTCAGCTAAGCGGAGTGGAAGGATATGTGGAGAGCATGGCTTCGGGACTTATCGGGGCGATAAACGCCGCCCGCAGGGCGAAGGGTGAGGAACCGTTTATAGCTCCGCCCACCACCATATGCGGCGCGTTGAGCAGACATTTGACGGCGGCTGCAAGTAACTTTCAGCCGATGAACGCAAATTTCGGCATACTTCCGCCACTTGAAGGCGGCAAAATAAAGGATAAAAAAATGCGCAAGCGCGCATATACGCTGCGCGGCATGCACGATTTGGAAGAGGCATGCGCGGCGGCGGGACTGTAAAAAGGAGAAATTATGGAATTCAGAGGAACTACCATTTGCGCCGTAAGGCGCGACGGCAAAATAGCCGTTGCCGGCGACGGACAGGTAACGGTCGGGGAAAGCGTGGTATTCAAGTCCAACGCAAGAAAGGTCAAACGCATTTATGACGATAAAGTGGTCATTGGGTTCGCCGGAAGCGTGGCGGATGCGTTCTCTCTTTCGGAAAAGTTTGAAGGGATGTTGCAAAAATATTCGGGCAATCTGATGCGCAGCGCTGTGGAACTTGCCGAAATGTGGCGCGGAGATAAGTATCAGCGCAAGCTGGACGCTATGATGATAGTTGCGGATAAGGAGAATTTGTTTATCGTTTCGGGTAACGGCGACGTTATCGATCCCGACGGCAACGCGTGCGCGATAGGTTCGGGCGGAAATTACGCGCTGGCGGCGGCTCGCGCACTTTTGCAGGAAACGCAGCTTTCCGCGGCGGAGATAGCGGAAAAGGCGCTGAAAATAGCCAGCGAACTGTGCGTTTTTACCAACGACCATATCGTTGTGGAGGAGGTGTAATATGGAATTTACTCCCAAGCAAATAATAACCGAATTAGACAGATTTATCATAGGGCAGGATAAGGCAAAGCGCGCCGTGGCAATAGCTTTGAGAAACCGCTACCGCCGTTCGCGCCTGACCCCCGAACTGAGGCAGGAGATAACGCCCAAAAACATAATAATGCAAGGCCCTACGGGCGTAGGTAAAACGGAGATAGCCAGAAGGCTTGCAAAATTAGTCAAAGCGCCTTTTGTGAAAGTGGAAGCCACAAAGTTTACGGAAGTGGGCTATGTCGGACGCGATGTGGAGTCTATGGTCAGAGATTTGGTGGAAGTTTCCGTCCGCCTTGTCAAAGAGGAAAAATATAAGGAAGTGGAGGGCAAAGCCGCCTCTTCCGTTGAAAAAATCATTTTGCCCGTTCTGATAGGCATTAAGGGCAGGGAGATGCCCGAGGGGACGGACGCCAAGGAGATACAGCACGCCGCCCTTGAAGCATATCGCAACGGAGAGATGGACGACTATGTCATAGAAATAGAGATGGTGGAAAATCCCAAGCCTCAGCAGCTTATGCCCGGTTCGGGAGTGGAGATAAATATCGGGGAGATGTTGGGCGGAATACTGCCCAAGCGCAAGAAAAAGCGCAAGCTGACCGTTAAAAAAGCGCGCGAACTGCTTATGATGGCGGAGTCGGACAAACTTATAGATATGGAAAACGTTAATTCCGAAGCCATAGAACGCGCGGAGAACGAAGGCATCATCTTCATAGACGAAATAGATAAAATAACCGCACGCGGCAACAGCTCCGGCCCCGACGTGTCGAGAGAAGGCGTTCAGCGCGATATTCTTCCCATAGTGGAAGGCTGCACTGTCAACACAAAGTACGGCATTATCAGAACGGACTTCATATTGTTCATCGCCGCGGGTGCGTTCCATATCGCAAAGGTGTCCGACCTTATCCCCGAATTGCAGGGCAGATTCCCCATATTGGTCAAACTGGACAGCTTGGGAAAGGAGGACTTCAAACGCATACTCACACAGACGGACAACGCCATTTTGAAGCAGTACACGGAACTTTTGCGTGTGGATAACGTAGAGTTGAAGTTCACCGCCGAAGCGATAGAACTCATTGCGGAGATAGCCGTGAACGAAAACGACAATAACGAAGATATCGGAGCGCGCAGACTGCACACCATAATGGAAAACCTACTGGAAGACATCTCATTCAATGCGGGTAACCTTACTTCCACGGTGGAAGTTGTGGTGGACAGACATTATGTGGAAACGCACTTGGAAAGTTCCATCAAGGCGCAGAATTTGAAGAAATATATATTGTGAGGCAAAAATGATAAACATACCCAAAGGGACGAAGGACGTTATCCCTTCAGAATCGTACAAGTGGCATTTTGTGGAGGATAAGGTCAGACAGGTTGCAAAAGAGTTTTGCATTCAGGAGATCCGCACGCCCGTTTTCGAGCATACGGAACTGTTTTTGCGCGGAGTCGGGGATACAACGGATATAGTCAACAAGGAGATGTATACGTTCAACGACAAGGGCGGCAGAAGCATAACGTTAAAGCCGGAAGGCACCGCCGGAGTCGCGCGCGCGTTCATCGAAAACGGCTTGGGCGAAAATCCTCAGCCCACAAAGATGTACTATATCACGCCCGTATTCAGGTATGAAAGACCGCAGGCGGGCAGACTGCGCGAGCATCATCAATTCGGAGTGGAGATATACGGTTCGGCGGCGCCTCAGGCGGACGCGGAAGTTATATTGATAGCAAGGGCTATGCTCAACAAGGCGGGCATAAAGGACGATATGCTCTCACTCAACATTAACTCTATCGGCTGTCCCAAATGCCGCGCGGATTACAATAAGGCGCTGAAAGAATATTTTTCCGCCCGCATTGACGAGATGTGCCCCACTTGCCGCGAGAGGCTGGATAAAAACCCGCTGCGCATTTTGGACTGCAAGGAAGAGCGCTGTAAGCAAATAGCCGCAGGCGCGCCCGTTATATTGGACTATCTTTGCGACGACTGCGAAAAACATCACAATCAGCTTTGCGCCGCGTTGCAGGCAGCCGGCGTTAAATATACGATAGATCCGCATATCGTGCGCGGACTTGACTATTATACCCGCACCGTATTTGAATTTATCAGTACGGCGATCGGTGCGCAGGGCACCGTGTGCGGCGGCGGCAGATACGACGGACTTGTGCAGCAGGTAGGCGGAAAGCCCACTCCCGCGGCAGGTTTCGGTATGGGAATAGAGCGTCTGCTGATGGTAATGCAGAATACGGGCATAGTAATACCCGCGCCCGCGGGACCCGACGCATACCTTGCGCCGCTTTGCGAGCAGGGATATGCCGTCAGCCTTGCAATGGCGGAAAGACTGCGTGCGAAAGGTTTTGCGATAGAGCGCGAGATTTCGGGAAGAAGCCTTAAAGCGCAGATGAAGTATGCCGCCAAGATAGGGGCGCGCAAAGTGGTATTTATCGGTGAAGACGAAATCGCCAAAGGAATTTATACGGTAAAGAATATGGCGGACGGGACTTCCTCCGCCATGACGGAAGAAGAGCTTACGGAGGCTTTATATGAGTGAATTGTTAAACGGAGCAAAACGCACGCATATGTGCGGACAACTGCGGGCGTCTGATGAAGGAAAGCGCGCCGTGGTGATGGGATTTGTGGCTAAGTACCGCAACTTGGGAAACCTTATCTTTATCGACGTGCGTGACCGCACGGGGATAGTGCAGGTGGCGTTTGATTCCGCGCAGAATGCGGGAGTGTTTGCCAAGGCGGAAGGTCTTCGCAACGAATACGTTGTGTGTTGCGAAGGCGTGGTGAGAAGCAGGGGCAGTAACATCAACAAAAATCTGCCCACGGGCGAGATAGAGATACTTGCCGACGAATTAAAGATATTGTCCGAAGCGGAAGTGGCGCCCTTTGTCATCTGTGAGGACGTCAAAGCGGCGGAAACCCTTAGGCTGAAATATCGCTACTTAGATTTGAGAAGGGCGTATTTACAGCAAAAACTCATCATGCGCGACAAGATAACTCGCATTGTGAGAAACTATCTCTCCGATAACGGTTTTTTGGAGATAGAAACGCCGTTCTTGGGAAAGTCCACGCCGGAAGGCGCGCGCGACTATTTGGTTCCGTCACGCGTACATCCGGGCGAGTTTTATGCTCTGCCGCAGTCGCCTCAGCTTTATAAGCAGCTGCTTATGATAGCGGGAATGGACAGATATTATCAGGTGGCAAGGTGTTTCCGCGATGAAGACTTACGCGCCAATCGTCAGCCCGAGTTCACGCAGATAGATATGGAAATGAGCTATGTCGAGGACAGCGAGGACGTGATGGAGATAGCCGAGGAGATGATCAAAAAGGTGTTCTCCGAGTGCTGCGGTCTGAAGTTTGAAGGAAAATTCCGCCGTATACCTTACGCCGAGGCGATGGCTCGCTGGGGCAGCGATAAGCCGGACACGCGCTTTGATTTGGAGTTGAAAGACCTTACCAATGTCGTGAAAGACTGCGGTTTTTCCGTGTTCGCTCAGGCTGCCGATAAAGGCGCGGTGAGAGCGATAAACGCCAAAGGTTTGGGCAAGGTGATGACCAGAAAGGATATAGACGCCTGTACGGATTTTGCGAAAGGTTACGGGTTAGGCGGTCTTGCCTTTGCCAACTATAAAAAAGAAGGAGTTACGGCTTCTTTCTATAAATTCCTCACACAGGAAACCATAGAGCGGATAGAAGAGATTGTGGGCGCCGAAGAGGGCGATATAATCTTCTTTGCCGCAAGTGAAAAAGCTCAGTTGGTCACAGACTGTCTTGGCGGACTCAGATGCTATCTGGCGGACAAATATTCGCTTTACGATAAGAATAAATTCGACTTTTTGTGGATAGTAGACTTCCCTATGTTTGAATACAGTGAGGAGGAAGGAAGGCTGGTTGCGGTGCATCATCCGTTCACCAGCGTGAAGAGCGAGGATATTCCGCTGCTTGACAGCGATCCGCTTGCCGCGCGCGCCAATGCCTATGACCTTGTTATCAACGGTCAGGAAGCGGGCGGCGGAAGCATAAGGATACACGATCCGAATATGCAGCAGAAGATGTTTGAAAAGCTGGGTATGAGCGATGAAGATATCAAAACCCGCTTCGGCTTTTTCGTGGACGCGTTCAAGTACGGCGCGCCGCCTCACGGAGGTTTGGCGTTTGGTCTGGACAGGCTGGTGATGCTTGTTACGGGCTGTGACAACATTAAAGACGTGATAGCCTTCCCCAAGATACAAAACGCTTCCTGCCTTATGACGGGCGCACCCGCAGCCGTGGACGATAAACAACTTACGGAACTTTCCATAGAAATAAGCGGGAATAACGATAAAAAATAAACATAAGAGGTATAAATTATGGTAGATCTCAAAATTATCAAGGACTTTGATCCGGAACTGTACAGGTCTTTCGAGCTGGAACTTGCGCGTCAGCGCGGTAACTTGGAGCTGATCGCAAGTGAGAACATAGTATCTCCCGCGGTTATGGCTGCCATGGGAACGTTCTTCACAAATAAGTATGCGGAAGGTTATCCCGGAAAGAGATATTACGGCGGCTGCGAGTTTGTGGATATTGCGGAAAATCTGGCGATAGAGAGGGCGAAAAAACTGTTCGGCGCTAATTTCGCCAATGTTCAGGCGCATAGCGGAGCAAGCGCAAACCTTGCGGTATTTTTTGCGCTGATACAGCCGGGCGATACCGTGCTGAGTATGAATTTGGCGCACGGCGGACATTTAAGCCACGGCTCGCCCGTAAACATATCGGGTAAATATTTCAATATCGTGCCTTACGGCGTGGATAAAGAAACCTGCACGATAAATTACGATGAGGTGGAGCGCCTTGCCAAAGAATGCAAGCCCAAGCTCATTCTTGCGGGCGCAAGCGCATATCCCAGGACTATAGACTTCAAGCGTTTCAGGCAGATAGCCGATGAAGTAGGCGCATATCTTATGGTGGATATGGCGCATATCGCAGGTCTTGTGGCGGCGGGAGAGCACCCTTCGCCCATTCCTTATGCGCACGTGACTTCCACCACTACGCACAAAACGCTTCGCGGACCCCGCGGAGGTCTTATCCTTACCAATGACGAAGAGCTTGCAAAGAAGATAGACAAAGCCATTTTCCCCGGCACACAGGGCGGTCCGCTTATGCACATCATCGCAGCTAAGGCGGTGGCTTTCAAGGAGGCAATGACTCCCGAATTCAAGGAGTATCAGCACAGAGTTGTGCTTAACGCAAAAGCTCTTGCCGACGGCTTGATTAAGAGGGGCGTTTCTCTTGTGTCGGGCGGCACGGATAACCACCTTATGCTCGTAGACCTCACTTCCAAGGGCAAGACGGGCAAGGAGATAGAAAAGTTGCTTGACTGCGCGCACATCACGGTGAACAAGAACGCGATACCTTTCGATCCTCAAAAGCCGTTTGTCACTTCCGGAATAAGGCTGGGCACGCCCGCGACCGCAACAAGGGGTATGCAACCTGAGGATATGGACATTGTGGCGGCATGCATCGCCGATGTGATAGAAAGAGGTGAAGAAGCCGTTGAAGAAGTCGGAAAGAAGGTTGCGGCTATGTGCGAAAAGTATCCGATTTATCAAAACGATATCAATTGCTGATATAAAAATCGTATTACTAGGGCGCCCCTAAAAAAAGGGCGCTCTTATTTTATTCGCGATATGTAACGGCGGTTGAATATGAGATTGATTCTTGCAAATACTATTTCTCGGGCGTATATATTTGCTGATAAACAGGCCGATGTGTTCAAAAGGGAAGCGCTGTATAAGATGCGTACTTCTCGCTTGACATAGGCGCGCTTATATGGTACAATAATCTACGGTAAAAAGGTAAAGATTATGAAATTTTCCGAAAAAGACAAAATTGCGCTGAATGCGGTAAAACTGCTTTCCTCACTGAAAGCGGATAAAGTTATAGACATAAATGTGTGCGCTGACAAATTGGGGGTGAGCGCCCGCTATTTGGAACAAGTGCTCTATGAGCTGCGCAAGTGCGGCTTGCTGTCTGCAAAACGCGGCGCGGACGGAGGCTATCGCCTTTCAGATAAAGGCAAAACGTGCAGCGCGGGAGATGTGATAGCGGCGATAAACGCAAGTAAAGACGATGTCGGGGACGATTTTGCGGGGAAAGTGCGTTCTATAATGCAAGCCGCGGCGGACAGGATAACTTTTGAAGAAGAGGGAATATATCTTGACAACGCCGCCACGACAGCCGCGGACGAAGAAGTACTTGAAAAAGCCATGCCTTATTTTTCGGGAATATACGGGAACGCGTCTTCTCTTCACACTATGGGCAGAACGGCGCTGAACGCCGTGGATACGGCGCGTGAGCAGGTTGCCGCCTGTTTGAACGTTAAACCTTGGGAGATATATTTTACCTGCGGCGGAAGCGAAAGCGATAATTGGGCGATAAAAGGCGCTGCTCTGGCCTTAGCGGACAAAGGGCGCCATATCATAACCACAGCGGTGGAGCACCCCGCGGTTTTGGCTTCGTGCCAAAGTTTGGAACGGCAGGGATTTAAGGTTACTTATCTGCCCGTCGATAAAAGCGGAAGGATAGCTCCCGACGATTTGAAAAAAGCCATTCGTTCCGATACCGTTCTTATAAGCGTTATGACGGCAAACAACGAAACCGGCGCAATAATGGATATTGCTAGGGTGGGTGAGATAGCAAAAGAGCACGGGATAACATTTCACACGGACGCAGTTCAGGCGGCGGGGCATCTTGACCTTGACGTAAACATATCCCACGCCGATATGCTCTCTTTAAGCGGACACAAGTTTTACTGCCCGAAAGGCGTCGGCGTGCTGTATAAGCGCAACGGAGTAAAGTGCGAAAGGTTTATGGACGGAGGTGAACAGGAGCGCGGACGAAGGGCGGGCACGCTGAATACTGCGGGAATAGTCGCATTCGGATTTGCTTTGGAAAAGGCTTGCAGGGAACGCGTGCAAAACGACGCCCGCATTGCCGCAATGCGGGATATGTTCGAACAAAGACTGCTTTCGCGCTTGCAAAAGGGGGCGGTTACGGTGCAAAGCGAAAAATGCAGACTTGCTTCGCACTCGTGCTTGACTTTTCACGGTGTAGACGGCAGAGCACTTCTGGCCAGGCTGGATGAAAATGAGGTATATGCGTCTATCGGTTCAGCTTGCTCGTCAGGCTCCGCCGTACTTTCACACGTATTGCTCGCTATGGGACTCAGTGAAGAGGACGCGCGCAGTACATTGCGTTTTTCTTTCGGGAAATTCAATACAACGGAACAGGCCGAGCGTGCCGCGGACATAGTCGCAAGTCAAGTGAACGATATGCGTATTTCCGATCTGTTCGCAGTTGACAAGTCGGAGAAAAAATCGGTGTGATTGACTTTTAAGCGCGCGTGCGATATAATAAACTTGCAATGAAAAAGAAGACCGTTATACTTATATTCGTTCTGCTGATAGCCGTTTGCGCGGCGGCGCTTTTTGCATGCGCCCCAAAGCAATATACGGTCACTTTTGAGCTTGGCGGCGGAAATATGGATATCGGCGAGCTTATTGTGGAAGAAGGCGGCGCCTTGGACTTGTCCGCATATTCCCCTACGCGGGAGGGGTATACTTTCGGCGGATGGACAGATGAAAACGGCAAAGACGTAACGCTTGCCGTGATCAATTCTAACGTTACGTTTATCGCAAAATGGGAGGCAAACGAAAATTCCGTAACATATTTTGTTAATGGAGTGCAGTATTCCGTTGTGAGCGCGCGTACCGGGGAGACCGTTAATACGCTGGCATATGAAACAGATGAGTCGGGTGAGTTTTTCGGTTGGTTTACAAATGCGGATTTGACCGATCCAGCAGGCGGCGCCGTGACGGTGGCTCCGTCGGGAAGTAAATTGTACGGAGCATTTGTCGGAGAAGATTATTTTAATCAAACGTTTCATTATACGATTCGCGACGGCGCGGCGCATATTACGGGGCTGAAAGATATTTCAGCACAAGAGATATTTATTCCATCCGTTCATTCAGACTGCAATGTTTGTTTGGATAAAGACGCGTTTGAAGAGTGTGCGGCGCTTACGTCGGTCTATTTGGGCAGCGATGTTTCAATAAGCGGCGGAGCGTTTGCGGGCTGCGGCGTTACGAGCGTGATATGTTCGGGCGACAGATATCGCGTCTATAACGGAGCGCTGTATTCAGGTATGAAGCTGGTGTTCGCGTTGGCGGATATCGGCGGAAAATATGAAGTGGCAGACGGTACGGAAGAGATAATCGCATATGCTTTTTCCAAAAATAAGAATTTGACAGAAGTAACTTTTCCCGCTTCCGTCCAAAAGGCCGGGGACGGCGTTTTTGTCGGGTGCCGCGACGATTTGAAGATAAATTTGAGTATAAAGCCTTTTGGGTATAACGCATTATGGAATAAAAAGAATGATTCGGGGACGGCTGTTTTTGATTACGATATGCTCGTGGACGGGGAAGAGAACGGTTTTAGTTACAATATAGACAACAATAAAGCATATATCGTCGATTATATCGGCTGTGAAAAGGATATAGTTTTGCCGCAAACGCTTGCCGGATATCCCGTGAACGGAGTGGAAGCTTATGCGTTTTACGGCACGGATATAACTTCCGTTGTATTGCACGGGGGAATAGAGTATGTCGAAAGAGAAGCGTTTGCATATTGCGCCGAACTTAAAAAAGTAAAATTCGAGGGCACTAAAACAGAGATAAAAGGCGAGGGTGTATTTTCAGGATGTGCAAAACTTACGGAAGTGGTTCTCCCGACCGCTCTTGCGGTGATACCTAACGATACTTTTGTCGAATGCACGGCGCTTTCTTCCGTTGAGCTTCCCGATACGCTTACGGACATAGGCAGTAACGCATTTATGTCTACCGCCATAAATGAGATAACAATTCCGGCAAGCGTGATCCGTATAGGCGACTACGCATTCTCTAATATAGTCGGGAGGATAGTATTTAACGTAGTCGGCGGGAAAAGTTTTGATTGGGATACTATATCCGATCCCGGCAATTATGTTATAAACAATATTTGACGGATATAAGGCGCTTATTTTAATAGGCGTTAATCCTTGCAAAATTCCGCGTTTTGTGCTAATATAATATAAATTAAGAAAAAGGCAGAAAGCTATGGATTATTCAACCTTGCTCAACGAAGAGCAGCTTAAACCCGTCACTGATACGGAAGGCGCCGTATTGGTACTGGCGGGCGCGGGAAGCGGAAAAACTCGCGTTCTTACATACAGAATAGCGTATCTTATAGAAAAATGCGGCGTTTCGCCTTATAATATTTTGGCAATAACTTTTACGAATAAAGCCGCCGGAGAGATGAAAGAGCGCATCTTTAACGTGACCGGTCAGGAAGGAATGTGGGTGATGACGTTCCACTCTTTCTGTGCGCGCGTTTTGCGCAACGACGCGGATAAGCTGGGACATAACCGCAATTTCTCCATTTACGGGGAGGCGGAATCGGACAGAATAATAACGCGTATTCTGAAAGAAAATTTCCCGGAGGACGCGGACAAGAAGAAGACCATACGCTGGCATATCTCCGCGGCAAAAAGCATAGCGATGACGCCCGAACAATATTCTGCGCGTATAAAAGACAGACCCGACCGCGACCTTATCACGCAGGTATATGCCAAGTACGAAGAAGAACTTGCAAAAAACAACGCGTTCGACTTTGACGACCTGCTGTTGAAGACCTTTTTACTGTTTGCCATGCATAAGGACGTGCTGGAAAAATACCAGGACAGGTTTTTGTATGTGCATGTGGACGAGTTTCAGGATACGAATAAAATACAGTTTTTATTGGTGAAAATGCTTGTCCGTAAGTACGGAAATATATTCGTAGTGGGTGACGACGATCAGAGCATATACGGCTGGCGCGGCGCGGATGTGGGGAATATCCTCAATTTCAAAAAGGATTACCCCGACTGCCGCATATATAAATTGGAGCGCAATTACCGCAGCAGCGGCAATATCTTAAAGACGGCGAACAAGGTCATTGCGAATAACGCGGGCAGAATGGGCAAGCAGCTTTGGACGGAGAAGGACGACGGCATAGAAGTTTCTTATCGCAGTCTGGGCGACGATAAGACGGAAGCGGATTTTGTGCTGGAACAGATAATGAATTTGGTCAAAAATCACGGTTATAGATACAGCGATTTTGCCATTTTGGTGCGCATTAACTCCATAACGCGTACATTTGAAGAAAAGATGTCCTCTTACGGTATGCCGTATAAGGTGATAGGCGGCTTTAAGTTTTACGAGCGGAAGGAGATAAAGGACTTTATCGCATATTTGCGCATGGCTGTCAATCCGGCAGACGGCGAGAGTATTACAAGGATTATAAACTTCCCCAAGCGCGGAATAGGCGAAGCTTGTGTGGAAGCTCTGATTCGCGCCTGCTCAATGCGCAATATTTCGCTTTATGACGGACTTATGTCCTTGGAAAACTTGGAGCTTTCCCCTGCGTACACGAAAAAGCTGGCGCAGTTTGCTGCTCTTGCAAAGGATTTATCCGAACACAAGGACGATATGCCGTTGGACGAATACATAAAATACGTTATGGATAGGGTGGACTTTTATTCAGCCTATGATATGGACGACCCCGAAGGCAGGACTAAGCTGGAAAATATAGACGAATTTATCACTTCCGTGCACGAGTTCTGTGCGGATAATCCCGATGTAAGGCTGGAAGAGTACTTGCAGACGCTGTCGCTCTTGACCGACGCGGACGAAACGGATGAGGGCAATTATATCACGATCGCAACCGTGCACGGCGTAAAGGGGTTGGAGTTCCGCTGCGTGTTTATCGTCGGTTTGGAGGAGGGGATATTCCCGTCGTTAAGGTCTGATACCACAACCGCGGACGTGGAGGAAGAGAGGCGTATAATGTATGTGGCAATAACCCGCGCGCAGGAGCGCCTTTGGCTTACAAATGCAGGCAGAAGATTCAGATTCGGCAAATGGGAGAATAATTCCGTGAGCAGATTCGTGAAAGAAAGCGGTCTTATCGCCGCCGCCAGAAGAATGGACGAAAGAATGGTCCACCATACCGTTCAGCAGGCGTTGAGGCGCGACTTTGCGCCCAAGTTCACTCAAAGTGCGACGGCAGGGAAAGACATATCCGTATTCAAAGAGGGCGTAAAAGTTCGTCACCCTAAATTCGGGGACGGAGTAGTTACGGAAGTGAACGGGGAAAACGCCCGTATAGCCTTTGAAAAATTGGGCGTAAAAGTGCTGAACCTGCGCTTGGCGCCGTTGACGGTTATCGGAGAATGATATGGAAAGAATGCAACAGCTTGTAAAGCAGTTAAACGAATACGCTTACCGCTACTATGTGCTTGACGATCCCGTTGTTTCGGACGGAGAATATGACAGACTATACGACGAACTGGTCGCGCTGGAAAAGGAAACGGGGGTTGTTTTGCCCGATTCTCCTACTATTAGGGTGGGTGACAAGCCGCTTTCCAAGTTTGAGCAGGTGGTGCATCGCGGTAAATTATTCAGCTTGGATAAATGTCAGAGCAAGCAGGAAATGCGCGCGTGGTTGGACAAGTTGAGCGCAGGGGGCAAGATGCCGCTTTGTTCCGTGGAATACAAGTTTGACGGACTTACGATAAATCTGACTTATGAAAACGGAGTGCTTACCCGCGCGGCGACCCGCGGAAACGGGGAGATAGGGGAAGAAGTGACTTTACAGGTCCGCACGATAAAAAGCGTGCCGCTCTCCATTCCGTATCAAGGCATTATAGAAGTGCAGGGAGAGGGCATTATGACTCTGTCCGCTCTTGCCGCATACAACGCGCGCGAGGACGTTACGCCTCTTAAAAACGCGAGAAACGGGGTTGCGGGAGCCATTAGGAATTTAGACCCGAAAGTCACCGCGGACAGAAAGCTGGATATGATATGCTATAACGTGAATTATATCGATAAAGGCAATTTTCCCGACGGAAAGACTATGCTTGCGTTTTTGAAAGAGAACAACTTTAAGTTGAGCGATTATTGTAAATACTGCTCCACACCCGAAGAGGTGATGGACGCACTGGACGAGATAGAGGCAAAGAGAGATTCTCTGGATTTTCTCATAGACGGAGCCGTGGTAAAAGTGGACAACACCGCCATGCGTGAAGAGTTGGGATACACTCAAAAGTTTCCGCGCTGGGCAATGGCGTATAAATTCGCTCCGCAAGAAGCTACCACCACCGTACGCGATGTCATATGGCAGGTGTCCAGAACGGGCAAATTAAATCCGCTTGCCGTGCTTGATCCCGTGGATCTTGCGGGCGTAACGGTGAGCAGAGCGACTTTGAGCAATATAAGCGAGATAAAAAGAAAGGATATTCGCATAGGGTCGCGCGTATTTATCCGTCGATCCAACGACGTTATACCGGAAATCACCGGTATAGCGGAACATACCCCAAATTCGCGTGAAATAGTTCCTCCCGCAAAATGTCCCGCATGCGGCGCGCCGGTGGTCAATGACGGCATTTTTATAAAATGCAGTAATACTAGGGCGTGTGCCAACACTATAATATCCGCTTTATCGCATTTTTGCGAGCGCGACGCAATGGATATAGAAGGGCTTTCGGATAAGACTTTGGAATTGCTGTACGGACTGAATAAAGTCAAGGCGTTTCACGATATTTACGCCTTAAAGCAGGAAGACTTTGACGAGGTGGAAGGTTTTAAGGATAAGCGCACGGGCAATCTGCTTGCGGCAATAGAAAAGAGCAAGACCACTACGCTTGCAAGGTTTTTATATGCCATCGGAATACCCAATATAGGCAAAAAATCCGCAGGACAATTGGAAGAAGAGTTCGGTACTTTGGACAGGGTGATGAACGCAAGTAAGGAAGAACTTGCCGCACTGGACGACTTCGGGGACATTATGGCGGAAGGCGTAAAGGCTTACTTTGACGACGAGCATAACAAAAACGAGATCGCGCTGCTTTTGCAGGCGGGCGTCAATTTTGTTAAAAAACAAAAGGCGGAGGGTGTGTTTTCCGGTAAAAAGGTCGTTTTGACGGGCGCACTCACTTCAATGAAGCGCGGAAAGGCAAAAGAGGAGATAGAAAAGCGCGGCGGAAGCGTGGCGGACAGCGTAAGCAAAGCCGTAAATTTGGTCGTTGTGGGTGAAGAAGCCGGTTCAAAATTGGAAAAGGCCAAAAAGCTGGGGATATCCACGATAAGTGAAGAAGAGTTTTTGAAAATGCTGGAAGAGTAAACCCGGTTTAGGTGAAGAGCGCATTTTCGGATAAATATTCGTAAGCAAAGAGCGGTTGCGAAAATGAAATCGATACTTAAAAGTTCTCTCAAGGTTCGGGCGATTTCAAAAGCGCGCCGCTTTTTTATAATATTTATTTGTCTTTTTTGCGCGCATATGATATAATGTCATAACGAGAAATCGGATAAAGAGGTTTGCCATGAACAGTATGACCGGATACGGTAAAGGAATTGCGGAAGGCGCCGGCAGAAAAGTAGGCGTGGAGATAAAGTCCGTAAACCACCGTTTTTTGGATATGAACATAAAGCTGCCGCGCACCTTGGGCTTTGCGGAAGATATAATTCGCAATGCGGTAAAGGCTGCCGTGTCACGCGGACATTTGGACATATATGTCAGCTATGAGCGTGAGTCGGGCGGCAAGATAAGTATGGATGAACAGCTGGCGCGCGACTACTGTACGCTGGCGGCAAAGGCTTCAATGAAGTTTTCCATCGGCAATGATATGAGCGTCGCCGCCTTGTTGAAAATGCCCGACGTGGTGGTCGTCAAGGATGAGGACGAAGATGAAGACGCGGTCGGCTCTCTTGTGGAGCAGGCCGTAAAACAGGCGCTCGAAGGACTGTGCACTATGCGGGCAAAAGAGGGCGAAATGCTCTTGCGCGATCTCAGTGAAAAGGCGGCGAATATATCTTCTTTTGTGGACGAGGTGGAAAAATTGGCGCCGCTTACGGTTGAAGAGCATAAAAATCGTATGCGCGAGAGGATAACGGAGATGTTGGGCGACGTGGCTTTTGATGAAGCGCGCCTTATGAACGAGGCGGCGTTTTTTGCCGATAAAGTTGCGGTGGATGAGGAGATAGCGCGGCTTAGGTCGCATATCGCCCATTTTTCGGATATATGCAAAGGAAAGGGCGCTTTGGGTAAAAAGCTGGATTTTATCGTGCAGGAGATGAACAGGGAAACCAACACGATTGGTTCCAAGTGCAGCGATTCCAAAATAGCCCAGTGCGTGATAGACGCCAAGTGTGAGATAGAAAAAGTGCGCGAACAAGTGCAGAATGTGGAATAATATGAAAAGAAAAGGCTTGCTGATAGTCTTGTCCGGTCCTTCCGGGGTGGGAAAAGATACGGTGCTTAAAGGTGTGATGGAGAAAGACGCGTGCTTGAAGCGCTCAATTTCCGTGACCACCAGGGTGCCCAGGACGGGCGAAATTAACGGGGTGCATTATCATTTTATCACGCAGGAACAGTATGATAAAATGTTGGAAGAAGGCGACTTTTTGGAGCATGAAACCGTGCACGGAAACAGTTACGCCACCCCCGCTTCATATGTGGAAAAGCTGCGTGAAGAAGGATACGACGCGGCGCTGGTCATAGATGTGAAAGGCGGACTTTCCGTGAAAAAAACCGTGCCGGACGCAGTGCTCATATTCATTCTTCCAAACAGTATGGAGGGGCTTTATTCGCGCCTGAGCGGCAGGCAGACGGACTCACCGGATGTGATAAAGCTGCGTATGCGCAATGCGGAAGGAGAGATAAAAAAGGCGTTGGAATACGACTACGCCGTAGTCAACGACGATTTGGAACAGTGCCGTGGCGAGGTGCTGGAAATCATAAAGGCGCTTGGCAGCGATGACGCGAATGAGCGCGTAAAAGCGGAAAAATATTGCGTAAAAAACAATATCGAATACATAAAAAATTTAATAGGCGGAGGTAATTGAATATGATGATCGATCCCCCCATCGACAAACTTATCAAAAAGGCAGAGTGCCGTTACGCACTCGTTTGCGGCGTTGCAAAAAGGGCAAGGCAGCTTGACGCGCAATATCCCGAATTGCTCAAGGAATCGGGTATGAAGTCCATCAGCTATGCCGCGAAAGAAATTTACGAAGACAAGATAGTTGTCAGGAGCGAAAATATCTGATGAACGTGTTGTTTGGCGTAAGCGGCGGTATTGCGTGCTATAAAAGTTGCACGGCAGTTTCCGCTTTGACAAAATCCGGCTGTGAAGTAAATGTGGTGCTCACAAAAAACGCAGCCGAGTTTGTCACGCCGCTCACATTCCAAGCGCTCACGCACAGGCATGTCTATTGCGAAATGTTTGACGGCGTGGCGGACAGGGAAATAGCGCATATCAACTTGGCAAAACAGGCGGACGTGTTCGTTATCGCTCCCGCAACGGCGAACATCATCGCCAAATTGGCTTGCGGCATAGCAGACGATCTGCTCACGTCCGCAGCGCTTGCCGTCGTGTGTCCCGTAATCGTATGTCCCGCGATGAACGCGCATATGTACGAAAATGCCGCCACGCAGCAGAATTTGCGCACGCTTAAGGAGCGCGGCTTTATCATCGTTTCTCCTGAAACGGGAAATCTTGCCTGCGGCGATGTGGGCAAAGGGCGAATGGCAGAGCCGGAAAAAATCGTTGAGGTTGTCAAAAGCGTATTTGCTGAATCGTCCGTGCTTGCGGGTAAAAAATTTCTTGTAACCGCGGGCGGCACTATGGAGAATATCGACGGAGTGCGATATATCACCAATCGTTCCAGCGGCAAGATGGGCTGCGCTATCGTGCGGGAATTAAAACGGCGGGGAGCGCAAGTGACGCTTGTTGCCGCAAATATGAAAGTGCCCGCGCCGGATACGGATAAAGTTATACGCGTGACAAGCGCCAAGGAGATGCTTGAAGCGTGTATGCGCGAATATGAGAGCTGCGACTGCATTATCAAAGCCGCCGCCGTTGGGGATTACTCTCCGGCGGAGGAATATACGAACAAGATAAAAGGCGAAGAGATAACGCTTCGGCTCAAAAAAAACCCCGACATTGCCGCGTCTTTGGGCAAAGTCAAGGGCAAAAGAAAGTTGGTGATTTTCTGCGCGGAAACGCAGGGATTGCTTGAAAGCGCCGCGGAAAAATTGCGGGCGAAAGGCGCGGATATGGTGGTTGCCAACGACGTATCCAAGCCCGACATAGGTTTTGATTCGGATAAAAACGCCGTTATCATTATCAAAAACGGCGGATACAAGGCGGAATATCCCGCCGCAGACAAGAGTGAAATAGCCAAAGAGGTAGTGGACGAGATACAAAGTTTATGGTCGCAAGCGTAATCGTCGATATAAGCACGGCGGAAATAGACAGGATATTCGAATATATCGCGCCGGATGAGTTGGGAATAAAGAAAGGCGACAGAGTGCTCGTGCCTTTCGGCAATAAGACGATTGAAGGCTTTTGTATCGATTTGAAAGAAACGGCGCAGACATCGCATAAGTTAAAGGAGATAAAAGCCCGTCTCGATCCTTACAGCGCCATAACGGAAGAACAGTTGGAGCTTGTCGATTTTATGCGCGAGCGCTACTTTGTCCGCTACGTGGATTGTTTAAGGCTGCTCATTCCGTCCAAACTTCGCGGCGGTCGAGTACGCGAACTTAAACGCATATTTGTTTCGCTTGCACAAGACAAACCGTACGAGCAACTGCTGGAAGAGGCGGGATCTCCCGCAAGAAGAGCGGTTATAGAAAGATTGAAAAACGGCGGCGAGTTCCTCTCACGCCTCACAAGCGAGGTGTCCGCTTCTTGCGTAAATACGCTGATAAAGCGCAAACTTTTGATAAAGACAGACAAGGAAATTCTCCGTTCGCCGCAGGGACTTGAGCCCTCAAATGCGGAACTGCCCGCGCTGCGTCCTTCCCAGCAGGCGGCTTTGGATGTGATTTTATCCACGTCTAAGACCGTAAGCCTGCTATACGGGGTTACGGGAAGCGGAAAGACGGAAGTTTATATGAGATGCATTGCAGAAGCTCTCGCGCGCGGTAAAACAGCCATTATGCTGGTTCCCGAAATATCGCTTACTCCGCAAACGCTCAGAATATTCCGCGCGCGTTTCGGGGATATAGTGGCAATGCTGCACAGCGGTTTATCTGATGGGGAGAGGTTTGATGAATGGAGAAGGATAGTAACGGGCGCCGCAAAAGTTGTGGTCGGCGCGCGGTCCGCGATATTCGCCCCCGTACGCGATTTGGGAGTCGTTATAATTGACGAGGAGCACGATTCGTCATACGTAAGCGAATCCAATCCGAGATACATAACGTCCGATATAGCCAAATGGCGCGCGCATTATAACGGTGGGAAAGTTATTTTGGGCAGCGCCACGCCGTCGATAGAAAGCTTTTTGCTTGCAAAGAAAGGTCAATACGAACTTATTCGCATGGACGAAAGGATAAGCGGCAATATGCCCTCTATGCAGATAGTGGATATGAAAGAGGAGATAATCGCCGGAAATGCGGGAATATTTTCCGCGGCGATGATGCAGGCTTTGAAGCAGACTGTGGAGCGCGGCGAGCAGGCGATGATATTCTTGAACAGGCGCGGACACTCTTCTTTCGTTATGTGCAAAAAGTGCGGCTATATCGCCAAGTGCACAGATTGCGACATTACATTGACATATCATTCCGTGGATAATATGCTAAAATGCCACTACTGCGGTAAAAAATACAAGATGCTGGACTGCTGTCCCGAATGCGGGAGCAGGGATATACGATACGGAAAAATAGGCACGCAGAGAGTTGTGGCGGAACTTGAAAAAGCGTTTCCCGGTGTGAATATCCTTAGAATGGATAATGAAACCACCGCCACAAAGTCAGCATATCTGGACATATTGGGCGCGTTTTCCGCAGGAGAAGCGCAGATACTCGTGGGTACGCAGATGATAGCCAAGGGGCACGATTTCCCCAATGTCACACTTGTGGGAATATTGGACGCGGATATGAGCCTTTATTTCAGCGATTACCGTTCCGCTGAGCGCACATTTCAGCTTGTCACCCAGGTGGCGGGCAGGGCAGGCAGGGCGGCAAAATCCGGCAGGGTCATATTGCAGACGTACTCTCCAAGACACTATGTATTCCGTTTTGCCGCGAATTACGATTACGATGGGTTTTTCGAGAAGGAAAACAATACCCGCCTTGTGTCCGACTATCCGCCTTATTCCACGATAATGCGCATTTTGATGTCGGGACAAGTTGAGGACGACGTGATAAAGTGCGCAAAAAACATATATTACAAGATAAAGCCGCTTGAAAGAAAGTACGGCTACGATATAGTGTATATGCAGGCGATGAAAAGCCCGATAAACAAGATAGAGGGCAAATTCAGATATCAGATATTAATGCGCTTCAAACGGACGCGCGAGAGAAGCATAATAGCAGACGCCTATGCCGCTATGGATGAGAATATGGTCAAAGGCGTAAGCGTATTTGCGGAAATAAATCCGCAAAACTTGAATTAGGAGGGATGATATGTCTTTAAGAGATATTGTGAAAGACGGCGATCCCATCTTGCGCAGAATAAGCCGCAAGGTGGATAGGTTTGACGATAAATTGGGTAAATTGCTCGACGATATGCGCGAAACAATGAAGCATGCCGACGGCGTGGGGCTTGCGGGTCCGCAGGTCGGCATTGCGCGCAGGCTTGCGGTCGTTGAAGTCGGAGAGACTTATATAGAACTTGTCAATCCCGTTATAGTCGAAAGATCGGGCTCTCAGGTGGGGCAGGAAGCGTGTTTGAGCGTGCCTAACAAGGCGTGTATGGTGGAACGTCCGATGAATATAACCGTGCGTTACTTTGACAGGTACGGGAAAGAGCATACGGGTAAGTACAGCGGTTTTACCGCGCGCGCATGCTGTCATGAAATAGACCATCTTGACGGACATCTCTTCTACGATTACGAATACAAGGGCGGCTATCGCCAAGCGGAGAAAAAATGAGGATAGTTTTTTTCGGAACACCCGATTTCGCGCTTGACTCTCTGCGCGCGTGTGTGGAAAGCGGACACGAGGTGGTGGCGGTGGTCACTCAGCCTGACAGGGAGCGCGACAGGCGCAAAGTCACATATTCGCCCGTAAAACAGCTTGCGTTGGACTTGGGGCTGAAAGTATTGCAGTACGAAAAGGTCAGCCGCGACGGGGTGGATGAGCTGAGCCTGCTGGGCGCGGACTTGTTTGTCACCTGCGCATTCGGGCAGATATTGTCGCAGAAGATATTGGATATACCTCCTTTGGGGACCATAAACGTGCACGCTTCTCTTTTACCCAAATACCGCGGCTCCGCCCCCATACAATGGGCTATAATCAACGGTGATAAAGTGACGGGGGTCACGATAATGCGCACGGCTCTTAAAGTGGATTCCGGAGATATTTTAATGCAGGAGTCCACGCCGATAGGCGAAGAAGAAACGGCGGGGGAACTTTTCGAGCGCCTGAAAGTGATGGGCGGAAAGCTTTTGAAAAAAGCCATTGAGGCAATTGCGTCGTCATCTGCCGTTTATACGCCGCAGGACGAATCGAAAGTCGTGCATTGCCGAATGCTGGAAAAGTCCGACGGCGCGCTTGATTTTTCCCGTGACGCTGAGGTTTTGGACAGGCTGATACGCGGACTTACGCCTTGGCCGTCCGCCTATACCAGGCTGGGGGATAAGGTGCTGAAAATCATCAAAGCTAAATATTGCGATTTAAGCGGGTCAATAGGAGTCGTTACCGTTAAGGACTCAAAGGCGTACGTAGGGTGCGGGAAAGGCAGTTTGGAGCTTTTGCAGGTGCAGCTTGAAGGCGGTAAAAAAATGGATATAGCCGCATTTTTGGCAGGACATAAGTTGGACGGAGCGGTATTGGGATGAAAGAAGACTTATATATATACGATATATTATCCGATATATATAAAGGCGACAGCTACGGCGAGCGCGCCCTTAACCGTTCGCGTGCAAAGGGCGGTTTTGTCACGCGCGCCGTGTACGGCGTTTTGGAAAGGGATACCCATTATGAATACGTGATAAGCAAGCTTGTAGCAAAGCGTCCCAAACCTTATGCGGTAATTCTTTTGAAAATGGGCTTTTATATGCTCGATTATATGGATTCCGTCCCCGATTATGCCGCCGTAAACAGGATATTGGACTGCGCTGAAACTTTGGGCAAGGGCGCGGTGAAAGGCTTCCTGAATGCGGTTTTTCAAAAATATTTGAGTGCAGGGGTAAAACTTCCCAAATCTCCTGCGGAAAAATTGTCCGTCACCGCTTCTGTTCCGCTTTGGATAGTGAATAAATATATTTCGCAATACGGTTGGGAACGCGCGGAAGAGTTTTTATCCAAGGAGCCTTTTACTAAACAGCATATACGCCATAATGCGCGTAAGACAACGCACGAAAAACTGGGAGAGATGTTGAAAAATGCCGGTGTGGAATATACGGACAGCGGTTTGGGATATTTTGTGGATTGGGGAGAAAAGCTGTATCCGCTCTTTAACGGCGGATATATGACTATGCAATCGCTGACCTCTATGAAATGCTGTCTGAAAGCCCGGGTTGGCGACGGAGATAAAGTTTTGGATATGTGCAGCGCGCCGGGAGGTAAAGCCGTATATTTAAGTGAACTTGCAAATATAGAGATAACGTGCTGCGATCTGCACGAGCACCGCGTGGAACTTATCAAAAAGTATGCGGAGCGTATGGATGCGGAAAATTTGAAATATATGGTATGCGACTGCGCGCAAAGTCGATTTTCGCCCGAATACGATGTTGTGCTGTGCGATGTCCCGTGCAGCGGGCTGGGCGTTGCCGCTTCAAAGCCCGACATATATTTGAGGAGAAAGCGCGACGATATTCCCACCTTGGCGGAAAAACAGCAGGCTATATTGAATAATGCGGCTTTTGCCGTAAAAAACGGCGGAAAGATAGTGTATTCCACTTGTACAACGCTTAAAGAGGAAAACTTCGATGTGATTTCCGAATTTTTACGCACGCATATTCATTTCGACTTGGAATTTTCCGATCAATATTTGCCGGACGGAAAAGGCGAAGAAGGTTTTTACGTGGCGGTTCTCAGGAGAAAGGCATGAAGTTTTTGCAGGATCTGACTTATGAAGATACAGAGAAGATGGTTTGCGATTGCGGTATGCCGAAATATCGCGCAGGTCAGTTGTTTTCCTGGATAGCGCGCGGAGCGAAATACGACGAGATGAGCAATATTCCGCGCGAGCTAAAAGAGTATCTGATAAGTCAAGGCTACGGCGACGAACCGATACGCATAATTAAAAAGCTTACATCCAATCTAGACGGCACTGTCAAGTTTCTGTACGCCTTACAGGACGGGAACGTTATAGAAGGCGTGCTGATGAAGTATAAATACGGAAATACGCTCTGCGTTTCCACGCAGGTCGGCTGCAGAATGAATTGCGCGTTCTGCGCTTCGGGTTTGGACGGACTGGTGCGCAATTTGTCCGCGGGCGAAATTTTGGGGCAGATAATCGCGGTGAACGCCGAATACGGATCGGGTACCGTGGGCAACGTGGTGCTTATGGGTAGCGGTGAACCGCTTGACAATTACGATAATACGGCGGTATTTTTGAAAAACGTTTCCGATCCTCGCGGTTTGAATATATCAAAGCGGGGAATATCCCTTTCAACCTGCGGGCTGTGCGATAAAATGCGCAGACTTTGCGATGAAGGATATACGCCCACGCTTACCGTTTCGCTTCACGCACCGAATGATGAAATACGCAAAAAAATAATGCCCGTGGCGAACAGCTATTCCGTGAATGAGATTATCACTGCGGCAAAGTATTATTTTAATGTTACAAAAAGAAGAGTGATATTCGAGTATTCTCTTATAAGCGGAGTGAACGATTCGAAAGAATGCGCAGTTGAGCTGGCGCGCCTTGTGAAAGGTTTTCCTTGCCACGTAAATTTAATTGCGTTAAACAGCGTGAAAGAGCGCGGCTTGGACGGAACGCCTAGAGATAAGGTGGAGAAATTCAAAGCCATTCTTGAAAAAATGAATGTGAGCGTAACTCTGCGCCGCAGTATGGGCGCGGATATAGAAGGCGCGTGCGGACAGCTCAGGCGCAAATATGTGGACGGAACGGGGGAGCAATGAAGCGCAAGTTCGTAGGACAAGTTGTCAAAGGGGTAGGAGGCGTATATACGGTAAGCGACGGAAAAGATACGATAAAATGCTATCCGCGCGGGAAACTGCGCCGCCAAGGAGAGATATACATCGGAGATATTGTGGAGGGTGAGTGCGATAAGGAAGGTACGATAGAAAGCGTACGCCCGAGAAAATCATGCCTTGTCCGCCCGTATGTGGCAAATATAGACGCGGTTATCATAGTGGTAGCGCCTGTTCCCAAACCCGATTATACGCTTGTGGACAAATTGCTGATCGGTTGTCTGGAACAGGGTATAGACGCATACATCGTGATAAATAAGTGTGAACTTGAAGGGGCGGAAGAAGTGGAGAGGCAGGTTCGCGCCGACTATGATGCCCAGGCGGAGATATTTGTAACCTCCGTTGACGAGAACATAGGAATCAAAGAGCTTTGCGAAAGGATAGGCAAGGAATTTGTATGTATGGCGGGGCAGTCCGGTGTGGGTAAATCTTCAATACTCAACGCGCTTTTGGGTGAAGACAAGTGCGCGATAGGCGATATATCGGTTAAAAGTGCAAGAGGCAGACATACTACGCGTCATGTGGAGATATTCAAAAGTGCATTTGGCGGACAGATTGCGGATACCTGCGGGTTTTCAATGCTGGAAATGCCGGTTACGGACCCTGCCGTATTGCGCGAATATTATCCGGACTTTGAACAATTTGCAAAAATGTGTGAATACCGCGATTGCAGACACGATAAAGAAGAAAACTGCGGCGTTAGGAGGGCCGTGGAGGAAGGGAAACTTTCTTCAAGCAGATTCGAACGCTATTTGAAATTATATAACGACGCTATAAAGAGGTGGAATAACAGATATGGAAACCATTAAAATATCTCCGTCGCTGCTTTCGGCGGATTGGATGAATTTGCAGCAGGAATTGGATAATTTAAGCGCGTGGGGCGCGGATATGGTGCACTGCGATGTGATAGACGGGGTGTTCGCGCCGAATATCACGTTCGGCATGCCTATGATAAGCGCGCTGAAAAAAGTATCCAAACTGCCGCTTGACGTGCATTTGATGATAGTTGAGCCGGAAAGATATATGGATAAATTCATATCCGCAGGTTCGGATACCATTTCTTTTCATCCGGAGGCAAGCAAGTGTCCCAAGCAACTGTTAAACAAGATAAGAAGCAGCGGTATTAAGGCGGGCATCGCAATAAATCCGGATATTCCCGCCAACGTTGTAAAAGAGTTTTTGGACGACATCGACTATATTCTGCTGATGGGCGTATTCCCCGGATTCGGCGGTCAAAAATTTATAAGCGAAGTTATGGATAAGATAGATGAGTGCAAGAAGTATACATACGGCAGGGATATATACGTGGAGTTGGACGGCGGGGTGACCGTGGACAATATCGGCGAGATGAAGTGGCGCGGTCTGGACGCAGCGGTGGCGGGTAATGCGGTTTTTGCGGCCCCCGATCCGAAAGCGGCGGTTAAAGCGCTCAAAGCCTGACACCATATTTTCCCGTTATTCATATCTATGAATGACAGGAGGAATTTTATGGTTATTGCGTGTATAAATCCGCCCGCTCCGATAAAAAAGGTGTTGCGGCTGATATTCGTACATAGGGATAAAGATTGAATATACGCAAGAAGTGCACAAAAAATACACATTTTGATAAAAATATGCGCACCCGAAAGGGTGCGCTTTGTTTTTAACCTATTAAGCCCTGTTGACTTTGCCGCTCTTGAGGCACTTGGTGCAAACGTAAACGCTTTCCGTTGCGCCGTTTTCTTTCACGACCTTTACTTTTTGAACGTTTACTCCCCAACTTCTTCTGAATTTACGGTTGGAGTGGCTCACTTTATTACCGCTGAGCTGAGTTTTATTACATACGCTGCATACCCTAGACATAGTTTCACCTCCGTTTATGTTGCTGATATATGATAGCATTTATTTTGAGATAAAGCAACAAATTTTACGCACTTTTATTCATATTTTTTATATAAGCAGCATATTTGATATACAAAAAATGCTTTACATTGTTAAATATACGGCAATATGCTTGCAAATTATGCGCGCATTATAGTAATATAATTATAGTATGGCAGTAAAAACATCCAACATTTACGGCAAAATAACCATATCCGATACATCGGTCGCAAAAATAGCGCATTACTCCGCTATCGATTGCTATGGCATTTCCGACCTTGTGTCGCGCCGTTTTACGGACAGCCTTGTGGAGCTTTTCAATAAGTCTTCCGCAGCCAAAGGCGTCAGAGTGGAAACTGTCAATAACAAAATAAATATCGACTTATACGTTATATTAAAGGACGGAATCAATATAAATGCAGTCAGTGAATCGGTTGCAGCCACCGTTAAATATAACGTGGAAACTTTTACCGGCATGCGTGTGAACAAGATAAACGTAAACGTTGTCGGGGTAAGAGTGTAGCAGGAGTATAGATGAAGGTTTTGACCCCCGCCGCATTGAAGGAAATGATCATCGGCGGATATAAATATTTATCGGTTAATAAGGAGATGGTGAACGCGCTCAATGTGTTCCCCGTGCCGGACGGCGACACCGGCACGAATATGAGCCTTACCATATCTTCAGCCGTAAGCGAATTGGAAGGTCTCGGCGCAAAATTCGATATGAGCGACGTGCTTAAATGCATTTCTCACGGCACGCTGAGGGGCGCAAGAGGCAATTCGGGCGTGATTTTGTCACAAATAATGCGCGGTCTGACAAAATCGTTGGAAGATGTGGATCAAGTCACCACCAAGGCGTTTGCCAAAGCGCTCGCCGCGGCAAGGGAGATGGCGTATAACGCCGTCACAAAGCCCAAAGAAGGAACGGTTTTGACCGTTATCAGATATATCGCGGAGAAGGCGCCGCAGATAGCTGTCAAGAAATCCGATTTTACCGAATTTTTCCAAGCAATAATAGAAAAGGGCGAAGAGATATTGAAAAAAACGCCCGATATGCTTCCCGTATTGAAGAAAGCGGGAGTCGTAGACGCCGGCGGCAAGGGCTTGCTCTGCGTGTTCACGGGCGCATATAAGGCGCTTGCGGGTGAGGAAATAGAGCAACAGCCGGAAGCCGGTTCTGACTATGTCGTACCCGCGCCCGCCGCTTTGAGTGAAAATATCAACGAAGAGCACGATTACGATAATATCAAATTTGCATATTGCACGGAATATTTCGTTGTAAATTTGAAGAAGCATTGCACTGAAGAGGATGTGGAAAAGCTGCGCGATAAGCTTATGGCGATAGGCGATTGCGTGATAGTTATCGGCGATATAAGTTTGATAAAGGTGCACGTTCACACCAATCAGCCCAATAAAGCGCTGGGTTATGCGTTGCAGTTGGGCGAGTTGGATAAGGTGAAAATAGAAAATATGCTCCAACAGCACCGCGCAATAGTGGAAGAGCGCGAACGCAATAAAAAGCCTTTGGGAATGGTTGCGGTGTGCGCGGGCGCTGGACTGTCCAGAATATTCAAGGATATGGGCGTGGACTATGTCATAGAGGGCGGTCAGACGATGAATCCGAGCGTGGAGGATATACTTGTTGCGGTGGAAAAAGTAAATGCGGATAACATAATAATCCTTCCCAATAATAAGAATATCATTATGGCTGCGGATAAAGTGAACGAGTTGAGCAAGAAAAGCGTAAGCGTTGTTCCCACGGTAAGCGTGGCTCAGGGCATCAGGGCGGCAATGGCTTTCGATTCAGAGCAGGATATGTCTGTTAATTGCACTAATATGTCCAAGGCATATAAGGATCTTACGTTCGGAGAGGTAACTCACGCCGTGCGCAATACGAATATGGACGGGTTCTCCCTGCACGAAGGAGATATAATCGGCATAAGCGGCGATAAGATTGTGGCACAAAGCAGGGATATAGGCGAAACCACGGAAAAAGTGGTAAGTCAGCTTGTAGGCGACCTGTCGGAGACCATCACATTATATTACGGTTCGGATGTAAATAAGGATGACGCCGAAAAGCTGAGGAGCGAGTTGGAAGAGAAGTATCCGGACTTTGACGTTGCTTGCTATGAAGGCGATCAGCCTCACTATTATTATTTTGTTGCGGTAGAATGAACTTACAGGATGTAAAAGGCGTAGGAGAAAAGACAGTGCCCAAGCTGAATAAGCTGGGCATTTATTCAACGCGCGACCTCGTGGATTTTCTTCCCGGAAAATATTGGGATATGACGCGCTTTTCCGACTTGGAAAATACTCATATAGGCGATTACGTACTGCTTTGCGGCATCACGCTTTCCGTGACGAAAGTGCAGTACATTCGCCGCAATATGAATGTTTTCAAGGCTACATTTTTTACACAAGGCAGGAAAATAGCCCTCACTTGGTTTAATGCGCCCTATTTAAGGGAAAGGGTGACAGAGGGGGAAGAGTATGTGGTTTGGGGTAAGCTTTTGGAAAATAAAGTCTCTTTAAGTCTTTCCAACCCCAGCTTTGAACTCAAAGCAAAAAGCGAACGGCTGAAAGGTATAACGCCCATTTATCCCACTAAAAATATTATTGCTCAGCCCACGATGAGCAAGTTTATTCGCGGCGCGATAGATAAAGAGAAGTTTGATTCGGTGATAGAAAGCGTGTGTGAGGATATTCCGCTGAAAGAAGCTTATACTTTGGCGCATTTTCCGCAAACGCGGGAAGATGTAAGTTTAGGGCGCAGACGGATAAACAAAGAGCGAATATCGGCGCAGCTTCTTGCCTATAAATTGTTAAAGCAGGGCAAGTCGCCGAAAGTGAAAACGTACGGATTGCCTTTTAATGCCATTGATGATGCGGTTAAAGCGCTGCCGTATGAACTGACGCCCTCTCAAAACAAGGCGTTGAAAGATATCATAGACGATTTTAACCGTCCCGAGAAGATGAACAGACTGCTTGCGGGTGATGTGGGAAGCGGTAAAACCATTGTGGCGCTTATGGCAGCCGTATATGCCGTAAGGTGCGGCTATCAGGTGGCGTTTATGGCGCCTACGGAAATTTTGGCGCGCCAGCATTATGTCACGGCATGCAAAATGCTTTCGGGGATAAGAATAGGCGTTTTGACGGGCGTAAGCACGGCGGCGGAGAAAAGATACGTAAAAGCCGCGGTAAAGGCTGGCACCATCGATTTGCTTATAGGAACGCACTCGGTGATAGGGGATAAGGTGGAGTTTGCCGATTTGGGGTTTATCATAATAGATGAGCTTCAGCGCTTCGGGGTGCGACACAAGTCTTCATTGGAAAACAAATCGGAAAATGTGGATGTGCTTGTAATGAGCGCCACGCCCATTCCCCGTGCAATGGCTTTGACGTTGTACGGCGACTTGAAACTTTCTTCTCTCGAACCGCGTGGCAGTATGGCGGAGAATATTCAAACAAAGGTGATAGGGGATGAGCAACTTTCAGATGTGTACGCTTTTATCCATAAACGAATAGAATGCGGAGAGCAGGCTTATATAGTGTGTCCGCTTGTTGAAGACAGCGAAGGCTTGGAGAGAATGTCGGCAAAATCGCTCTACGCAAGTTTGGTAACGGGACCGTTCAGGGGCGTGAATATCGGGCTTGTGTATTCGGGCATGAAGGAAGATATAAAGGCGGAAATTATGTCACGCTTTTATTCGGGAGATATAAAAGTGCTTGTGGCGACAACGGTTATAGAAGTGGGTATTGACTGCAAGAACGCCAGTGTAATGCTTGTGCTCAATGCAGACTGTTTCGGACTTGCCACGCTTCATCAACTGCGCGGAAGAGTGGGGCGGAGGGAAGGATTAAAGTCGTATTGCCTTTTGCATACTTCCGTAAAAAAAGAGAGTGAAAGACTTAAAAGCCTGTGTGAAAGCAGGGATGGTTTCGAGATAGCTCAGAAGGACGCGGATATGCGCGGCTACGGCGACTTTTTCGGTTTAAGGCAAAGCGGTGGCGGCGGCGAGTGGGGAAAAATAGACGCCGAACTCATAATAGAATGCAGGAATATTGCGGAAAAATTATATAAAGAGCGTCTTACGCAATCTTTGGAATATGAGATAGTTCAGAAGTATCTGACAACGCTTAAAGATGTGGCGTTGAGCTGATTACTTATGAAAATCATAGTAATTTAGAATAATATGGCAATTTTATTTCTAAAATATTTGGCAATATAATTGGTGTTGTCGGGCAAAGGTTTGATATAAGTAACAGAATAACGTTTTATTTAATCTGTTGCAATCATTAAAAAGGATATGAATCATTACTCTTGCTTCAAGTTTAGTATGCGTAGGCGGTAATGAGGCTTGGATCAAAACAGGCTGCCTATTTCCAAACACTGCGAATATCGCAAGTTAAAATTATAATGACGAATTTGTTCAAGTGCCGCAATACAAGTTTGCCGTTTAAAAAGCAATAAGTCGCTATACTTGTTTTGCCATTGAAGTATTTTAACAAATAAAATTATATATCGCTTTTTAATTTGTAAAGACATATACGGCTTGTCGGATAAAAGCGTTTGTTAATTTTGCCGGAATAAAATTTTCAAAGTATCCAGAGGCGGCAAGGTAGGTAAGCGCAAGGAAAATTCCAAACTTTCTTATCTTTGCTTCGGGTAAGGCAATTTGTTGGTTGCTGTCGCCGAGAAATATAGCAATGATAAAATTTCTTACCTATCGTGGTTTTGAATTTAAAGTCGCAAGTTTGCGGTTTTTCGGTAATTTATAAAAACAAGCAGCGATTGGGTCAGTAGAATATATTAGGTCGTTTTTATCCATATAATTGCAAAGAAATCTTATACATTCGGCGCGTTATATTTAAGCGCTGTATTGATTATATCGGCAAGCGGTTGTACTTACTAGTAATGATTGCACCAAATAAAAACAGAAGAGAGTAATGCACTCTCTTCCGTTGGTGCCGATGACCGGACTCGAACCGGTACGGAGTTGCCCCCGAGGGATTTTAAGTCCCTTGCGTCTGCCATTTCG
>CALWHM010000003.1 GCA_944380395.1 uncultured Clostridia bacterium | reverse complement strand
GCCCTACGGACGAGCAGGAAGACTACATCTCCGTGGGCAGACTTACGCTATTCAAAGGCAGCTTTGACGAAGCGGAACTGCTGTTTGTTATCACCGCCGCGATAGAGGAGATCTACCGCAGATATATGACCTCCCTGAACTTGGACAACAGCGAAATAAAGCGTATCCGCGACGAGCTGCCCTATATGGAACTGCGCGGCGGAAGCAGATACTGAAAAACAAGCGGCATTATTTCCGTTAAATGGAATTTATGTTGCGCCACCAGTTGGGAAGCAGGGAGCGCAATGTTACGGCTGCGCCTGTTTCAAGGTCGCGCAATATTTGAATATCGCCGGCGTTTTCGTCCAACTGCATTAAAAGTTCGCGGCAGGCGCCGCAAGGCATACCCGTGCCGCCGTCAGGCATAACGGCTACCAATTTGCATATTTTGTGTTCCCCGTGCGTTATCATAGAGGCAACGGCACTTCTTTCCGCGCACATACCCAAAGAACAAGCGGTATCTATGCATACTCCCGTATAGACGTTGCCGTTTTGGGTGAGTAAAGCTGCGGCAACGCTACCCGCCGACACGGTGGGGGATAGCGTCCGTTCGTACTGCACCGCTCTTGCCGCAAGGTAAAGCCTGTTCCAAGAGCCGTCGTATAAGGAGAGGGCGAGCGCTTCCGTTCGGCGTACAAAGTCCTCCTTTCCGTCGCAGTATCCGTCTATATCGTAAGGGAATTTTTCCGCAAGAGCTGTTTTAAGACGGGCGTATTCTTCACGCGCCGCCTCGTGCGAGCGCATATAATCGCGGAAAGCCAAGTGCCGTTCTATATTGTCAAGGTCGTCCGCTCGGAAGATGTGAATTTGGTGAGTGCGCTTATCTCCGCCCTTGCGCAGATAGCGCCTGCCCGATATGCCGAATTCCCCCAAATATTCGTAGCCCGCTTTTTCAAATTTTTCCGCAATCTCGTCGACTTTGTCAAGGCTTTTCATCGCTGCCATTATGTCTATTATCGGCTTTGCAGCCAACCTAGGAACGGAAGTGCTGCCAATATGATACACTGCCAAGCAATTGTCCTGCAAAATATCGGTCATCACCGCTTTTTCTTCTTCGTATTTTTTGCGCCATATAGGATCGTATTCGACCACCGTTATATGCTGAGCCATATATAAGCCTCCCGAACATTGAATTTTTATCGAAAAACCGAATAAAACCGCGTTTATCGGACTTTTTTCATTATGAAGTTGGTAAGAAGAACGCCGCCGCGCTCCACTTGTTGCTTTTTCACGACAAAATAACCCATCTTTTCAAAAAACGGTCTTGCGGTAATTGAAGCATGCGTTGTAATATCGCCGCTTACGGCGCTTTCCAATCGGCGGCAAAGCGCTTTGCCCACGCCCTTGCCTATACTGTCCGCGCGGACATACAATCTGTCCAAATATCCGTCCGCAGTTATGTCGCCGAATCCTATTATGCCGTCCTCAACGGCGACAAACGCCGAATTGAGATCAAGCGAGACAGCCCATTTCGACGTATCCATAGTTTTCGGCGCCCAAGCGTCCAACTGTGTAGGGGTATAATCCGCCGCGTTTACTATGTGAACGGTGTTATAAAACAGTTTTACGACTTCGTCGAGATCCGCAGGATCGTATCTTCTTATTTTCACTTTTTATTCTCCTTTGAGATGGCGGCAAGCGCGAAAGACGCGTTTATAAGCAAGGTTATTGCGGTTATACAGAGCCGTCATTTGCTCTTCTTTATGACAGCCGACAACAACGCGATATCGTCGTCAAGGTTTCCGAGCAGAGGCATTCCGGATACAATTGCTTTTGCCGTCAAAAACTCTGTGAGAGGGAAAGGGGCGCCCCAGCGACGGAAATATTGAGTCAGTCCGTGCGAATGCAGCCACTCATCTACGCCTGCAACGAGTTCGGTGATAAATTCTTTACGCGCAATAGCTCCTTGCAAACAAACGGGAGTTGCATTGCCGTCTTTGTCATAGCGTTCCGCGCTGATGGTAATATGTACGAGATCGCGCGCTTTGTCTTGAAGGATATTCCATTCGACAATGGTTCCTTCCTCATCGATCTTGACGGTGTCGCAGGGAAAGTCTTCACAGTAATAGTCTCCGTAATTGATCATCTCGCTTACCTCGTCACACTGCTCGCAAACAGACAACGCCGCCAATAATAAGTGCTTAAGGTCGTCGCCGACTACGGCGGACATATAAAATTCCAGTGCAGAGCCGCCTAAGGTCACTTTGCCTATCAGCCAACCGCAGTCAATGGATTTGATATCAAACTTAAAATCGCTCATATTGCCTCCTGTCTGCACAAATGTGCAATTACTTATTTTTTCAAGCACCGCCGGCGGTTCCACATAACAGATGACTACAAAAGGTCTCAAAAACGCCCGCTTTCAAATGGTGTAACTATAAAAAGTCTCTATATCACCGCTTAATATCCCTGATTTTGGAAATATCACCGCTGCATAAAATTTCAAGATTTTCCGTTATCTTATCGGCAGACCAATCCCACCACTTTAGTTGCAACAGACAGGCGATCGTATCGTCGTCAAACCGTTTGCGGATCACTCTGATAGGGTTTCCGCCGACGATGTGATAAGGCGCAACATCTTTAGAAACCACCGAATTTGCCCCGATGATCGCGCCGTCGCCGATATGTACACCGGGCAGCACCGTCACATTCTGCCCGATCCACACGTCGTTGCCGACCATCGTATCCCCTTTCAGCGGCAAATCGCCAAGCTGCGGCGTACATTTTTCCCAGCCGCCGCCCATGATATTGAACGGGTACGTCGTCACGCTGTTCATCCGATGATTGGCGCCGTTCATGATAAATTCCACCCCCTTCCCGATGGCACAGAACTTACCGATGATCAATTTATCTCCTATAAATTCATAATGGTGCGTGACATGTTTTTCAAAATCTTCCGCGCCGGTATCGTCATCGTAATACGTGTAATCGCCGACGATGATGTTCGGCCGGGTGATGACGTTTTTAATAAAGCAAAGGCTCGGCACTTTTCCATTCGGAAATCTTTTATCAGGGTCGGGTCCGTTCATGATTTTATCCTCCGTTTTCGCGGGCTGCTACCCGAAGGCAACCCCAGTAGAACACATTTTATCGAAAAACATAAAATATGTGTATATGTAGGTTTATAAAATGCTCTGCTTTTAGCTCTGCTGTTTTCAGGCAGATTTTCACAAGATGGCGCGAAGTTGTAGTATCCTACTACAAGCGACAAATTGCGGAAATATGACGAAAACAGCTAGCTTAAAGTGTTCTACCGGGGTTGCCTTCGGGTACCTATATTATAAGTATATCAAAAAAATTTGCCGGCCGCAAGGTTTATCCTAAGAGCGGAGGTATTGAAATATTTCCTTTTAACGCAAGCGTCTTCATTCGTGCCGCAAATGAGATTTTAAACACACTTTTTCATATGAATTTTGTGACAATCATTGACTTTTCCCTAACAATCTGATATACTCACAGTATAGAAGGAGGCGCTCGCCATGAAAAGACTGATCGAACAACGGCTCAACGAATGGAGAAATTCGGCAAGCCGCAAACCGCTTCTTATATACGGGGCAAGACAAATAGGTAAAACATATTCAATGCTCGCTTTCGGCAAAGAGTATTATGCAAATACCGTCTATTGCAACTTTGAGGTCGCGGCGGATCTGCATACCATATTCGAGCGCGACCTTGATCCCGAACGGATCGTGGCAGCAATTTCCGCCATGTATAATACACAGATCACAAAAGGCGACACACTGATCGTCTTCGATGAAATTCAGACATGCGAGCGCGCGCTGACATCTCTTAAATACTTTCAGGAGCAGGCGAACGATTATCATATCGTAGCGGCAGGCAGTCTGTTGGGGCTTGCCGTCAATCGCGGACATTATTCTTTTCCTGTCGGGAAAGTTGATATGCTGACGATGTATCCGCTCACCTTCGAGGAATTTCTGCTTGCAACGGGAAATGAACAACTTATTTCGCTCATCAAAGAAGCATATGCCGAGTTTTCCCCGTTTGCGCTGCATGAAAAGGCGATGGATTTGTATCGTATTTATCTTGTTGTCGGCGGCTATCCCGCTGTCGTGCAGACATATCTCGATTCGGGCGATTTCAATGTAGTGCGAGCTCAGCAAAGTTCGATTTCCGACGCCTACATTGCGGATATGGCAAAGTATACAACACCGTCGGATATGATCAAGAGTATCGAAGTTTACAACTCGCTCTTTGCGCAGCTTTCAAAGGAAAACACAAAATTCCAATACTCCGTGATTGGTTCGAAAGCACGCGCCAAAGATTATGAAACGGCGCTTGCATGGCTGAAATCGGCGAATGTCATTCTTCGCTGTCAAAGAGTGACTGAAGGGAAATATCCTCTTTCTCTGTATGAAGATAGGACTTCCTTTAAGGTTTACTATTCCGATGTCGGACTGCTGACAATGCGCATGGCCATCGCTCCGAATGCAATTTTGCAGCCTTACAACCTTTCCGACAAGGCGCGGGGCATGATGGCGGAAAGCTATGTGGCAGAGCAACTTGCGGCAAACGGATTCCCGCTGCACTATTGGACATCTGGAAATTCTGCGGAAATCGACTTTGTAATCCAGCAAGATGACTGCTCCGTCCCCGTAGAGGTAAAATCTTCCGACAATGTAAAAGCAAAGAGCCTGCAGACGTATATCAAGAACTATTCTCCCAAATACTCTGTTCGCATTTCCGCTAAAAATTTCGGCAATGAAAACGGAATACGCTCCATTCCGTTGTATGCGATATTCTGTCTGCGTCCAGAAATTTGATTCGGGCTGTAAAATTCAGTCTAAAAAAATCATTTCCGTTCAAGCACCGCCAGCGTTTCCACATGAAAGGTGCGGGGAAACATATCGTAAGGGCGGATAAGCTTTATTTCGTAGCCTTGCGAGAGAATTTGCAGATCGCGCGCCAAGGTGGCGGGGTTGCAGGATATGTATACCAAGTTACGCGGAAGCGTTTTCAGCAAAGTTTCGAGCACTGCTTTTTCACAGCCCTTGCGCGGCGGGTCCAGCACTGCAAGGCAGTTTTCGCCCAAGTCAAGAGAGGGCACTATTTGAGCGGCGTCACCGCAAATATTGGATATTTTATCGGAATTGCCGTTCATCAAGGCGGTTTTTTTGCCGTTTTCCACGGCTTGCGGCACTATCTCCACGCAATAGGCGCGCTTGCAATAGGGGGCAAGCAGATTGGATATAATGCCAACGCCGCCGTAAGCGTCCAGCACCGTATCGGGGCGGAGGCGTTCAGCCAAAGCCCTGACTTCGCCGTAGATTGCCGAGCATATCTCATCGTTCACCTGCATAAAGGAAAGGGGAGATATCTCCGTTTTAACGCCGCATATCTCGCCTTTGACGGATAAAAGTCCGTATAGGGGTATGGTCTTATCTCCCGTGATCACATTGGTGCTGCGCTTATTGATGTTTGCAGATAAAGAAAATTGTATTCCTAGGGCGGCTATCGATGATATAAAATCGTCTGCGTGCGGAAGTTCGTCCGCGTTTATCACCAAGCAGACGGAATAGACGGAGCCGATTCGTCTGACCAGAATGTGGCGCATTATCCCGCGCCCCGTCTGTTCGTTATAAGCGGGGATATTTTTCGCGTTGCACACGTTTACAGCCGCCCTAATAATGCTGTTTGTCACATCGTCGTGTTGCAGGCAGCCTTCGGGCGGCAGGGGCACGGCGTTATGGGAGTCGCGCTTGAAGTAACCTGCGAACACAGTTCCCGCATTGTCCGAGGCAAATGGGACTTGCGCCTTGTTCCTGCTTGCGTTCAGGCGCAAAGACGCGAAGGTCGGCTCTACTGCGGCGGTGACGCCCGCTTTTTTAAGGCAATTTTCCACTTTTTCCCGCTTTATGCGCAACTCGTCATCGTAGGGCATATGCCTTAAACCGCAGCCGCCGCAACGGAAAAACGCGGGGCAGTCCGGAGTTATCCGTTGCTTTGAAGGGGTCAGCACTTTTATCACGCTTGCGCGCAAAAAGTCTTTTTTTATCTGCGTTATGCGAGCGCGCACATTTTCGCCTGCAAGAGTGAGCGGCACAAAGCAGACGCGCCCTTCCACGCGCGCCACGCCTTCGCCCTCCATACCCTGAGAGAGTATTTCCGCTTGGATAATATCGCCTAGCTTCATATCTATATTGTAGCGCAATATGCCGCCTCCGCGCAAGCGGGAAGGCGAAAGAGAGAAATTTTAACGGAAAATATTCAATCCGCCTCGTCTTTCAGACTCATTTTCAGATTTTCCTTGTCCTGAAGCCGCATTGAAGAGGCGTTTATCTTTTTGTCTGCCACCTGTTCGCGGGAGTTTTTCTTTTTGGAGTTTTTGTTTTTCTTTGTCATATTACCTCCGTTTGCGGCAAAAATTTGCCGCGCTTATATTTGACGGATAAAGTATTGCGCAAAAATCAAAAAGAAAAACCTGTAAAAAATTGCCCGTGTGCGCCGATGAAGAAAAAAAGACCGCTGAAGGTTAGCGGTCTTTTGAAGGGTTCGAATATTTGCGGTGAAGTATTATGCGGATTTGTCCTGATTTCCCGTATTTTCCGTATCGCCGCCCGTCGTTCCGTCGGAATCTGCAACGTCCGCTTCCGCCGCCAGCTGACGTGAGAAAGCTTCGCGCGCAAGCACATGCAGCCATTTCTTTTTGCCTTCCGCTTTCGCGGCGGCTATCCATTCGGCGCAGAACTGCTTTCTTCTGGCGGTCAAAGCCTTTTGGTCCGCGCGCAGTTTGGCAAACGCAGCTTTGGTTGCGGCGCGTTTTTCCTCCTTGCGCTCGGTTTTCAGCCGTTTTATCTCCCGCTTTATCTCCTTATCCGTCTTGCCTTCTTCCGCGCCTTTGGCGGCGGTTTCTTCAAGCAGGGCGTTGAATGCGGCTTGCCTTTCCGCTTCTTGCTGCTGTTTGAGCTTGAGCGCGTCTTTTTCCGCCTGAGCTTTGGCGGCGGCTTTTTCTTCTTCCGCGGCTTTATTGGCAAGGTATTGAGCGTATGCCTGCTCCTGCTCTTCGGCGGACGCTTCCGTCAGATTGAGATCCGCAAGCACTTTCTTGCGTTCAAGCGAAGCCCTTATCACGGCCATCTGCTTTCTGTCCAGCGTGACGAAGATGTAGGGCAGGGCGGAAAGGAAGCTGGCGCCGATAACTATGAGGATCAGCGTGGAGATGATGGGTTCGCGTATCGCCGCGTCCGTGAGAATGGTGTAGTCCGTTTCGCCCGTGACTTCATCGGCGACAAGTCCGTTGCTTTCGTACACGAACGTGAATACCACGGTGGAAACTATCGTGCCTATCGTGGAAATCATCGTCTGGAAGTTTTGCGCAAAGCCCTCTATTCTAGTGCCCATCTTGTCCTGCTGCGCGTCGAAACCGTCCGACATAATGGTGGTTTGGATTATGTATTGCGGACCGTTTGCGAAGTTGTAAAGGAAAAGAGAAATGACAAAGAAGACAAAGCCCTGCTTGAAAGTAAAGTACATTATGGCTGCGGTCAGACAGTTTGCAAAATGGAAGATGAGTCCCGACTTACGCGTGCCAAGCTTGGCTATGAGCAGCGGAGCCAAGACAATGCCCGGGGTGAAACCGATGGACGTTATCGTCTGCACCACACCTTGAATGCCGCTGTTGCCAAGCTGATAGGCGCACACCCACGGCAAAAGGGTGGTAAGCACGCCTTTGAATCCGTCAAAGAATCTGCTCAAAGTGACAAGCCAAAATTCCTTGTTTTTGGCAAGTATTTTCATACCGTCCAAAAACTTTATCTTGTTCACGTGCGACTTGGGCAAAACCACGCGCTCCTGAGTATAGTACAGAGCGATAAAGCCCATAAAAAAGCTGATAACGGCAAGTATGGGCATAAAGATGCGGTAAGTCCAAATGTTCTCCATCGCCGATTCGCCGAAGAAGATAAGTCCCAAAGTGGGCAGCAAAAACTGTATCACGCTGGGACCCAGGTTGCCCAAAAACTCGGAAAATCCCATTATCTTGGTGCGCTCGGACGAAGAAGAGCTTATGACCTGCGATATGCCCGTCTGAGTGTTCGCAAGCAGCGGTTGGGCGATGCTGAGCAGGTTGAAGAAAATGCCTATCAGCACAATCTTCACCGTCATATCTCCGTCCACGGGGACGAGCCACGTCAGTCCGATTATGGCTATCACGGCGGGAATGCCCGCCCAGAGAATGTAGGGGCGGAATTTGCCTATCGCGGTGTTGGTGTTGTCCACCAGCATGCTGACAAACGGCGTTTTGATGACGCCCACCACATTGGTCACGATGAACAGCCACATCAAATCGCGCGGGCTCAGTCCGTATACGGAAGCCGTCAAAAGGCAGGTTGCGGACATCTGTATGTAAGAGAGCAGGGAGCCGAAGTTTTTCAGACCCATTGAACCTACGCTGAACGCGGCTATTTCCTTGTAAGCAACTTCCTGCCCCTTGGGCGGACGCTGCCAATAACGGCGCACCGCGAGCAGTGCGTTTTGCAGTTTTTCTTTCATAATTTTCCCTCGGTTATATCCGTTTGATATAATGATAACACATTATTGTCGATTAGTAAATACCGAATATAAAAAGATTCTTCATTTTGCTTTGGCAAAAGTCGGAGTAAAAGCAAAAGGAGCGCCTCAGCGCCCCTTCCGCAAAAAGGAGATTAAAATGAAAAAACAATGAGCAAATATCGAAAAGCACACAAAACCGATATTTACGCATATATAATATCCGCCCATACTTACAAGCATATGGCAGGAATAAAAAATTTTTTCAAAAAATCAAAAAAAATTATTTGCAAAGAGTTGTTGCAAATATCACACTAAAATTTTTCCGTATCACGATAAAATCAAATTGAAAAACAAGTGCAAACAAAAGCGTGTTTGCGGTATAATAAAAAAAGAGGTGGAAAAATGGCAACGATAAAAGTTACTTCTGCAAATTTCGAAAGTGAAGTTTTGGGCGCGGACAAGCCCGTGCTCGTGGACTTGTGGGCAAGCTGGTGCGGTCCGTGCAAGATGCTGGGTCCTGTTTTGGAGCAGATAAGCGAGGAGCGCGGCGACATAAAGGTGTGCAAGATTAACGTGGACGAAGAGCCTGAACTTGCCGGCGAATTCAAGGTTTCAAGCATTCCGCACGTGGCGCTGTTGAAGGGCAACAGGATAATAGCGCAAAGCGTGGGATTCAAACCCAAGGCGGCTATTTTGCAGATGGTGGACGACGCGCTCAAAGCATGATAAGAATAACCGTAATGAGAACGGCTCGGTACGACGATTTGTCCGAGAAATACGAAAATCCCATTGAACACGCGTGCGATATGCGCGTCGGGGATACCTTTTACTCCGCGGGCGGAGAAAAACCGCAGGGAATGTGCGACTCCGCCTGGGAGAGTATGGAAAAATTCGTAAAGGAGCTTGCCGCGGGCGGCGGAGATTTTTACGGAGGTTGGATGCGCGATCCTCATTCTGCGATGATCTCCTGCAATGACGGTTTTCGTCCCGTTTCTTTTTATATAGAGGCGGTTTAGAAGGGGTAAGCGGGCAAAAGGCACGGGAGTTTTTGAAAAGTGCGGCGTCAGGCGCCGCAATTTTTATGTGCCGAAACAGGGGCGCCCGCGTGTTGACAAAAAGGCGGCAGGCGTATTATAATTATATCTACTATGACAGAGCAGTTTTGCACCGATAAAGACAGCGTCGCGGGCGGATATTCGATATTCGCCGATCTGCACACGCACACCGTTTATTCTCACGGCAAAGGCAGTGTGGAGGACAATGTGCGCGCGGCTAAGTTCCGCGGTTTGAGCCAAATAGCCATAACAGACCACGGCATACGCCATCCGCTTGTGGGCGTGAGCAGGAAAAAGTTTCCCGCAATGCGCGCGGACGTGCAGGCGGCGGAGCAGAAATTCGGCATACGCGTAATGCTGGGCATAGAGGCGAATATTTACGGTATGAGCGGGCAGATAGACCTTTCGGAAGAAGACATAGCGCAATTGGATATAATTTTGGCGGGATTCCACGCCTCAGCGCGTCCGGAAAAACCTTCCGACATAGCGCTTTTTCAGGCGAATTTGCTGGCGGGAAGAATGGGGAAATCGAGCAAGGCGCAGATAGAGCGCAACACAAAGGCTTATATAAACTGCGTCAAGCGCTTTCCCGTGGACGTGCTCACGCATCCGGGATTTTGGCTGCAGCTGGATACATACGAGCTGGGCAAGGCGTGCGCGGATTACGGCACTTATATAGAGATATCTTCGCGCCACCGCGTCCCCGACAGGGAGAGTTTGGAAGGTTTTATGAAAAGCGGGGCTATGTTCGTGATAAATTCGGACGCCCACCGCGTGCAGGACGTGGGCAGGTGGGACTATGCCGTCAGGCTGGCGGCGGAAGCGGGGCTTGAAGAAGACAGGATAGCCAACGCGGGAAACAAGCCGCTTGTTTTGAGAAGCAAAAGTTAGGCGTATGGACAAAACTTACGAATTGATAAAAGAGATATTGAGCAGGGAAGAGGGGGATGTGAACGCCTACCTCAGCGCGGTGCTGCGCGTGCGCGGAGAACTGCCGATAAAGGACGGGAAAATACAGTGCGTGCGTGCGGACAGCGCATTCTGCGACGTGATAATAGACTTTATCAATAAGGCAAGAAGCATAGTTAAAGATTCCCCCGTGGAAACGGGCAGGGAAGGCTCGGGTGAGGCGGCGCGCTTTTTTTTCAAACTTGAAGGCGGCGGTATGGACGCGCTTCTGCGCGCGGCAAAGCTGGGCGCTTACGCGTGCGAAACCAACCCATTTTTGAATGAGGAAAAAAGCCTGCGCTCTTTTGTCAGGGGACTGTTCGCGGGCGGCGGAACGTACGTGCTGCCGGGACAGGGCAAGCGCGGATATTATATGGAAATGCGCGTTCCCGACTTTTACGAAACGGAGGACATACGCGCAAAACTCCAAGCGCGCGGCGTGAGATTGGAGAGCGCACAGCGCAGGGCGGACAGCCTGCTTTACACGCGCAACAGTGAGGAGATATGCAACGCGCTCGCGTTTATGGACGCGGGCAACTGCGCGGTGGAGGCGTACGACTTGCTCGTAAACCGCACGGCGGCGGGGCAGGCGGCAAGGCAAGCCAACTATTTTGCCAGCAATCTGGATAAGACGGTGGCCAAGGCGGCGCAGCAGGTGGAAGCCATAGAGTTTTTGATGAAAAAAGGGCTGGACGAGGAAGAGGACGCGGAAACCAAAGCCATTTGGAAAGCGCGTTTGGAACACAAAACGGAGTCCGCCGCGGCTTTGGCGGAACTGCTGGGCGTGAGCAAATCCAAAGTGGTGAGAAGATTGCAAAAAGCGATAGAAAAAGCAACGCAAAAGGGGATGTGACATGGCGGAAACAGAAGAGAAAAAGGGTATGAATAAAGCCGAGGACGCTGCTCTGCAGGAGCCGCCCGCGGAAGAAGGCAAGAAGAAAAAGAAAGAACCCGAGTATCCGCCGCCCCCCGAAAAGGTGGAGGGCTTTGTGCACCTTCACGTGCACACGGAGTATTCGCTGTTGGACGGCGCGGCGCGGCTGGTTGCAGGCAAAAAGTCGCCGCTTTTGGACGCGGTTTGGAACAAGGGTATGCGCGCCATCGCCATCACGGACCACGGCAATATGTTCGCCGCCTACACTTTTCAGAAAAAAGCCAAAGATCACGGCATAAAATCCGTTATCGGCTGCGAATTTTACACATGCGCGGATATGAACGTGCATGACAGGGAGCGCAACCATCTGCTGCTCATCGCCAAGAATAACGAAGGATATTACAATCTGGTAAAGTTAAATTCGCTTGCGTATACGCAGGGCTTCCACTATAAACCCAGGATAGATCTGCAGCTTTTGAAAGAGCATTCCAAGGGGCTTATCTGTCTTTCCGCGTGCCTTGCGGGCAGGATACCGCAGCTGCTGCTTGCGGACGACTATGAAGGCGCCAAGGCGTACGCCGTAACGCTGAGGGATATGTTCGACGAGGGCGATTTTTACATAGAACTGCAAGACCATGGTCTGGAAGAGCAAAAGCGGATAAACCCCACGCTAGTAAAGCTGGCGCACGAGATAGGCGTAAAGGTGGTGGCAACCAACGACGCGCACTATATAGAGCAATCCGACGCGGAAATGCACGAGGTATTGCTGTGCATTCAGACGGGCAAGACGTTGGACGACCCTTCAAGAATGAGGTTTGAAACCGACCAATTTTACATCAAAACGCCGGAAGAGATGGAAAAGCTGTTTGCGTGGATACCGGAAGCCATCTCTTCCACGGCGGAGATTGCGAACAAGTGCGACGTCAATATAACGCGCCAGGACCTTATGCCGCCCTTCCGCCCGGATGACGGTTCCACGCCGCCGGAATATCTGCGCAGGCTGGCTTATGAGGGGCTGGAAAAGCGTTACGGAGTTATTACGGACGAAATACGCGAAAGAGCGGAATATGAGTTGGGGATAATAATCAAGACCGGCTTTGCCGAATATTACCTTATCGTGTGGGACTTTATTCATTACGCGAAAAGCCAAGGCATTCCCGTGGGCGCGGGGCGCGGCAGCGGCGTGAGCAGTATAATAGCTTACGCCATAGGCATAACAAACGTGGACCCGCTCAAATACCAGCTGCTTTTTGAAAGATTTTTGAACCCGGAGCGTATTTCCGCGCCCGACTTTGACGTGGACTTTTGTTACGAGCGCCGCGGGGAAGTGATAGATTACGTCGTGAGAAAGTACGGAAGTGAAAAGGTGTGCCAGATATTGGCGCTGGGCACGATGAAGGCAAAGGGCGCCATAAAGGACGTGGCGCGCGTGTACGGCGTGCCGCTTGCTTTGGTGAACAGAACGACCAAGGCGATAGACAACGCCCCCGACGTCACTTTGGAAAAGGTGCTGTATCCCGAAAAGAACGTGGGCAAGGACGGGGAGGAAGTCAAAAGCCATTATTCCCCGGAAGTGGTGGACATCTACAACACTTCAAACGAAATGCACCGCGTCATAGATATGGCGCTGAAAATAGAGGGCATGCCCAGGCAGTGCTCCAAGCACGCGGCGGGCGTGGTGATATGCAAGGAAGTCATCTCCGACTACGTGCCCTTGCAGAAGAACGGGGAAGACATAACCACTCAATATCAAAAAGACGAGGTGGAAGAGCTGGGCATGCTCAAAATGGACTTCCTCGGTTTGAAAACGCTCACAGACGTGAGAAAGGCGCACCAATACGTGCTGGAAGATCACGGTGTGGACGTGGACTTTTCCAAGCTGGGGTATGAAGATCCCAAGGTATACGAGCTTATCTCCACGGGCGAAACGGACGCGGTGTTCCAGCTTGAAGGCGCGGGTATGAAAAAGTTTATGCGCCAGCTGCGCCCGGAGAATATGGAAGATATAATAGCGGGTATCTCCCTTTACCGTCCCGGTCCTATGGACAAGATTCCCGAATATGTGGCTAACAAGCACAATCCGGAAAAAATAAAGTACGCGCACCCGCTGCTTGAACCCATTTTGAGCAACAGTTACGGCATAATGGTGTATCAGGAGCAGGTAATGCAGATAGTGCAGTCGCTTGCCGGTTTTTCGCTGGGCAGGGCGGACCTTCTGCGCCGCGCGATGGGCAAGAAGAAAGTTGACATAATGAAGGCGGAAAAAACGGTGTTTTTGCACGGCTGCAAGGAAGTTCCGCCCACTTACAATAAGGACGGCAGCATAGATAAAAAAGGTCAGCCCGCCGTGGACGGCTGTGAAAAAAGGGGCGTGCCGCTTGCTGTGGCGGAGAACATATTCGCGGATATGCAGAAGTTTGCAAGTTACGCGTTCAATAAGTCGCACGCGGCGGCTTACGCCGTGCTGGCATACGAAACCGCGTTTTACAAGTGCTATTATCCCATCGAATTTATAGCCGCCGTCATAAACAACAGGATAACCAGCGCGGACGAGGTGGAAAAGTATCTCACTTATCTGCGCAAGTACAACTTTGAGATATTCCCGCCGAACATCAACAAGAGTTTTGCGGAGTTCAAGGTGGAAAACGGCGGACTCAGGTTCGGACTTTGCGGCATAAAGGGCGTGGGAATGGCTGCAATGCAGACGCTTGTGGAAGAGAGGGAAAAGAACGGGGAGTATCAATCGTTCAATGAGATATTCAAGCGGCTGCCCGCGGGCACATTGAATAAAAAGCTGGTGGAAAATCTGATAAAGGCGGGCGCTTTCGACTGCTTCGGCTATAACCGTTCCGCGCTTTGGGCGGTGTACGACACGGTTATGGCAAAGTGGCAGCAGATAAAAAAGAACGAAGGCAGCAATCAGATGAGCCTGTTCGATATGTATGACGACGGTTCAGACATAGTGGACGAAATGCCGCGCACCAGGGAATACGGCAGAATGCAAAAGCTGATATACGAAAAGGAGGTGCTGGGCATATATATGTCCGGGCACCCCTTGGAAGACTACGCGGAAAAGTTCAAGGAGCTGGACTTTAATTTGAGTATGATCCAGCCGCTTTTGCGTTCCGAAGCAAGTGAAGAAGAGCAGGAAGAGAGCGGTGAAGCGCTGGACGACGAAGTCAAGGAGATGATAAAAACTTACGACGGGCAGCGGGTGGTGATAGGCGGAATGCTGCACAATATAGGCACCAAGGTTACCAAATCCAATGAGCTTATGGCAATAGGCAGGCTGGAAGATATGTACGGCTCCATAGAGGTGGTGGCTTTCCCCAAGAGCTTTGCCGCCAACAGGGATAATTTCCAGGACGATAAAATAGTGCTTATAGAAGGCGTATTGAACGCGGGCGTGGGCAATACCACCGTAAACGTGCGCAAGGTCACGCCCTGGACGTTGGACGGCGCGGATACGGATGAGGAAGAAGAGGACGCGGACGACCTTTACATCAACGTGCGCGACGAAGGCAGGATAGGGGAAGCAAATAAGGCGCTTTCCGAACGCCCCGGGCGCAGCCGCGTGTTTATGCAGATAGGCGGAAAGCTGTTCCGCTCTTCTCATAACGTTACGATAAAACCCGGGCTTATCTATGAGTTGGAATACCTGTTCGGGCAGGGCAGCACGCTGGTAAGAAAGCGCAAAAAATAATGCAAAGTGCGTGCAAACAATAGCCAAGCGGGAGCAAATTTGATATAATCACAAGGAGCAAAGTTGCTCAAAGGAGAAATATATGCGTAAAATAGGAGTTCTTACAAGCGGCGGTGACGCCCCGGGAATGAATGCCGCGATCAGGGCGGTCACCCGTTACGCTATATATAAGGGGTTGGAAGTTTACGGGATAGAAAGAGGCTACACCGGTCTTATCAACAGTGAGATCAAGCAAATGGACAGGCGCGCCGTGTCGGACATCATTCAGCGCGGCGGCACTATCTTGAAGACCTCGCGTTCTCCCGAATTTACGGAAGTGAGTTATCAAAAGATAGCTGCGGAAAATCTGGAAGCTTATGATATAGAAGGGCTTGTGGTCATCGGCGGGGACGGTTCTTTCCGCGGAGCCAAGGACCTTTCGGACAACTTCGGCATTGCCACCGTGGGCATTCCCGGCACCATAGACAACGACCTTGCCTATACGGATTACACCTTGGGCTTTGACACGGCGGTGAACACCGCGCTTTCCGCAATAAACAATCTGCGCGACACAATGACCTCGCACGAGCGCGTGTGCATAGTGGAAGTTATGGGCAGAAAGTGCGGAGATATCGCGCTTTACGCGGGCTTGGGCGGCGGCGCGGAAGTGATCATCGTGCCCGAAGTGCACAACGATATAGCGCAGATAGCCAAATCCATAGCCATAAACAAGAGGAAGGGCAAAACTTCCGACATCATAGTGCTTGCGGAGGGCGTATGCCGCGCGGTCGAACTCAAACAGCAGTTGAAAGACCAGGGCATAACTTCTTCCATAAAGACCACGGAGCTGGGATATATCCAGCGCGGCGGCGCGCCCAGTATGCAGGACAGAATGCTTGCCGCGCAATTCGGCGTGAGGGCGGTGGACGTGCTGCTTGAAGGCAAAGGCTCCCGCGTTGTGGGTATCAAGGACAATAAGATAATAGATGAAGATATAACCGCGGCGCTGGGAATGGAGCGCGTATTCAACAAAGAACTTTATAATTGCGCAAGCATACTAGGTATGTGAGCAAAAAATAAATACGAAATATTATTCGGAGGAATAACAAATGGAAAAATTGGTTGGAGCTTGCATGTTCGGACAGTCGGGCGGACCGACTTCCGTTATCAACTCGTCCGCCGCGGGCGTGTTTTTGGAGGCGATGAAGCATGACTGCATCACCGAAATTTACGGCGCCGCTCACGGCATAAGGGGCATACTCGAAGAGCAGTTTTACGATATGCGTAAAGAAGATGAGAAAGAACTCAAACTTTTGAAGAACACCCCTTCTTCAGCGCTCGGTTCCGTGCGCTATAAGCTCAAATCCGCAGACGTGGATGAAACCGACTACAAAAGATTGCTTGAAGTATTCAAAAAGTACAACATCCGTTACTTCTTCTATAACGGCGGCAACGACTCTATGGACACTTGCAACAAGGTGAGCAAGTACCTGCAAAAAAGCGGTTATGAGTGCAGGGTAATGGGCGTTCCCAAGACGATAGACAACGACCTTGACGTCACCGACCACTGCCCCGGCTACGGCAGCGCCGCCAAGTATGTTGCCACCACTATGATGGAATTGAAGTTGGACGCCAACGTGTACGATACTCCTATGATAACCGTTGTGGAAGTTATGGGCCGTCACGCAGGCTGGCTCACCGCCGCTTCCGCCCTTGCTTCTTATAAGGGATTGGGTCCCGACCTCATCTACCTGCCCGAACTGCCTTTTGACACGGACAAGTTCCTTGCGGACGTGGAAGCCACTATGAAAAAGACGGGCGGCAAGTGCATGGTAGCCGTTTCCGAAGGTATCTCGGACAAGGACGGCACCTTAATAGCGGAAAAGCTGGGCACCAACCTTGCCAAAGACAGCTTCGGTCATGCTCAATTGGGCGGCGTGGGCGCTATGCTCTCCAATTTGTGCAAGGATAAGTTCGGCTGCAAGACCAGGGCTATCGAATTTTCGCTTATGCAGCGCTGCGGCGCGCACCTTGCTTCCAAGGTGGACGTGGAAGAAGCTTTCCGCGCGGGCGCAACCGCCGTCAAATACGCGGTCAAGGGCACCACGGATAAGATGGTCTACTTCAAGCGCGTTATGAAGGACGGCAAGTATTCCTGCAAGATGGGCATTATGAACGTTGCAAAGGCAGCCAACACGGAAAAGAAAGTGCCTTTGAGCTGGATAATCAATAACGGCACCATGCTTTCGCAAGAGTATGTGGACTACGCAATGCCCCTTATCCAGGGCGATTGCAAGGCTCCTTTGGAGGACGGACTTCCCCGCTTTGCAAAATTAAAGAAAGTGCTTGCGGAAAAGAAGTAAAACAAAGCAAAATCTTTGATTCGGGCGGCTGTGCAAACAGCCGCCTTTTTTATGCATACTGTTTGTAAGACAGGCGTTTTATAAAGCGGTCTTATCGAAAATAGTGCTTTTCAAAATAAATTTTCATAAAGTATATCTTAATACTTGACGGGTGGGGGGAATTCTTATAGAATATAATTAACATCGTTTTGTGGTGAAAATCATTCGGAGGGTAAAAAATGGAGGAACAGGAAAAGCAGCAGACTCTATCTCAACTTTACGCGTTGCGCGCGGGGCTTTCAGCCATATCTCAGGAAAAGGACAGGTGCGGAGAGATAGTGTCTAAATATAACAAAGATATCGCCGATATCGATAAAGAAGAGGCTGACGGCAGGCGTAAGATTGACAACATTAATTCGCGAAAAGATATTCTAATTCGAAATGAAGGTATGCAATCGGCACATATAAAAAGAGTTAAAGCCGCGCAAGAGAAAAGAGAAGAACTTATCAATCAGGCAAACAATATACTGCGAAAAGAGCAAAAAGGCTTAACAATGCTGCTCGTTTTTGATATCTGCATATTGATAGCATTTATAGTGTCCTTAGCCGTTCATATTGCCGTCGGCACTCCGGGCAGTTTGGCTGCAACGATAGTATTCGGTATTTTTACGGGGTTATTTATTGTTGTGGCATTTATCCCCGGTGTAAGAGATATAATAGGATATTATGTAATTACTATTATATTTTACGTTCCAATTAAAATCTATCTGAAAATAAATAGAAAAAAAATAGACTCGTATGACTTATATTATTCCTTTAAAGATGATTTCTATATTTATTGGTGGAATATTTGTTTGCGGTATAAGGCCATAAAGGGGCTGAAAAATGTAATTGCCAATTTAAAAGTGAAAAGTTGGCAATGGATAGAGCAGTGTCCGGACGCCTTTACATTATTTCACAAATATCGTTATTATGGGAAAGATAAATGTTTTCAAGAATTGAAGGTTAAACCTGCCGCAAATCAAGTGCCGGCTAATAGCGGCAACGATGAAATAAGAATTGCCGAGGAAGAAATAGCCGTTATTAGAGCTGAAAGGAAGGAATTGAACACGGCGCAAGATAGGGCTTTGGCTCATAAAACCGAAACGAGGGTTAAAGCTGAGGAAGACAGAAAAGCCGCCGCTGCGCAAGCAAAACAAGAGTTGATTTTGGCTAAGACCAACAGCGAATCCATATATACCGCGTTGCAGGAAAACTTTTCCGCCGTGTTGGATGAACGCGATTGGAAGTATGTGGATATGTTTATCTATATGTATGAAACGGGCAGGGCGGAGAGTAAAAAGGAGGCTTTGCAGCTTATCGATCAGTACGAGCAGAACAGAAGCATTACGGAAGCCGTTTGCCGCGCGGGGCAGGAAGTAAAACTCTCCATAGAAAGCGGCTTGTCGCGTTTGCAAAACAGCATGGTGGAATGCTTCCGCGGGATTTCCGCCCAGCTGTCGACAATGCACAGTGAAACCATGTTAAAAATGGACAGAATGGTGGGGCGCTTGGACGATATAAATGCGGGCATAAGCGCTGTCGGCGTGGGCTTGGGCGCGGTAAGCGCAGGGTTGGCTAGCACCGCGCAGGCAATAGATTTGAATAACGCTCTGCAAGCAAAGGCAAATGTATCGGCGCAGCAACTTCTTGACGATGTGCATTATATGCGCACACTTGACGAGCATGCGGAAATAAGGCGCAGAAACGGGCTGTAAGAATTAAAAATGCGGCAGAAGCTAATTGAATGCTTCGGCTGCGCAGCGGCGCGGGTTTTCCCGCGCCGTTTTGCATTCAATGCAATATATACGAAAAATTTTTGCCCACCGCTTGACAATAAATATTTCTTAATTTATAATAAGTATAACAAAATAAGGAGGGAAAACTATGAACGAAGATTTGCAGCCGGTGGACGTGCTTGACGTACTTTTGGATGAAGAAAACCGCGATCCCATTGTTTTGATGGATGAGAAAGGAAAGCAACTCGAATTTGAGCAAGTGGCTATGATAGTGCACGAGGTAGAGGGAGAGAAAAATCTCTTTGCCATACTCAAACCCATCAGCAAGATTGATGGCATAGCGGATAACGAGGCAATTGTTTTCCGCGTTGACGAAACGGAAGAAGGCAGCACGGCGCTTGTCATAGAGCAAGACGAAGAGATTGCCATCGCGGTATTCAACGATTACTACGATCTTGTGGAAGAGGAACTGAAAAAGAAAAAGGATTGAGTGTTCGCAGACAAAAATCAACGCAAAAAAGGGCGGGAGATTGCTCCCGCCTTTTGACTTTTTATTGCGTTATTTTATATAGAGATCTTTGCTTTCAAATTCGGGTTCGCAGGTGATATTCACGCCCATCTTGCGCAAAACGCCCATATCCGTATCGTTGAGCATACAAGAACCGTGCGCTTCCAGCCCGCGCAGCTTGGGCAGTTTGTCCAGAGCCGCTTTTGCCATCGGATTGGTGGCGGCGCAAATGCTGAGCGCGGTGAGCACGTCGTAAAGGTTCAATTTGTCCTTATCCGCTTTGAAAACGTCTTTTTTCAAGCTCTTTATCGGTTCCAGCACCAGCGGCAGAAGCAAAAGCATATCGTCCGCAATGCCCGCCAGCGCCTTTACGGAGTTGAGCACGCACGCAGAGCACGCCGTCATAAGAGAGGTGGTCCTGCCCGTGATAAATCTGCCGTCGTCCAGCTGTATCGCCACGGCGGATTCGCCCGTTTTAGCCGCTTTTTCAAGGGCGGGCTTCACCACTTTTCTGTCCTCTAATGAAAGTTTGCTTTCGTTTATCAAAAGCATTATGCGCTGGGGAACGCTCGCGTCGCACAAGCCCTGCTTGTAATCGCAAGCCGCCTTATAATAGCGGCGGATTATCTCCTGATTGGCGGCGTAACGCACCGCTTCGTCGTCCGTTATCGCAAAGCCCGCCATATTCACGCCCATATCCGTGGGGGAGCGGTAAAGGTTTTCGTCCCCTGTTATCTTGGTGAGAATGGAGCGCACTATCGGGAAGCACTCTATGTCGCGGTTATAGTTGACTGTGGTTATGCCGTAAGCTTCCAAATGATAGGGATCTATCATATTCACGTCCCCAAGGTCCGCCGTGGCGGCTTCATACGCCACGTTTACGGGGTGCTTTAAGGGCAGATTCCACACGGGGAAGGTTTCAAACTTGGCATATCCCGCTTTAACTCCGCGCTTATACTCGTGATAAAGCTGTGAAAGGCAGGTGGCAAGCTTTCCGCTTCCCGGTCCCGGCGCGGTGATCACCACCAAAGGCTTTGTGGTTTCTATATACGGATTGGCGCCGTAGCCTTCGTCGCTGACAATGGTATTTACGTCCGTGGGGTATCCCTTGGTCTTGCGGTGTATATACACTTTTTCGCCGCGCCGCTCCAACTTGCGCACGAACACGTCCGCCGCCGCCTGACCTTCGTACTGCGTGACGGTTACGGAGTTTATGGAAATGCCCAGCTTGCGTATTTTATCGATAAGGCGCAGCACGTCCATATCGTACGTTATGCCGAAGTCCGCGCGAATTTTATTGCGTTCTATGTCGCCCGCGCTGACAACGAATATTATCTCCGTCTTGTCTTTGAGCGCGCGCAGAATGTTTATCTTGGCGTTGTATGCAAAGCCGGGCAGCACTCGCGCGGCGTGCATATCGTCAAACAGTTTTCCGCCGAATTCCAAATAAAGTTTATTGTTGAATTTTTCTATTCTTTGCAGAATTTTTTCCGTCTGCAACTGCGCGTATAAGTTACTGTCAAAACCCTTTTTCATACTTATTCGTCCTTTGAAAACATCTAAAGATATTCTAGCACAAACGCGGCGCGCGGCGCAACTTTTTCCCCGAAAAAATACGGCTTTAGTTGAGCGCGCTTTATCGGGCGCAGACGGCGGTTATTTTTCGTGTTTGACAAAGCCGCACTTGGGGCATTCGTAATATATTCCGTCGCGGCTTTTCACTTTTTCCAGCTTCACTTCACAGTGCGGACACATATTATTTTCCGCAAGTTCCTTGGCTTTTTTCACTTGGCGCGCGTGCTCTTCGTCCGAAATGTCCGCCGCCGCGGCTTCAAGCGCGGCATACAGTTCTTCTTTTTCCTGTGAAGAAAGCGTTTTGCCGCCGTCCGCGCCGTCTATTATCTGCCGTAAGGAGAAGATGTCGGTCACGTTTTCCGCGCTTATATGCGAAATATCCCCGTTTGTGAATACTACATATTGGAACACGGGCACATCGGACGGAAGCAATTTTTTCACGCAATACATATGGGTGATATTTTGCTTTAACGGGCTGTAAAATTCGTGCTTTTGTCCGTTCACGTATTGCTGCCACATATACTCGTCCTGCCCGCCGTATATCGTCCCCGCAAAGTTCTTTGTTTCTATCACAAAAACGCCGTTGGAGCATATGCAAATGTGGTCTATCTGCCTGCTTTGCCCCTCTTCCACCGTCATATAATCGTTTATCACCAAAGCGTTTCCCGAATCGCACTTTTTCAATACGGAGGCAACGGCGCTTTCGCCGAGCTCTCCCGCTTTTTTCTTGGCGCCGCTCCGCCTTTTCTTTATCACGGCGATATATGCCGCCGCTATGACCGTCACCGCGGCAAGCGCCGCTATTAAAATTATTATCCAGGTATCCATAAATTGCCCCCGCCGTTTAGCTTTGTTATATTTTACCACACTTGGCGCCCGCGGTCAATATGCGGAGTGAAATTATGCGAAAAACGCAGATACGCGCCTTTCCCCTTGTTAATTTTTTCGACATATGTTATAATGCCAAAGGGTAGTATATGAAAGATTTCGATGTGATAATTATCGGCGGAGGCGTGATAGGCTGCGCTCTGGCAAGCCGTCTGTCCTCTTACACATGCGGTGTTGCCGTTTTGGAACGCGCCAATGACGTGGCTTGCGGGGCAAGCAAGGCAAACTCCGGCATTGTTCACGGCGGTTTTGACGCCAAGGAAGGCAGTTTGAAGGCAAAATTCAACGTGCTCGGCTGCGCTATGATGGAGCAGGAAGCCAAGCGCCTTGATTTTCCCTACCGCCGCAACGGCAGTATGGTGCTTGCGTTCGGCAAAGATGAAGAAAGCACGCTGCATTCGCTGTACGAAAGGGGCGTGAAAAACAGAGCGCAGGGTCTTGGTATCATAAGCGGCGACGAAGCGCGCTCTCTCGAGCCCGGCATATCCGCGGAAGTGACGGCTGCTTTGCGCTGCACTTCATCGGGTATCACAAGCCCTTACGAGATGGCTGTTGCATACGGGGAAAACGCCGCGCAAAACGGAGCGGAATTTTATTTCAACGCGTGCGTGACAAGTATAGAACGCAAGGATAAAAAGTTTGTCGTTATCACGGAAAACAGGGAAAAATATATTGCTAGGGCGGTTGTAAATTGCGCCGGCGTACACGCGGACGATATTTGCCGCGCATATAAGGGCAGTGAAAAAATGCCCGAATTTACCATAACGCCCAGAAGGGGAGAATATATCCTGATGGATAAAACGGAGGGCGGCAGGACAAGCGCCACCTTATTCCATACCCCCACGGCGCTGGGCAAAGGCATATTGGTGACCCCCACCGTTCACGGCAATTTGCTCATCGGTCCCACAGCCGACGACATAGAGGATAAAGAGAGCGCCGTCACCACTTCAAGCGGAGGGCAAAGGGTGCTTGCGGGCGCAAAAAAGAGCGTGCCCGACATTATCCCCAAAACGGCTATCACCCGTTTTTCAGGCGTTCGCGCCCACCCTAGTACCGATGATTTTATAATAGGTTGGGCTTTTGACGGCTGGTACAACATTGCGGGGATAGAATCCCCCGGACTTACCTGCGCGCCCGCCATAGGCAAAGAAGCGGCGGAACAAATAGCAAAAGATATGAATTTTTCACCCAAAGAGGGCTATATTGCCGAAAGAAAGGGCATTCGCGCCTTTGCGGCTATGTCGCGGGAGGAGCGCGAGCGCGCCATAGCGCAAGATCCGCAATACGGCAGCATAGTTTGCCGCTGCGAACAGGTCACGGAAGCGGAGATAGTTCAGAGCATACGCCGCCCCTTGGGAGCAAGGGATATGGACGGAGTAAAGCGCCGCACGCGCGCGGGTATGGGCAGGTGCCAATCGGGCTTTTGCATGCCCAAGGTCGCGGAGATATTGGCGCGCGAGCTGGGCAGGGACGTGAATCAAATAACCAAATTCGGCAAAGGCTCTTATATGACGGAGGGATACATTGATGAGGACTGATATAATAAAGGCATTCTCTTCTCCGTCTGACGGCGGAAGGCTGGTCATAGTGGGCGGCGGTCCCGCCGGACTTGCCGCTGCGGCTAAGGCGCGCGAGTCGGGAGTGAAAGACATACTCGTTTTGGAGCGTGACGCGCGTTTGGGTGGCATACTCAATCAATGCGTTCACAGCGGATTCGGACTGCATATGTTCGGGGAAGAGCTTACGGGTCCCGAATACGCTTCCCGCCTGGAGAAGATGGCGGACGGCATAGATTATCTTACGAACACCACCGTATTGAACATAACGCCTTCGCTTGAAGTGGAATGCGTGAGCAGGGAAGGCATATTCACGATAAAGGCAGACGCCGTGGTGCTGGCGTGCGGGTGCAGGGAACGCCCGCGCGGCGCGATAGGCATTCCCGGCGCGCGCTGTTCCGGCGTGTACACGGCGGGCACGGCGCAAAAACTCATCAATATAAACGGAGTTATGCCCGGCAAAAAATTCTTTATTTTGGGTTCGGGTGATATAGGGCTTATCATGGCGCGCCGCGCCGTTTTGCAGGGCGGAGAAGTGCTGGGCGTTGCGGAGATAATGCCTTACTCTTCCGGATTAAAGCGCAACATCGCGCAATGCCTGGACGATTACGCCGTGCCGCTTATGCTCTCCCACACCGTCACGGACATACGGGAAAAGTACGGCAGATTGTGCGGGATAACCGTCAGCCGAGTGGACGAAAAGCTCTCTCCCGTACCCGGCACGGAGCGCGATTTCGAATGCGACACGCTCTTGCTCAGCGTGGGTCTTATTCCCGAAACGGAATTGCTGCGCTCTGCGGGCGCCGAGCTTGACAAAGTGACGGGCGGCGCCGTGGCAGACGAGCGGATGATGACTTCCGTGGACGGACTGTTCTGCGTGGGCAATATGCTTCACGTGCACGATTTGGCGGACTACGCCTGCAAGGAGGCGGAGGAGTGCGCAGTCTTTGCCGCGCAATATCTGAGCGGGGAGAAGAAAAGGGGTAAAACAGTGCGCGTAAATTGTTCGGGCGGCGTGCGTTACACCGTGCCGCAGCTGCTTTTGAAGGACTTTGAGGGCGCCCTTTCATTAAAACTTCGCGTGGGGAATGTGGCTAAAAACGTGTATATCGCCGCTTATGCGGACGGGGAAGAAGTGTATTCGGCGTTCCGCCGCGTGGTTGCCCCCGGGGAGATGGAGTATCTCACATTGTCCAAAGAAAAAGCGGAAAAATTGCGCAAAGCCGAGCGCGTGGAAGTAAAGTTAAAGGAGAAAAGATGAAAGAACTTACCTGTATCCGCTGTCCTATGGGCTGCGTTATGAACATAGAGGAAAAGAACGGGGAATATACGGTCACGGGCAATACCTGTCCGCGTGGCAAGGAGTACGCCATATCCGAAATGACCGACCCCGTCCGCACGTTCTCCGTATCCGTGCGCGTAAAAGGCGGCGACCGCGGCGCTGTCGCGGTGCGCGTGGACAGACCGGTGAACAAAAAGTATATTCTGCCCATCGCAAAAGCCGCGCGCGGTATGGTTTTGACCGCGCCCGTGGAGCAGGGGCAGAAGATAGCAAAAAACGTGGCGGGAAGCGGCGCGGACTTGATAACGCTGGATAAAGTTCGTCCGCAATAAAAAGCCAAGGCGTACAGCGCGTTTAACGCGGCGCCCGCATACAAAGCAAGCCTTTGTCTTAGCAAAAACGCGGGGCAGGGGCGGAAAAATCCAAAAAACAAAAACCGCCTGCAGGGGCGGAATTTTTTTACCTGATAAGTCAAAATACGGCGGCAGGGGTGAAAAAACTCCGCTTTTTTATGCGGAGTTACATCGGCGCCGAAATCAAACGGCTTATTTTTGGTTTGTCAGCCGTTCGTCCTCTTTTTCCAAACGCCTGCGCGCCAGGCGAATATGCTCCATTATGTGCCCGATATTTCCTTCACCCGCATACTTGTTCATATCGAAAAAGTTGTGATCCAGGCGCGACCAAAACAACTCGTTTTCATCGCCGTGCACATCTATGTCTTCTCTAAGTTTGCCCGCATACACTTCCACGTAGCACTCGTCCAGCGGATAAGTAAACGTCAGAATATGTATCAGGTTCACGTCCTCGAAAGTCACGGAAGTTTCCTCTTCCAATTCGCGGTAGGCGGCGCTCAAACCGTCCTCTCCCGCCTCTATCTTCCCGCCGGGGAAATTGATAAGTCCCATATAAGGGTCGCGCCGCCTTGTGCACATAAGCACGCGATCGCCTTTTTTGTTGAACAGCGCAACTAAATTCAATCCTCTCATATCCGTTTCTCCTTCCTTATCATTATATCACCGCCGCGCGAAAATGAGGCGCTTTTTTGCGAAAAAATGCGAAAATCGTAAAATTCACGCCTTATTCAAAAGCCTATGATAACTCGCGCCCCGACAAATAACGGATTTTTCAAAAATCGCGGAAATAAAAAATAAATGTTGCAAGAAGGATAAAACGGATATATAATATAAGCAGACGAACGAATGCGTTATTCGGGCGGATATAGGGGACGGATATATGGAAAAGATAAAAAAGAAAATACACACATATTTCGGCGTGGGGCTGGCGCTTGTTATCGGTCTGCCTGCGGGCATAATAATGACCGTGTTCGGCGCCGTCAAAGGCATAACCGCGCTGCTTGTGATAGGCATAGTTTTGATAGTCGCGGGCTTTTACGTGGGACCTATAATGCTCGTGCAGGTGGGGGAAAAGAAAAAGCTGGGGCGCGTCATCTCCGCCATAGAAAATCAAAACCTGTATACCGCGGAGGAGATAGCCTCCGGTACGGGCATAAAGGAGAAAGCCGTGCTGGGATATATAAGCGAGGCGCTGCAAAAGGGATATATCTCCGGTTACAAATTCGAAAACGGCAGGCTGGAACTTATCAGGTCGCGCAAGCAGGCGTGGGGCAAGAGCACGCAAAAGTGCCCGTTCTGCGGCGGACCCGTGGTGATGGACGAAAAGGAAGGGATGGCGGTGTGCCCTTATTGCGGCGCGCACATAAAGGCGCAGGACTAACGCAAGTAACTCAAAACCGTAAAAAGAGCTTTGAAAGAGGCTCTTTTTTGCTTGTGCGAAAAAAATAAAAATGCCGAAAACAGATGAAAAAACCGCAAATTTCGCCGTTTTGCCGTCTTGATAGAGAGAAAAATCGCAAAATTCGCCGCCTCCAAAGGTAAAAAATGCGAAAATTTCTAAAATTGGGTCTTGAAAAGAATTGAAATATGTTTTATAATGTAATTACGGACATTTTCCGATTTCAATATAAAAGGAGAAAATTATGAGAAAAGCATTTATTTGCCCTACCAAATATGTTCAGGGCGAAAACGAGTTGCTTAACCTGGGCTATTTCGTAGCCTCCTACGGCAAGAACGCGCTGCTCATCGCCCATAAGGACGACATAGCTCGCGTACAGGACAAGCTGGACGCCACCTGCAAGAAGTTCGGCGTGGAGCTTATCGAAAGCCCGTTCACAGGCGAGTGCTCCCGTAAGGAGATAGAGCGTCTGCGCCAGGTAGGCAAGGAAAACAAGTGCAAGTGCATTATAGGTCTGGGCGGCGGCAAAGCCATCGATACCTCCAAGTGCGTGGCTGAAGGCGTGACTCCGCTCATCATCGTGCCCACCATCGCGGCAACGGATGCACCCACGTCGCACTCAGCGGTCGTCTATACCGAGGACGGCGCTTTCGACGACTACTTCTACTTCAAGCGCAGCCCCAGCGTGGTAATGATAGACACCACCGTCATAGCAAACGCGCCCGTCAGGTTCCTTGTTTCCGGTATGGGTGACGCGCTGTCCACTTACTTTGAAGCCAGGGCTACAAGCGCTTCTTTCAGCAACGTGAACGCGGGTCTGCCCTGCGGCGCGCGCAACTCTTCCAAACCCGACGGTATGAAGCCCGGTCCCTGCCCCACGACAAAGGGCACAATGGCGGCAATGGCTCTTGCCACGCTGTGCTATAAGACCTTGCTTGCCGACGGTATGAAGGCAAAGGCGGCTTGCGAGTGCAAGGTGGTAACTCCCGCTTTGGAAAACATCATCGAAACCAACATTCTGCTCTCCGGTCTCGGCTTTGAAAGCGGCGGCTTGGCGGCGGCGCACGCCATTCACGACGGACTTACCGTACTGCCCGGCACTCACCACTATTATCACGGTGAAAAAGTCGCTTTCGGCACCATCTGTCAGCTGGTCTTGGAGAACGCTCCGGAAGAAGAGCTGTATGAAGTCATAGACTTCTGCCTTGACGTGGGTCTGCCCGTTTGCCTGAAAGACATAGGCGTGGATTCCATCACCAAGGAAGAGCTGCAGGCAGTTGCGGAGAAATCCTGCATACCGGAAGAATCCATTCACGCAATGCCTTTCCCCGTAAATCCCGATATGGTTGCGGCAGCCATCATCGCCGCAGACAAGATAGGCAGAGAAGCCAAGTACGGAGAATAATATGAAAAAAATAATGAACACCCCCGAATCCTACGTGGCGGATATGTGCAGAGGCATCGCCTTGGCGCATCCGGAGCTGGAATTTGTGGAAAAATACAAGATAGTAAAGAAAAAGGAGATAGATCCCGACAAGGTCACGCTCATATCGGGCGGAGGTTCGGGACACGAGCCCGCGCACGCGGGCTTTGTGGGCACGGGTATGCTGGACGCAGCCGTGTGCGGCGACGTGTTCGCTTCTCCTTCACAGGTGCAGATATACAACGCCTTAAAGCTCACCGCTTCAAACAAGGGCACGCTGATGATAATCAAGAATTATTCGGGCGACTGTATGAACTTTAACGGAGCGGGCGCGGACGCCACGGAGGATGAAGGCATAAATATCGAGCGAGTCTTTGTCAACGACGACGTGGCTGTGCAGGGCAGTTCCTACACCAACGACGATTATGTCGTGGGCAGGCGCGGCGTTGCGGGCACCGTGTTCGTACATAAAATAGCGGGCGCGGCGGCTCAGCAGGGCAAGGATCTGAAAGAGGTCAAACGCGTGGCGCAGAAAGCCATCGATAACCTTGCAAGCATAGGCTTTGCGCTCTCTTCCTGCACCCCTCCCGCCAAAGGCACGCCCATATTCGACCTTGCCGAGGACAAGATAGAGTTCGGCGTGGGCATTCACGGCGAGCCGGGCAAGAGCACGGACGACTATGTCAGCGCGGACGAGATTGCCAAGAAGATGGTGGATCTTTTGGTGGACAACGCCGTCATTCACCTGAAGAAGGGCGATGAAATAGCCGTGATAGTCAACGGTTTCGGCGCTTCTCCGCTCAGCGAACTGTACATTCTGAACAACTCCGTGCGCAAACTCACGGACGAAATGGGTCTTGTCACCTATAAAACGCTTGTGGGCAACTATATGACTTCGCTGGATATGGCGGGCGCTTCCGTCACCTTCCTCAAATTGGACGATGAGTTGAAGGCGCTGCTCGACTATCCCGTAAACGCTCCCGCTCTCACTTGGGGCGCGGGCGACGAGGAGGCTCAGGCGGCGGTGGAAGCGGTGCGCGCGCTGGCAAAAGCTATGGGCGTGACAAGTCTGCCCGAACATCACGAGGCGAAAAAAGCCGCTGCTAAGGCGGCTGCCAAACAGGAGAACGCCGTTTATGAAGTGAAAGGCAAGCCCGTTTACGGCGAAAAGCTGAACACCGCCGCAATGGTGGAGATAGTGGACAAGATGGCGGACGTCATCATTGAAAACGAAGTTCCCTTCTGTGACGCGGACAAGATGGGCGACGGTGACTTCGGTATGAGCATAGCCAAGGGCTTCAAACAGCTTAAAGCTGATTGGAAGAGCCGCAAAAAGGGCAACATAGGCGAATTTTTGCTCAGCTGTTCGGAGATAATAAAGGAATACTGCGGCGGAGCTTCCGGTCCCATATGGGGCAGCGCCTTCAAGTATGCGGGCAAAGCCGCGGGCGATAAGGAAGAAGTGGATCTCGCCGCACTCGCGGAAATAATGCAGGCAGCCAACACGGGCGTGTACGAAACGGGCAAGCGCAGCTTCGGCAAGGGAGCCGTGGTAGGCGACAAAACGCTTGTGGATGCGCTCAAACCCTGCGCGGACGCACTTGAAGCGGCGGCAAAAGCGGGCGACAAGATGAAGGAAGGACTTGAAAAGGGCGCAAAGGCGGCGGTTGCCGGAGCGGACGCCACCAAGACGGTGGTAGCCAAGCTGGGCAGAGCGGGCACCGTGGGTGAAAAATCCATCGGCTATCCCGACGCGGGCGCTTACGGTCTGGGCGTTATCTTCACCGAACTTGCGAAGTTTATCGGCAAAAAGATAAAGTAAGCAACACTTGGGGGACGGGGAACCGTCCCCTTTCTTTTGAAAAAGCCGTTGTCAGGGCGGCTTACGTATTTGTTTACGTATAAAGGGGGAAGAATATGCAGGCTTGGCAGACGATAACCGTTGCCGTCACTCAAACCGTTTTTGCTATTCCCGCCGTTATATGCGTCATACTGCTCTTCGGGGCGGGCGGAGGTATGATAGCGGGCTTTCATCCCAAGCCGTCCGACCACAGGGCGGTCAAGTATTGGAAAAAGGTGTGCCGAGCGGCAGCCGTACCGATATTGCTATGTTTGGCGCTGATAGACGCCTCCGTTATTTGTTTTGTGCTGGGTCACAATTTGGCGGGAGGACTGCTTATCGGCGCGGGCGCGGCGGAAGCCGTAGTTTTTGTGCTCGTTTTCAACTGTTCAAAGTATTTTTCCGCGATGATAGCTATGTCCAAGGACGAATATTGGGAAAAACAGGGGTAATTTTGCAAAATAAAAGTAAAAAATCGCGCGCAAAGGCAAATCGGTATGGCTAAGCGGCTAAAAGTGTGTTACAATAGATAAGTAATGAGGGCAAGCGATTTGAAAAAAGGAAAAGTACCGGCACCCGTATGTCTGCTTTCGGGCGGCGACGGGTATTGGACTTCCTATGCCTGTAAAATGCTCACCGCCGCCGTGCCCGCGGAGGACAGGGATTTGAGGGTGGATGCGCTGAGCGATCCTTCTGTGTCCGAAATACTGCTTTCCGTATCCCTGCCTTCCTTGACGGGAGAGGGAAAAATAACCGTGGTCACGGACAGGGGCGCCAAACTGACCAAGGAAGAAGAAAAGGCGCTGGCTGCGTATTGCGAAGATCCCGTTACGGACAACACGCTGGTGCTGTGCGATGAAAAGGGCGTTTTCAATTGCGTAAAGAACTATGCGGCGGTGATAGACTGCACCGTGCTCGAAGGGCAGGAGAGCAAGGACTATCTTTACGACTATGCCGCGCAAAAAGGCTTGCGCGTTCAGCCTCCCGCAATGACGCTTCTATTGGATTACTGCAATCAGGACGCAGGCAGGGCAAGCAGGGAGCTGGATAAGATAGCCGATCACGCGCCGGACGGCGGGACAGTGACCAAGGAGATAATAACGCTGCTTGTGGCGCCCGACGAAAGGGCGAAGGCGTACGAACTCACCTCCGCGCTGTCTTCGGGGAATAAGGAGGCGGCGGCAAAATATCTCACCCGTCTTTCCGCGGCGGGAGTGCCGAGTGCGGTCGTATTGCGTTCGCTCGCTTCCACGTACAGGGGATTGCTGTTTCTGCGCATATCCGCATTGAGCGACGAGGAGGCGGCAAAGGCGCTGGGGATAAGACCTTTCGCCGTAAAGAAAATGCGTCCGCTCGCAAAAAAGTATTCGGCGGTGACGTTAAAGACGCTTTCCGACGGATTGAACGATTTGGAATATCACTTCAAAAGCGGCAGATTGAACGTGGACGAAGCGTTGAATTTGGCTATCTGCCGTATTATGGGAGTAAAGATAAATGTATAACAATAACGGATATCCTCCGCAAATCAGAAAGGTGAAGAGCACGCCCGTAATATGGGTGCTGCGCGTGCTTTTGGTGCTCACTTATGCCGGCAGCGGCGTGGGAACCATAATGCAGATATACGATTCCGCGCTGTACGGTATGTTCGGCAATTTGGGCGGCAGCGGCGGAATGATGGCGCTGTGCATAGTGGCGGGGATAGTGCTCACCGCGATACGCTACGGACTGTTCGAACTGCTTTTGAGGGCGGGCAGCAATTCGCTGGGGCGCAACTTCACCTATATGGGACAAATCCAGCCCGACCCCAACTATCTCTATACGGTGGTCGGTTCGTGTTTTATTGCGGCAAATGCCGTAAACACGCTGTTTTCACTGCTCAGCGTGTTTTACGCTTCTCAACTTTATGTGGCTTCCGCATTCATCGCGCTTGTGGTAAAGCTGCTTGCCATGACGGCGGCGCTTTTGGTGCTTGCGCGCAAGGTGGGAAAGGAGAATTTCACGTTCGTCTTTTCCGCAATGGCTCCGCTGTTCGCGGTGGCTGTGATATTGCTGTGAGGTGAGGATATGAAAAAGCGTTTCGTGTTGATTTCAATTCTCTTGCTTGCGGCTGTCGCGGCAACGGCAATGCTTTCGGGCTGCACCGCAGTCAAGGAAGAATTTTCCCCCGCGGCGGCAGACGAAGAATATAAAAACCAAGTTATGAGTTCTTCTGTCGCGTACGAATATTTGGAATGGCTGGGCGGAGAGGATATGCGCTCGCGCTACGGCAGCGTGGACAGCGACGAACTCAACGTAAATTACGGCGTGGGCAAGGCGGCGGTAAAACTTGCCGCGGAAATGGAGAGTATGGGTTATACCCCCGTGGAAGGCGTGAGCATAAGCGTGAACTCCGAAGGGTATCTGACCACATACGGCGGAAGCGAAGTTACGGGCATAATGTCCTATTCCACCGCTATGCAGGGGCAGTCGGGCGTGAACGTGCTCTATGAAAAGCGCGCCACAAACGGCAGCCGCGGACAGATATATATAATCACTCACTTTGACAATCTGTTCGGCACCACCTCTTCGGGCGCCACCGTTATAACTGCGGAAGGCGCGTATGAAAACGGCGCGGCGGTGGCTTCCGCGCTGTACACCGCTCAGCTGCTTGCGGCGGCTCAGACGGAATACGATATAGTGTTCGCATTCCTCGGTTCGTCCGTCATATCCGCTAGCAACACCATATATTATTGCTGGGACGGCGCAAACGAACTGCTGAAAAAACTTCCTTCGCTGTACGGCAAGGATTACGACCCCGTGCTGGTCATAAACCTGTGGCGCTTGGGCGGGGAAAATCTGTATATGTACTCTTCTGACAGTCCCACCTCATATAACAATTACTTCTATGCGGTGGCAAGCGCGGACGGCGCGGACTTTGAAGCCGTGCCCGATTACAAGCACTCTTTCTCTGAAGCGTTCGGCAATTACGTGCTTGCGCCGTCGCCTTCGGGAGTGTACCACCCCGGAGTGCTCAACGACAGCATCTACTTTATGAACAGCGGTATTCCCACTCTGACTTATATGAGTTTGGATTGGGAGGGCGGCAAAGAAAACGCCGACCCTTCAAGCCCGGACGTGGCGTACACCGGCTCTGACACTTTGGACAATATGAAGCTGTCTTTCGGCGGCGGAGAAACGGGGGTGCAGGGCATAACGGAGCAGTTGAACAGCGTCGCGCTCAACATAGTGAACGCCATCACCGGTAAAAACGCCGCAATGTTCCAGGAAGCCATATCCACCGCGCGGGAGGAGCTTTCTTCGGACAGTGACGCACTCTACGGGCTTTCGATCGCCACCACCGTGCTCACGTGGGCGTTCGTGATAGGACTTTTGATAGCGGCTATACTCCTGCGCGGGAAGAACGTGACCAAAATGATATCCCGCAAGCCGCAGGGATCCGCGCCGTCCGACCCGTTCACGGACTTCAAAAACGGAGGCTCTTCGGGCGGACCTTTTGAGGAGTTCGACGACGATAAGAAGAACGGCGGAGGCAAGAACTCTTCCGGCGGCGGAGATATATTCGAAGGCTTCTGATAAAAGCTTTTCGGCTCAGCCGTAAGCTTTTCGGGAAAATAAGCACAAAATAAAGGGGCGGACGGGCAAAAAAGCCGTTCGCCCCTTCCTTTTTGTTTTTCGCTTAGTCTATTTGCTTGCTTATTTATTATGATTTGTTATAAAATAATGCATATAAACGACGGCAGGAGGTACGGAAAATGATGTTTGCGCTTTGCAGCGATTCCGCCGCGGCTTATCTTTCCGGTTTGGATTGGACGGTGGCTATCGACATATTGGTGCTCATCGCCGTGGCGGTGATGGTGCTCATATTCTTCAAACGCAGAAACAGCATAAAGCTGGCGCTTTTGTTTTCCGCGTACTTGCTGCTTTACTGCATAGTGTGGGTGATAAACGGTTTGTTCGGCAAGCTGTACGTCACAAAGCTCATTCTTTCCGTGGTGGGCATCTTTATGATAGGCGCGTTTATCGTGGTGTATCAAACGGACTTGAAGGTCAGTTTTTCCAAGCTGGCGCACTTGGGCGAAAAGAGCGGGAAAAGCGATATGGACACCACTTACGAGGAGATGAAAGCCAGCGCCAATGAGATAGTGCGCGCATGCCAGACCATGGCAAAGAACAACGTGGGCGCGCTGATAATCATCTGCACGAACGCCGTGCCGCCGCACATTTTGGATACGGGCACGGTCCTGGACGCGAAAGTCACCTGCCTTTTGCTTGAAAGCATATTCAACACGCACGCGCCTCTGCACGACGGGGCGGTTGTCGTCAAGGGCAATAAGATATTGGGCGCAGGCTGTTTTCTTCCCCTTTCTCAGGAAGTGAACATATCCAAGGAGCTGGGTACTCGCCACCGCGCAGCCATAGGCATAACGGAAGAAAACAACGATATTTTCGCCATAGTGGTGAGTGAGGAAACGGGTATAATCTCCACCGTGAGAGGGGGCAAGATAAAGAGATATATGACTCCCGAAACGCTGTCGGAACAGATAGAGCAGGCGTTCGGCATAGCCACCCGTCCCCGCAAGGAAAAACCCAAGGAGCACAGATTTTTATGATAATCAGGTCGCCGCACGTACTTTTGCCCAAGCAGGGGACGGATCTTTACAAGTGGAGCGTCATAGCATGCGATCAATTCACGTCGGAACCTGAGTATTGGCAGGAACTTGAGTGCGTCGTGGACGGCGCGCCCAGCACGCTGGAGCTCATCTATCCGGAAGTTTACTTGGGAAAAACAGAGGGCAGGGGTGAAAAAATCCGTGAAAGTATGCGCAAATATCTGCAAGATGAGATGTTTGTTCCGCACGAAGGATATATCCTTGTGGACCGCACCTGCGCGGACGGAAAGCACCGTTTGGGTATAATGGCGGAAGTGGATTTGGAAAAGTACGACTATAACGCCACGTCGAAAACGCCCGTGCGCGCCACGGAGATGACGGTGGTGGAGCGCCTGCCGGTGAGGATAGAGATAAGGCGCGGCGCGGACTTGGAACTTCCGCACATAATGATGCTGATGGACAACCGCGACAACTTTATGCGCGAGCTGTATATGCTGCGCGGAAAGCAGCTGTACGATACGCCTTTGAATATGGGCGGCGGCAGGGTGACGGGATACGAACTGACCTGCACCAAGAAGATAGACGAGTATATGCTGGGGCTGGAAGAGGGCGCCGCGGACGGAGGCATAGCCTTTGCCGTGGGTGACGGCAACCATTCCCTTGCCACGGCAAAAGCCTGCTGGGAGGAGATAAAAACCACTCTTTCAAGCGAGCGGATAAAGACGCACCCCGCAAGGTATTGCCTTTGCGAAATAGTCAGCGTGCAGGATCCCGCCCTTGTGTTTGAACCCATTCACCGCGTAGTGTTCGACAAGGACGGCGACTTTATCAGATACGCGGCAGACAGGCTGAAGGGCGCGGGCAATTGCGTGATGATAAGCGGCGGCGTGCGCAGGCTTATCCCCGTAAACGCGGATCCGGCGCACGCGATAGCGGAGATACAAGCCGTTATAGACGGGTATATCAAGGAAAACCCGCAGGCGGCGGTGGACTATGTCCACGGCGCGTACAACACAGAGCAGGTGGCGGCGCGGCAGGGCGGCACGGCGATAATAATGCCGCTTATCACCAAGGAAAATCTGTTTTCCTGCGTGAAAAGCCGCGGCACGCTGCCCAGAAAGTCCTTTTCAATGGGAGAAGGCAGGGATAAGCGCTATTACTTTGAAGCGCGCATAATAACGGAAAAGTATAAAATTTTCGACGATAAAGTCATAAGGAGCGGCAATGAAAATTAAAGTTGCGAAATTCGGCGGCACGTCCATGGCGGACGCGCAGGCAATAACCCGTTCGGCAGACATAGTCAAGGCGGACAAGGAGCGCAGATACGTAGTGGTATCCGCGCCGGGCAAGCGTTTTTCCCAGGACATAAAGGTCACGGACTTGCTTTACGAATGCTTCCATAAGCTGGAAATGGACGGCAATTTCGATTCGTCTTTTGAAAAGATACGCGAAAGATTTATGACCATAGCGGAGGAACTGCGCCCCGACTTGGATATGGAAGAGTGCCTTGACGAAGTAAAGCAGGGAATGTACAAGTACGGCAGCACGGAATACTTCGCTTCCCGCGGAGAATATCTGAGCGGCAGGATAATGGCGGCTCATCTGGGCTTTGCGTTCGTGGACGCGGCGGAAGTGATAGTGTTCACCGCGGGCGGAGAGTTTGACGCGGCGGCTACCCGCGCCAAATTGAAAAAGAAGCTCTCTTCCGTGAAGTACGCCGTTATTCCCGGCTTTTACGGCGCGGACGAAAGCGGACTTATCCACACGTTCAGCAGGGGCGGTTCGGACATCACGGGCGCCCTCATCGCGGAAGCTGTGGGCGCGGAGCTTTACGAAAATTGGACGGACGTGAACGGCTTTTTGACCGCAGACCCCAGGATAGTGGAGCACCCCGCGGGAATAAAGGAGCTTTCTTACCGCGAATTGAGAGAGCTTGCGTATATGGGCGCCAATGTGCTGCACCCGGAGAGCATCTTTCCCGTGCGCGCGGGCGGCATACCGATAAATATCCGCAACACTTTCGAGCCGGACAACAAGGGCACGATGATAGTCCCCGAAATCACGGACGCACGCAAGAACAATACCATCACGGGCATTGCGGGCAAGAAGGGGTACAGCATAATCTATATAGAAAAATCTATGATGAACAGCGAAATAGGCTTTGCGCGCAAAGTGCTGTCCGTGCTGGAATATTACAACATCGGCTTTGAGCATATGCCTTCGGGTATAGACACTCTCTCCATCGTGGTTGCGGACAGCGAAATAGCGGGCAGGCAGGAAATTCTGCTGGACAAGATACAAAAAACGGTAAATCCCGACCACGTGGAGATAAAGGACGGCATCAGCCTTATCGCCACCGTGGGACACGGAATGTCCTTCAAGCCCGGCACCGCCGCCAAACTGTGCGGAGCGCTTGCCACCGCGGGCGTGAATATCCGTATGATAGACCAAGGTTCGAGCGAGATGAATATAATCGTGGGCGTGGCTACGCAGGACTATGAAAAAGCCGTAAGGGCTATTTACAAGGCTTTTGAATAAAGAGCGCAGATAACAAGGCAACTTGAAAGTACCCGCAAAAAAAGCGGGTATTTTTTTATCGTTACAGCAAATACAGAAAGGCTCCGCCCGCGCCCAGCGCGCCGCACAGAAAAAACGCCCACGAGGGCAGATATACTCCGAACGCCGTCGGTATAAAAGCTGTCGCCGCGCCCAAAAGCGAGTTTATCAGAACGGCGGCAACGGCGCGTTTTTTCGCCCCGAACAAAAAGCACGCCGTAAGGGCGGTCGCAGCGCCCAGAGCAAGGAGCATAACGTATTCGGTGACGGTCCGCATAAAAGATTTTATGAAGCATTAGGCGGATAAAGTACGAAAGCGGGCATTTTTCCGAAAATATACATGCAACGGCGTATGTGCGATTGACAATTTGCGCGCAAAAAGTTATTATTATCTTGAAAAAATATCGCCGCGCGATATGCGTCGGCGGGAAAAAGTTTTTGCGGAGAGAAAGATGAAGTACATCGTTATTTTGGGCGACGGAATGGCGGACTATCCCGTCAAAGAATTGGGCGGCAAAACGCCCTTGCAAACGGCGAACAAACCGAACATAGATAAATTGGCGCGCTTGGGCGAAACGGGACTTGTCAAGACGGTGCCGGATGGTATGAAGCCGGGCAGCGACGTTGCGAATCTGGCGGTAATGGGCTATGATCCGCTCACCTGCTACACGGGCAGGTCGCCTTTGGAAGCGCTCAGTATGGGCGTGAACCTTGCGGACGACGACATTGCCGTAAGGTGCAATCTGGTCACTTTGTCCGATGAAGAAAATTACGAGGACAAGATAATGGTGGACTATTCCGGCGGGGAGATAAGCACGGAAGAAGCGGCTCTGCTCATAAAAAGCGTGCAAGAGCACTTCGGCGACGAGCTGCACGAGTTTATCGCGGGCGTGAGCTACCGCCATTGCATGGTCAGGCACCATTCGTCCACGGGCACCGTATACACTCCGCCTCACGACATATCCGACAAGCCGATCAAGGGGCATTTGCCCGGCGGCAGATACGGGGAAGAAGTGCTGGATATGATGAAAAGGTCGTATGAATTTTTGAAAGACCACCCCGTGAACGTGAAGAGGATAAAGGAGGGCAAGCGCCCCGCCAATTCCATATGGCTGTGGGGAGAAGGCACCCGTCCCGCGCTTGAAAACTTCAAGGAGCGCTGGGGATTAAACGGCGCCGTAATCTCCGCGGTGGACCTTGTGAAGGGCATAGGCAAGGGCGCGGGTATGCGGATAATAGAAGTGTCGGGAGCCACGGGCAATTACGACACAAACTTTTCCGGAAAAGCCGCCGCCGCGGTGGAGGCGCTGGATTCGGGAATGGATTACGTGTATATCCATATGGAAGCGCCCGACGAGTGCGGACATCAGGGCGATGTGAAGCACAAGATATACTCCATTGAACAAATAGATGAAAAAGTGGTAAAATATATATCGGAGGCATTGGAGAAAAAGGGATACGATTATTCCCTGCTCATAATGCCCGACCACCCCACGCCGCTGTGCTTGAAAACGCACGTATCCGACCCCGTGCCCTTTGTGCTTTACCGCAAGGGTATGAAGGGCAGCGGCGTGCCTTACGACGAAGAAAACGCCAAGATGAGCGGCGTATACTACAAGTCCGGAGAGGAGCTGGCAAAGCATTTTCTCCAAGGAGAATGATATGAAAAGAAGAAACAGAAAGGCGGACGCATTTCCCAACCTGTTCCCCGAACAAGACGGCTTGAATGAAGCGGCGGCGGATACCGCCCTTCCCGAAGCCGAAGCGGAACAGCCCAAAGCGGAAGAAGGAGCCGTGACGGAAAACGTTCCGTCCGCCGAAAACGGGGGTACCGCGCAGCAGACGGAAGAAGGAGCCGCCGCGCAGCCGGAACAGACGGAGGCGGAGCAGACCGAGCAGGCTCAGCCCGCGCCCGAACAGCCGGAACAGGAGCAGCCTGAGGAAGAACTTCCGCAAGTTCCTTCGGAAACCGAACAGGAAGGACAAGCCGAGCAGGAGGGGCAGGCTCAACCCGAACAGGACGCGGCTTTCGCAGAGGGAGAAGAGCACGTCATTCGAGAGGGTGAAGGCTCAGAGGGCGAAGAAGAGGGCAAAAAGCGCCGCCGCGGTAAAATAAAAGAACCTATGCCCCGCAAGAAAAAGATAATCATCGGCGTGATAGCCGGTATACTTGCGGTGGCGGTTTTGGCGGCGGTCATAGTGCCTGTGGCTATATTCTTCACAAACAACCACACCGTGTCGTCCGCAGAAGATCTGCTTGCCGTGGATTGGCAGAAGTTGGGTGATAAAAAAGTGTATCTGCAAAAGGACATCGCCGTGGAAGGTGATTTGGAAATACCCGCTTCCGCGGTCATAAACCTCAACAAGCATTCGCTCACCGTAAACGGCGCGCTCAAAGTTACGGGCGACGTGAAGATAGGCACTGTGTCGGGAGATTCGTTCAACGAAAAGGGCGCGCTGTCCGTAACGGCGCTGCAAGTCACGTCTGAAAACGGCGGCATTCAGCTGTATTCGGACGCAGTGATAGGAGAGGGCGTCGTGAACGCCGCGGTATTCCGCACGGCGCGTTCGCTCACCCTTAACGGCACGCTCACCGTGAACGCGGTCAACGCCTATATCGAAGGCGCTGTATCGGGCGCAGAGGGCGTGCAGCTTATATTCAACGGCGGCAGAGCCGACGTCACGGGTGAAGTGAACACGGCTATGCAATCCGTTTCGGGCGCTTACCTCAATGTGGACGGCGTGGCGGCGGATATAACCGCGGACGAAAATTCCTATGTGGTGCTGTCCGGAAAAGCGGCTTCCGTGACGGGAGGAAAGGGCGTGCTCGCTCTTAAAAACTTTGACTGCTCCGCCTTTACGGATATGAAAAAGCTGGGCATTTTCGTGCAGTCCTGCGTGGGCGACGAGCGCATTGAAGGGGTGGATGACGTATTCTTTATAGAAAAGCTGGAAGCTCCGAGCGCCGCCCAAGTGAATATGCGCGGCGATAAACTCATTCTCACCATAAGCGATGTGGAGCATGCGAAGCTGGCGGACTTTTTCTACCGCGTCACGGTCGGAGAAGAAGTGTTCCACGAGGTGAAGGGCACGGAGTTGGACATCACTTCAGCCGTAACTTCCGCGGGCGTATACGATATTCTGATAGTTGCGCAGGGCAACTTCAAACCGGGTGAGGACGGCAGATACGACATAGACTCTTTTGACAAGCATATGTACTATATAGACAGCTATCCCTGCGGCATACGCTACGAGCATACCTTCACTTTGGACACGCCCGCAAATCTGTCCGTGACGTCGGTCGAGGGCGGCATAGAGGTGAATTTCGATCCCGTGGCATTTGCGGACGGATATGACGTATATATCAACGGAGCGGAACAGCCCGTGCATTTCGACAAGAACGAGGCGTTCATATCTTCCGAATTGCTTTCGGCAGGCTCCAACGCGATATACGTGCAGGCGGTGAGCAATAACGAACAGATAAACGCAAGCTCCCGCGCGCTGATAGGGTATGTCAAGTACGAAAAGCTGGCTACTCCCGCCGTGTCGGCGCCCGTCGTGAGCGGCAATGAAGTGGCTGTGGAGTGGACCAAGACGGAGAATTCCCCCGCGCGAATGTTCGAGGTGGTGTTCACGTATAAATCCGCGCAGAGCGGAGTGACAAGCAAAACGGTCTACACTTCCGCAAACACCGTCACCGTATTGCTTGAAGATATGGCGGAAGGCAGCGACGTGAGCGTGAGCGTGAGGGCGCTCGGATACGGTTACTATCAAACGGGAGAGGCGGGCACCGGTTCCGTATAAGCGGGCGGCAAATAAAAAACGCAGACCTTGGAGAAAAGCTCTTCAAGGTCTTTTTTTAAGCGGAACGTAAGGATAACGCGCGAAAGCGCGGATATTTTTGCGGCTTGTCCTTGCCAATATTTTTCAATGTGGTATAATTAACATAGGCGCCCGAAAGCGGCGCAAATAAGGAAAGCGAGTGAATTATGAAAAAGTTTATCGTTATCACCGCCGTTTTGGCGATAGTTACGGTAGTCATTCTCACCGCCGTGCTCGGCGGCTGTTACGACAGCACCAAAAAAGAGGGGAACGTGCAAAAGCGCACCTCCCTCACCGTGCGCGACGACGGCACTTTTGTGGTCATGCAGTTCACCGATCTGCACCTGACTACCAACGGCAGTTACAACAAGGACAAGCAGACGTTCAAATGGGTGGAAGAAGCGCTCGACACCGTCAAGCCCGACTTGGTAGAAGTCACGGGCGACGTGACCGCCGGCTCGCCTCCCGGGCGCGACAAGGCTCTGCTCGCGCTCGCCAACATCTTTGAAGAAAGGCAGATATATTGGGCGTACACCTTCGGCAACCATGACGGAGAGCACGTCAAGGAGGACGGCAAGGACGTATGGATAGGCAAGGAGGGCAAGCAGAACAAACTTGCCGATTACGCTCCCGCCTGCAAGGAAACGCTGGACGAATCCAAGGGCACGGCGTTCTTCTCGGAAAACACCCGCGGCAATAAGGAAGTTTACGACCTGCTCACGGGCTATGAGTACTCCCTGCTCGTGCGCAGCGAAGAAGAGCTTGAAGATCCGGACGCTATGGGCGTGGGCAATTACGTGATAGAGCTTGAAGACAAGTCGGGAGAAGTCGTGTTCGCCATATTCCATATGGATACCCACGGCAAATTCTATGTGGATCCCGCAGGCAACCAAGCGGGCGCGGACGGCTACTCCGATCAGGGCTATGTGGGGCTTACCCAAAAACAGGTGGAGTGGTATGAAGGCAAGGTGAAGGGATACAGCGAAAAGGGCATAAAGTCCGCGCTGTTTATGCACGTTCCCAATTACGCTTACCGTGAAATGGCGGAAACCCCCGGGGAGATAAACGAGTACGGCGTGCCTTCCTTTGAGGACGATATCGAAAAGGCAAAGGCGGCAACCCCCGAAAAATATTCCGACTTGCAATTCGTAAAGCAGGAGGGCGTGTACGCTCCCCGCTGGGACGAAGGACTTATGAAGGTAATAGCGGAAAATCCTTCCACCACGCTCATCTCCGTGGGACACGACCATAACAACTCGTTTGTGACGTCGTACGATAATAAGGCAAAATACGGCTGCGGAGAGGACGTGCTTTTGGCTTACGGCAGAACGTCCGGCGTAAACGCATGGGCGCGCGATATAGCCATAGGCGCCACCGTGTTCACCGTGCACACGGACAAGAGCGCGGCTACGGAGATATACGATATAACGGAAGTCTTCCCCACGTTCAAGTACGCGGAAAAGGGCAACAGATAAGCCTGCGGAAAGGACAAAAGGAAAGAGCCTTGCAATTAAACCGCAAGGCTCTTTTTTAATGCGGATATTTGTTATTGTTTTTGCGGGGTAAGGATATACACTTTTACGTCGTGTTTGCCCACGCTGCCCGTTATCGCATCTGTGAAAGCGCCTTCCTTGCCCGTCCACACTTCCTTATAGGAGTACGAAGAGGCGGAGGGGAGTTTGACATACTCGTCGCTCACAAGTTTTTTGACGGGGAAGGAGAAGTCTTTTTCTCCGCGCTTATTGAAGAAGCACACCGCCCATTTGCCGCCGGACAGAGGGCGGGCAAGCACGTCTATTCCGCCTTTTTTCACGCGCTTGGCGGGGACGCCCAGCTCGTCTTGGTCTATCGCGATAAGTTCTTTATTGGTGATGATGTCCAAAACTTCTTTCTTCATACTACGCAGATCGTTGCCCAAAATAAGCGGGGAACACATCATACACCACAGCGTGAAATGGCTGCGGTTTTGCGCGGGGGAAAGTTTGCCGTTGCCCACTTCCAGCATATCCGGGTCATTCCAATTGCCTTTTTGCGAGTATTTATACAGTTTTACGTTGCGCCCGTAAATCATCATCATCCACTTCCACCACGGGCGTATGTCCATGGTCGTGCGCCACAGGTTGCCCGCCGTCGCGCCCCACTTCCACGGCTTGTTCAGTCCCCATTCGCATATGGAAAACACTATGGGCTTAACCTCGCGGCCTTGCTCTTTTGCCACGCGTTCGCTCGCTTCTTTGAGCATTTTGCCCATATATTGATATTGCACCATGGCGCTGTCCGCGCGGGTGGCGACGGGGTTGAACAGGCTTATCGTGTTCAGTCCTTCTTTAAGGTCTATATACGCCTGATAGCGTGCGGACAGGTTGAACGGCTTTTGAGAGGGTATTTCAAAGCGGCAGTAATTGTCCTCGTTCGCGTAAGCTATAAGGAATTTGTCGTAAAGTCCCTTCTTCAATATATTGATGGTCAGCACGTATTTGCCCGCCTTGGGAACGCAGATGTTTTTGAACACGGCTTTTCCGCTTGCCCCGTCCAGTCCGGATATGTACATTCCGCCGGGCAGGCGCTTGTCGGGCATCAGCTTTGCCGTGCCGTAGAGTATGGCGTCCTCACAGCCCACGGTGAGTATATCCCTGCCGCCCACGGGAGCCACGGACACGGAGAACACCAGCGGCGCGTACTTGCTTATCTTTTCGTTGTGGCAGAAGTCGTACTTGAAGTATTCTATCCCCCATTTTGCGAAAGTGTAGGCGTCGCTCTTTTCGTGGTGCAGGCTGGCGGGCAGATCTTCGCAGGTAAAAGTGCCGTTGCTCGAATAAATGCCCACTTTCAGTCCAAGTGCGTTGAGTTCGGACACAAGCGCGGGTATGCCTTCGGGGAAGCGGGTGAGGTCGCCTTGCAGCAGTCCGTCCTCGTCGCGCATTGAAGAATGCCAGCAGTCGTCCAGATTTATATATTTGTATCCCGCTTCTATAAGTCCGTTGTCCTTCATTGCCCGGGCCGTTTCTTTAAGAAGCTTGTCGTCTATTTGGTTGCGGAAGGTGTTCCAGCTGGACCAGCCCATCGGCGGAGTGAGCGCCGCGCCGTTTTCGTATTTTTTATCGTAAAACACGTCCGTTACGTTGGAGGGGCGGGAGAAGAGTTTTTTCAGATAACAGATGGGGCACATGCCGTTGCGTCTCATAATTTTCACCTCTTGCCCGCCGCCGGAACGGCGGGCTTCATTTTGTCTTTTTTACATTTTACAACATTTGCGGCGGTATGTCAATCCCGCGCGCCCGTGCCCGGCAAAGCGTTCGGAAAAAACTAAATCGGGGATAAATTTTCAAATTGAGTATTGACAGTTCGGCTTTATGGGGGTACAATTAAAGCGATAAGGAGGTTTTGTATGGACGAAAAATATTCCGCACTCTTCACCCCTTGGAAGATAGGGAACGTGGAGATCAAAAACAGAATAGTTATGTGCCCGATGGGCGGCACGTCGCTCTTCGGCTGGATGGAGCCTAACCATTTCGACAATGAAGCCGCCGCGCTGTTCAGGCAGATAGCTCAAAACAACGTGGGACTTATAATCCCGGGCATCGCGCCTTTGAGGGACACCATTTTGGGCAAGTGGCTGTATCAGGGCAAGGGCAAGTTCAAAAAGCTCAAACAGTTTATGGACGAGATACACAAGACGGGCGCCAAACTGTTCGTGCAGCTCACCGCGGGCTTCGGCAGGTCGTTTGCAATAACCGACGCGCTCGTGCCCTTTTTGAAATATAAGCCGCTGGGCGCTTTGATGAAGCCGATAATAGATATTCAGCACATATGCGCTTCGCCGAGCGAACTTCCTTCGCGCTGGGCGGAGGACGTGATGTGCCGCGCGCTCACCAAAAAGGAGATAGAGCAGTTTATCTACGCCTTTGCCCAAACGGCAAAGCTGTGCAAGGAAGCGGGCGTGGACGGCGTGGAGGTGCACGCCGTGCACGAGGGATATCTTTTGGATCAATTCACTCTGCCTTACACCAACAAGCGCACGGACGAATACGGCGGCAGCTTTGAAAACCGTTACCGCTTCCCCGTCCAAGTGGTGCAGGCTATCAAAAAGGAGTGCGGAAAGGACTATCCCGTATCGCTCAGATATTCCGTGATAAGCAAGACCAAAGGCTTTTGCGAGGGCGCCGTACCCGGCGAAGAATACGTGGAAGTGGGGCGCGATATGGAGGAAAGCGAGCGCGCCGCCAAGTATTTGCAGGACGCGGGATACGATATGCTGAACGCGGATAACGGCACTTATGACGCGTGGTATTGGGCGCATCCGCCGGCATATATGCCCGTAAACTGCAATCTGGACGACGTGGCGCACATCAAAAAATTCGTGGACATACCCGTGGTATGCGCGGGCAGAATGCGCCCCGCAGACGCCGCAGAGGCGATAAAGGAGGGCAGGATAGACGCTATGGGCGTGGCGCGCCAATTCCTCACCGATCAGCAATGGGTGACCAAGCTGGTTGAGGGCAGAGAGAGCGAGATAAAGCCCTGCATCTGCTGTCATAACGCCTGCTTTGATATGGCGCATTACAAGGGCGTGGCGAACGATGAAAAATTCGAGGACGCTTCGCATATGGCGCGCTGCGCGCTCAATCCTCAGACTATGCAGAGCGGCAAATACGACATAACGCCCGCAAACGTTAAGAGGAAGATAGCCGTGATAGGCGGCGGTATAGGCGGTATGGAAGTCGCGCTTACCGCGGCAAAGCGCGGGCACGACGTCACTATTTACGAAAAGTCCGATAAGTTGGGCGGAGTGTTCATAGCCGCCGCCGCGCCCGACTTCAAGGAGCAGGACAAACAGCTGATACGCTGGTATATAGACGAGGTGAAGAAGGCGGGCATAACGGTAAAATTCAATACGGAAGTCAAGGATATCTCTTCTGTAAAGGCGGACAAAGTCGTGGTGGCAACTGGTTCCAGACCGCGCACGCCGCGCATTCCCGGCGTAGAGCGCGCCGTGGAGGCGGTGGACTATCTGCTGGGTGCGCCCGTGGGAGAGGACGTGGTGATAGTCGGCGGCGGACTCACCGGCTGCGAGATAGCTTACGACCTTATTCAAAAGGGCAAACGCCCCGTGATAGTGGAGATGAAAAACGACCTTATCGCCGCGCGCGGAGTGTGCCTTGCCAACTCTTCATATCTCAGGGATTACTTCAAGTTCAAAAACACGCCCGTGTATCTTGAAAGCGGAGTGGAGAAGATAGAAGAAGGCGGCGTTATCATCAAGGATAAAGACGGCAAAAAGATAAAGGTAAAGGCGGACAGCGTGATAACTTCCGTAGGATACACGCCTGCGCCGCTTGAAGGCGGGAAAAAGGCGCTCACCGTGGGCGACGCCTATGAAGTGGGCAATCTGCGCACGGTCATATGGCGCGCCAGAAAAGTGGGTATGAAGTTGTAACCGCATTAAAAGCAAAACTAAAAAGGCGCCCTATGGGGCGCTTTTTTCGTGACCATAATAGACGCGCCCTTCAAGATAACCGAGCACGGACTTAAACATTACGTGAACCAAATACGCACTAAGGTGCTGGGCAGACTGCACGACGTGTACGGAGCGGACGTATCCGACGCGTCCATAAGAAAAGCCGGTGGATCCCACCTTGCTGGATTTCGACGATACGCAGGCGTGGTAAAGCATTTTCGGGAAAAAGTGCCGCAGGGGAACTTGCGGCATTTTCCGTGCCGGCGCGGCTTGTAAATAAAGAGTTGTAATTTGCATATAAAAGTGTTATACTGATTTTAATGGACAAGGAAGATATTTCTCAAAATAACGAAAACGCCGAAAACGGCGATAAAAACCCTGACGTCATACAAAAGCCGCAGGCGGAAGGTCAGCCGGAGAACGAGCCGGACAGACCCGACTTGGCATATGAGAACGCCAAGGACGTGGCGCGCGGCGGGCTTTTGGGACTTTTTATAGGTCTTGCGATAATAGTTCCCGGTGTGAGCGGTTCCACCGTAGCCATTATTTTCAAACTCTATGACAAGATAATTTACGCTTTGGGCAATCTGTTCAAGCGCTTTGCCGCGTGCGTAAAGTTCCTGCTGCCCATAGTGATAGGCGCGGCGGCGGGCTTTTTGCTCGGCTTTTTTGCGATACAGCAGCTTATGGCTGTGGTGCCGTTCACGGTGGTGGGATTGTTCGCGGGTATGATGATAGGCGCTTTCCCCGCCGTCAAGGACGAAATAAAGGGCGAAAAACCCAACGCGCTTCGCGTGCTCTTGATGATTTTGGGCGTGGCTATCCCCATCGCCATTGCGCTGGGCACTACTTTCGGCACGGAAGGGGAGCGCCCGCTTGAAGGCTTGGAGTTTTACCACTATATCATATTTATATTGATAGGTTACGTTGTGGCTATAACGCAGGTGGTGCCCGGACTTTCCGCCACCGCCATACTTATGGCGTTCGGCTACTTCTCTTCCATAATGAACAGCGTGCACCTTACCTATTGGAAGGAAAACCCCATGGTCCTGCTCGTATATTTTTGTATGGTGCTCGGCTTTGCGATAGGACTTGTCACTTTCTCCAAGGTGCTCGACGCCATCTTCAAAAAAGCGCGCGCCACCGCATTTTTTATGATAGTGGGACTCTCCCTCGGCTCCCTCCTCACCCTCTTTTTCAACTCCGACGTCTTTGCCGTCTATAAGGAGTGGTCCTCCTCCGGCGTGGACGCCCTCGACCTCTCTCTCGGTATAGTGCTCTTTTTCATCGGAGCGGTTGTGGCGTATCTGTTCGTCCGCTACGAACGGAAAAAGAAAGGGTTGGGCGAAAAAAGCTAATTCAAATAATTATAAGCGGCAAGGTGTTGCCGCTTTAATTTTTTTCTCACGCTTTTTCCGCCCGCGAGGGCGCTGTGTATAAGCACCCTCCTACTGTGTCAAGCCGTCTTTTTCCTCAGTCACGTACAGGATGCCGAACAGGAACAATACAAACGCGGTCCGGCGCCGCCGATTTCAGCCGCTGCGGCGTCATTCGCCTTGACAATACAGAGTATTGCCTGCGGCGACTTCCTTGTATCGACAAGAAATCCGCAGGCGCGGGACTGCAAAGCACCTCAGGGCGAGAGGTTTTCAGGTGATTTTGTGCGGGCGGAGGGCAGACAATACTGAGTATTGTCAAGTGACGGCTGTGCAAAAGCGCCGAAAAGAAATGTCCTGAGGCGTGTTTGTATTGTTCCTGTTCGGCATATGCTCCTGTCGTAAAAAAACGTCTTTCCTTGTATTAGGGCACTTCTACGCAGTGCTGTTGGTTGCGGCTAAAAACAAGGTGGGGCGCCGCATATAAGCGCAAGCACATATTTTTAAGCAAGGCAAGAGGTTTTAATTTTATTCGGAATTATGCCATTTCGGCATATTTAAAAATTTAAAATTCTTGCCTTCACAAACGCAATTGTAAAACTAGCAGTTATTAAATTTTAAATATTTAAAATTTCCGTTATAAGCAAAGCGTTTGCAGTCGAAGAGATGAAAAATTTTAAATATTTAAAATTTAGAGCGGCTGTATAACAAATAGTTATTTATTATGCCGTTTCGGTAGATTTTTGCATATTACATAATGAAAACGGGCAGTAGGCGATTTCGCTTGAAAAATATATATTGCGGTAGTATAATATATATATGACTTTTACAGGAGGCAGGCGGTAATGGCAAAACTTGTTATTGCTATCATCATAACGGCGGCGCTTGTGGCGTGTCTGTTTGCCTGCGTTCCCTGCGAAAAAGAGGATAACACCGCGTGCATTGCGGAAGTAGAGGACGACGTATGCGTTACCGTTACTTTCAGCGCGGATAATGCGGATATCTCCGTGTTCAATATCGTTGCGCCCGTAAAGTGCGCGCCCGTCACCGTGGCGGATACTTCCGTGCAAAAGCAAGAGCAAAACATCTGCCTTCCGGGTGTGCGCGATTTCAAAAACGTCATCAAACAATAAATCTTATTTTACATAATGCGGTAATTTGAAAATCGATGGTTATAAAATGGTCGATTTTCGTCGAAAAACCGCATATTTTGCATTATCGCATTGCAAACGATTGCAAACTTAACGGCAAAGCGTTATAATCGATAAGATAAAAAACAGGGTATATTTATTCGGTAAAAAATGAAAACGCGTACTAAAAAGATAATCGGATGGAGCGTTGTGGCGCTCGTGGTGGTCGGGCTGATAGTGGGCATAATACTCACTGACGGGCTGTATACATCCACAGAGGACATATCCGAAGTTATGAAGGACGCCGTCCTGCATGAGGAAAATCAAGTGGATATATTCGGATTCAAAGCCAATCCGGGACTTGTTTCCGCGTATATCGTCACGCTCATATTGCTTGTTGCGGCGGCGCTTATCCGCATTTTCGCAATTCCCAAATTCAAGGCGGTACCGGGCAAATTTCAACTGGTCGCGGAGAGCATAGTGGGGTGGTTTGACAGGCTTGCAAAAACCAACTCCCCGCACCGCAACTCCTTTTTGGGCGCATACATCTTCGGTGCGGGCTGCTATATCTTTGCAGGCACGCTGTTTGAACTTGTGGGCGCGGCGGCGGTATCCGCGGCGGGTAACGCCGTGGTGCTTCCCGCTCCGCTTTCGGACATCAACGGCGCGATAGCAATGGGCTTTTTGTCCTACCTCGTCATATTGAGCGGCGGCATAGTTTCCAACGGGCTGCGAGGCGTGGGCAGGACGTTAAAGGACTTTTCTTTGCCCATATCTATGAGCTTCCGTCTGTTCGGCGCATTGCTTTCGGGACTTTTGGTCAGTGAGCTTGTGTACTATTACATTGCGCTCAGCTTTGTATTGCCGGTGATAGTGGGCGTGCTGTTCACGCTTTTGCACGCGCTCATACAAACTTACGTGCTGGTGATGCTCACGTCCCTGTTCTACGGAGAGGTTTCCGAACCTTACGGAAAAGTTCCCAAGGCTAAGAAGAAGAAAGCGCGCGCGGCGCGGGAAAAACAATAAACAACGCAAGGCATGCCTTGCAAAAAATAAAAAAACTTTTCAAAAAGAGGTCAGATATGAAAAGAGCTATCAAAATCAAGTATGCGACTGCGGCGATAATGGCGCTTTTGGCGCTGGCTTCGCTGTGTGTGGTGATAGGGCTGGTGTTCGGCGGAAACGGCGCCGCGTTTGCAGAAGACGCAAATACTCCCCAAGTCACGGAAACGGAAGAAGTGAGTGAGGAAGTCGGCGGCATTACGGATACGGGTATGAAGGCTTTGGCTGCGGCAATCGCCGTGGGCGTGGCGGCGGCTGCGGGCGCGATAGCCATGGGTATAGCCATATCCAAATCCAATGAGAGCATAGCGCGTCAGCCTGAGGCGAAAGCGGACATTCGTTCAAGCATGATGCTGGGTCTGGTGTTTATAGAAACCGCCATCATCTACGCCCTTATAGTTGCAATATTGCTCATATTCGTCTTGTAAGAAAAAGGAGAAAGGGCATATGCCTTTGAACATTAATTGGCAGCAGATATTACTGCATTTGCTCAATCTGGTGATCCTTATAGTGGGCTTGTATCTTCTGCTTTATAAACCCGTCAAAAAGTTTATGAAGAAGAGAGAGGACGCCTATAAGGAGCGCGAGGAAAACACTCAGGCGGCGCTGGACAACGCCAAGGCGAAGGAGGAGGAATACTCGTCCCGTCTTGCGGGCGTGGAGGAAGAGGTTTCCAAAAAGCGCGAAGAAGCGGCAAAAGAGCTTGAAGGCGTGCGTTCTGAAAAGCTGCGGCAGGTGGCTAAGGAGGCGGACGAAATGTTGGACGCCGCCCGCGAACGCGCGCGCAAGGAGCATGACAGAATAATAAACGGCGTATCCGACGACATCAAGGAGATAGTGGAAGAAGCCGCAGAAAAAGTTGTGCTCACTTCTTCCGTGAACGACGCTTACGAGCAGTTCCTCAGCGCGGCGGAGAGCGGCGCAAAGTCCGCACATGCGGGCAAGGCAAAGACGGTCACGTCTATGACCAAAGCCGATAAAAAGGGCGGCGCGAGGAAGAAAAAATGAGTAAAATGAAAGCGTATTTATATTCCGAATCGCGTCCCACGCAGGAGCAGGAAAAGCGCTTTGAAGCGTTTTTAAGGGGCAAATACGGCGCGGGAACCGAGCTTGAATGGGTGGAGAGCAATCTGTTCCCCGGAGGCTTCCGCCTTGAAGCGGGAGACGACGTGTACGACTGGTCGGTGGGAGGCAGATTAAATCAGCTCAGGCACAAACTCGAACAGATAAACGGCACGCGCGACGACATAATTCCCCTTATCAAACAGGCGATAGAGGATTGGACGCCGGAGGCTTTGGCGGAGGAAACGGGCAGGGTGCTGTCCGTGGGCGACGGCATAGTCGAAGCGGAAGGCTTGGCACACGTGCAGTACGGCGAGATAGTCGTGTTCGACTGCGGCGTCAAGGGTATGATTCAGGACCTGCGCCCCGACAGCTGCGGAATAATCGTGTTCGGCGACTGTCACGACATAACCGCGGGCAGCGTGATACACCGCACGGGCAAGACGGCGGGTATCCCCGTCGGATCCAATTTTATCGGCAGAGTGCTGGACGCGTTGGGTCAGCCCATAGACGGGGAGGGGGATATAGAGGCGTCGGCTTACCGCCCCATAGAGTGCCCCGCGCCCGGAATAATAGACCGCCAGCCCGTCAACAAACCTATGGAAACGGGGCTTTTGGTCGTGGATTCCATGTTCCCCATAGGCAGAGGTCAGCGCGAACTTATCATAGGGGACAGGCAGACAGGCAAGACCGCGATAGCCGTGGATACCATCTTGAACCAAAAGGGCAAGAACGTGGTGTGCATTTACGTGGCGATAGGGCAGAAGGCGGGCAGCGTGGCGCGCCTTGTGGAAACGCTGCGCAAAAACCACGCTATGGAATATACCATAGTCATAAACGCGGGCGCGGGCGAATCCGCACCTATGCAATACATCGCGCCTTACGCCGGCTGCGCCATGGCGGAATACTTTATGTATGCGGGCAGGGACGTGCTTATCGTGTATGACGATCTGTCCAAGCACGCCGTGGCATACCGCACGCTCAGCCTGCTTTTGGAGCGCGCCCCCGGCAGGGAGGCTTATCCCGGCGACGTGTTCTATCTGCACTCGCGTCTTTTGGAGCGCGCGGCGCATTTGTCCGAAGAGTTGGGCGGAGGCAGCATAACCGCGCTGCCCATAGTGGAAACGCAGGCGGGCGACGTATCCGCGTACATTCCCACAAACGTCATCTCCATCACGGACGGGCAGATATTCTTGGAAACGGAATTGTTCTTTGAAGGTCAGCGCCCCGCGGTGAATATAGGTCTTTCCGTGTCGCGTGTGGGCGGAGCCGCGCAGACCAAAGCGGTCAAAAAGGCGGTCGGTTCGCTCAGGCTGGACCTTGCGCAGTACAGGGAGATGGAGGTGTTTATGCAATTTGCCTCCGACCTGGACGAACTCACGCGCAAACAGCTTTTCTACGGGCAGGGACTTATGCGCCTGCTCAGACAGCCGCAGTCCAAGCCCTACACTCAGGCGCAGGAGATAATTTTGCTTATAACCGCCATGGGCAAGAAGTTTACGGACGTGCCCGTGGACGAGGTGAACGAAAGGGCGGGCGCAATGTTGGAATACTTCGCCACGCACGCTCCCGCGCTTTATTCGGAGCTGCAAAACGCAACCGAGCTTACGCAGGATATGCGCGAGCGCATATTGGAAACGGCGGATAAATTCGCAAAGGCACAAGTATGAGCAATATTACGGAGATAAAGCATAGGATAAACGGCATTCGTGACACGAAAAAGATGACGAACGCTATGTATCTTATCGCGTCCAACAAGGTGAGAAAGGCAAAGGCTTCTCTGGAAAGGACGCGTCCGTATTTTTCCGCCCTGCTTGAAGAGATAGACCGTATGTTTGACATCGCGGGCAATATAGATTCCCCCTACTTTGATAACGACGACGGCAGCGAAAAGCAAAGGAGCGGAGAGCGCGGCTATCTCATCATCACCGCGGACAAGGGGCTTGCCGGCGCGTATAACCAAAACGTTATAAAAAAGGTGGAGGAGCTGACCGCCGCAGAGAGCGGCAGGCTGTTCGTAGTGGGAGAATACGGCAGGCAGGCTTTTTCCCACCGCGGCATTAAGACGGATCCGCAGTTCAGATACACCGCGCAGAACCCGCGCCTGCACGTGGCGCGCGAGATATGCGAGCTGCTCCTTGAAAAATTCGACAGGGGGGAGCTTAAAAGCATAGACGTGGTCTATACGGACTTCGGCAAGAGAGGGGAGCAGGTCAAAGTCACCCGCATTCTCCCCCTTCACCGCAGTCATTTTGAAACGGGGGAGGACTTATCCTCTCATTGGTTTGAGTACGAGCCGAGCGTGGAGCAGGTGCTGGGTCATGTGGTGCACAGCTATGTCGCGGGCTTTGTATACAGCGCGTTCGTGGACAGTTTTTGTGCCGAACAGAACGCGCGCATGGCGGCAATGTCCGCCGCAAACGACAACGCAGAGGACATTTTGGCGCGGCTGTCCCTGGAATACAACAGGAGCAGACAGGCGGCGATAACGCAGGAGATAACGGAAGTTACTTCGGGCGCAAAAGCTATGAAAAAAGGAATGAAAAAATGAAAAAAGGCGTGATAACAGGCGTATCCGGACCCGTTGTGGACGTTATGTTCACCGATTCGCTTCCCAAACTGAAAGACGCGCTGGAAGTGCGGGACGAAAGCGGCAGAAAGGTGATGGAAGTTGCGCAGCATCTGGACGAAAAAAGCGTGCGCTGCATAATGCTTTCCGGCAGTGAAGGTTTAAGGCGCGGTATGAGCGTCACCGCCACGGGCAAATGCATTGAAGTGCCCGTGGGAGAGGTCACTTTGGGCAGAATGTTCAACGTGCTGGGCGACCCCATAGACGGCAAGGGTGACATAAAGGAATGCGAAAAGATGGGCATATACCGTCCCGCGCCCCCGTTCAGTGAGCAAAGTCCCGCCGTGGAGATATTGGAAACGGGCATAAAGGCGATAGACCTTTTGGAACCTTACGCCAAGGGCGGCAAGATAGGCTTGTTCGGCGGCGCGGGCGTGGGCAAAACCGTGCTCATACAGGAACTTATTCACAATGTGGCGACCAAGCACGGCGGCTATTCCGTTTTCACGGGCGTGGGCGAACGTTCGCGCGAAGGCAACGAACTTTGGACGGAGATGAACGAAAGCGGCGTGGCGGAAAAGACGGCGCTCGTATTCGGGCAGATGAACGAATCCCCCGGCGTGCGTATGCGCGTGGCGCTTTCCGGACTTACCATGGCGGAATATTTCCGCGACGCGCAGCACAAGGACGTGCTCTTGTTTATAGACAACATCTTCCGCTTCGTGCAGGCGGGCAGTGAGGTCTCCACTCTGCTGGGACGTATGCCTTCCGCCGTGGGATACCAACCCACTTTGGCGCAGGAGATGGGCGAATTGCAAGAGAGGATAACCTCCACCCTTCACGGTTCGGTCACGTCCGTTCAGGCGGTATACGTGCCCGCGGACGACTTGACGGACCCCGCGCCCGCCACCACGTTCACGCACTTGGACGCCACCACCGTTTTGAGCAGAAAGATAGCAGAGCAGGGCATTTATCCCGCCATAGATCCTTTGGAATCTTCCTCCCGCATTTTGGCGGAGGACACGGTAGGCAGGGAACATTACCGCGTGGCGCGCAAGGTGCAGGAGATATTGCAAAAATACAAGGAAATTCAGGACATCATAGCCATTTTGGGTATGGAAGAGCTTTCCGAGGAGGACAAACTCACCGTTGCCCGCGCGCGCAAAATACAGCGTTTCCTCTCTCAGCCCTTCCACGTTGCGGAAAAGTTTACAGGCAATAAGGGCAAGTACGTGTCCTTGCAGGACACGGTGGAAGGCTTTGCCGCGATTGTGGACGGCAAGGCGGACGAGTATCCGGAAGCCGCGTTTTATAATGTGGGCAGCCTGTCCGACGTGGCGGAAAAGGCGGCAAGATTGAAGGAGGAAAAATGACGCCCTTCGATCTGCATGTGCTCACCGCGGTAAAACCCTTTTACGAGGGGGAGTGCGTATCGCTTGTGATACCCACGCCCTCCGGATTTTACGGCATACAGGCAAAGCACAGCAACTTTGTCGGCTCCGTTATACCCGGCGAAATGAAGGTTACGCTTCCCGACGGGCAGGTGCTCACCGCCGCCGTTGCGGACGGCATAGTAAAGGTGGAAAACGGCAAAGTATTGGTACTTGTGGACACGGCGGAACGCCCCGAAGAGATAGACGAAAACCGCGCCGCCCGCGCCCTTGAAAAAGCTATGGAAGACACGGCTGTGGAGCGGAGCACCCGCGAATATTTCGCCGCACAGGCGCGCCTTGCCAGGGCGATAAACAGACTGAAAGTAAAGCGGCGCACCCGCAGATAAAAAAGGCGGCGGCGGAGGAAGCTGCCGAACAAAACGCACCCGATGAAAAGCTCGCGGAAGAAAGCGGGGAAAGAAAGGAGTAAAAAGCAAGGCTTACGCCCCGCACGGATATAGAAAAAAAGAAGCGGTCGCCCGCTTCTTTTTCAATGTCTTGTTTTACTCTTCGCCGTCTTTGGGAGCTTCTTGAACGGCGTCCTGCACGGGGGCGTGATCGTCGGGGACGGCGTCTTGTACAGGCTGTTCGGGGACGGCGCTTGCCATCTGCTGCTGATATTCGCCCGCGTCCGTGTCCACGCTTGCGGGTATCTCCGTTTCCGCGGCGGGTTCCACGGCAAGTTCGTCGTGTCCTTCGGAAAGGCTGCGCCTGCGGAGTTCTTCCACTATCTCCGCGTGCTTTTTCTTATCCAGCTTGTAGAACAGCATGGTTATGCACATAAGAGCCGCGGATATTGCGGAGACATAGAACGCCAGGTTGTAGTAGTTTATAGCCGTATTCATCAACTCGTCGGACACGGTGGTCACGTTGAAGTAGTTTGCCGGCTGATAGCCCATCGCCTGCTTTACGTAAGCCATAACCACATAGCCGATGTTGGTGAACACAAGCACCAGCGTATAGGCGAACATCTGCACAAAGCCTTCCAATCTCTTACCCGTCATCACCTGCTGATAGTCGGATATCTCCGAGAGCATAAGCGGTTGCAGGGAAGTTATGCCGTTGAACAGCGCTATGTATCTCAAAAGCGTGAGCACCACCGCAGAGACCGTGCCCTGAGGAATGTTCTGCACGCCCACGATTCCCAAAATTATGTAGCCCAGGAAGTTGACAAACGCCCAGAACATAACTATCGTGCGGTTGTTCAGCTTGCGCGTGAGCAGCGGCAGCAATATCATATTCGGCGTAACGGCAAAGCCCGTTATCAGTGTGAGTGAAGAAAATACGGTAAGACCCGTTTCTATATCGGAAGCATAGCGGAGCTTACCCATTATCTGCGCGTCTATTTCTATTGTGGTGCGCATGCAGCCCAGGATAAGCGCAAGGGTGAAGATGAGCAGGGGCTTGTTTTTGAGCACCATTTTCAAACCTTCCAGCACGCCCACGCTTTCATTGTTGGCATTGGTCACGATAACTCTTTCTTTGACCTTGATGAGCAGCATCACCAGCAAAAGACCCACGACCGAGCAGATAAGACCCATATAGCGGTAAGCCATATATTCCTGACCTATGGAGAGGAAGTGGGAACGGATGGGACCGATAATAACGTTCATAATGGTGGGGGCAAAGCCTACCAAAAGACCGATGGGCGCCCAAGCGTCCGTGCGCTCCTGCTGATTGGGAGTGACCACGCCCGGCATCATTTGGAAGGTGTTGTTGAACAGGTTCCACATTACAAGGGTGGGGATACAAATGCAATATGCGTAAATTACCCTTGCGTTGTCGTCCAGCGTTTGCGGCTGCCAGGTAGCGGCAACGGCAAGCCCCGCGAATATGGGCGCCATAAGGAAGATATACGGTTTATATCTGCCGAACTTAGTGTGGGTATTTTGCAATAATTTACTGAAAAACGGCTGAATTATAAGTCCCAGCAGGGAAGCCGCAAGACAGATGTACGGACCGTGAACAACGTCAATGCCGTAAACTTCCGATATCTGCGAAGCCGTCAGCAGGGACGACACTATGCAAACTATCGTGCTCACGCCCATCGCGGCGCCGCCCAAAGAGAGCACCTCTTTCAGGTTCAGGTATCTGTCTTTTTTAAGCGGTTCTTTCCAAAAACGTTTTATAAGGGGAGGGAGCTTTTTTATCTTATCTCCCAAAGAAGCTTTTTTTGCGGGCAGTTCCGCCGCCGCTTCTGCGGTTTTTGCGGGCAGTTCCGCCGCCGCTTCTGCGGTTTTTGCGGGCTGTTCCGCCGCCGCTTCTGCGGTTTTTGCGGGCAGTTCTGCCGCCGCTTCTGCGGTTTGCGCTTCGTCAAGTCCCGCGATATCCGTGGTTTGCTGTTCGTCTGTTCCCATAATAGTCTCCTTATCATCGCCAGCTTGCGCGCGCAATGCATATAGATATTATATAGGACGTCGATAAGAATGTCAATAAAAAGTAAAGAAAATGCCGAATATCGCACGAAAGCGCGCAGCTAATGAAAAAACGCGGCGCAATTGCCGCAATAAATTGCATTTGAAAGAGCAAGGTGGTATAATCATACTTAATTCATAAGGCGGATGGATATATGACGCATCTACTGATAAAACTTTTTGTGCGCGACAGTAAAAACACCTCTTCGGAAAAGGTGCGCATAGCATACGGCAACCTCTCTTCCGTGGTGTGTATGGTTGTAAACCTGCTGCTTGCGGCGGCAAAGATAACGGCGGGCGCGCTTTCGGGCGCCATATCCGTGCTTGCGGACGGCTTGAACAATTTATCCGACTGCGGCAGCGGCGCGGTGTCCTTCGCGGGCTTCCGTATGGCGGCAAAGCCCGCAGATAAAAAGCACCCGTTCGGGCATCAGCGTTCGGAATATTTGGCGGCGCTCATCGTGGCTATGATAATCTTTGTGCTGGCGGCGGAACTTTTGATAGAATCCGTATCCCAACTCGTCACCCCCGTTACGGAATCCGTTTGGAGCGTGCTCAGCGTGGCGGTGCTTTCCGCGTCCATAGTCGTGAAGCTGTGGCTGTTCTTGTTCAACAGGAGCATAGCCAAGCGCGTGGATTCCCAGGTGATAAAAGCCACCGCTTTGGACAGCCTTACGGACTGCTTGGCAACGCTTGCCGCACTTATAGCCGTAATAGTATCTCGTTTTGCGGGAGTGAACATTGACGGATATATGGGTATTTTCGTGGCTCTTTTCATCGCCTTTGCCGGCGTGGGCGTGTTCCGCGAAACCATAGGGAAATTGCTTGGTGAAGCCCCCGATCCCGAAATAACCAAAAAGATACGCGAGCGGATATTTATGCACGGCGGAGTGATAGGCTTGCACGATCTTATGGTGCACAGCTACGGGCATAAATATTATGCAAGCGTGCACGTGGAGGTGGATTCCAAAATGCCTATGATGCAGGGGCACGACCTTGCCGACACCATAGAGCGCGACTTTGCCTGCAACACGGATATAGTGCTTGTCGTGCACTTGGATCCCATCGTGACGTACGACCCCAAGTGCAACGCCTGCCGCGAACTTGTGGAGAAAATAGTGAAAGAGATAGACCCTTCCTTCGGCGTGCACGACTTCCGAATGGTGGACGGCATATCCCACACCAATCTTATATTCGACGTAGCCATTCCTTTTGAAAGCAAACTTTCCCCGCAAGAAGTAAAAGAGCAGATAGTCCGCCGTGTGCGCGAGTATGATAAGAATTTATATGCGGTGCCTACTATAGAGCGCAATATAAGTGAATGAGGGCACCGCGTGCGCTTCGCTTAGGCGCCGAATGAAAGTGTTTTGCGATAAACCTTTTCATCAGTCGCAATATTACTTCGCAAAACACTTTGCGCCTACGCTTTAAGGGAGACCCCACCCATTCGCAAACGCAGTTTGCTTGAGGGTCGGTTCTCCCTTCTTTTCGCACAAAGTAAATGTTGAAGCAAGCAAGTCTTTGTGCGAAAATTCAACCTACTCCGCCTCATTCGTTCGGCAAGCCTCACTCATTCGGAAAACTTGCACGGCAAGTTTTATGGGTGCGCTCACCGAAAAGCGCGGTTTTCGGTGGCGGATATTTTATTATTGCCAAACCCTTGCAAGGAGTGTTGCTTTGCCTTGCAGCAATAGTTTCTTCAAGGCTTAATCAGCCCGCGGTGGCTCACCGCCGCTTGGCAAAGTATTGCTTTACTTCGCTTTATTTATATTAAGGGCTTCTTTGTAATCAACTTATTTGCAAAACTAATAGTTATGAAATTTTAAATATTTAAAATTTTGTGCAACAATATAACATCTAGTTATCAATTATGCCGGTTTGGCATAATTTTGACAATTTCGCCGTGATTTATCGGGCTAAATTCCATAATACCGGAATTTTATAACTAAGAGTAATTAAAAATAATCTTGTCAAGTACCACTTGACACGGGTATATACCGCATACTGTTTTAATAATCTTGTCAGTTAATAACTTGCATACCTTTTTTTGAGTACAAACAAAGACTTTGCGAAGAAGAAAAGCAGTAAAACTTTTTTCGTTATTTCAAAGCGGTTCAGGGTGCAGCGGCTCGCTGCTCAAGTACCACTTGACACGGGTATATACCGCATACTGTTTTAATAATCTTGTCAGTTAATAACTTACATACCTTTTTTTGAGTACAAACAAAGACTTTGCGAAGAAGAAAAGCAGTAAAACTTTTTTTCGTTATTTCAAAGCGGTTCAGAGTGCAGCGGCTCGCTGCTCAAGTACCACTTGACATGGATATATACCGCATACTGTTTTAATAATCTTGTCAGTTAATAACTTACATGCCGTTTATTTGAATACAAGCAAGGATTTTGCGGAGAATAATCGCAGTAAAACATTTTAGTTAGTGCAAGGCGGTTAAGGGGTGGAGCGTCCCACGCTCCTGCAAGGCGGTTAATGGGTGGAGCGTCCCACGCTCCTGCAATGCGGTTAAGGGTGCAGCGGCTCGCTGCCGCGCTCCCGCAACCGCCCCGGCGGTTACCTTTACCAAAAACTTACAAAAAACTGTATTTCTATGATAGCGCGAAAAATTTCCGTATTCTACAATTTAACGGAAGCAGTAAAAAGTGCGGTGCTTGAAAAAAGAGCAGTCGAGCGCAAGGAATAAGCGATGAACGAAAACAAGAAATATATTGGGAAAAAAGAAAAATTTTCGTACGGATTGGCGGCTGTGGGCAGCTATATGATAGCCAACGTAATAGCAAGTTATCTGCAAATATTTTTAACGGATATTTTGATAGTATCCCCCGTGTTTATCTTGGTGCTTATGGTGGCGGCTCGTTTTTGGGATATGGCAAACGATCCTATAATGGGCATTGTGATAGATAAGACAAACACGCCCAAGGGCAAGATGCGCCCTTACATAAAAGTGGGTGCGTTTTTGATATTCGGAGTGTCGCTTTTAATGTTTTTGCCTATATCCGGTGCGCCCGCGTGGCTGAAAATGGTGTTTGCGGCGGTGATGTATTTGGCGTTCGATACGGCTTATACAATAGTGGATGTGCCTGCCATGGGGCTTATGAGCGTGGCTACGCCCAACGGGAAGGAGAGGGCTTCTTTGCTTTCTTTTTATGTGACGATAGGCAGTATAGGCACGGTGCTTCCCATCGGTTTGATGGCGGCGCTCGGCAGTTTTATTCCCGAAACGTGGGTATATTTTGCAATAGCCGCGATAACGGGCGTGATAATATTCACGGGATATACGCTGCTTTATCGCAATTCCAAAGAGCGCTTTGCCATGCACTCTGAAAAAGTAAAGATAAAGGATATGTTCAAAACGGCGATAAAGAACAAACCTATGCTCCTTACCTTGCTCACATCTATGATAGCGGCTCCGCGCTACCTCATAATGCTTGCGGCTGCATATATCGCAACTTATGTCATTTCCATTCCCGGAATGTCTTCCGAAACAATCTTGCTGCTTTTGTACGTGGTTGTGGGCGGCGGAATGTTCGCCGGCATACTCATCACGCCCTTGGTATATAAAAAGATAGGATATAAGCGCACTTCCATACTTTTCGGCATTGTGGGCGGCGTGTTTTTAACGGCTACTTTTTTGGTAGGATACGCAAACTACTTTGCCGCGCTGCCGCTTATGTGCATCGGCGGACTTGCTTTGGGCGCGTATAACGTACTTCCTTATCCTATGGTCGGGGACAGCTTGGATTATTTGGAATGGAAGACGGGCAACAGAATGGAGGGAGTGTGTTTTTCGTTCAATTCTTTTGTCACCAAGTTCAATAATGCAATAGGCGCGATAATGCTCTCCGTGGGTATAATAGTCTTTCAATTCAGACAGCCCGAAGTTTCGGGCGTGCCACTTCCGCAAACGGAATTTACTCTGAACGGACTGTTCGCCATGGTCACGCTTATCCCCGCGATATTCTTCTTTATCTCGATAATTCCCATGGCTTTCAATAAGTTCACGGGCAAAAACAGAGAGCGCATATTGCTTGAACTTTCGCAAAGAAGGGCGTCTGAGGCTGTTATTGCCGATGAATGCGCGGAATGCGAGGGCGGCGCCGCGGACGGCGTGCAAAAGCCTGCGGAAAATCATATATAGCCTTTTCTCACCGCTGCGGCTTGCCGCGGCGGAGTATTTCCCCGTAAAGGCGGCCGTTCCCGTAAGGGGACGGTCGTCTTAAAAAAGAAAGGCGCTTCATCGCTTGAATTGTCCGCCGTAATATGGTATATTGTATATATAACAGATAATAAGGGAGTTTATTTATGAAAAAAGAAGACATACTTGCCAAGCTCAAAGAGATAATTGCCGATATAATGAAGATAGACGTATCCGGCATAACGGAAGCAAGCCGCCTGAAAGAGGATCTGAGAGCGGATTCTTTGGACAAGATTAATATGCTTATGGCGCTTGAAGAAACTTACGATATAGAGATGGATGAAGAAGAAGCCCTTGCGTTCCAAACGGTGGGCGATGTGGCGGAATATCTGGCAAAACAGCTGTAAGGACTGTATAAAAAATTGCGGCGGACCCGGAAGGGTCCGTTTTTTTATGTAAAAGTTTTTTTACAATGGGTATTGACAGTTGCTTAAAGATATATTATACTGTAAGTGTATAAGAGTCGGAATACCGACAAGGAGGTAGTGTATGAAGAAAAAACTTTTGATAACGGTTATTGCCGTTATTGTGGTGCTGGCAACGGTATTGGGCATGGCGGCATGTAACGATACCTTGTCGGACGGCATTTTCTCCGGCGGCTGCATAGCCGTGATGGACGAATACGGAAAATGGGGATATGTGGACAGCAACGGTAAGGAGATCATCGGCTTTGACTATGAAGGGGCGTCGTCTTTTGTCAATGACGTTGCCATAGTGGTTCAGGGGAAGGGATTTTTCCTTATCGATAAGGACGGGGAGAAGATAGGCGGTCCTTATACGGATATTGGCGCCGTTGCGGACAACACCATGATAATCCTTGCAAACAAGGAGGGTAAATACGGCGTATATGACACGGCGGCAAAGGCTTTCAGCTATGATTTCGTGTATGACGACATAACCCCCGTGGGCGATACTTCGGTTGTGCGCATGGAGTCCACTATAAACGGCGTTGAGGGCGTTGAATACGTAGATCTTGCCACCGGCTCCGTAACCATGGCAAGGAAAACCGATGAAGTCACATACGTTGACGGCAAGGACGGCGCACAAAATTTCTTCTTCTATAAGGCAAAGGAAAATAATACGCCGGTGGTAAAAGCCGTAAACGTGCTCACCGGTGTGGAAGCGGGCACTTGGAACGGCGGCAATGATACGGATAATGGTTGGACATATTTGATCAACCATACATATGACGCAGAGGGAAGTGAGACCGCCACCACTTATCATTACGTGACGGAAACGGCTATAATTGCTTTGGATAAAGATGTGGAAGTGCCTCAGACCAAGGAAGACGGCAGCATGCTGCTCACTGCCAAGACCGCAGAGGGCAGCGACGGAACGAGCACGACCACTTATACTCTTTACGGTAAAGACGGCGTTGTTATTTATTCCGGCACGGAGCAGCCCCTTTGGGACAGCTCCAATAAGGCGTATTACATAACAAAAACGGAGAACGGCACTCTTACGCTCAATGTCTATAAAGACGGCGCGCTGTATTCCGCTTCCGCTGTCGTTCCCGAGGGTGCTTCCGGCGTGAACTGCGATTGGGGCATAAACACGGAAGAAAACGCGATAGGCATGGCGATCTCTTACAGCGTCACCACCGGTGAGGGCGAGAACACCACCACGGAAAGCATATCCAAAAACTTGGTATCCGTCAGCGGTACGACAGTTGAAATACCCGAAGAGTATACTTACGTCGGCGTAAGCGGAGGCAAGCTGATACTTACCGATAACGCACGCAATCGCGTCGGCATATTCAATACGGACATGACTGCCGTCACCGAATGCATTTACGATGGCGCAACGGTAGCGGACGGCGGATACATAAGAGTTTCCATGGGCGAATGTTTCGGCGTTCTTGCGGCGGACGGCAGTACGGTGTTGGATTGCGTTTACTATGGCATAGCCGTAGCGTAAAGGAGGGCATATGACAAAGCGTAAATTATTGATCGCGGCGGCGATATTGTCGGTGATCGTTTTATCTCTGGCGTTGGCGGCATGCGGACCAAACTCATATGCGGCTATGTCCTCCGCGCAACAGAAGTATTACGATAAAACAGGCGAATATTACACCGCATTGGGCGCGGGAGGTCTTGTCCGATATACGGACAGGGATACCGAACTATACGGCTATGTGGACGCTAGCAGCGGGGAAGTGGTGATAGAAGCACGATTTTCTTCGGCTACGAAATTCGCCCAAGGCATTGCCGTGGTCAATACCGGCGCGCCGGGCACGTCTTCAAGTAGCATAATAGACGAAAGCGGCGCGGTACTCGTAAACGGGCTGGAAGATTATGAATTTTATTCCGGAGCGGTCATTGCTAAAAAAGACGGCAAGTGGGGCGTTTGGAACAACAAAGGCAAAACCGTTATTCCCGCAGAATATGACGGCATAGATATGGCATACGGCTCGTATATAGTACATCGCGGCAGGAAATACGGACTTGCCGATTCCAAGGGCAAAATAGTGATCCCGCTTGAATACTCAATAATGATAAACGACTATGACGAAGATATAAACGCGGGCGATATCATTCTTGCTTTGGCAGATGACGGACGGATCGATTATCTTGACTTTAAGGGCAATCTTATCAAGTCCGGATATGAAAGTTCCGAATTGATTTACTTGGGCTTCGGCAGGTATGTGGAAGTGACCGGTTCAGGCAGCACGCTGCAGTTCTGGTTTACGGGTAATAAAGTTGAAAAGATATCCCGCCTGCCTGACGGATTCGAGTTGGCAAATACCGTAATGACGGACGAAGATAACGTGCTTGTCACAACCGACAGTTCTTCGTATTATTTGTTCAATATCGAAACGGAAGATCTAACCCCCGTTAAGGTGGCTTTGGTGGGTGAAGTGCGTGACGAAGATGATAAGATCATTGTGCCGGGCGTTATGGCATGCGGCGACGGTGACAGTTATACCGTATACGGCAGCGAAGGCGCTGTATTCACTGTGCCGGCGGAACAAGTTCCGCTCTGCAAGATGATTGAGGGCACCTTCCGCAACTATATGTTCAACACTGCCACCAATACGCTGACGGATTTGATTAACGGAGAATCCGTCAAACTCGGCAATGAAGTGGTTGCGGTCACCGATGCGGAAGAGGGAATGTTCGTGGTGCAGAATAAAGACGGCGAATATGCCGCCTGCGCCAAAAACGGCACGCTGCTCACGGAATTCTGCTTTGACAGAATGACTGCCTATTCGGACGGCTTTGTTGGTTATCGCGGTAATGTGTGCGAATGGTACGGCACAGAAGGCAATCTCATTTTGAGATCGGATAAAATGAATATTTGGTAATAAGGAGAGGAAAGATATGAAAAAGAAAGTTGTGATAGTAATAGCCCTCGCCCTTTCGGTAATATTGGCGCTCACGCTGTTTGCGGGCTGTGCCAAGACCACGGACTCGGCGTTTTCTCAGGGAATGATAGCCGTGGAAAAGGACGGCTTGTGGGGCTTTGCAGATGAAAGCGGTGAAATAGTCATTGACTGCAAATATGACGACGTAACTCCATTTGTGGGGAAATATGCGGCGGTCCAAATGGGCAGCAGGGCATTTTTGATAGACGCCGACGGCAACGATACGGGCATAGAGCTTGGCTCTTACAGTGTCATACCCAATAAGGACGGCTCTCGTATCGTCGCGCAGAATAAAAATACCGGTTATTACGGCGTTATCAATACCGATAGCGGCGAATGGGTGATAAGCGCCATATATGACGAAATAGGATTTACAGAAGGCGGTTTGACAGTTGTGGCAATCGGCGAAAAATACGGATTGTTTAACGCGGAAGGCGCGGAGATCTGCCCGGTTGAATATGATATGTTATCGGTTGGCGATAACGGAGTTATGATTTTCAAAATCGGTGAAGAAACAGCGGAAGCCGCAATTTTTGCCGCAGACGGAACTCTTGTAAATGAAAAGATTGAAATACTCCGCGCAGACAAACTTTCCGGCGGTATGCTTACGTATTATTACAATGCCGCCGCCGAGGGCGCTGAACCCGATTATCGCCAGGTGATACCCGGCACGGAGATAGAAGTCAGCGCTGAAACTTCGGAGATAGTATATGCCACAGCCTATGCATACGTGGTCAAGGAGACGGGCGAGGACGGCAACGATACCTATTCCGTTAAGAAAAACGACGGCAGTGTGATATTCGAGGGTCTTACTTCAGCATATAAGGATATGGACAATGACGTGATCAGGATAGACAAAACGGCGGCAGACGCTGTTACTCCTTCCTATACGTACATCGATATGCTTACCGGCGTACTTTTGGAGAATGTCCCTTATGATTCAAGCGTCACCGTCGTAGGAGAGGAGACTATTCCCGCAATAAGCTTTACGCGCCTTCCCGATGACAGCCTCTATTATACGCTGGACGGCAAGATATACGCTATGGACAGTACTTCCCCCGTATTTACCGGCGCGGAAGACGAATCGCAAATAGGCATGCTTGCCGCCGGTGTATTTGCTGAAATAAGCAAAACGGGCGTTGTAAAGATATACAACGGCGCAACGGCGATATTTGAAATCGGCGTAGGGCAGGAGATGTATTATTCCACTTCCGACGGGATGGGTTATTCCACTTCCGACGGTGCTTACTTTACCGTGAAGAATGCGGAGGGCTATGTGGCTCTCTACAAAAACGACGGCACGCAGCTGTTCGGCTTCGACAAAGAGATAACGGACGTATCTTTTGCGGAGTTCATATAATATAAAGGACTTATGTTCGGCTTCGACAAAAAGCCTGGCATAACCTTTGCGCAATTCGCGTAACATTAAAAACTTACACTCGGCGGCGGTAAGGCTACTTATCGCCGCTTTGTTTTACCTATAATCGCTCTGCGGCAAAAGGTTGATTTTGGGTATTGTATTTTTATTTTCGATGTGGTAAAATATAAACAGTAATTTTAAGAGGGGAAGTTATGAAGAAATTCACAAGATCGGCAGGCGTGCTTTTGAACGTATCTTCATTGCCGTCGCCGTACGGTATCGGCGGTTTTGGCAGGGAAGTGGACGAAATGTGCGACTTCTTATTGCGCGGCGGTTTTCACTATTGGCAGATATTGCCGCTCAACACCATCGGCTTGGGCGATTCGCCTTATTCGGGCATAAGCGCGTTTGCGGGTAATTATCTTTACGTGGATCCGGAAAAGCTGGAAGGCGACGGAGCCGTTTCCCGCGCTGATGTCCGCGCCGCGGAGTATCAGGGCAAACCTTATATGACGGACTATGCGTTTTGCAGGGCGTCCAAGAGGGCGATATTGCAAAAAGCCTTTATTTCGGGCGCGTACGCCAAGGAAGATATAGATAAATATTTTGCGAAAAACAAAGGCTGGCTTGACGATTATGCGCTGTATATGTCCATAAAGGATATGATGAACGGCTTGCCGTGGTGGCGCTGGGAGGAAAAGTATATGCGCCGCGAAAAAGGCGCGCTCGACGAAGTGCGCGGCGGCGAGGAGTACGCATATTACGTGTTCGAGCAATTTGTTTTCGACAGGCAGTGGGCGCAGGTGCGCGAGCAGCTGGTATCCCACGGAATAAGCGTGATAGGCGATATGCCTATGTATGTCAGTCATGACAGCGTGGACGTCTGGGCGCACCCCGACATTTTCTTATTGGACAAAGATCTGAATCCCGCCGCGGTCGCGGGGGTTCCGCCCGATTATTTCAGCGCGGATGGGCAGCTTTGGGGTAATCCGCTTTACGATGTGGAAAAGCTGAAAAAGACGGGCTACAAATGGTGGCTTGAAAGGTTGGAGCGCGCAATGAATTGGTACGACGTGCTGCGTATCGATCATTTCCGCGCGTTCAGTAAATATTGGAGCGTGCCCGCGGGCGCCGCCACCGCAAAGGAAGGCAAGTGGGAAAAGGGCTTGGGCTTGGACTTTTTGAAAAAAGCGCTAGCCGCCATGCCCGAAGCCCGCTTTATAGCGGAAGACTTGGGCATTATAGACGATGAGGTGCGCGAACTTTTGAGCAAGAGCGGTCTGCCGGGTATGCGCGTTATGCAGTTCGGATTCGAGGACGGGGACAGCATTCACCTTCCCCACAATTTCGACAGATTTTGCATAGGTTATACCGCCACCCACGACAATAACACCACGTTGGGCTGGCTGCAACAGCTGCCCGACAATATCCGCGACTATGTCTTGCGCTATATCTGCTGCGATTCCTTCGGTTGGAGCAGCGGCGGCTACGGCTGCAAGTCCACAAAGGCGTTTTACAGAAAACTTGCCGAAAGCAGCTGCGTGCTGGCTATCGTGCCGTTTCAGGATATGTGCGGCTTCGGCGCGGACTGTCGTATGAACACGCCCGGCGTTGCGGACGGCAATTGGAAGTACCGCGCCACTTATGAAAATTTGGTGGGCGTGGACTGCGCTTTCTTCAATGAAGTGAACAGCCTTTACGGCAGAAACAGAAGTTGATGGACTTTTCGGACTTTGAGTTGTTTGCGCAGGAAAACACAAGCTCCGCCGCTATGGTGAAAAAACACTTGGGTGCGGAGCTTTCGCATACGCAAAGCGGCGCTCCGCTTGTCGAAGGGCACGCGGTATCCCTGTCCGATACACAGGGGATAGTTTTTTTGGCTGTACTCAAAGGAAAGGGAAGCATAGGCGTGGACGCAGAGAGCCTTTCCCGCAAACCTCCGCGCGGTTTTTCCGATATATACGAGTGGACAGACCTTGAAGCTTATTGCAAAGCCACGGGGGAAAATCTTTTCCGCACAGTCAAATCCCGCCCGAATACGGCGGATAAGTCAGTGAAGATGACCCGACTTGAATTAAACGGCTGCGCGGTGAGCGTCGCTGTAAAAATATGTGAATAAAAAAGCCTTGAACCGTTGTTTCAAGGCTTTTTGCCTTTTAGGATAAAGCGGTTATTTGCGCCTTTCGCTTATCAAAAACTGCTCCGCCGTCCTTCCCGAATATCCGCCTTCGCGCCTCTGCCAGATAAGGGCGTCGCGCTCCAACTGTTCGTCCACGGGTATTCCTTCGCGTTCGGCTATGGCGCGCACTATTTTCAAATACTCCTTTTGGTCGGGTGAAGGGTAGTAGAGCGTGAGTCCGAATCTTTTTACAAGTGAAAGCTTTTCTTCCACCGTATCCCCGGAGTGCATATCATCGTCATCTCTGTCGCGCCAGCTTTCGCGTATTAAGTGACGGCGGTTGGAAGTGGCGTATATCAGCACGTTTTCCGGGCGCGGTTCCAATCCGCCCTCTATAATGGTTTTCAAGTACTTATATTCCATTTCGCTGTCTTCAAAAGAAAGGTCGTCCATAAACAGAATATACTTGTATCCGCGGTGCTTTATTCGGCTTATAAGTGCGTTCAGATATTTGAATTGATGTTTATATATCTCTATTATCTTCAAGCGCTTTTGCGAAAATTCCGAAAGCAAAGCCTTTACGCTCGTGGTCTTGCCCGTGCCGCCGTCGCCGTAAAGCAGTACGTTCACGCCGCCTTTGCCTTCCACAAAAGCGCGCGTGTTCGTCATAAGCGCCGCCTTTTGCGACTCCAAGCCCACCAGGTCGGACATACGCTTCATCTTGCCCAAAATGATAGGCTCCAACTCGTCCGAATCCTCCACAAGTCTGAAAGCGTGGTTAAGCGCGCCCGCACCCGCGCCGTGCGCGATATAATGGTTTTTGCACGCGCGCAAAAACTCTTCGGGGTCTTTGGCTTTGGAAAGTTTTTTCAAAAACGCGCTTATAACTTCGCCCGCTTCGGCAAAGTAGATGTCCGTGTGCGCCTCGCCGTGCCAGCAAGCCAGGGCGGGCGGCAGTTTTTCGCATACGGAAGAATCGTTGAATATGTAAAACAACTTGGTAATGTCCGCAAGCGCTATGTCGTTCAAACTTTTGCGGGGCGCTTCTCCGCGTTCGCATTGCAGGGAAAACGCGTTTTCCTCGCTTATAAGTAAGTAGGCGATATAAGCCTTGAAAATATCGCCCTGCAAATTATACTTGGCTGCAAACTCCATAAAGCTGCCCGCGCAGGAAGCGTCTCCCGCAAGCGCCGCTTGCAAAAGCCTGTCCTTTCCGAGGCGGAACAATAAAAAGTCGGGTGTCATAACTGCCTCCACAATGTTAATTTTATCACATACGTAAATATTTGTAAACGGATATGCGCATATTGCCTAAAAAAGCGCGGGAGCGACTTTTTTCGCGCTCTGTGTAAATTTTGGGGTCAAGGTATTGACAAACACATTTATTTGATATACAATTTATGTGTATGGAAGAGCAGTTGGAGCGCAACAAAAAAGCTTTTTTGGAGCTGTATAACCAAAAGATAACGCGCGAAGGCGCAGCCGAACTTTTGAAGTATCTGTGCGGTTCGGATTTTTTTACCGCTCCGGCAAGTTCGCGCTTCCACAGCAACGTGGAAGGAGGGCTGTGCGCGCACAGTCTTAACGTCTACCGCAGGCTGGACGAACTTGTCAAACTGCACGAACAGCTCGGAGATATTCCCGAAGGCAGCATATCGGAAGAAAGCGTCGCCGTGTGCGGACTGCTCCACGACCTTTGCAAGGTGGACTTTTACACCGTGCAAATGCGCAACGTCAAGAAAAACGGGGAATGGACCAGCGTTCCTTACTACACCATCAATGACAGTCTGCCTTACGGGCACGGTGAAAAATCCGTATACATCATAAACGGATTTATGCGCCTCACGCGTGCCGAAGCGCTTGCCATCAATTGGCATATGGGCGGCTTTGACAACAGGGTAAAGGCGGGCGATTACTCTATGAGCGACGCATATTACCGCTTTCCGCTCGCAATGTTTTTGCATATGGCGGATATGACGGCAACTTATCTGGACGAGCACGTGGAGAAATAACGGCGCGATCAATGTGAAATGGTAAAACAGGGTGAGTTTACTGAAATATGAAATAGGAGGAGAAAAATGAAATTTGCAGAAAGGCTCAGACAGGAGCGGATATTGAAAGGCTATAATCAGCTGTACATAGCCAAATATATGAACGTTTCGCAAGTGTCCGTGAGCAATTGGGAAAGGGGCTTGAAGGAGCCTGATTATCAAACGCTTATCGATTTGGCAAAGCTTTTTAACCGCAGCACGGATTATATGTTGGGCGTAACGGACAAGTAATATGTTCGATGCGATAAAAATTCTTGACAGTTTTATTACGGTTGATGTATAATTACCGTATGAAATAAAAATCTTCAGGAGGAAGACTATGAAAAAGAAAATAGGCATTACACTCGCGGTAGTTATGCTGCTTGTGTGCATCATCTCCGTGGCTTGCCTGGCAGGCTGCAAGGAGAAGGTCACTGCCGAGAACGCTCAGGAGGCTACGGAGGCTAACTGGGCTAAGATCGACAACAAGTCCGCTAAGACTTCCGTCACCATTACCGATGCCGAAATAGCTCTCGGCGTCAACGGCAGCGAAAAGGCTGTCTCCATCAAGGCGAGCGCTCAAATCGATCTTGTCCGCACATGGAAGGACGGCGAGCTGACCATCGATATCACCGCTAAACCCACCAAGATAACCCCTGTGGTTCTTGACAAGGATCTTACGGATACGGTTTTGGGTATGCTTGAGAAGACCGTAAATCTCAGCAAACTGACGAGCCTTACGTTCACCGGCCAGGCTTTCTATAAATACGGCAGTGAAGAAAAGACCATCGGCGTCAGGAATCTGAAGGTTACCGGCCTTAAGAGCGCTATCCCCGCGCTTAAAGATGTTACCGATGATTGGGCTATCGAGTTCGATACCAACGGAGACAAGATATATGAAAACGAAGTTTCCTACAACTTGTCAAAGCTTGACCTTGCCAATGATCCCACTATCGGCGCAATATTGCCCAAGCTTTTCAATGAAGGATATAATCTTGATTTGATAGGCATAATTGAAGGACTGCTGCTCAATCAGACCATGCTCGACTTCTCCAATGCTTCCGGCGCAGCATATGAAAACAATCATTATGAAGCCAGCGGCATCAAGGTCAGCGACAACCTCAATTTCATTAGCGAAGTGTGGGATCAGATAAAGGACAAGGAAGCTCTTAACGCACTGATCGGCGATTTGGCTATAGACGACGTCAAGATAGGCAGCGCTCTTGTGGACATTCCCGTTGCAGGCATCTTGAAGCAGATCATCGGTAAGGATACTCTTGCCAACCTGCTCCCCGATCTGCTTGCTAAAATCGAAGGCAATATGACCGTGAGCGGCGATGTTGACGGCGGCGTATTCACAAGCCTTGACGCGACTCTTGCCGGCACCAAGATATCTTTGACCCAGGACAATGTGAATTACATTGTTGGGAATGTGGTTAAACCCATCCTGGGCGGTATATCTATGGATGAAAGGGTGGAGGGCATTGTCAATAACGTTATCGACAAGGTTACCAAAGGCACCGCATATATCAGCCTCGGCACCATTACCGTGAGCAGCACGTTCACCGTTGAGTAATCGGTAACAGGTAAAACAAAAAACAAGGAGAAGCGGTTTTCCGCTTCTCTTTTTATATATGACGGCGTTTACCGCGCCGCGTGCGAAAACATCGAATTACTATATATTATTTCGCCGCAAAATACAAAAAGTATGCTTAATATGGAAAAAGACGGGTACTGCCAGTACCCGCCTTTTTTGCTTGTCGCTTATTGTCTTACATAAAGTGATATGCCACCCAATTTGCTATATTTATGGGTATCAACCTTATCTTCATTCTGAAAATAAAGTCGGCAAACTTGCTCTGTTTGGGTTTTATGCCCGCTATGGAAGTGACGGATATTATCTTACGCGCCTTATCCGCGGTCATATCTTCGGGCACGGGCAGGGTGATTACTTTCTCCTCTCCCGCCACCAAATCGAAGTAATTGTCTGAGAATGGCTCGCTTATGCCCGCGGCGAACAGTTTTACATAGCGCGCGTATTTTTTCGCCTTTACCTTTATCGTGGCAACGCCGCCCGCAACGGTTATGTCAAGTGAAAGTTCGGGATCGGGCAGAGCCAGCTTTTTCTCCGGCTTGAACAATACCGTGCGCGTGCATACGGTTTTTTCGTCCTCACCGATAAGAGAGTATTGCAATACGCAATTGTGATTGCAGCGCGCCAAAGCGCCCTTGATGTCCGGAGAGCACACTTTGCGCGCGCTTGCCGCGTCGCAGTCCGCGGGGGCTTTTCCGCTTGCCAAACGCTTGCCGTCAAAGCGGCTGAGCACATACTCTATGCGCCCCTTGAATGGCACGGCTTTATCGTTGATAACGTGCAGGTCCACGCCGTTTTTGGTTTCGCAGGCGCTGGCTGTGAGCGGCGCGTTAAAGTGACGCGCGGTATATTGCAGCGCTTTATATCCGCCGTAATAGTCTATCGAAGCCCAGGAAAGCACGGGCCAGCAGTCGTTCAGCTGCCAATACATACTGCCGTTGCATCTGCCGCGGTTACGGCGCCAATGCTCCGTGGCGTCGCGCACGCATTCCGACTGCACTATTTGCGAAAGGTATACCGTGTCCTCGAATTTGGCGGGCAGGCGGAAGCGCGTGGAAGTATAGTAAGCTATCTTGCCGTTTCCGCTGGGGCATTTTTGGTGCGCCTGCATTACGGGCGAAGTCAGATCCAACTGATCTTCCTGGCAGAAGGAGCGAATGGTGTTCATATCCGGCATGGATTCCAATCCGAACTCCGAACAGAAGCGCGAAAAACGCTTGCGGTAATAAGTCAGCGGCTGCAAGCCGTGCCACACCGTCCACATATGCACGTCCCCGTGCTCGTCCGAAGCCACGCCGTCCATATATCCCTTGCCCACGGGGGAGCCGGGGATAAACGGCGTTTTGTCGTCCACCGTGCGCAAATGTTCGGGCAGGATGTGCCAGAAGAATTTTTCCGTCCATTCGCGCAATTTGGTATAGGGCAGCCAGCCCGCGCTCATCGTTTCTATCTCGTTATTGCCGCACCACAACGCCAATGAAGGGCGGTTCCGCAAACGCTTTACGTTATAAGTCACTTCCTCAAGCACGTTTTTGCGGAATTCGTCGTTATAAAAAGGGTAGGGATTGCACGCGAACATAAAGTCCTGCCAAATGAGAATGCCTTCCCTGTCGCACATATCGTAAAACTCGTCCGTTTCATATCTGCCGCCGCCCCATACGCGCACCATATTCATATTGGCGCGCTTGACCGCGCCCAACAGCTTTTTATAAGTGGTCGTATTCACGCGCGTGAGCAAGGCGTCGGGCGGGATATAGTTCGCGCCCTTGATAAAAAGCGGGACTCCGTTCAGAATAAAGCGGAAATTCGTGCCGTATTCGTCCGCGCTCCTGTCCAGCTCTATCGTGCGCAAGCCTATTTTGCGCTCAAAAACCTCGCTCTCTTCGCCCTGATCCAACCTTACTTGCACGGTGTAAAGCGGGTGACTGTCGCTTATGTCGTGCGACCACCACAGCTGAGGGGCGTCCACGGTAAAGTCAGCGCTCGGCTTGTTCAAAGAAACGCTTTGCTTGGCAATAAGTTCGCCTTGCGGGGAGAGCAGGGAAATTTCCGCGCGTGCGCCGCTTTGCGGCGTAAATTCGCATTCTGCCTCCGCGTGCAGTTTAACGGTGAACTTGCCTTCGTCCTTTATATGTTCCTGCGTAATGTGCAAATCGGAAATGCGCGCGCCGTTCCACGCCTTTAATTTTATGTCCGAACTTATGCCCACTGTGGGGATAAACGGACCCCAGTCCCAGCCGAAATGACAGCCGGGCTTGCGTATGTGCGGAATGCCGTTCATACCGTTGCAGTTGCGCGGCATTTGGTCCACCTGCTGCATTTTGCGCAAGAACTCCGCGGGGGAGGCAAAATGTATCTCCAAAAGTGAGTTTTCACCCAACTTTCCCGTTACGTCCGCCTCAAACGGCAGAAAGTAATTGTCGTGCGAACCTATTTTTTCTCCGTCCAGATATACGTCCGCCAAAGTGTCCAGGCATTCGCAATAAAGGCTTATATGCCCCTTATCCTTCATATCTTCGGGCAGAGATATCCTGCGCGAGTAAACAAAGTCCTTGTCCGCCACCCAAGCCGTTTTACTTTCGTTATCCTCCTTATACGGATCGGGTATCAGACCGTGAAGCAGTAAATCTTCATACTGACTTCCGGGAACAGCGGCGGGATAAGTCTTATCCGAGCCTTTTTCGCAAAATTGCCAACCGTCGTTTATAATTTTTTCCACCATAGCTATATTATATCAGTTTTTGCCGCCGCTTTCAATGGGAATTAAGCAATAATTCATTCTTTTAGCGGGAGTTAAGTTTTTTATTTAATAATCGTAAGTTTATTGACATATAAAAGAATATTTGGTAAAATAATAATATACTTTTTAGTATACTATTATCTAAATAATAGGCATATGTCTATTATCGGATAAAAGTAGGGGAGGTTGTCTATGATAACAATTGCTCTTACCGCAGCGGCAATTCCGAGGAAAAGCGTGTATCTTACGGCAATATGTCTTTGGAAAAAGATTTCGATGGTATGAGAGCTTCAGTCGGGTTTAACGTCATCGTGGCATATGACGACGGCAGCTATGAGGCGGGCTATGTGGACACACTGTATTCGTTTGATTACAGCGGTAACTCTACCTTTAAGTATAATTCGGTGCTGAGCGACGACCCGGTACCTGTGGCGGTGCAAGGAATAAGCTCTTCCGATATAGTCGATTTCGGCAATGCCGCATATATAGATTTAGGTATCGATGCATACCTCTATAATATCGGCGGTATGCTTATAGGTGCAGAGGATACGGCCGACAGCAGTGCGGAGATAACTACAAGCGATATTGACCTCAGCGGCTCTACGATATATGTCGACTATTCTCTTACGGGAATAGACGGAGCCATAGCCAAGCTTGCTTCTACGGGTAAAGTCGGAGGGTTTGTGGTGACCGACAAAATAGGCGGCAGCCGCGTGACCGGAGGCACTTACGCCGGCAGTGAAAACGGCAGTATGTATACTTACTCTTCCACAAACAGAAAGCTGCTGTTTGCAAGTTATGAGGACACACATAGCAACACAAGCATTTTCGAAACGCTGAAGATAAGAATTGTGGGCAGCTATGCGTTCAATTATTACAGCGGCAATTCCAACATCACCACATTGCCGTCTATGGGTCCCGGAACAAGCGGGTATATGGGCGTTACCACGCTGGAAGATTATGCGTTCGCAGGTTCTTCGTTCACTCGCGTCACCATTCCTTATTGTGTGAAAAGCGTGGGCAGTAAGATCTTCTACGGCACGACGCAGGGCAGAGTGACGCTTTCCGGCGAAACGTCCGTGCCTTCTTCATGGGCGAGCGATTGGGCTGTTTATAATAGCAGCGGTTACGCATGGTATATCTACAATCAAGACAATACTCAGATAAACTAAGTTCCGCCGAACACATTGCGGGGACCGCGGCAGCGGTCCCCTATTTATATTATTGATATTATATTTGCGTGTATTTAATGCGTGCGCGAATATATCCATAATAAAACTTAAAGTTTTGTAAAACATTTTGCATAGGTATTGCAATTATTCCCGTAATATGCTAATATATAATTCCCCCCTGGGGAAAGCGATGGCAAAAAAAATATGAAAAAACTTGCAAAAAATTGTTGACAGGTTTTTTTCGGTGTGCTATCATAATGAGGCTGTCACGAAAGACGGCGCTGAACATTGACAACTGAACAGGAAGGAAAGGAAGCGTAATTCTTCAAAAGCAAGAAAATTTGAAAGAAGGACGCTTAAACGAACGGATTTTCGGAAAGTAAAGAAACGAACCAAAAAGACAAGTCAGTTTAAGAG
>CALWHM010000002.1 GCA_944380395.1 uncultured Clostridia bacterium | reverse complement strand
GAACATGACAAGCGAAGAGAGACGGATCCGACACTGTTTCAAAAAGTACTTTGCATAAACGGAATAGTACACAAGCAAATCCGTGCATATACGCCGAGGCACAACGGCAAAGTGGAAAGAAGCCACCGCAAAGACAATGAGCGTTTCTACTCCAAACACAGCTTCTACAGCCTCGCCGATCTACAAGACCAATTAAAGCGATACAATAGAGAGTACAACCACACTCCTATGCGCCCACTCGGCTGGAAGTCGCCTAACCAATACCTTGCCGATTATTTTAACAACAAAAGTGTAACAGATGTTTGACAAACCAACAGGGCAGAGGAGTCTTTGAAAAGTTGCCTCTTGCCTTATTGCCGTATTTATAGTATAATGGATTTATCCTAAGACAGGGAGAAGATGATGAAACGTATGGCTTTTGTGATTATCGCGGCGGTTTTGGCGTGCGTGCTTGTCGGGGTTTTGTGCCTTGCCGGCTGCACGGACAACTCCACACCGTCCGCTATTTCGGATAAGTTTGAAAATTTGGCTGCGGAGGGCGAATTTTCTTCAAGCGGCGGAAAGCAGGGGGACAGCGCGGTGTACTCCTTCGGCAGGGAGATAACGTTCAACGCGCTTGTGCTCAAAGAAAAGGGGAGCAAGATAACCAAGTTCCGCGTGTACGCGGACGACAGCGCGGAGCCTTTCTACGGCAGCGATTTCGTGGAGGGGTATCATTACGGGTCGTTCGAGCCTGTCACCGCCTCTTCCGTGCGCATAGAAGTGGAGGAGAGCGACGGCAGCTGGAAATTGAAAGGGCTTGAAGCGTACGACATAGGCGGCACCGCGGAAAACTTCCGCGTGATGGGTTACGTCACCGCGCAGAGCGTATATGCGGGCGGTTCGCTGCGCAAAGAGGGCGCGGACTACAACCTGAACAAAGCCACGGAAGTCAACTACATAAGCGGCGTATACTTTGATTCCAAAGGCGACCTTTATTATCGCCTTGAAGACGGGGACAAAGTGACAAAGGACGAGGGCGCCAGCATAGTCCCCGAAGGCTTGAACTATCTGAAAAGCGCGGTGGGCAATGACGTGAAGGTGGTGGTCACCGTGCTGGGCAACATAAACGAAGGCACGGGTGAAAATTACACCACGGAAGAGCGGCACAACCTTGCGATGACGGGAGCCGCGGCGGAGAATCTGACAAAGAACCTGCTTGCTTTGATAGAGCGCTACGATCTGGACGGCATATCCTTTGACTACGAATATCCCTCTCAAAGCAAGTCCTTTGAAGTGTTCACGGACTATCTGAAAGCGCTGGACAAGGCTCTGCCTGAGGGCAAACTGCTCACCGCAGCCATTTCCGAATGGCAGATAGGCACGGCGACTTTTGTGCCCGAAAACCTGAACGTGCTGGATTCCATAGAGGTGATGGCTTACGATATGTTCGACGACAGGGGCAACCACTCCTCTTTCTATAATTCCTGCTTCAAGCTGCTGCAATCTTTGGAGAAGAAGGGCATTGACTTGGCAAAGATAAATTTGGGCTTGCCGTTTTATTCGCGCCCTTCGGACGGGGATAACTTCTGGGGCGATTACGGCGCCGCGGCGGAGAGTATGGACAGGTGGGACAACGGCACGGACTTTTTCGGCACGTATACCGACCTTGACGGAAATAAGGGCAGCGAATACAACTATCTCAACGGCGTGGGGATAACTTACGACAAGACTTGTTACGCCATAGACTGCGGCGCGGGCGGAGTGATGATCTGGCACGTGGGCACGGACTACATTTCAAGCGACGCTGCCAAGGCGGAAAAATACTCTTTGATGGGCGCGATAGAAAAAGCAATTCTTTCGCGCACGGCATGACGATGTACGAGGACGACGAGGAAGATTACGAAAAGCAGCCCGCGGTCAGAATGCCCGCGGCGGAGCGGATAGAGCGGGTGGAAGAAAACTTCTACTCGCAGCTTTCCTGCGCTCTTTTCAAGTATGTTCCCGCCCGTCCCGGGCTTAAAACCTGGGCGTTTTTCGCCGTGTACGCGGTGCTGTGGATAGTGCTTGCCGTGGTGTATATCTACACTTCCGTATCCTATAAAAACGTGTGGGTGATAATTTTGGGTCTGGCGTTCCTTGTCGGTATGGCGCTGGGTGCGGTGTTTTTGATCCGCGGCGTTGTTTTCTATTATTACGATATGTACGTGTGCAGGGTGGGGGACAACGTGGTCGGCATATTGTTTTCGCACTGGAACAAGGACGTAACGGTGTACTTTTCCCACGGCAGGATACTGCGCGCCCGCAAAGGCGCGGTGGAAGAAAGGGGAGAGTACGCTTATCAGTATGTGGGCACGCACCTTCTTTTCAACAAGTTCAAGGCGGACGCCAAGTACGTTCCGGGCGCGTTTGAAACGATAACCGCCGTGTCCAACGACGGGGGCACGGCGCGTATGCGCGTGGAAAACGACTTGCCCGCGGGAATAACGTACGCTCCGCCGCCCTCTCTGAGGAGTGAGTTCGGCGCGATAAAGTATCTGAAACTGCTGAAAATGCGGGCGGAGGAGATACCGCCGCTGCCCGCGTATCTGGTGCGCGAGTGCGCGCTGCGCGGCTGGCAGCTGCCCGAGGGCGTGAGCACGGACGAAGAAGCCGAACAAAAGGAGAAAAGAGCAAGGGAACGCGCGCGGGAGAAAGAGCGGGAAAAAGAGGAGAGAAAGAGGCAAAGAAAGGTTGAGCGCGAAGAAGAGCGCGGCGACGGCGGTTACGAGGACGACGATGACGACGATTGACTTAAAGCGGAGCGGTAATATCCCTCCGCTTTTTTCAAAAGGGAAGAAGAACTCGCCCTGCCGTCCATATTTATTCTGCGGATATAAAAGCAGGACAAGGGCTGCCCGAAAGTGACTTTGCACACCCCTTCGTTACAGGTGAAAGTGAGGGTATATCCCATATTTTTCAATACCTGCTCCGCGGTTTTCGTGTATTTTCCGAAGGGATAGGCAAAGGTTGTCATAGAGTATCCGCACTCTTTTTTCACCTTTTCGTGCAGGCGGGAGAAGTCGGAAAAAAGCGCGGCGGCATACTGCTCATCACTCTCGTCCGCCCTCTTTCCCACACCGAAGCGCGGAGAGTATTTGTGCATTCCCCAAGTGTGGTTGCCAAGCTCTATCCTGCCGCTTGCCAAAAGTTCGCGCAGGTTTTGCCACGTCAAATGCGAGTAGTTGGGATTGTCGCGATCCCCCGATTCCGCGGAGTATTCGGAGAACGCGCCTATGACGTTTATCACGGCGCACGCGTCGTGCTTTTCCAAAAGCGGCAGGGCGTAATATGCGTTGTTGTAATGCCCGTCGTCAAAGGTGAGTATAAGCGGTTTTTCGGGCAGTTTACCGCGCCCTTGTGCATATGCCGCCACTTGGCAGGGCAGGACGAATTCATACCCCGCGTTTTTGAAGTTTATCAGGTCCTCTTCCAGCCGCTCAGGCGAAACGATGTACTCCCCCTGCCGTGATTTGAGCACGCCGTGATACATAAGAGCGGTGATTATGCGGCAATCCTCCTGCGCGGCGGCTGTGAGGCTGTCCTCCTGCGCGGCGCAGACCGAGGCTCCGCCCGCAAAAGCGCACACGGGGACGGCAAGGATAAGCGTTAAAATAAGGACCTTCATAAAAGCAGTATGCGGAAAATAATTTTTATAATACCCGCATATTATTCGAAAAAGTCAAGCCGCGGGCGGAAAAACGGCTTTAACGCTCATATTCGTCGCCAAGTTGCAAAACAGCCTTGACATATGCGGGCGCAATATTATATTATATAAGACATGGAGGGCAAAATTATGAACGGGTATTATTCCGATTTGTTAAAGGACACGGACAAACTTCTGCTTGCGCTCAGGGCGCTGGAAGAAGGTCACAATTTTTCCACTATAAAGTATAAGCTGAACAAGGAGGCGGGCAAGATAGCCGACCTTATAACTTCCTGCCGCCGCAGCATACAGTTTTTGAAAGACGACGACGGGTTCGCCTCAATGCACGCTGTTTTGGAAGAGTACGCGGAGCTGCTCAAAAGCTACCACTCCGACGTGAGCGTGACAGGCGGACTTTGCTCTTCGGACAAATACCGCATAAAGCGCAAAACGCTCAACGCGCTCATCGCCGGCATTACCGAATACAGGGAAAAAATCATCGCCGCGGCGCCTGCGGGCATGACAAAAAGCTGATCGGAACGGGAGTTTTTTCGGGGGAGTAAAAGACAAACGGAGGACAAAATGGAAAAAGAGATAGTGATAAACGAGCGCATACCTACCAAGGAAAAAGTGTGCTACGGCATAGGCGGCTTTATGGACGGCGGCGGCGTTTCGCTGATGTCGTGCATAATGCTCAAATATATGACCACTATGGGCGTTGCCATGGCGGTGGCTTCCACCATTATGACGGTGGCAAAGCTGTGGGACGCGGTGACCGATCCGCTTATGGGCTTTATTTCGGACAACACCCGCTCCAAGTGGGGCAGGAGAAAGCCGTATATGTTCATAGGCGGCGTGGGAGTCATTCTCACCTTGCTTATAATGTTTATGCCCGTGCGCGAATGGGGTATGTCCATCGGCGGCTTTACCGCGTTCATCCTGATAATGTATCTCATATGGAACACCGTTTCCACCATATCGCAGGTGCCTTACTGCTCTATGTCCAGCGATATCTCCCCCTCTTTTAAGGAGAGAAACAACGCCAATACGGTAAAGCTCATCTTTACTTCCATAGCTTCCGGACTTGCGTATGCGCTGCCTCTTTTGCTTATTGAAGCGCTTATAAGCAAAGACGGGTATTTGTTTATGCCCAACATCTCCGCCACCGCGTTCTGGCTGTGCATAGCGCTCATCTTCGGCATACTCTTCGGCGGCGGACTTATTCTGTGCGCGATAGTGGTAAAAGAGAGGGTGACGGTTAAAACCCCCAAGGAAAAATTCGACGCCAAAAAGTTTGTGAAAAACTATGCCGAGCCGTATAAGAACCGCTCTTACCGCTGGCATATCGGTATGTACTGCGCGGCGTTCACCTGTATGGATATGCTGTCCGCGCTGGCAGTGTATTACGCCACGGACGTGTGGCACGGGGAAAAGCTGTTCGGTATGGATATGTCCTCACTGTTCATAATAGCGCCCCTTATGGTGGCGGCGGTGTGTATGTTCCCCGTGTGCAGGATACTTATGGATAAAAAGAGCAAGCAGTTCGTGTTCAGAATGGGCTTGCCCTTCTATATCGTCGGCGGCATAATGTTCGCGATTATGGATCCTTCCTGGACTCCGCCCATCCTCGTGCCGATAATGGCGCTTATGATGGGTCTAGGCTTCGGCGGAGCGCAGATGATACCGTGGATGATATTCCCCGACACCATAGACGTAGCCGAACTTGCCACGGGCAAGCGCCCCACGGGCACTTACAGCGGAATGATGACGCTGGCAAGAAAAGTGTCCGGCGCGTTCGGCGTGGGACTTGTGGGCTGGATAATCAACGGCGCGGGATACAAGGAGAACACCACGGGCGACGCTTCCGTATATATCGATCAGCCCGATTCGGCTATCCTTGCCATAAAGCTGGTTATGGGCATAGCCGTGGCGGTGCTCATCGCGTTTGCGTTTTTCGCCTCTTTCCGCTATAAGGTGACCAATAAAAAGCTGGCGCGAATCAAGTACTTCAACGAAGTGATAGAAAACGGCTGCTACGATACGCTCACGCAGGAAGAAAAGCTGGAACGCATTCAGCTGATAAATCAGCTGGCGTTCAAGTATGACGAAGAGTACGACCTAAGCAACGTGGTGTACCGCAACAACCTTCCCGAAGAAGAGGAGTTTCACGGGGAAGGAGCCGCAGCCGCCGCGGGAGAGCTTGCGGAAGATATGAGCAGGGAAGAAGAGCTTGAAAGCAAGGAGGAAATGAACAAGACCTTCGGCGGCTCTTCCGATAACGGCTGACGGTAAATAAGGAGAAAATCATGAAAAAGCAGCGCAAGGCGCCCGAGTGCGCAAATGAGGACTTTATTCCCGTAAAAGAGAGATTTTTTTACGGAATAGGCGACTTTTTCGGCGGCGGGCAGTCCACAATGCTCTCGCTCATACTGCTGCCTTATTACACGGGCATATTGGGCATAAGGGCGGGACTTGCCAGCATACCCATAATGCTCGCCAAGATATGGGACGCCATATCCGACCCTCTTATGGGCAACATCTCGGACAACACCCGCTCCAAGTGGGGCAGGCGGCGCCCGTACATATTCATCGGCGGCGCGCTCACTCTGCCCGCGCTCTTGTTTTTGCTCGCGCCGTGGCCGTGGGGCGGAGAGGGCAGCACGGACGGTCAGCAGATAGCAATGACCGCCTTGACGAGCATAGCCTACATCTTCTACTGCACCGTGTCCACCGTTTCGCAGGTGCCTTACGCGGCGCTGAGTTCGGAGATATCTTCGGATTACAAACAGCGCAATTACGCCAACACCTTTAAGCTGGTCACGGATATGGCGGCGGCGGGACTTTGCTACCTGCTGCCCGCGATATTGTGGGACAGCCTGGAGAGCGGCGGCATAGACAGGATAACTTTCTGGCTGGTGGTATCCCTGCTGTTCGGCGCGCTGTTTTCGGGCACTCTTATGCTCTCCGCCGTCAAGGTCAAGGAGCGCACGCCTCTGCCCGCGGGCAAGGTGAAATTCACCTTTAAGTCTTATGCCACGCCTTTGCGTATCAAATCGTTCAGGCAGCACCTTGCTATGTACGTTATGTCCTTCCTCACGATGGACCTTATCACGGCTTTGGCAATCTACTATTGCGACGACGTGCTTGCAGGCGTGACCTTTAATATATTCGGAAGGACAATGGAGATGAGTTCGCTGTTCGTCATCGCGCCTATGATGGTGCTGGCGGCGGTGTCCGTGCCTTTTTACTATTACTTTATGCGCAAAAAGAGCAAGCAGTTCGCCTTCCGCCTGGGCATGCCGTTATATGTCTTGGGCGCGATACTGCTTGCGGTATACCAAAAGAGCTGGAGCCCGTGGCTGGTGCCCGTGTTCGCCATAATAATGGGACTCGGCTTCGGCGGCACGCAGATGATGCCCTGGCTCATCTTCCCCGACACTATTGACGTGGCGGAGTTGAAATTGGGCAAGCGCGACACGGGTTCGTTCTCCGGACTTATGACTTTCTCCCGCAAAGTGTGCACGGCGCTTGCGATAGCCGTGGTGGGCTGGACGATAGACGCGGCGGGATACCGGGAGCATACGGAGGCGCAGACGGTCGTACAGCCCGAATCCGCATTGCTGGCGATCAGGATATTGCTGGGCGTGGGCGTTACCTTATTTATAGGAGCGGCGTTTATAGCGGCTTGGAGATATAAGATAACGGACAAAAAGCTGGAGCGCGTGCGCTACTTTTTGGAAAAGCACAGAAGCGGCGAGGATAAACTTTTGACGGAGAGCGAACTTGCCGAGCGCGACGAGCTGGTGGCTTTGCTTGCGGGCGGAAAAGTCGATTACGAACAGGCGGCGGAAGACGGCGCGCAGGAAGCTTTCGGCGCGGACGATAAAGAAAGCGCGGAAAACGCGGACGGCGATGAAAACGCGCTGCAGGACAAGAGCGAAGATACAGGCGCTCAAGAGGATAAAAAATAGGGAAAAACTTGCGCCTTTGCCGTAATTTGTCCGTAGCGGCGGATAAATTTCGGCACGGGCGGCATAAAATAAAGGTGAACGCTATGAAGATGTTTGAAGAAAGTTACGGCAAATACGGCAAAGTGCTCTCTATGACGGCGGGCGGTATCAAGTTGAGTGTGACCACGCAGATAGGTCCGCGCGTGATATTTTTCGGAAAGGAGGGCGGGGCGAACTTATTGTTCGAGGACGTGAACGATGAAGTCAACAAGCCCGAAGAGCTTATGGATCCCGTGCTCAAAGGCAGCGGCGGCTGGCATATATACGGCGGACACAGGCTGTGGAAGTCCCCCGAATATATGGACACGTATTATCCGGACAACGCGCCCGTAAAGGTGGAAAAGCTGGAAAACGGAGCGGTTTTCACCGCGCCCGAGGAACTTACCACCCGTTTGGAAAAGAGCGTTAAGATAACTATGGATGAAAATGGTAAGGTCACGCTGGAACACAGGTTCGTCAACAAGGGCGATAAGGAAACCACGCCCATAGCTATGTGGGCGCTCACCGTGATGGACGGCGGCGCGGAGGCGCATTTGCCTTTGGACACTTCGGATACGGCGTTTTTGCCCAACCGCAACATAGTGCATTGGTGCTATAACGACGTAAACGACCCCCGTCTTATCGTTACGAACGACGATATTACGCTGAAATTCGACAAGAGCATACCTCACCCGCTGAAAGTGGGTACGATGAACACTTTGGGGTATGTGTACGCTTACACCAAGGCGGGCAAATTCACGATAAAGCTGCCCAAGCCGGAGGGGAGTTATCCCGACTTTTCCTGCAATGTGGAAAGCTATACCTATAACCTGTTCACGGAGATAGAAACGCTTTCTTCGCTGTTCACGCTCAAACCGGGAGAAGAGCATACTCACACGGAAGTGTGGACGCTGGAATGAAAAAAGCGGCTTGCGCGATAATACTTTTAGTCGCGGCGGTATTTGCCGCGGCGGGTATTTTTGCGGGCTGTGACTTTACGGGCACCGTGCCCGATTACTACTACTCTTACGAAATAGATCTCACTTCTCAAACGGGGCGCAGACTTTACGATATGTACGACGGAAGCGCGGCGTACGTGCAAATTGCGTGTTACGGAAGATACGGGAACACGGAATACCATATGCGTTCGTGTGAGAGCACGGGCGTATATGTGACGGCGGACGGCTGGATGGCTCTGCCTTCGGAGGCGTTCGTGCCCGAAAAAAGCGGCGGACAGACGGCGGAAGTTATCAGATACGCCGTCAAAGTTTTTTATTTTGATAATAGCGGGGAAACGCTTTCAAAGCAATTCTTCTTTTATAAAGAACCTTACGGTGACAACGCGCCGATAGACGGCAATGTGATTGCGGGAAATTACGGCGTTACGCTTGTAAAACTGCCCGTGGAAGGGCACAAGTATATTCCCGTAACGGGCAATACGGCGCAGGGAGCTGTGGGGGAAAGGCTGTGGTTGTTCTCCGCCGCGTACGGGGAGACTCAGGCGGGAGGGCTTATCTCTTCCGTGACCGTGGCGGCGGCGGATGTGGAAATAAGAAGCTCTTCTTCCGCTTCTTACGACTATGTAACGCCGTATAAGCGCGCGGATTACCTTGCGGACGGCAACTTCCATAAGGAGGACATAGGCGGCGCGGCGGTGAATGAGGACGGCAAGCTGGTGGGAATAATTTTTTCACGCGCATATTCGGAAAGCGGCAGCGATCAAAGCGACGATATTTACGGAAAAGCCGTTATGGCGGGAGCGGAACGCGTAGCCGACTTATTGGAAAAAGTTGGGGGAGGGGCAAATGCGTAATAAAAAATTCGTGATCATAACGGTTGCGCTCTGCGCGGTGATAATGGCGGTATCGCTTGCGGGCTGTTCGTTTTCGGACAGGGAAGCGGGGATACTCACTCCGCAGTTTTCCGGAGATACGTCTTCGGGCGCGCTTGTTGCGGCAAACAATATGCCCGCCTGCCTGCGCGTTTTTTGCGAGATGGGCGCCACCACTTATGCCGGCAGCGGCTTTTATATAACGGATGACGGATATGCGATAACCAACGCGCACGTGGTGGGGGACAGTCTTGACGCAGACGTGACCGTGGAGGACGCAAACGGCTATCAGGCAAAAGCGAAGGTGGTTTATTTGAGCGAGGAGATAGATATAGCCGTGCTCAAAGTGACGGTATACGCAAAGCAAAGTTATGTGACGTTCGCTTCTTCAAGCGATATAAACGAGCTTTATCCCGGCGACGACGTATACTTTATAGGCAACCCCGCCAATATGGGGCTGAGCTTGGGCAAAGCCACCGTTTCCGCACTCGATCGCTTTATGAAAAACAGCGATAACCCCGCGGGCGGCATAACCGCCGTCGCTTTGGACGGCAATGTCAACCACGGCAATTCGGGCGGACCCGTGTTCAATAAAAACGGATACGCCGTAGCCGTGATATACGCCCGTATGGAAAATAACAGCGCGTCCGTCGGACAGGCGGAAGATATATACGGTATGGGCTGCGCCGTCCCTTCGGATACGGTCACACAATTTCTTACGGAGTGCAATATAAGTTTTACAATGCGGCAGCGAGCCGCTGCGGGCTGATTACTCCTTGAAGTAGCGGAAAAGTTTTACCGCTTTTCTTCTTCGCAATACTTTTGTATGTAATGTTCATATCTCCAAGATTAAGGTTGGTTTAGGTTTTAAATTTTTAAAATTCCAAGCAAAAATACTCGTGTCAAGTACCACTTGACAAGGGAGCGTGTGAAGGCAGCGAGCCACCGGGAGCGCGTGGCGCTCCACCCATTAACCGCATTGCAGTAACGATAAAAGTTTTGAGACATTACATCTTCGCAATGCTTTTGTTTGTGATATTTATATTTCCGAGATTAAGGTTGATTTAGATTTTAAATTTTTAAAATTCCAAGCAAAAATACCCATGTCAAGTGATACTTGACAAGGGAGCGAGTGACGGCAGCGAGCCGCTGCACCCTTAACCGCCTTGCAGTAACGATAAAGGTTTTGCGACTTTACATCTTCGCAATGCTTTTGTTTGTGATATTTATATTTCCGAGATTAAGGTTGATTTTTCAGTTTTAAATTTTTAAAATTCCAAGCTAAAATACTCGTGTCAAGTACCACTTGACAAGGGAGCGCGTGGCGCTCCACCCATTAACCGCCTTGCAGTAACGATAAAGTTTTTGCGACATTACATCTTCGCAATGCTTTTGTAGGTTATGTTCCTATCTCCGCGATTAAGATTGATTTCAGTTTTAAATATTTAAAATTCCAAACAAAAATACTCGTGTCAAGTACCACTTGACAAGGGAGCGTGTGACGGCAGCGAGCCGCTGCACCCTTAACCGCTTTGCAGTAACGGAACTTTTTACCGCCTTTTTCTTCGCAATGTCTTGTGCTGTACTCAAATAATAGGCATGTCAAGTACCACTTGACAAGACTATTAAAAACAATAAGCAATATATACCCGTGTCAAGTGGTACTTGACAAGATTGTTTTTCATTACTTTTAGTTATAAAATTCCATAATACTGGAATTTCGCCCGATAAACCAAGGCTTGTAAGTTATTAGCTGACACGGGAGCGGGGACGACAGCGAGTCGCTGCACCCTTAACCGCTTTGCAGTAACGGAACTTTTTTACCGCCTTTTTCTTCGCAAGGTCTTGTGCTGTACTCAAATAATAGGCATGTCAAGTACCACTTGACAAGACTATTAAAACAGTATGCAGTATATACCCGTGTCAAGTACCACTTGACAAGAGTGTTTTTGAATTACCATTAGTTATAAAAATCCACTATTATGGAATTTCGCCCGACAGAACCCGGCAAAAGCGGCGAAATTATGCCAAAACGACATATTTAACAACTATATATTATATGGTAGATATCCGCCGCCGACTTGATGTAACTACGGCTTCGAGCCAAAGCAAAACTTCTTGCAAAGGCGTTTAACTAAGGTTTCGGGTGCGGATATAAATAAATACTCGTGTCAAGTACCACTTGACAATTCGCATATGCCAAGCACACGCCACGGTGCCAAAAGAAAATTTTACTCCGATTCTACCGGAAAATATTTATTTCGCGTAAATGGCATCGATAATAAGAGTAGCCATGGCGGTAATTTCGTCGGCGCAGTTGTCTTCCAGCCATTTCATCGAAATATTGTATAGCATCCCCGAATAGAGATACGGAAGATACTTGTTTTTATCGGGATTGTCGCGTTCAAATGTCTTTACAAAATTTTGATTAAGAAAGTCAAGATATAAGTCGCACAGATGTGCTTTTTTTAGCAGCCTGAATGGTTCTATATTGTCCTTAAACATTGTTAAAACATCTGTCACGACTTTTATATAATCTTCTCTGCAACGGGGATAAAAACACTGTTTGAATACAAACTCCCGTGTGTGATGCTGAAAGTAATATATAATGACGTCTTCTTTACTTTTGAAATAACGATAAAAAGTTGCCCTTCCTATACCCGCTTTTTGCGCAATATCGCTGACAGATATTTTTGTGTAGTCGTATTCGTTCATCAGCTTAAAGAGCGCCGTTACGATATAATGCTTTGTATATTCTTCCGGTGCGTATTCCACGATACAAAACCTCCTATACTGTCTCATTTGCGCGGACACTTTTTGATATAATGTCTAATCGGCATTTCAGGCGGTTGATTTTTGCCGCCTCTTATTATATGATACACTTGTCTCACGGAAAAGTCAACCGAAACGCGCGGCGGGCGACATTCGCAAGACAAAATCAAGTAATCAAAGGAGATATGTTTCAAATGCAGGACAAAGATTTTGTGTCTTATGAATATAAGACGGTCAATGTCAAAACGAAAGACCAAACAAAAGCAATGGATATGTACGAAGCGTTCGGGTGGGAAATCACGGGAACAACGCCTACGGTCGTCGGCGACGTAACAATATCGCTCAAACGCGACAGAAAACAAAAGCATAAGCAGGAACTTACGAAACTGGAACGGCAGGCGGAGGATACGTTTGAAGCGATAAACCGACTGCAACAGTCAAAAACAATGGGAGCAAATATTTTTGCCTATATTTTCGGTGTTTTTGCAACGCTTGTACTCGGCGGAGGTATGTGCCTTGTAATGCTGATTGAGAACAGCATTCCTGCACTTATCGGCGGCATCGTTATCGGCGTAATCGGGATTGCGTTATGCGGAGTAAATTATTTTATCTATAAAAAAATCGTTGCAAAGAGAATAAAGCAGGTTTTACCCGTGATTGACCGGGCAGAAGAAGAACTTGCAAATATTCTCGAAAAAGGAAACGATTTGCTTCGCGCAGATTTAATCTGATAAGCAATTTTTGATGAACGTTCACGGCTTATAAGTATAATGTCTAAAGGAAGCCCGACAATGAGTAATTTATGCCGCAAATATACAGAATTATCATTCGAACAGAAGATGATAGTGAAAACGATTTTATGTTTATGCTGTTCTGCAATTCTTTCAAGCGGAAAACTCATTATCGGGCTTTTTATAGACTATAATCTTTGCATAATAGCCGTTTATACATTTACCATATTACTTGCAAAATTAGTGTGTATTATCGGTTTAATAAAGCGGAAGCGCGATTTTAAGAGATACAACCTTATAGCCGCCATCTTTTTGTTTTTGTCGAGTATATTTTATAATGGCTATATGTGTAAATTCATTTTATCGGGGCATACGGTCAAGGAATATAGCATTGTTTATGTATGTTTATTTGCCCTTATATCCTTTTCCGAATTTGGCTTTGCGATAGCGGGTATCTTGCAGGTTAAGGATAAAGGGCTTTTGTTTAGGGATATAAAGATAATAAATTTATGTATTGCGTTGATAGCCATATTGACAACGCAAACGACAATACTTGACTATAATTCGGCAACGAAAACTGTGAATACCGACATTTTTAATGCTTACACCGGCATAGGCGTCAGCGGATTTATTGCTTTGTGTTCAATATACATTTTGATTGCACCCAAAATCAATGTTACCGGAAAGGAACATAATGTTTTCTTTCTGCAAGCGGAAGAAAAGAACGCTCTTATCAATCTGAACAATGATACAGTCGAAATATCTTTATGCCGAAGTTTTATCTATGGCTCTTACGTTTATCGGGCAAAAATAGAGGGAAAACAAATTGACGGCAATATTGAGCGCGATAAATCATTATGGAAACGTATGCCTTTATGGTCGAAAATAATATGCTGCATTCTGTCCGAAATCTTAATTTTTGTTTGGTTCATAGGTCGATTGATTTTCTTCCTACGCTCAATAAATCTGCCCAAACGTCTGAAATATAAAATGAATAAGAACGGGTTTGCAAAAGTCGGGGAAATAAGCGAATTGTCTCAAAGCAAAGAGGCATTGTAATTTAACACGTACATATTCTTGATATAAAAAGACAGCACGATTGCAACTTTTGCAAATATTATTGCCGCAAAAGTTTACCATCATTAAAATACAGTGTCCATAAAAATATGTGACTGTGTCCGCTGAAGTGGACAACACATAACAGACGAGCGTGCGCTAGTGTCCACAAAAGTGGACAGCTATAACACGCCAACACGCGCAAGTGTCCACTAAAGTGGACAGCCTCATCGTGCTTTTGCGTAGCTTAGCCAAATTGTTTATTTAAGAATTTGCGTATTTCTTTCATGGCTTGTCTGCTTGCTTTCAGCGCCATGGTAACGGCAAAGGCGTGCACCGCAAAGCGGCCTTCGCCGTGGTAGTGTTCATAAGGCACGCCCGATTGTATGAATTTATCTATCAGATCGAAAGTCAGCAGCGCCAGCTTGTCGTTTTCCGCGGATATGGCAAAGGTGGGAGGGAAGGCGCTTGTCACCCAATATATGGGGGAGATCTCCTTGCGCAGCTGCGGGTCGGTTTCTTTGACGGGAACGCCTCCGCAATATGCCTGCGTATATATCCCCGCGCGCCTGAAACCCGACGCAACCGTCTTTTCCAAATCGTACACGCCGCAATTCAGTACCGCCGCGGCAAACTTTTGAGCTTTGGAGCGTTCGTCCAACTCAAACCGCGCTGCGTATTCGGGATTGGAAGAAATGCACGCCGCCATGGCGGCAAGGTGCGCGCCTGCCGATTCTCCGCCTATGGCTATTTTGTCCATATCTATATTCAGCTCGTCCGCATGTTCGCGCAGATACCCGATCGCCGTATAGATGTTTTCTATCATCCTAGGGTGTGCGTACTTGGGCGCTTCGCCGTAATATATGCTAGCTACAAAGTAGCCCGCCGTGGCTATGCGCGTGGTGAAAGCTTCCCGTGATTCGGGCCAGCCGCCCATCCAGCCGCCGCCGTGTATGTACAAAAATACCTTGTATTTTCCTTCGTGTTTGCCCAAAGGGTAGTAGATGTTCAAATAAAGCTTTTCGTCGTTCGGATCAAAGCGTATACGCCGCTTTATATGCAAAAACACCGCCCGTCCGAAATTGTATACCGTAAGCATTCCCACGATTTCGTTGCGCAGTCTGCCTCCCAAAGCATAAGTGTACTTCACCCCGAAAGCTATCTTGCGCGCCAGCTTTTTTGCCTCTGCTTTCGCCTTTGCCGTGTTTTCCTTCATTAAAGCGCGTACTCGAGCGCGATTTGCGGCTAAGCTCGCACGAAATTCCCGCTGACGCTCACGCAGCTTTTCATACTTTTCCCTAAACGGAACGGGCGCAGTCTTCCTTTTCTTACTCATAACAGCATTATACCACACTTTCTTAATCTGCGCAAGGCGGCGAGCCGCCGTCCCCTGAACCGCCTTGCAGTAGCGATAAAGGTTTTGCGACATTACATCTTCGCAATGCTTTTGTTAGTATTTAAATATATAGCTTGTAAGTTATTAACTGACACGACTATTAAAAACAATAAGCAATATATACTCGTGTCAAGTGGTACTTGACAAGCTTGTTTTTAATTACTTTTAGTTATAAAATTTCGGTATTATGGAATTTCCCACTACAAAAAATGCAAAAAGTGTTGAAATTATGCCATTTCGGTATAATTTATAACTGTATATTATATTGCGCAAAATTTTAAATTTTTAAAATTCCACGAACGATAACCGGATATAAAAAGACCTGTTGAATTTTTATACGCAAGTCTTTTAAGACTTACGCGCGCTTTTTCGCTAGGCGCCGAATGAAAGTGCCGTACGATAAAGCTATAATTAAAGCGAAAACAACTTCTCACGGCGAATTTTGTTAGCGCGCCATACACCTGTTAGGTGTATGGCGCGCTTCGCTTCACCGCCGATTGAAAATGCCGCAGGATAAAACTTGTAATAAGACAGGCAGGTCGTTCCTGCGGCATTTTGCGGTGACGCTTTAAGGGAGAACCCACCCATTCGCAGGAGCGCGTGGCGCTCCACCCATTAACCGCCTTGCAATATCAAACAATAAAACAAAGGCTACCCTCCGCTATTGCCGTGACGATTCTTGCTTGAGGGTCGGTTCTCCCTTCTTTTCGCGCCGAGTAAACTTTAAGTCTTATAATAATTAGGCGCGAAAATTCAACCCTTTCCGCCTCATTCGTTCGGCTAGCCTCACACATTCGGAAAATCCGCACGGCGAATTTTATAGGTAACGCTTGGCAAAATGCGATTTTGCCGCGCTTTATTGCATAATGATGTGTATAAGTAAGCGCAGCGTACACCTAACAGGTGTATGATAGGTGTATAAACTATGAAAAATACCTTGTTTTTACTTGCAACACAACGCACTGCGTAGAAGTGCCCTAATACAAGGAAAGGCAGTTGCGCATTTATAAATATCACCGCAATACAAGGAAAGGCAGTTGCGCATTTATAAATATCACCGCGTTTTAAGTTACAACATAAAGCACCGCAGAGAAGGCGTGTCAGACAAGGAGAGGCGGTTTTTCACGACAGGAGCGTACTCCTTGTACGTGACTTAGGGAAAAATTGACTCGACACAGTATCACGCGCCTTATATGCGGTGCCCTCGCGGGCGAAAAAAGCGTGAGAAAAAATAACGAGAGGCTTGCCGCCTCTCGGATATTTTTGAATTAGCTTTTTTCGCCTAACTATTACTTGTTCTTCCCGAGGAAGAAGAGCGCCACAACCCCCGCATTGGTGTGGGCGCCGATAACGGGACCTATATCGCATATCTCGATCGTGTGCACGTCAAGTCTTTCTTCTATAAGTTTTTTGACTATCTCTGCGTCCTCATAGCATGCGCCGTGGCCTATGAACACTTTCTTTTGTTCGTCCTTGGGGAGCATACGCTCTTCCATGCCGTCCACCAGCGCTTTAAGCGCTTTTTTGCGGGACATCACTTTGGCGTAGGGCATAAGTCTGCCTTCGTCGTCCACATGCAAAACGGGCTTTATCTGCATCATCGTGCCTATCATTGCGGAAGCTTTGGAACATCTGCCCAGGCGCGCGAGGTGGTGCAGGTCGTTTACCGTAAACAGTGCCACGGTGTGGGGGACAAGGTTTTGCGCGTACTCCAAAAGTTCGTCAAAGGAAGCGCCTTCGTCGCGCTTTTGAATGACGTACCACAAAAGCAGACCTTCGCCCGCGCTGGCGTTGAGGGAATCCACCGCGGCTATTTTGCGGTCGGGATATTTTGCCGCAAGCTCTTCTATAACGCGCGTGCAGCCGGCGCAGGTGCCGGAGAGGGCGGAAGAAAAGCCGATATACAGCACGTCGTGGCCTTCTTTGAGTTTTGCTTCAAAAGCTTCTTTAGCCAAAAAAGGCTGAACCATGGCGGTGTTGGTCAGCGCGCCTTCTTGCATGCGTGCGTAAAAGTCCTTTGCGGAAATAAAGGTGTTGATGTTGTCGTAAGTGTCGTCGCCTATGCTGACGGTCATAGGCAGAATGCTCACGTCCTTTTTGGGACAGGTGGCGGGATAGTCGCTTGTTATCTCGCTGAATATATATATGCTCATAAAAAACCTCCGAGTTTTTTATTATTATACAATATAACGGGCGCAATATCAAACGATTTGACCTTTGCAAAGCCACCTTTATGATAAATTGACGGGGAAAAGAGGTGAAAAAATGGCTTATTTTGCTTTACATTGGCAAAAGCATGTGCTATATTTATTACACATCGCAAAAGGCGATTCCTTGCTCCCGCGTCAGGTGCGGGGGACGTAAGACCAAAAGGAGGTAGAGTATGAACAAGTACGAAGCGCTTTACATTATCGACAAAGACGTTACGGATGAAGGCAAACAGGCTGTTATCGATAAGCTCAGCGAAGCCGTTACGTCCAAGGGCGGAGAAGTGCTCAACGTAGACAAGTGGGGTATCCGCAAGTACGCTTATCCCATCAACTTCAAAAACGAAGGCTACTACGTATTGATGAATTTCACCGCGCCCGCTTCCGTTCCTGCGGAATTGGACAGACTTGTACGCATAATGGATGAGACCGTTCGCATAATGACGGTAAGAAAGTAAGAGGGAAAAAATGAACAAAGTCTTTTTGATAGGAAATTTGACGAGAGATCCTGAAGTGAGCACCACCGCCAGCGGTATAGCTATGTGCAGGTTCACCATAGCGGTAAACCGTCGTTTTTCCAAAGATGATAGCAACAATACGGACTTTTTCAACGTCGTTGCTTGGAGAGGCGTTGCCGAATCTTGCGGCAAGGTGCTCAGCAAGGGCAGAAAAGTTGCCGTAAGCGGTTCCATTCAGATCCGCAACTACGAAGCTCAGGACGGCACGCGCAGACAAGCCGTGGACGTCATTGCGGATGAAGTGGAGTTTCTGCCTTCCGGCGGAGACAGGAGCGGCGCGGAAAACAATAACCATCACGAAGCGCCCGCTCGCAGGGAAAGCGCACGTCCCGTTCAGGACCTCACGCCCGTGGACGACGACGAACTTCCCTTCTGATAAAGGAGTAATATAAAATGGCTGAAGAAAAGGAAAAGGTCGTAAAACCGGCTCGCCCTGCCAAAAGGGTACCTCATAAGAAGGTTTGCAATTTCTGCGTTGACAAGGTCACCGAGATAGACTATAAGGACGTAGCCAAGCTGCGCAGATACATCACCGAAAGCGGCAAGATAATGCCTCGCCGCATGACCGGCACTTGCGCCAGACATCAGCGTATGGTTGCCGAAGCAATCAAAAGAGCAAGGGTTATGGCGTTGCTGCCTTATGTAGCAGACTAACCCTTAGATTAACGTATATTGTAAAAAAAGAGAGGAGGCAAGGCTTCCTCTCTTTTTTCGCCCCGGGCACCGCATATAAGGCGCGTGATACTTTGTCAAAGCAGTTTTTTTCTCAGGTTACGTACGCCGAGTACGCGCCCATCGCAAAAAACTACTTTTCCTCGTCTGACACGCCTTCTCTGCGGTGCGTTTTGTTGAGGCTTAGAAGCGGCGCGGCGAGTCGCCGCGGGCTGATTACTCTTTGAAGGAGCGCGGCGGGAAGCCAAAGCAAAATTTCTTGCAAAGGCTTGGAGATAATAAAATATTCGCCACCGAAAACCGCGCTTTTCGGTGAGCGCACCTATAAAACTTGCCGTGCAAGTTTTTAATCGGAAAGGGTTGAATTTTCGCGCAAACGGCAAGTTTGCTAAAATATAAACTTTGCGCGAAAAGAAGGGAGAACCGACCCTCAAGCAGGAATCGTCACGGCAATAGCGGAGAGTAGCCTTTGTTTTATTGTTTGATATTGCAAGGCGGTTAATGGGTGGAGCGCCACGCGCTCCTGCGAATGGGTGGGTGCTCCCTTAAAGCGTAACCGCAAAATGCCGCAGGAACGGCAAATTCGCTTTATCACAAGTTTTATCCTGCGGCATTTTCAATCGGCGGTTAAAAAATTAGCGTTTTAACCACATTCAACTTATCGTCCAGCAGGTTTATATCTGCCAAGAGTCCGGGAAGGATGTCGCCTCTGTCCGTCAGCCCGACGAGTTTGGCGGGGGTGAGGGTCGCCATGGTGAGCAAGTCTTCTGCGCGGTAACCCTGCGCGTACAGGCGCGATACCATTTTGGAGATGGGGGTGACGGAGCCGGCATACGTATGCTTGTCGGGGAGCACGGCAACGCCGTCTTCTATGCGTATGGCTTGCGCGCTGTCGCCGCTTCCCAAAAAGTAATCGCCTTCGCTCATTCCCGCAACGGAGAGGGAGTCGGACACAAAGCAGATGCCGTCCTTGCCCTTTAAGCGGTAGAATATCTTGAACAGCGCGTCGGGGACGTGGCGGTCGTCGGCTATGACTTCGCAAACCAGCCTGTCGTCTGCAAGCGCCGTTTCAAAAAGTCCCAGATGTTTTTTGGGCGAAGGGTAGCGTCGCGAAGCGTGGGACGTGCAGTTGCCCATATGCGTGACGCTGGTGGCGCCGGCGGTTATGCAAGAGATTATCTCGTCGTCTATGCTCGCGTCGTGACCGATAGACACCTGAATGCCCATACCTTTGCAAAGCGCGGTCACAAAGGGCGCGCCGGACAGGTCGGGAGCCACGGTTATGCGGCGCACCATATCGCGGTTGCGTGCGATGAAAGCGGTGTTTTCCTTGTCGGGATTGCGCAGTTTGTCCAAGGGGTGCGCCCCCGCCGCCTTAGCGGAGAGGAAGGGACCTTCCAAATGCGCGCCGGCAAGACGCGCGCCGTTTGACTTATAAGAGCGCATATTCGCAAGCGCGGCTTCTATGTCCGCGATGTCCGCCGTCATTGTGGTGGGGCAGAAGGAAGTTATGCCCGTGGAAAGGTGGTACTTTGCCACGGTGTCTATGGCTTCCCGGGTAGGCTCCATACAGTCCTTGCCCCAGCCGCCGTGGGTGTGGATATCTATGTATCCCGCGCAGGCTATCATACCTTTGCCGTCTATCACTTCGCCGGCAAGCACGTTGCCCATTGAAATTATTTTGCCGTCTTCCACCACAATGCTGCATTGAGGTTTGATCCTGCCCTCGGAAAAAGGGCGTACGTTCATGATGGTTTTTTTCATTTTCTGTTCTCCCTAACCTCTATATATTGATCCATCAGGTTATAGTAATACAATTTTCTGAACCGCGAAATGAGATTGTGCGGCATACATATCTTGTCCTTGGCGTAATATATGTCGCTGCCGTCCAGCAGTTCGCGGTAAGAATTAAGCCGCCTTATAAAGTCCGACTTGCTCTTTTCACTAGGTTCCGTCCAGCCTATCTCCGCCAGCGCCGCCATGCGCGGGAACAGGCACATATCCGCTTTTTCCCTGTCGTATATCCACTCCGACCACAAGTTTGCCTGAATGCCCATCACTTTGCCGTGCAGATAGCGGCAGCCCTTCAATTCCTTGTCCGGATCGAAGGAGTACGTCTTCATCAGCGGCAGGGCGCAGTAGGGGAGATCGAAGTCCAGATATGCCGGCTTGGAGATAATGTAACTTCTGCCCCAGCGCAATTGGTCGGGAATGGTTCTGTCAATCTCATTGGAAGCGTAAATGCCTATTATATCTTGGCTCATACCGTCCGCCATGGCGGTGTTTTCGCACAGCATACGCCTGCCTTTTTTCTTTAAGTATTCGGATACGTCGTTCAAAAAAGCCGCCTGCAGCTGCTTGGGATCGTGCATAAACTTTTCCTGCATATATTTGCGGCAGGCGTCGCATTGCAGCCACGCTTCCGCATTCAGATTCGCCGCGCGCACGGAGATGTACGGAGAGGGGAACAGCTCGCATATCTCGTCCATCAAACCTTCTATAAAAACGCGCGTTTCGCTCTTGCTCCCGCAAAGCAGCGTGCCTTTGTCCCCGAAAGAAGTGGCGACCGGCATGGTCTTGCCCGAACAGGTTATCTGCGGATAAGCCGCAGCCATGGCGCCCACATGCGTGGGCAGGGATATCTCCGGCATGACCAATATGCCCATAGAGTGCGCCTTTTCCACTATCTCTTTTATGTCTTCCTGCCTGTAATAGCCCTCATGCCCCTGACCGCAGAATTTTTCCGAACGCGTGCCGCCGATTTGCGTGTCAGACCTGCGCGAGCCTATCTCGTGCAGCAGCGGATAGCGCTTGCTCTCTATCCTCCAGCCCTGATCGTCGGCAAGATGCCAGCACAGCGCGTTCAGCTTGTGCATCGCCATTATCTCCAAAAGGCGGAGCACCGCTTCTTTGCCGAAGAAGTGACGCGCTTCGTCCAGCAAAAGTCCGCGCCAGCGGAAGCGCGGCTTGTCCGAAATGTTGCAATAGGGGAGTTTGACCCCCGCAGCGTGGAATTTGTGCAGCTCCATCATCTGATACAGCGTTTGGCAGGCGTAGATAAAACCGGGAGCTTTTGAAGCGCGCACGTCTATGCCCTTTGCGCTCACTTCCAAGGAATACTCCTCCTGCCCGTAATCCGTGACGGGATTGAAGTCTATCACAATGTCGCCTTCGTCTTCCACATGCACGGAAGGCAGGCTCCTGTGTATATCCGCGGTGAATTTTTCCGCGATCGCGGAGTAGCGCTCCGGGCAGCGCACGCATATCGTGCCCTTTAATTCCAGCTCGCCTTCGCGCACGCGCACTCTATTGGGATAAGGTATTATATTTAACATCTTTCCGCCTTTGAACAGTTATTACAATATTATTATATATCCGCCGCAATTTAATTGCAAGAACTTATTGCAAAAGAGGCGCACAATTCCGCCGAATAAGGCAAAAGCATTTACACAACTTTGACATTAAAGGGCTGTTTTGCGTCGTTTTTATAACCATCGGTATATAAAGTGCGGGGAAAGCGGCGCGAATAAGGCAGATTTTAATAATTAATGCTTTACAACGCGCAAGAAATATAGTAAAATTACTATGCGGCCGATAGGACGTAAAAGAAAAAAAGAGGTGGATTATGAACAAAAAGTTTACGCTGACGCTTATCATAGCCATTGCGCTTATCAGCGTCATCGCATTCTCCGCTTGCGGCTTGACCGCCGTTGCGGAAGGCGTAGGTGATGTTTGGGCAAGTTCCGGTGACTACCCTTACCCCAACGATGATACGGTGTCGCCCGGATACAGCGGCTATACCGCAGCAGATCAAATCGTATTGAAAGACGGCGAGACTCTTACTCCCATAACGGCTGATATGGATGCTTGGACCGCATATCAGACCATGCGTGAAAACCAAAGCAAGGTCAGCGCTTATGCGCAGGTGAACAACACCTTGTCGCAAATCGAAATACAGCTTGAAAAGAGGTTGTACGGCGTTGTGAAACCCGGCACGAACACCTTCGGCAATCCTATCACGCAGTATGCAAGCTATATGGTCGCTTATGACGGTCAGGGCAATAAGTATACTCAGACCGTAAGCCAGATGGATAAATTGCTGCCTACACTCGACGCGTTCGGCATTCAGGAGAACTTCGGCGTATGGACCAAGAGCGCTACCATTGACAACGTTAACTATTCTCAATCAGGCAACCCCGGCACTCGCACCTTTGATGCCGAGTATCCCGCAGGCGTTACCGCGCAGTGGAAAGGAGATCCCGTAATCACAGAAGGTACGGGCGTTACATATGATACCTCCGGGTTCGATGTGGAAAAACGTGTGACGGAGAATGTGACTGCCGATACTTATAGGGTGTTTACCAACGATGATAAAGAACTCGGCAACTACCGCGATTCCAAAAAGAATGAAAAGAATGCTTCCAACTGGGACGAAAAAGGCAACAGAGTCATAAAGGTACAGTTCAAGGGCTCCGACGGCAGCTGGAGCGACGGCACTTGGTACGTTTGGGACGATCAGGACGGCAATACGGAAGGCAGCTATGTAGGTTTTGATTACGACAGATGGTATACCGCTCTGCCCAACCGCGGCGACGGCATCTCCAACTATTTGGTAAACGATCAGACCTTTGATAAGGTCAACAGCAAGATCACCAAGGAGACCGTGGACGGTCATACGCTCTATGTGATAGACGTAAAATTGCAGGCTACCGACGCATACAGCTGGGATCTGATCACTTCCGGTGAGTTCGGCGCTCTGCAGGGCGGAATAGTTGACTTTATCGGATTCTCCAAAGTCGACTCCCTGTTCAGCGATGAGCTGACCGTGAGGTATGAAGTTTGGGATACCGGCGTTATCCGCCGTGTGTTCAAGCAGTACTCCGTGGAAAGCGTGGAAGGCGCCGCTAAAGATGAGGGTAAGATGATATCCGTGTTGAAAGGTTCCTCTTACGCTTGGGGTCATGCCACCAATAACCAGATAATCGAATATGCTTACAGCGGGGACGCGCTCGATGTCAGCGATTCGTCTATGTACTCCTTCGGAGCGGGCGCTCTTGACAAGTGGGTAGCTTTGGGTATCGGCGTAGGCGTTGGCGCAGCGGTTATCATAGTGCTTATCGTGACGCTGGTCGTACTTGCAAAGAAGGGCATTATCGGCAAGAAGAAGAATAAGGCTCCAGCAGCGGAAGGCGAGGCGGAAGACGTAGTCGATAGCTCCGACGTCGAAAGCAAAGAATAAACCGCAATAATTCGGGCAAGGAAGAGTATTCTTCCGAAAAGGTTGACAAATGAATTTATTTGACATCGCAGGGCAATTCTCCGTAATGGGGAATTGCCTTGATGTGAAACCGTTCGGAAACGGACACATCAACGACACATACGCCGTCACTTGCGCAAGCGAGGGCGGCGTGCGCAGGTATATTCTGCAAAAGCTGAATTCCCGCGTATTTCCCCATCCCACCGCTCTTATGAACAACTTTGAAGCGGTGTGTGCTTATTTGCGCCCCATAGTGAAAAGCGAGGGCGGGGACGCGGACAGGGAATGTCTGCGCATTATTCCCACCGTGAACGGCGCCGCTTATTATGTGGACAAGCAGGGCGAAGTGTGGAGAATGACGCAGCTTATCGAGAATACGGACGCATACCTTATTGCGGAGAACAGGGGAATGTTCGAGGATGCGGGCAGGGCGTTCGGTCTTTTTATCAAGAGGCTGGAAGGCTTCGACGCTTCCACATTGGTGGAGGTTATCCCCGATTTTCACAATACGGTCAAAAGATATGAGAATTTGGAAAAAGCCGTAGCCGAGGACAAGATGTCCAGGGCGGCGGGCGTTTCCGACCTCATTGAATTTGCGCGTGCGCGCAAGGATAAGACGGGTATAATAGTGCAAGCCCTTGAAAAGGGCGAGATCCCGCTGCGAGTTACGCATAACGATACCAAGCTCAACAACGTGCTCATAGATACCGCAACGAAAAAAGCCGTCTGCGTGATAGATTTGGACACGGTAATGCCCGGCAGTTTGCTCTACGACTTCGGGGACGCCATCAGGGTGGGCTGTTCCACGGCGGAAGAGGACGAAAAGGATTTGAGCAAGGTACATTTCGACAGGGAAAATTTCGTTGCATTCACGCGCGGTTTTATGCGCGGTTTGGGCGACAGCATAACGCAAAAAGAGCGCGAGTTACTGCCCGTTGGGGCGATACTTATGACGTTCGAGTGCGGAATGAGATTTCTCACCGACTATCTGGAAGGGGACGTCTATTTCAAAATTGCGTATCCCGAACACAATTTGGTCAGGTGCCGCACTCAGTTCAAAATGGTGGAGGAGCTGGAAAAAGCCCTTCCGTTTATGCGTGAAACGGTGCAGAAGGTGTACACCGAATCAAAATAGAAGATAATATAATTGTAAGGAGGCGGCAAATGAGCGTTTTGGTCACCGGCGGAGCCGGATATATCGGAAGTCACACAGTTATAGACTTGGTGGAGAACGGTTACGATCCCATCATAGCGGACAATTTGTGCAACAGCAAGTATGAGGCGGTCAAGCGCGTGCGCAAGCTGTGCGGAAAGGACGTTAAGTTTTACGAATACGACCTTTGCGATATAGACAAGGTGCGCGACATTTTCCAAAAGGAAAAGATAGACTGCGTCATTCACTTCGCGGGACTTAAAGCGGTGGGCGAATCTTGCGCCAAGCCGCTGGAATACTATATAAACAACCTCACGAACACGTTGAATCTGCTCAAAGTGATGAGGGAGTTTAACTGCAAGAACTTCGTGTTCTCCTCTTCCGCAACGGTATACGGTCAGCCCAAGAGCGTGCCCATCAAGGAGGATTTTCCCCTTTCGGTCACCAATCCTTACGGACATACCAAGCTGATGATAGAGGATATGCTCCGCTACATCTTCAAGGCGGACGGCAGTATGAACATCGCGCTTTTGCGCTACTTTAACCCCATCGGCGCGCACAAGAGCGGAATGATAGGGGAGGATCCTCACGGCATACCCAACAATCTGATGCCCTATATCACGCAGGTGGCGATAGGCAAATTAAAGCAGCTCAGCGTGTTCGGCAACGATTATCCCACGCATGACGGTACGGGCGTGAGAGATTATATACACGTGTTGGATTTGGCGCACGCGCATTCTTTGGCGGTGAAAAAGCTGGAAGAAAAGCCCGGACTTGTCACCTATAATTTGGGTACGGGACACGGATACAGCGTGCTTGACATAGTAAAGGCGTTTGAAAAAGCCAGCGGCAGAAAGATACCTTACGTCATCGCTCCCCGCAGGGCGGGCGATATTGCCGAATGCTATGCGGACGCTTCGCTTGCGGAAAAAGAGATGGGCTTCAAGTGCAAGTATGATTTGGAGGATATGTGCGAGGACAGCTGGCGCTGGCAGAGCACGAATCCCGACGGGTACGGAAATTGAAGACAGCCGCCGCTATTTGGCTGAAAACGCGTGAAGCGGCAGACTCTTTTGTGCACTCAAAGTTCTATATCGCATTTTTGGCGATAGCGGCTTACCTGCTGTGGCAGAGCGAAAATCTGCTTGCAGCCATAGCGGTGTTCGCCGCGCTGGCGTGCCTGACGCTTATACTGGTGCGCGACGGAGTAAGCATATTGCCGCTTGTACTCATCGCGCCGTGCGTGGTGCATATCGACGAAATGCCGGGCGAGCTGTGGCAGTATGCGCTGGCGGCGGTGCCTGCGGTGGTCGGACTTGCGGTGCACATTGCCGTGTACAGGCGCAATAAGCTGGACAAAAGCTCCTTTAATCTGCTGCCTATGGCGGCGCTGGTCGCGGCAATGCTGCTAAGCGGACTGTTTTCTTCCGCGGTGCAGGACAAGGCAAAAGGGCTTACCGCAATGCTGTATGTGGGCGTTCTGCCCTTGATGGTATATCTGTTCATCAAGCTTTACGGAGAGGATAAGTGCGCATACGGCGACTATGCCGCGGCAAGCGTGGTCATCTGGGGCGTGCTGATAGCGGCGCAGGCGATAACGCTCTACGTGCAGGCGGCTGCGGAAGGCATAGACATAAGCTCCAACGACTATATGCCGGAGCTGGGCTGGGCGGGCAGCAACGTGTTCACCACGGCTTTGATGCTGTGCATAGCGTTCAACTTCTACTATATGAGCAAATCGTGGAAGTTCTTGCTGCCGTTCGCGCTGCTTACGGGCGTGCAGTTCGCGTGCATGCTGTATGCGCATTCGCGCGGAGCGCTGATATTCACGATAATAGTGCTGGCGGCGGGAGTTATTGCGCTCACGGTATATAACAGAAAAAATCCGCTTTACTGGGCGGTGGCGGCGGCGCTTGCCGCAGTGCTGATTTTGACTTTGACGTTTTATTGGGAAAAGATAACGCTTATAATAGGCAATACTTTTTCGGATAAAATGCAGACGTCGGGCAGGGACTACCTTTATATAGAAGCTATGGACAAGTTCCTGCAAAACCCTCTCTTCGGAGCGGGTATGGGGTATTTGGGGTACAATTCCAAATTGCAGATGGCAAGCGGAGTATATCCCTTCCACTCCACCGTCTTTCAAACGCTGGGCAGTATGGGACTTGCGGGGACGGCGGCGATGATATGGCTTTATATCTCGCGCTACTACACGGTTCTGTCCGCGCGCAAGGCATGGCACATATTCTTCTTTGTGGGTATGCTGGGCGTGGAAGGCTATGCGATAATAGATACGGCTACGTTTGAAGGGCTGCCGTTTATGACGACGATATATATGTTTTTGGCTGTTATGGAGTTGGAAAGACAGCTTGATAAGGGGCAAATAAAACTTGGCTGCACGCTGAAAGAGCTTGCCGCCGCCGGGAGTAAAAAATGGAAGAGAAAAAAAGCGTGAGATATGACGCCAAAAAGCTGGCGCTGGAAGTGTTTTCCAAGTGGAAGGCGCTTATCGTTATCACACTGTTGGTTGCGGTGGTGTTTTGCGTGATTTCCATAACGGGAACTTCGGAGATGTCTTATGAGGCAACGGAGGGCTTTGTTATTTCCTATCCTACCTTATCATATACTCCCGACAGCGGAAGTTCTTCCGCCGAAATAGCGGAGATACTAAATTTGATGTTGCAGGAGCAGAGAAGAAAAATTGCGCAAGTAGTCAATACGCTGACTAACACCGCATATATAAATCTGCATAAAGCGTTGCAAGAGGCAGATATTTCGTACGGAATCAACACATTAAAGTCGAATATAGAATTGAAGTTGGATAACGACAATACATCGTTAACAATTACGGTAAAAGCAAACAGTGCGAAAGACGCCGTGTTTATGCTGGACGATTTGGAAAAGCAGGTAAAGGAATCCATCGGCAGCGGAGAAACGGAGGGATTTACCGTACAGCTTTCATATAAGAACAGCGAAGAAGATTTGAACGCTATGTTTTCGGCGGATGATGGTGGCGTGTTATCTGTTATTATAGTTATAGTCGAAGGCGTGGCAATAGGCTTTGTGGCGGCGGTGGTACTGCTTCTTATTTGGAGCGCGGTGTTTATGCGCGTCACATACCCCGAAGATATATCCTCTCAGACGGAATACACCGTGCTTGCGACCATATACGCGGGCGAGAATAATTTGGGCGAAGCCGTGATAAAGAGCGCCATGCTCAGGGGCGAGAAAGACAGCACCACTTACGTTATGGGCATGACAAAGAGCGCCGCGGACATAGCCGCCGCATGGGCGGAGCGCGAAAAGCAGTCCGGCAACGCCGTTTTTGTGGACTTTGACGATGAGAGCGGAAAAGGCATAGCCGGGGCGTTGAACGGAGTAGAATTGGACGAAGTGATAGCAGACGGCAAGCTGAGCGCGGGCGCGGGCTTGGATATATACGGCAGACGCGAAGAGATAGCAAACCTTTTGACCAAAGTCAGGGAGAAATATCCCAGAATGATAATCAGCGGATATTCGGGCGCGGACGTGCGCAGCGAACTGCTGGCGGCGTTTGCTTCGGATACGGCGCTGGTGGTGGAAGAGGGATATTCCATTAAAAAGCTTATAGAAACGGAAGAAAAATACAACGAGCGCGGACGCAAAATAGAGGGAGTTATTCTGCGCAAGAAGAACGCTCGTAAAGCGAGTAAGTAGGAGAAATGGGCAAAAAGAAGATAGACATAAAGTCTTTTTCCATGCGTACGCTGCGCGAGTGGGTGCTTGCCGTGGCGGATATGTTCATGGTCGCGGCGATGTTTTTCGCCACCGCACTGCTTACGCAGTCTTATGTCATAGATACGCACGGCAGCGAATATGTTATCTCCGTGCTGATAAGCACGCCGATAGTCGTGGCATGCTTTTTCCTGTTCTTCGTACTGTTCAAAGTATTCAAAGTGGTGTGGCGCTTTGCGCGCGTAAAGGAGTATATGCGCATAATCCTTGCCTGCATATGCGGCACTCTGCTGTTTACGGGCGTGGATCAGCTCGCCCACTTTGTGTCTTCCAACGAATTTATAGTCGGCGACGTATACCGCGGCTTCCCCGTATATATCATAATGGCGTTTTCCACGTCTATGTCCGTGGCGGTGATGCATCTGATATACGAGATGCTCTATTCTTATTGGACGCCCAAGATAAAGACGGTGGAGCGCAAGCGCACAATGATAGTGGGCGCGGGCAGTACGGGCAGCACGGTGGTGGAAGAACTCAGCCGCAAAAACAGCATATATATCCCCATCTGTCTTGTGGACGACGACTTGGAAAAGCAGGGCAGGACGATAGACAACGTGCCGATAGTAGGCTCCACGCAGGAGATACCGCGCCTTGTGACCAAGTATTCCATATCCACCATAATATTCGCAATACCGTCCATAAGCGCGCAGGCGCGCAAGAGTATGCTGGCTACGTGTATGTCCACGGGCTGTCAGGTGAAGGTGCTGCCTTACATCAGCGAACTTGTGGGCACGGCGGATATGGTCAGCCAGATACGTGACATAAATATAGGCGACTTGCTTGGAAGACCGCAGATAGCCTTTACGGATAAGGGCGTGGCGGCGTATATAGAAGGCAAAGTCTGTATGATAACGGGCGGAGGCGGTTCCATAGGCTCGGAACTTGTAAGGCAGATAGTCAAGTATAAGCCCGCCAAAGTGGTTATCGTGGATATATACGAGAATTCTGCGTATGAGATACAGCAGGAGATATTGCGCACATACGGCGCTGATTATCCCATACGGGTGGAGATAGCCTCCATCACGGACAGGGATAAGATGGACGAACTTTTCACCGAACATCAGCCTAAAATAGTCTTCCATGCGGCGGCGCACAAGCACGTTCCTCTGATGGAAACCAACCCGGAAGAAGCGTGCAAGAACAACATCTTCGGCACGCTGAACGTGGCGCAGATGGCGGATAAGCACGGCGTGGAGAAGTTCGTTATGATCTCCACGGACAAGGCGGTCAACCCCACCAACGTTATGGGCGCCACAAAGCGCTGCTGCGAGGAGATAGTGCAGATGATGGCGCAGTCGGGCAGCAAGACGGAGTTTGCGGCGGTGCGCTTCGGAAACGTGCTCGGCTCTAACGGCTCGGTAATACCTCTGTTCAAAGAGCAGATAAAGAACGGCGGACCCGTAACGGTCACGCACCCGGACATCATACGTTACTTTATGACCATACCCGAAGCGGTCAGTTTGGTGTTGCAGGCGGGAACGTTCGCAAAGGGCGGAGAGATATTCATTTTGAATATGGGGGAGCCGGTCAAGATACTCACGCTTGCGGAAAATCTCATAGTAATGATGGGATATACGCCTTATAAGGACATAGAGATAAAATTCACGGGACTGCGCCCGGGAGAGAAGCTGTTTGAAGAGCTGCTGATGAAGGAAGAGGGCTTGCAGAAAACGCCCAACGAAAAGATATTCATCGGCAAGCAGGTGACCATTGATAAGCCTTGGCTTATGGCGCAGTTGGAAAAGATGCGCGCGATATGCGCCACCAACGATAAAGAGGCGGTGGTGGAACAGCTGAAAGTGCTTGTGCCCACCTTTGTGCACGACAAATCTTATCTGCGCGCCATAAGCGGCACGGGCAAGGTCGCCGCGTCCGGAGAGGGCGCCGTACAGGGCGTTATCGGCAGCAAGAAGGTGGCGGCGGAACAGCCGGAGCAAGCGAAAAAAGAGACAAAGAAAAGCGATAAAAAAGCAAAATCGGAAGAAAAGCCCGAAAAGTCCGTTAAAAAAGCCGAGAAAAAAGCCGAGAAAAAAGCAGAGAAAAAAGCGGACAAAAAGTCCGTTAAAAAGTCGGAGAACAAATGAAATATACGCTAAAAGCCAATAACGGCGAAAAAGCCGACAGAATAACCGCGCTTGAAATAAAAAAAGAAGAGGGCGGGCTGCGTCTTTTTTACTCCGCGTATGACAGCTGTTTTTACTCCCCGTTCACTAAGGACAACGACCCGATATACGACGGCTGCGCGGTGGAGATATTCTTTTCCCCGGACGGCAATGCAAACGAATATTACGAGTACGAATTTTCCCCGAACGGACTTGTTTGGGCGGGGAAGATAAGGCACGAAAGCGGGGAGCGAATAACACAGATGACAGACCCGTCAATACCGCACACGGTGAAAAAAGATGGGAAGAACTATTTTGTCGAGGCGTTCATACCCGTAAAGTATACGGCGGGAAAGTCGCGCTTCAACGCGTTCAGAATAGAGCGTGAAGGCGCAAACAAGCCGTATCTTCTGTATGCGGTGTTCCCCACGCTGTGCGAAACCTTCCACGTGCCGTCCAAGCTGGGGGTGCTTGAGTAAAAGCTTGTTATATTCGGCAAAACAAGGGCGCGCGCCGTATTCGGGCGCGTATTTTTTTGCGAAGAAGAAAAATCATCGGCGAAAAAAGTTGTTTGAAGGAGTACGGTTTTTTAACGCATTTTGCGAAGAATGCGAATTTTATTATTGCTAGGGCGGGCGCCATTTGCACTGCGGCAAAAAGCGGCGCGGGGTTTGCTCAAAATTCGGTGCAGGCGAAGACAAGGGCTCGGGTAAAATATAAGTATATTTTAACGCGCGCTTCTTTGACGGGCAAAAAGTGTTTGCAATATGCGGACGATTATATTATAATATTATATGCGTTATTCCGAACAGGCATAGCAAAACGACCTAAAACATAGGAGTTGAATATGAAAAAAATCGCAAAACTCGCACTTATCGTTCTGGTGGTGGCAGTAGCCGCCGTAGGCGTGCTTGCCGCGTGCCAGGACTATACCTGGGGACCCGTAGGCTCTACCGATCCCGAAGCTCAGGTTTCGGGCAACGGCAGCGTGGCAGTGGCTCAGGGCAACACCGTTTATTTCGTGAACGGCAAAGGCGACCTTGCCACGATAACGGAGCCTGAGAACAACTGGTTCGGTCAGGCGGGCTATCAGGGCAGCATAATGAAAGGCACTCTTGCCAAGGACGGCAGCGTAAAGGACGTGCAGGTAGTCGTTCCCAAAATGTTCTACAACGGACAGGCGGAAGGCGGACTTTACGTGTTCGGCAATTGGATATACTACACTTCTCCGTCCACGGAAACGCAGTCCGACGGCACCGTGCTCACTTCCCGTATGGACTTCTACCGCACCAAAACGGACGGCACGGAAACTCAGCAGGTGGCTGCGACCGCGGCGAACACCTATGAGTATATCTGGACGGACGAAGCGCTGTTCTATTACGATTCGACCAACGCGCAGATAGTCAAAGTGGCTTACAGCGATAGCGAAGTGGGTGAAAAGACCGTAGTGGCGGAAGAAGTCACTGACGCGATGTTTGTCAAGGACGGGGAATATTCCTACGGCAAGGACAGGGCAAGCGATATGTTCTTCTACACCAAAGCCGCGGATACGGAAAACAGCGCCGTGCTTTACGGCAACAGGGTGTACGTGTGCGACTATGCGGGCGCAAGCACTCTGCTTATAGACCACACCACATTTGTGCCCGAGGGCGCAAGCGTGGCGGTGCAGTATCAATTCACGGTTTCCCTGCTTGATTACAGTGTAGAAGAAGGCGGCGTGGCGCTGGTATATTCGCGCACTCCCGGCTCTTCTTCCACGTCCAACGCCAAAACCGTGACCGCTCAATATTTGGTGAGCAAGGACGCGTTCGGCGGTGAAAGCGCAGTGCTCGATATGTCAAAGGAGAGGGTGATAGCCAACTCCGCGCTCTCTTCCGTGGAGGCGGTGAGCTACGATTACGGCGTGCTTTCCGTGAGCAGCTCCAATATCAACCGTTACTATAACGACAACGGCACGCCCCGCACCGTGAATATCGGCAAGGACGACGAGGGCACGCAGCAGGCGCTGGAAGGCGCTCCCACCATTATAGCGGTGAGGGACGAAGCGGCGAACGCCACCAACAACAACGTTGCGGGCAAGTATCTGTACTATACGGTTTCCAATGCGCTTTACAAGTTCAATCTGGACGAAGAATACGCGCTGGGCAAGGTGATGGACAACACCACGGACACCGTGTATGTGGACTACATCTCCTCTTCCGTCATCACGCGCACCGTGGACGGCGCGGAAGTGACGTTCTACTTCTATATCAACTCCATCACGGGCAACTATACTTCCGTGGCGGCGCTCAGCTCCCTTGATTACGCCAAGGACGGCGGCGAATGGATGATAGCTGGCGTTGTGGCTTCCGGTTATTGGGAAGTGGGAGAAGAGGGCTGCACGGACTCCAAATACGCTTACGACGAAAACGAAAAGACGTATACCGTCACCGACCCCGAAGACAGCACCAAGACCACGGTGATCACCAAGCCCCTGCCCAAGTTTATGGAATCTAGCGGACTGAGCACCTATATAACCGCCTTTAAGGCAGCATAATATGGAAAGAGAAAAGTATTATATCACAACTCCCATATACTATCCCAGCGGCAAGTGGCACATCGGCACGTGCTACACCACCGTTGTCTGCGACGCGCTTGCGCGGTTCAACCGCCTGGACGGAAAGGACGTGTTTTTCCTGACGGGCACGGATGAGCACGGGCAGAAGATACAGCGCGCCGCCGAGGCGGCGGGGGTGACGCCCAAGCAGTATGTGGACAAGCTTGTGGACGATCTGAAAAGACTGTGGAAGCGCTTGGACATCACTTACGATAAGTTTATACGCACCACGGACGAATATCACGAAAAAGCCGTTCAGAAGATATTCGAAAAGCTCTATGAAAAGGGCGACATATACAAGAGCGAGTACGAGGGAATGTACTGCGTGCCCTGCGAATCCTTCTGGACGAAAAGTCAGCTTGTTGACGGCAAGTGCCCCGACTGCGGCAGAGAGGTGCAGACCGCGCGCGAGGAGAGCTACTTCTTCCGCCTGAGCAAGTATCAGGGCGTGATAGAAAAACTGCTTTCGGAAGGAGATTTTCTTATGCCTGCGTCCCGCCGCAAGGAGATGCTGAACAACTTCGTAAAGCCGGGCTTGCAGGATCTGTGCGTATCGCGCACTTCCTTTGATTGGGGCGTAAAGGTGCCCTTTGATCAAAAGCACGTCATATATGTGTGGCTGGACGCGCTCTTCAACTATATCACCGCGCTCGGGTACGCGAGCGACGACGAGGAACTGTTCAAAAAGTATTGGCCGGCAAACGTGCATATGATGGCAAAGGAGATAGTGAGATTCCACTCCGTCATATGGCCTGCGTTCCTTACGGCACTGGATCTGCCTCTTCCCGAAAAGGTGTTCGGACACGGATGGATAATGTTCGACGGCGGCAAGATGAGCAAGTCCAAGGGCAACGTGGTGGATCCCTTTATTTTGAGCGACAGATACGGGGTGGACACCCTGCGTTATTATATCCTGCACATCGTGCCTTTCGGAGAGGACGGGGAGTACAGCAACGAAATGCTTGTGCGCGCTTATAACTCCGACCTTGCCAACACGCTGGGCAATCTGGTTTCGCGCACCACGGCGATGATAGACAAGTATTTCGGCGCCGTGCCTCAGCCCGTAGGCGACGACGAAAATGCGGACGGAGAACTCAAAGCGCTCACGGCGGGGCTTTTGGACAAGGTGAGGAAGGAGCTGAAAAAGCCCAACGTCACCACCGCTATGGACGCCGTGTGGGAAGTGCTGCGCCGCGCGAACAAGTATATTGACGAAACCGCACCCTGGACGCTGGGCGGCAGTGAAGAGGGCAAGGTCCGCCTTTCAAGCGTGCTGTTCAATTTGGCGGAAGCCATACGCGCTTGCGCCGTAGTGTTGCAGGCGTTTTTGCCGGAAACGGCGGAAAAGATTTTGAACAAGCTGGGCGTTGCGCAGAGCGAGCGCACGTTTGAGTCCTTATCAAAGCCTATGAGCTTCGGCACAAAGGTGGACAAGGGCGCAAATCTTTTCAACAGGCTGGATATAGACAAAGAATTGAAAGAGCTTGAAAAAATAGCCCAAGCGCTTTCCGAAGAAAAGGAGCAAAAAGCGGGGGCAGGGGCGGAAAAAACCGCGGAAAACAGTGAAGAAAAGCAAGAGATAGGCATAGAAGACTTTGACAAAGTGCAGCTGAAAGTGGGCATTGTACTCGACTGCAAAAAGGTGGAAAAAGCGGATAAACTCTTGTGCTCAACCGTGGATCTGGGCGAGGAAAAACCGCGCACGATAGTCAGCGGCATAGCAAAGTATTATGCGCCGGAGGATATGGTGGGCAGAAAAGTGGTGGTGGTAGCCAACTTAAAGCCTGTCAAACTGCGCGGCATACTCTCTCAGGGAATGCTGCTTTGCGCTTCTTCTCCCGAAGGAAAGTTGACTTTGCTCAGACCCGACGCGGATATGCCCGCGGGCAGCGATATTTCATAATATGCTGATAGACAGTCATTGCCATCTGCTGGACGAGCGGCTGAACGCGGAGGAAGAGATAGCGCGTATGCCGCAGGACGGGTTGTTTGCCGTGGTGGAAAACGGCTTTGACCTTGCCTCTTCTTACCGCGCTTCCGCCCTGGCGGAGGGGCACGAGGGCGTATATTGCGCCGTGGGCTGTCACCCGGAGGAGGCGGCAGGGTTCGAGAAGGGGCATATCGACGAATATCTGGCGCTTGCCGCCCTGCCCAAAACGGTGGCGGTGGGGGAGATAGGTCTGGATTATTGCTATGAGATAGCTCCCCGAAACGTGCAGAAAGATGTGTTTATAGCGCAGCTGGAAATGGCGCACAGGGCGAAAAAGCCCGTCAATTTACATATACGCGACGCTTACGGCGACGCGTTTGCCATTTTGAGCGAGTGCAGGCAGCTGCTGAAAAACGGGGTTTTGATGCATTGTTACGGCGGCAGCCGCGAGATGGTCGAGCGGTTCGGGGAATTTGACGCGTACTTTGCCTTCGGCGGAGTGATAACGTTCAAAAACGCCAAAAAGGACGAGATAGTCCGCGCCGTTCCCAAGGACAGACTGCTTGCGGAAACGGACTGCCCCTATATGACGCCCGTGCCCTTCCGCGGGCAGGTGAACCGCCCCGCGTATGTCAGATACGTTGTGGAAAAGATGGCGGAAATATTGGGCATAAGCGCCGAAGAGGCGGCAAAACTGACGGCGGAAAACGCGCGGCGGTACTACGGTTTTTGATCGGAGGCGGAAATGAATACTTACGTCTACACCATTTACGGAAACATATATATAAATCTCACCAATTATTGTTCCAACGCCTGCGAATTCTGCCTGCGCAATCACGAGTCTGTGATGGACGGCAGGGAATTCGGCAGTCATAAAGGGGAGGGAGACTACGACCTTTGGCTGGACAGGGAGCCTTCCTACTCCGACGTTACGGAAATTTTGGATAAGATGGATTTCAGCCGTTATAAGGAGATGGTATTTTGCGGCTACGGGGAGCCGAGCGCCCGCTTTGATTTGGTGGAGATGCTGGCAGGCTACGCCCACGACAGGGGCATAAAGACCAGGATAAACACAAACGGACAGGGCAGCGCCATTTTGGGCAGGGATATAGCGCCGCGCATGGCAAAGTGCATAGACACCATCAACGTATCCCTCAACGCCACGGACGCGCAGTCTTACGACAAGCTCTGTCACAGCCGCTTCGGCTTGAAGGCGTTCGATATTATGCTTGACTTTGCCAAAAGGTGCGTGGCGTGCGGCGGAAACGTGGTTTTGAGCATAGTGGACTGCGTACCCGCCGAACAGCTGCAAAAGGCGGCGGAGATAGCGCGCGGGATAGGCGCAAAACTCAGGGTGAGGAAACTCATATGAGCATAGCGGACATACTTGCAGGGGCGAATTTTTCCTTTGAAAAAAAGTTCGGACAAAATTTTATCACGGATAAAAACCTGCTTGCCGCGATAGTGGACGAAGCGGGCGTGACGGGCGGCACCGTGCTGGAAATAGGCGCGGGCGCAGGCACGCTCACCGCCGCGCTTGCCGCCAAGGCGGACAGGGTGATAAGCTATGAGATAGACAAAAATTTGGCGCCCGTACTCTCACAAACACTGGCTGGGCTGGACGACAAAGCGGAAGTAATATTCCGCGACATTATGAAGGAGAGCGATGAGGAGCTGGACGGCATTTTGGGCGGAGCATACAAGCTGGTCGCCAATCTGCCTTATTACATCACGACTCCCGTTATAATGCGCTTTTTGGAGAGGGAACACAAGCCCGAAAGCGTCTCCGTAATGGTGCAGAAGGAAGTGGGAGAGCGGCTTATCGCAGCGCCCGGCACCGCAGACTACGGCGCGATAACCGCCGCGGTGGCGCTGGAAGGAACGGCGCGCATAACGCGCATAGTGCCGCGCACTATGTTTACTCCGCGCCCCAATGTGGACAGCTGCGTCGTGCGCATAGATATGCACGACAAGTATGACGGAGCGGACAAACAGCTTGTGAAAAAAATCATCAGGGCGGCGTTTGCAATGAGGCGCAAGACTTTGGCAAACAACCTGTGCGCGGCGTTTTCCCTTACGCGCGGGGAAGCGGAAGGACTGCTGACAAGCTGCGGCTTCGACGTGCGCGTGCGCGGGGAAAAGCTGGGCGTGGAAGACTTTATAAAACTTGCGGAAAATTTGAAAAAGCAGTAATATTCGGTATTTTGCAAACCTTCGCGGCATATGCTTAAACAGTATCGGAAAGCGGCGCTGCCAAGATAACTTCCGATACCTTCGGAGGTTTTTTATGTTCGTTGTCAAGAAAAACATAGTGCTTGCGCGCACGGACGGCGGCGCGCCCGGGCTTATCAAATTGGAATACTTCGGCGGCAGGACCACGGGAGAGGTAAAGACGCATTGCCCCGAGGGCGCCATTGCGGAATTGATGGTGGACGGCAGATATTTTTCCGCGCCCGCCGCAAGCAGATTCAATCTGCCTTATCCGCTCACGAGCGAAAGCCGCGTGGCGGCGCGCATAGTAAAAGGCGGGGCGATAATCGCGCTCTCTTCCCCCGCTCCCGTATTCGACGAGGCTCAGACGGGAGAGGACGCGTTTGAAGAAAGCGCGCAAGAAGAGCGTGACGAAGCAAGCGTAAGCGCGCTCGAAGAAAAGGAAGAAGAAAGCGCGGAGAAAGAGCAAGAAAAAGAGCAAGCAAAAGCGGAGAAAGAGCAAGCAGAAAAAGAAGAGGCAAAGCAGGAAAACGCCGCGCCCGCCGCTAAAAAGTCGGGCGGAAAAAAGACAAAAAACAGGGGCAGGGACGGAAAAGCCGGCTTTTTGGACGAGATAAAGGAGAATTTGGAAGAGCTTTTCGCCGCTTATCCCAAGCAGGAGAATTTGGAAAAGATAATTCCCAACTCCGCGTGGGTGAGCGTTACGGGCGAGGGCGGAGAGTACGTGGTGGGCGTTATCGCCGACGAGGACGGGAAGGCGCGCTATCTGTGTTACGGAGTGCCCGACAAGGATAATTCCCGCCCGCCGTCGGTGCGCCCCGAGTGCCGCGGCTGGCTGCCCGTGGAAGAAGAGGGCGCGGGCTATTGGGTGATGTATCAGGACATAAATTCGGGGGAAATAATAATGCACATATAAAAAGTAAGGGCAGAAAGAGGAAGGGAGACTTCCTCTTTTTTGAATAAATAAAGTTTTAGGCGCAGCGACTCTTATTGATATTTATTCGATTTCTTGTTTGTCAATATATATAGTATCAAATATATCGTGCTTAGGATTATCGCAATATTCGGACAAAGTATCCGTAACAATCTGAGGCGGAGAGAACTTTTTATCAAGCAGATAGGGATGCTCTATTTTTTCAAGGAAAAAAGAATGCACGCAGCAATGTGTTAGGTCATATGCAACCAAGCAGCAACATTCATCTGAAGAGTATTGATATCCGCGCTTATAAGCGTAGACTTTAAGAGATTGCAACGTCGTTTTGCGGACTTTATTTCGTTTGTTCCATTGACTTACGCAAAGATTATGCTAACCTAAGCCTGCCGAAAAAGGCAAATGTAAGCATTGACTGCATAGAAAAACTATGCTATAATAAATATAAATAAGATTTTGAGGTGCTTATAGATAAACATATTCCGCCATATGGCATTACCGATATATAAACAGTAAATAAATTTTCATAGTAAGACGCAAATGCGAAAATTCTAAATGATAATACGGTAGTCGATTGGTGGGATAGTAAAGCATTACATAAAAGGCAATGGGTCTGAATATAAGGAGAAAAATGTATCGCATAGCAATTGTACAAAACGGAGTTGAAATGCACATTCGGGATATGTAGATGCTATTCTTATGTCATTTGCGCTTGTATTCGAGCGACAACCGGAAGAGAGCATCGAGGGCAGATCAAGCAGTGCACCGAATACACCAAGTACAACGATATGGAGATAGTAGGAACGTATATCGACAGGGCGTGTTCTGCGCGGACAGTCATCGCCCCCAGCGCATGATCAAAGACATCGAAAAAAGCAATTCGACGTCGTTCGCGTAATAACATGATATAATATTCAATAATACGGGGGAGGTTATTTTATGCTCGGAAGATTAAAAAAAGCAGAGAGAACAACGTTTGTTATCATTGCAGGATGCGCTGGAGCGGGAAAAACGACTGTTGGAAAGGCTGTTTCGGAAAAGATGAAATGGACTTATATTGATAAGGACACGGTGACGAGACAATACACCGATTTCATTCTTTGCGCTAGCGGATCCAACGAAGGTGACAGAGAATCAGAATTTTACTGCGAAAAGATCAGACCAATTGAATATGACGTGACGTTGAAGCTTTGTCGTGAAAACCTGGAACTCGGCAACAGCGTTGTGTTGACTATCCCAATGATTGCTGTAGTGCAGGATTTCAATAAGTTTTCGGAAATGATAAACAAGCCGTATCTTGACAGAATTGGTGTTGTCGTCAAATTCGTATGGATTAATCACGATGAAAATCTGGAATATGCCAGAGTCTCAAGGCGCAACGCTTCCAGGGATCGCTATAAGCTTGCAAACTGGTATGAATATAGTTCATTGATTGCAGATATAGCTCCAGACAACGCTTTCTGCGCATATATTTTTTACAACGAAGTGGACAGAAATTTGAACGAGGAGGTTGACAAGTTGATAAAATGGATTCAAAAGTGATTTTGCTTTCCGGTCCCCCGGCGAGCGGAAAAGATACCATCACGAGACTGCTTTGCGACGCAGACCCCTCGTTTATCATGTTCAAGAAACACAGAGGTATACCGGACGAAACAGAACGCAAACCAGGGTATTCCAACATAACTTTAGATAGGTTCATGAAAAAAGCACGGAGGGGTGATTTCATTCAGTATCACAGGCGGTACGGCAGGTTTTACGGCATAGATGGCAAGAGATTGAAGTATTACTTATCACACGGAAAATGCCCAGTCATCCACGTAGGGAAACTAGAGAATTATTACGTGTTGGAAAAATTTTTGCTGGAAAATTGCATACCATTTTGTCATATTCTGATATGGTCGCCGCTTGAACAGATAAGGCAAAGATTGAATTCCAGAGAAAAACTGGAAGATCAGCGAAAGGCACGATATTCTGCCGCAAAGGAGGAGTTTGCGGACATAGCGTCCGCGCTTGAAAACGGGAAGAAGCCTTACGGACTGGTGATATGCAATTCCGATTCCGACAAGTCTATGAAAGAGATTATACGATTTGTGAGCGAAGGTAAAACAGACGGCGAAGGAGACGGTTACTCCGTGTTGCTGGACTATATAGAGGGAAAAGGCTAATATGGAAGATTTAAATTCTCTGGGGATTAAAAAGTCGTCTAATTTAGGCGAAAAAGTGGTCAGGGAAGCGATCTCGGGCGAGTATAAAGATCTCGTCTTTGAAGACCCTCTCTGCATACAGGACATTATTCTTTCGGGAGATCAGGAAAAGCTTGTGTTTGACAATTGTGAGTTCAGGAAGCTTTCTCTCAAAAAAGTTCTCGGCAGGAACGTACATTTCATCAATTGCAAGATAGGCAATTTCGAATATTACAACAGCGGAGTGGACGCGCTAGTTTTCGAGAGATGTGCAGTGGACAATGTTATTTTTAACAAGAGCAAGGAAGTAAAAAACGTCAGAATCCTCGATTCCCGGTGCGGAAGGATCGACGTATTTAATAGTATTTTGAAACTTGTTGAAATAATAAGCATGTCGGAAATAGGCGAAATCAAATTCGACTACGGCGCTGGCGTGGACAAAATTGCAGTCGGAATGTCGAAAATAGACACTTTGGTCTCTGACAATATGCCGGAATTCGATATAAAAAGCGGTGCTATTATTCAAAAACTTCAGATTCAGACTGTGAGATTTAAAGAATTGTGGAAAAGGTATCGTCTGGAAAAGAAAGAAGGTGTTGCCGGATTGAAAAGGCTGTCAATGCTTGTGCTTGCGCTGTATTCTTCATATATCGAACGTAATATGTTCAGCGAAAGTGATCAGTGTCTGTACATATTGAGAGACGTCAATATGTATCTCAGGATCAAACAGACGGGGAAGAAACTCAATAAATTCGGGACAATAGCGAAGCCGCTGATATGGCTGGTGAAAATGCTGTATGCTGTAGCATACTTTACGATCGGGAAGTGTTTTGGTTGGGGAATACGCATAACAAACAACTTAATTTCAATGCTCGTTTCGATATTTGCATTTTCAAGCATATACATCGCATTATCCGACACGGATACGGTCAAGGGCGTAATTGTTGACTCTTTTATGAACTCTCTAAAGTATTTCTTCAATTTGGACGTGGTTTACGGAGATTTGCCGTCTGCGATGCTTTATGCCGCATATGCGGAATCAATACTGGGAATATTCCTTCTTACGATCATAACGGGTGTTGTGGTCAGAAAAATCGTAAAATGATGGGGGTCTGTATTGAAAATATTCATTGAAAAAAAATATGTGGCGCGTTTTCCCGAAACAATAAAAAAATCTCTTGAAGAAAAGGGCAATGTCTTCTGCGAATGTGAGACGGAGTGCGAGGCGTATGTTGGCACTTCGCTCGACAGCGAAAAGCTGAATGCCATGAGGCATCTGAAGGCAGTTTTCGCTCCAAAGGCGGGTGCGGACAAATTCCCTCTTGTCGAGATGAGAGACCGCGGAATTGCTCTCACGGTCTCTCATGCTTGCGCGCCTTATGTTGCGGAGCATGCGTTTGCGTTGACCTTGGCGCTTCTTCACAGGGTAATTGAACTTCATGGCGATCTTCTGGAGGGGAATTGGAACGCAGGAAGATCAAGCTGGAGCGCTTTGAGAAACAAGACTGTCGGGATAATCGGATTCGGAGCTGTTGGCAGAGAATACGCAAAATTGCTTACGTCCTTCGGTTGCGTTGTCCTGGTCCCAGATAGAGGGAAAAAAGTACCTCAGGGCGTAAAGAAGAAGTCAGTGCATGCGCTTTTGACGGAGAGCGACGTTTTGTTGTTCGCGCTGCCAAAAACAGACGACAGCATAAAACTGTTGTCTGATGATGATTATTCTCTGTTGAGCGGCAAATTCATAATAAACGTCGGTAGGGCGGAGACGCTCAAAGAAGAAAAGATATTTGGGCTGCTTGAGAGAGGGAGTCTTGCCGGCTTCGCTTCGGACGTCTGGTCGGTGGCGCAGGGAAGATCTGAAAAAGAGGCGGCAAGGAGCGTTTCAAAATATCCTTTCTGGAAATTCAAAAACGTCGTGATGTCACCTCATTGCGCAATACACGCTTCTGAAGCCGAAAACGTCGCCGTTGAGGATATAGCTGAAAAGCTTTCCGTTTTCTGTGACGGAGGACAGGTCGCCAACGTGGATTATGACGCAGGTTACTGAGTGGAGAGAAGCGGACCAATTTCTCCTCTATAATATTCGCCAGACACTGTCCATAAAGATATGTGACAGTTGTGTACAGGCGCAAATAATCTAATCAAATATGCCTTGAAGACCGTCTTCAAGGCATAATTTTTAATAACAGAAAAACTTTTGCAGGGAGTTGTTTTGCGCCGTTTTGCAAAGCCGCTTCAAGGCGGTTAAGGGTGCAGCGGCTCGCTGCCGCCACGCGCTCCCGGCTCGCTGTCGTCACACGCTCCCGGCTCGCTGCCGCCACGCGCTGCTACTCGTTGACGGAGAAGAGGATTTCGCCGTAAGTGGGCATAGGCCAGTATTCGGCGGAGGTGAGCTGCTCCATACTGTCCGCGCAGGCGCGGATCTTGGTCATAACGGGCAGGACCTTATCCTTATAAGTCATTGACTTTTTCTCCACGTCGGCTATTTTCTCCGTCTTTTCCGTGGCGGCTTTCAGATTGCCCACCTGCTTATATGCTTCCGCGATGAGGGAAGACAGCTTGTTTACCATATCTGCCTGAGCGGTCATATTTGCGGCGGGGCAGGCTTCCACGGAATGGATTATGCAGCGTGAAAGGTCGTTAATATACTTATTCACGGCGGGGATAATATCGCGTATGAGCATTTCCTGCATTGTGAGCGACTCTATATGCAGGACTTTGCAGTAATTATCCAGGAAAATTTCCGTACGGGTGATAACTTCTTCTTCCGTGAACACGCCGTGGCGCACGAACAGGTCTATATTCTTGCGCGACTTGAACAGCGGCATGGCTTCGGGGGTGGTGCGCAGGTTGAGCAGTCCGCGGCGTTCCGCTTCTTTCACCCATTCGTCGGAATAGTTGTTGCCGTTGAAGATTATGCGGCGGTGTTTGAGGAAGGTATCCTTTATTATGGCGGTCACTTCGTCCATAATATCGCCCTTGGCGGCGTCCAGCCTGTCTGCGAACTTGTCCAGCGAATCCGCCACTATCGTGTTGAGCACGATGTTGGGACCGGCTATGGAGAAGGTGGAGCCGAGCATACGGAACTCGAACTTATTGCCCGTGAACGCAAGCGGGGAAGTGCGGTTGCGGTCTGTGGAATCCTTGGGGAAGTGCGGGAGCACTTTGACGCCCACTTCCACTTCGCACTTGGCGCGTTTGGAGTAAGGTCTGTCTTCCGCTATCGCGCTTAAAATGCCGTCCAGCTCTTCGCCCAAATACATAGACACGATGGCGGGCGGCGCTTCGTTCGCGCCCAGCCTGTGGTCGTTGCCCGCGCTTGCCACGGAAAGGCGGAGCAGGTCCTGATATTCGTCCACCGCCTTTATAACGGCGGAGAGGAAGAGCAGAAACTGCGCGTTGTCCTCCGGAGTGCTGCCGGGATCCAGCAGATTTTCGCCCTTGTCCGTGCTCATAGACCAATTGTTATGCTTGCCGCTTCCGTTCACGCCGGCAAACGGCTTTTCGTGCAGCAGGCACGCCATACCGTGGCGCGCAGCCACTTTCTTCATAGTTTCCATCGTCAGCTGATTGTGGTCGGTGGCGATGTTCGTAGAAGTGAATATGGGTGCAAGTTCGTGCTGAGCGGGAGCCACTTCGTTATGTTTGGTCTTGGACAGTATGCCCAGCTTCCACAGCTCGCGGTCCAGATCCTTCATAAATTCGCTGACGCGCGTTTTGATCGCGCCGAAATAGTGGTCTTCAAGCTCCTGACCCTTGGGTGCGGGGGCGCCCAGAATGGTCCTGCCCGTATACACCAGGTCCTTGCGCTTTTCGTATACCTTTCTGTCTATAAGGAAATATTCCTGCTCGGGTCCCACGGTGGTGTCCACGTGTTCCGCGTCCTTGCCGAAAAAGCGGAGAATGCGCAGCGCCTGGCGGTTTATCGCAGCCATTGAACGCAGCAGAGGCGTTTTTTTGTCCAGCGCCTGACCGCCGTAGGAGCAGAACGCGGTGGGAATGCACAGCGTGCCGTCCTTTATAAACGCATAAGAGGTGGGGTCCCACGCCGTGTAGCCGCGCGCTTCGAACGTGGCGCGCAGTCCGCCGGAAGGGAAGGAGGAGGCGTCCGGTTCGCCCTTTATGAGTTCCGCGCCGGAAAACTCCATTATCACCTTGCCGTTTTTCGCGCGGGAGATGAACGAGTCGTGCTTTTCCGCCGTGACGCCCGTCATAGGCTGGAACCAATGCGTAAAGTGGGTGCAGCCCTTTTCTATCGCCCAATCCTTCATAGCGTTAGCCACCACGTTGGCAACTTCCAAGGTGAGGGAGCGATCTTCTTTGATGCATTTGTTCAACTCCTTATAAGTGGCGTTGGGCAGACGCTCTTGCATGACCGCGTCGTTGAAAACCAGCGTTCCGAAAATTTCGTTCATATCCATCATAGCCTATCTCCTTTGTGCGCGCAAAAAAATAAATACAGAATCAGTATAAAATTTTTGCGTGAAAAAGTAAAGAAAATTGCGCCTTTGCGCACAAAATTATTTACGCGAAAAAAAATCCGTTTGAAAAGCTCAAAATAATTGAAGAATCGGATTCGTTGTGCTATACTATATAAAATACCGCGAGGGAAACGCCGTGAGAAGGAAGATTTTGCAGCAAACAGCAACCGCCAAGCTCTTCACCCGTTCCGAAGTATATTCGGAACTTTGCGGTCTTTTTCTCAAAATATCTGCCGGCAGTCGCAATTATTAAACCTTGGCTTTTCCGCCAAGGTTTTTTACAACGCGGGACATTGCGTCCGTATCGAAGGGCGGCGGAAACAAAAGTAAACAAACTTCTTAGCAGAAGAAATAAACGAATAAGGACGGGCTTATGGACAAGGTTTATCTGATTTTGGAAAGCGGCGACGTTTTCGAAGGCACTTCGATGGGCGCGCAGGGAGAAGCCGTGGGCGAAGTGGTGTTTACCACCGCAATGACGGGCTACCTGGAAACCATCACAGACCCCAGCTACTACGGGCAGATAGTGGTGCAGACATTTCCCCTCATCGGCAATGTGGGCGTTATCCCCGAGGACTTTGAAAGCGACGGTATAAGGCTTAAAGGCTACATAGTGCGCGATTTGTGCGAATATCCCTCCAACTTCCGCTGCAAGGGCAGATTGGGCGACTTTTTGAAGGAGCACGGAATAATCGGCATACAGGGGATAGATACCCGCCACCTCACCAAGATAGTGCGTGAAAGGGGCGTTATGAACGGTATCATCACCTCTTCTCCCGAACTCACACGCGCGCAGAAGAAGGCGCTGAAAGAGTACGCCGTAAAGGGCGCCGTGCAGGCGACTTCCTGCAAGAAAAAGAGTATTATCCCCGCACACGGAGAGAAGAAGTATTCCGTGGCGCTTGTGGACTACGGCAGCAAGTCGAACATCGAGCGCGAACTTACCGGGCGCGGCTGCGAAGTCACCGTGTTCCCTTGCTCCACCCCCGCAGAAGAGATACTCGGCGGTGAATACGACGGCATAATGCTCACAAACGGCCCCGGCGATCCCGCGGAGAACGTGTACGAAATAGAGCAGGTGCGCAAACTTATGGACGGCGGCTTGCCCGTGTTCGGCATATGCCTGGGGCATCAGCTTATGGCGCTTTCGCAGGGCGCAAAGACGATGAAGCTCAAGTACGGACACCGTGGCGGCAATCAGCCCGCCAAGGAGACGGATACGGGCAGGATATACGTCACTTCCCAAAACCACGGTTACGCCGTGGACGGAGCCACCCTTCCCGCGGACAAGGGCTACGTGAGCTTTGTCAACGTGAACGACGGCACCTGCGAGGGCGTGAATTACACCAAGGCGAACGCGTTTTCCGTGCAGTTCCACCCCGAAGCGTGCGCAGGTCCGCTGGATACCCGCTTCTTATTCGACAGATTTATAAATATGATGGAGGTAAAGTAAATGCCGCTCAACAAGAATTTGCATAAAGTAATGGTGATAGGCTCCGGTCCTATCGTGATAGGTCAGGCAGCGGAATTCGACTATGCGGGAACGCAGGCGTGCCGCGCGCTTAAAGAGGACGGCTTGGAAGTGGTGCTTGTCAACTCCAACCCCGCCACCATTATGACGGATAACGCCGTGGCGGACAGGATATATATAGAGCCGCTCACGCTTACCACCGTCAAAAGAGTTATAGAAAAAGAGCGTCCCGACAGCCTTTTGTCCACGCTGGGAGGACAGACGGGTCTTACGCTTTCAATGCAGCTTGCCAAGGAAGGCTTTTTGGACAAGATGAACGTCACACTGCTGGGCGCGGATCCCGAGACCATAGACAGGGCGGAGGACAGGGAACGTTTTAAGGAAACGCTTGCGGAGATAAACGAGCCGGTCATTCCCTCCGACATCGCCGAGGATATAGACACCGCCATTGCCGTGGCAAGAAGGATAGGCTATCCCGTGATAGTGCGCCCCGCATTCACGCTGGGCGGCAGCGGCGGCGGCATAGCGGACGACGAAGCTCAGTTCATAGAGATAGCTTCCGGCGGTCTGCGCGTTTCGCCCATACATCAGATACTCGTGGAAAAGTGCATAAGCGGCTGGAAGGAGATAGAGTTTGAGGTGATGCGCGACTCCAAGGGCAACGCCATAGCCATATGCTCGATGGAAAACTTCGACCCCGTGGGCGTGCACACCGGCGACAGTATAGTCGCGGCTCCCGCCGTAACGCTGGCGGACAAGGAGTACGAAATGCTGCGCACCGCGGCGCTGCGCATAGTCAACAAGCTGCGCGTGAACGGCGGCTGCAACGTGCAGTTCGCCTTAAAGCCCGACTCCTTCGAGTATGCGGTCATAGAGGTAAATCCCCGCGTCAGCCGTTCTTCCGCGTTGGCAAGTAAAGCCACGGGTTATCCCATTGCCAGGGTGGCTACCAAAATAGCGATAGGCTATACGCTGGACGAAATACTCAACAAAGTCACGGGCAAGACGTATGCCTGCTTTGAACCTTCCATAGACTACATAGTCGTCAAATTCCCCAAGTGGCCGTTCGATAAGTTCTATTACGCGAACCGCAAGCTGGGCACGCAGATGAAAGCCACGGGCGAAGTGATGGCAATAGGCACCACTTTTGAGCAGGCGATAATGAAGGCGGTGCGCGGCGCGGAGATATCCAAGGACAGCCTTACGGACAAAAAGTACGCAAGCTGGACGGACGCGCAGGTGTGGGACAAACTGCACGACTGCGACGACGAAAGGATATTCGTGATATACGAGGCGCTGAAGAGAGGCGTGGAGATATCCGCCATCAATATGATAACAAAGATAGACCCGTGGTTTATCGCCAAGCTGAAAAATCTGACGGAAATGGACAAGGAGCTGGCTTCAAAACCGCTCACGGACGAGCTGTATCTGCGCGCCAAGAAGATGGGATATCTGGATTCCACGATAGAAAACATAAGCGGAGAGAAGGTGAAAAATCCCCGTTACGCTTCTTATAAAATGGTGGACACCTGCGCCGCAGAGTTCGCCGCGCAGACGCCTTACTTCTACTCCACTTACGACGACGAAAACGAAGCGCGCGAGTTCATAGACAACTTGAAGAGCAAGAAGAAAAAAGTGATAGTGTTCGGTTCCGGTCCCATAAGGATAGGACAGGGCATAGAGTTCGACTACGCTTCCGTGCACTGCGTGTGGGCGCTCAAAGCCAGGGGCTATGAAGTGGTGATAGTCAACAACAACCCCGAAACCGTGTCCACGGACTTCGATACCGCCGACAGACTTTACTTCGAGCCGCTGTCAAACGAGGACGTGCTGTCCATAATCAACACGGAAAAGCCGGACGGCGTGGTGGTGGCGTTCGGCGGTCAGACGGCCATCAAGCTGACCAAAATGCTGCGCAAGAAGAACATACCCATCTTGGGCACGCAGGCGGAATACATCGATATGGCGGAGGACAGAGAACGCTTTGACGAGCTTTTGGAAGAGTTGGAGATAAAGCGCCCTCGCGGCTACACCGTTATGACCAAGGAAGAGGCGATAAAGGTGGCGGGAGAGATAGGTTATCCCGCGCTGCTGCGCCCTTCTTACGTGCTGGGCGGTCAGAATATGGAGATATGCTACTCCGAAGCGGACGTATCCCAATATATGGACGTCATCTTGGCGCAGAAGATAGAAAACCCCGTGCTTGTGGATAAATATCTGATGGGCACGGAGATAGAAGTGGACGCCATCTGCGACGGAGAGGACATACTCATTCCCGGCGTTATGGAACACATAGAGCGCACGGGTATCCACTCGGGCGACTCCATCGCTGTTTATCCTTCCTGGAACATAAGCGACGAGATGATAGAAAGAATAGTGGACTGCTCGCGCAGGCTGGCGCTTTCCCTGCACACGGTGGGGCTTGTGAACATCCAATACCTTATCTATCACGGAGAGCTTTACGTTATAGAAGTCAATCCCCGTTCGTCGCGCACCGTGCCTTACATAAGCAAAGTCACGGGCATACCTATGGTGGACCTTGCCACGCGCGCCATTTTGGGCGAGAAGCTGAAAGATATGGGCTTTGGCACGGGACTTTACCGCAATTCCCCTTACGTAGCCGTAAAGGTGCCCGTGTTCAGCTTTGAAAAACTGAGCAACGTGGACACGCAGCTGGGTCCCGAAATGAAGTCCACCGGCGAGGTGCTGGGCATAGCTTCCACGCTGGAAGAGGCGCTGTTCAAAGGACTTGTGGCGGCGGGCTACAAGATGCGCAAGAAGGGCGGCGTGTTCATCACCGTCCGCGATCAGGACAAGGGAGAGATAGCGGAGATAGCGCAGAAGTTCGACGATTTGGGATACACCATCTACGCCACGGAGGGCACCGCGAACGTGCTCAAAAAGGCGGGTATGAACGACGTCATAGTGGTGGCAAAGATACATCAGAATCAGTTCGACAACAACCTTACTCTGATAGAAAGCGGAAAGGTCAATTACATCATCTCCACTTCCGCAAAGGGCAAGCTGCCCACGCGCGACAGCGTGAAGATACGCCGCAAGGCGATAGAGCGCGCCATTCCCTGCCTTACGTCCATAGACACGGCGGAGGCGGTGGTCAACAGCCTGATGAGCCGTTACTCCGAATACAACACGGAGCTTGTGGACATCAACAAACTGCGCACGGGCAGGGAGAAGAGAGAGTTTGTCAAAATGCAGGGCTGCGGCAACGACTATATCTACTTCGACTGCACAAACGGCAACGACCTGGACAATCCCGAGGGCTTGGCGGTCAGGCTTTCCGAAAGACACTTCGGAATAGGCGGCGACGGCGTTATCCTGATATGCGATTCTTCTGTCGCGGACGCGAAAATGCGTATGTTCAATCTGGACGGTTCCGAGGGCAAGATGTGCGGCAACGGCATTCGCTGCGTTGCCAAATACCTGTACGATACGCACAAGGTGAACAAGAAGGAATTTACCGTGGAAACGCTTTCCGGCATTAAGAACGTGAAAGTCATCACCCGCGCGGGAGAGGTCATTCAGGTGCGCGTGGATATGGGCAAGGCGGAGTTCGCCCCCGCCGCCGTTCCCGTAAAGCTGGACGGAAAGAACGTTATAGACCGCACCGTGACCGTGGACGGCAGGGAGTACAACGTGACCTGCCTTTCTATGGGCAACCCCCACTGCGTGGTGTTCCTGCCCGCCGTGGACAACCTGGATATAGCCAAGATAGGTCCCGCTTTTGAAGAGAGCGAGCTGTTCCCCGAGGGCGTGAACGTGGAATTTGTCAAGGTCTTGGACGACCATACGCTGAAAATGCGCGTGTGGGAGCGCGGCAGCGGCGAAACTTACGCCTGCGGCACGGGCGCGTGCGCCACGGCGGTCGCGGCTTGCCTGAACGGCTACTGCAAGAAGGGTGAGGACATCACCGTGCGTCTGCTGGGCGGAGATTTGATAGTCAACTATACGGACGCAGCCGTGTATATGACGGGCGACGCGGTAAAAGTGTTTGAAGGCACCGTGGAAATTTAACCGCGCGGCAAGGAGAAAATAAACAAAAAAGCTTCGGCAGGTGTCTGTCGGAGCTTTTTTGTCGGTAAAATTTGCAAAACAACTTTTCTGTTCGGCGGACGGAGCGGAAAAATAAAGTTAAAAAAACGAGGTTTTTAATTTTACTTTTATTTTTAAGAAAAACGTTGACTTAATTGTCGAATCGTGTTAGAATATCATATGTATAAAAATATTAGGGGGACGATATGACCATTGATTTGAACATAGCTTTGGACCTTGGCAGCGACACTTTGAAAGTGGCTTACGCTTTTGACGTAGCGCAGACGGGCGCGGTTTTTTACGGTAAGATAGCGCGCAAATTGCTGCCCACGGAGGTCGCTATTCCCGCAATAGCCCATTTTGACGAACAGCGCAGAACGTGGAAGTTCGGCTACGATGTGGACAAGGGGAACAACGCTTCTTTCGCCACGGTTGTAAAGATCAAATCTTTGCTCAACCTTCTTGCCGCGGTGCAGTCGGAAAACGGCGGCAGAAAGCAGGCTGTTTCCATTCGCGCGCGCAATATGCGTTTTTACCGCGAAGGCAAAAAATTTCCCAAATTCTACTTCCCCGTGAGCAGGGAGATGCTCGCCGATTTCAATGAGATGGTGGACGGAAAGATGACTTTCGACGCGGACGACACTCCTCGCCGCGTGTGTGAGATGTTTTTCGAATACGCCGCCAAACTTATAAAGAGCCGCATTCGCGAGCTGGAAAAGAAGATGCGCAAGGACGTGGCGGAACTTCAGAAGAAGGGAAGCGAGCTTGTGCGCAACGGTCTGCGCGGCGCGGGCGAGGCGGAGTTTTCCGACAATATGAAAATAGCGGTGGTGTATCCCTCCGGCGCAAGCAAGGACTATCAGACGGAGCTGTCCCGCCTCACTGAAAAGGCGTTCGGCATTACTCCCGACAAGTCGCTCAGTTCCACAAGGGCGCTGAGCATTTACGCCAAGTACCGCAAAGTGATCTCCGACGGGGATTCCGCACTCGTGTTCGACTTGGGAGAAACGGACATTTCCGTCACCCGCGCCAACGTGGAGACGGACGGAGAGCTGGTGATAGACGGCGCGGACGGTCACAGCGCCCCCTGCAAAGTGGGCGGCAACGACGTGGACAGGGCGGTAGCCGATTTTATGGAAGGCACGATAAGTGACAGGGAAACGGTGGGAACGCCTTCTTCCGGTCAGCTGGGACATATAGTGGAAAGGGGACTCAGGGAAAAGCAGTACCTTTTTATGAAGGACATAAAGAAGGCGAAAATACTGCACAGTATGCCCGAAAGCAAGGACATCTTCCCCGAAGGCGTGCCCGTGAATATGGTCAGGGACCTGCGCATACAGCGCAAGCTCACGCGCGAGGACTTTGTTGCCAGCATAGGCATAACCCAAAGGGTGCAGGGCGTAGCCAAGGAGATAGCCGACTACATAATAAACGAGCTTTCCCTGCAGATAAACTCCGACGTGCATAAGATAATAATATCGGGCGGACTTGCCGAAACTTACGGTCTGCTTCAATACATAGATACCGCCTTAAAAAAGGCGTTTTCGAAAAAAATAGAGATAATAACCTTTGACGACGAAAAGACGGATAAGGACGGCTTTACCATAGCCTCTTATGAGGATTCCACATATGCCGCCGCCGTGGGCGCGGCGATAGTCGCTATGGATGATATAGAGGTAAAGACCCGCCTTTCTCTGTCCTACGCCACCTGGTTCTACCCTCGTTACAATCGCAACAGCCAAGAAGAGCACGATATGTTCGGGCATAAAGTATTGGAATGGATAGCGGACAAAGGGCAGGTGATAAAGGAAGGCGAAGCGCTTACCGCGAAAGGCAACGTGGGGCTTGAAAACGAAGACTCTCCAAGGACCGTAGGAGATGAGATATTCTCCCTGCCCATATCCAAACAGCAGCTGGACTATCTTGCGCAGAACGATCCGGTACTCAAAAAGCAAAGTTTCAAAAGATACAACGCTTGGCATGTGTTTCTCGAGCATTCGAAAAACCAGGTCATTGCGGCGGCGCGCAGAAAGCATTTGGCGGAGCGCGCGGGCTTGAAAGTGGTGTCGGGCGGCAGGGATTCCGTGATCTACTATTATTACAAGGGCACGAGAGTAAAGCTTATACACAGCCAGGTTGCTTACGAAGAAGGCGTAATAGTGGATAAGGACGGCTGCGCCACTCCCATCATCGGGAATCTGGAGAAGGCGAGCGAAAGAAAAAAGGTGAGAATAGCAAAACTTATATCCGAATCCCCGGAGATATGGGGCAAAACGGAAGAGGTGCCTGCCACGGACATAGAACTTAAGTTCGTGGGAATGGAAGACTTTGATATATCGGGAGAGTGAGAGGACGATGGCAGATAGGAATTTCAAAATAAAAGTGGACGATCACGCCTTTGACAGAGATGTGCAAAGGTCGAATATCGCCACGACCAAAAAGTCGTTTGACAGGCAGGTGTACGACGCCAACAAGTCCGTGGAAGAGCTGGACAGATACGACGACTTCGGCTTTTTCAAAATAGACCCGCTCACTTATAAAAAGCAGGCGGATTCCCAATACGGCGTGCCCGTCAGGCTGGGCTTTAACGATGACGTCATTTTGAGTCATCAGCGCGTGGCGGCGCTCTCGTTTTTGAGAGATCTGCGCGGCTTCGGACTGCTTGCGGACGTGGTGGGCAGCGGCAAGACTTATGAAGCGTGCGTGGTTTTGAGCGAACTTGCCGCAAGGGGCAAGCTGCGCTCTTTGCTGCTCATCGTGCCCGATCAGGTGTACGACACGTGGAAGAGCGTGCTGGAAATGCAGTTCGGTCTGGGAAAGGACGCGCTCCTGGAAGCGGGCGCGGATATGGACATCGCCGATTTGGACTGCAAGGCGCTGGGCGGCAATATTCTGCGCCCGTCCAAGCCCATCATAGTAAAGGCGGAGGACTTTGCCCTGTGGCATGAGGACACGCAAAGACTGCTGTTTGACGTAATAGTGGTGGACGAAGCGCACCACCTTTGCGCGGAGGAGGGCAGATACGCCAAGGCTATGAAGCTGCTCTCACTTATGATACAGACCAAAAAGCAGGAAAACTCCACTTACTGCCTGCTGCTTTCGGCAACGCCGCACACGGGCAATTTGGAGAATATGTTCCGCCTGTGGTACTTTATCCGCTGCGGCGGCGGCAATCCGTCCGACTTTGACGAGAAGGACGATTCCAAGCGCACGGAACAGTACCGCAAGGAGAAGGAGTATTACAAAAACCACGTGTGTTACGGCGCCACCACCGTTATGGAGTTTATCAAAAGGGTAAAGGTGAAGGTGGTGGAAGAAGACCATATGCCCGCCTTCAAAAACTTTTTGAAGAAGAATAAAGAAAGCACCGACTTCAAGTCCCTGCCGGAGGGCGAAAAGTTCCTTAAAGTGCAGCAGTTTTTGGAGAGTGACGAAGGGATAAGAAACGCCGTGCTCGAACGCGTGGCAAGCGCTTATCACAACGGCGTGCTGCGCTCCATTATGATACGTCAGCCCAATTCCATAGCCAAGAAGAAGGTGCTGCAAAACTACCTGTTCTTCCCTATGGAAAAAGAGCCGGGCATTTTGCAGACGGAAGGTTTGGCGGGGGACAAGATAAAGGTGGACCTTGCCAACCTTTACGCGGAAGGCGCGGTGGAGATAAGCGACGGCACCAAGATGTCTTTGAAAAAATATCTGGACGACGTGCGCGGAAACAGGGGCTTTGCGCAGGCTTATGCGGAATTTTTAAGCACGCATATTATGAATAAAGTGGGCATGCCGGAGAGTATGTTCAAGCAAAATTCGGGCACATACTACGGCGGTCAGATGATCAACATCAATCCCGAAGAGGCGCATTACAGGCTTATGCCGTTCAAGTTCGAACCGGACAGCTTTGCGCATAAAATGGCGGTGGTCAAAGAGATATTGAAAAAGCACAAGGACAAGCGCGTGCTGGTGTTCTTCGACTATGACGTGAAAGACCCTGCCGCCGTGGCAAAGCGCTTTGAAGAGGAACTGAAAAAGGATAAGGAGTTCAAGGGCAGGCTGCTTGCGGGCGGCGCCGTCAAAAAGAACGAAACGGTAAGGGCGTTCAACGAAAAACAGGACGCCATACTCGTGGTGGAGGACCCTTCCTTTACAGAGGGCGTGAACCTGCAGAAATCCAGCACGATAATAAATTTTGAAGTGACCCCGGACCCGCTGTCTATGGATCAGCGAATAGGCAGGGTGTTCCGCCTGGGACAGGACGAAAAGAACGTTTACATATATTCGCTTGCGGATATGAACAAGCTGGAAGGCTATGTGCTGATGTACTTCCTGCGCATAGGCATTATGTCCAGCAACAGCGGGGACGCCACCATTATAGCGGGCAGTAACAGTGAGCGAATGGTCACCGTCCGCTGTCCGGTGTGCAGAAGCGTAAAACTGTATTCTTTGGAAGACTATGAAGTCAAAAAGAAGAACGGGGAGCTTTACTGCAAGGAAACGCCGCGCTGCCGCGAGGACGACCCCAAGGGCACGCTTATGGAGGAGATAAGCGTATACGACTTTAAGTGCAGTGACTGCGATAAGGTGTTTACCCGTTCGGTCACGGAAGAAGGATATATGTGTATCTCCGCAAACAACAACTCGCGCGGCATAATGTGCAACAGCGGGGAAGCGGGGGACAGGAGCGTATATTGCAGCAAACTGTGCGCTATGTCGCACTGCCGCTTCTTCAAGAAAATGGAAGAAAAAAAGGAGGGCTGGTGTCCGGTGCTTGCCGCATACAAGGACAATCCCGCCGTCAGCGTGGCGGATCTGGGAATGCTGTGCAGCACCTGCCCCAACCGTTACGAATGCCCCGACGAATGCAGATGGGGGCAGGGCAAGGACGCCATTGAGAGCTGTTCAAGGTGCGATCAGGCGGAGTGCTATCCCCGCCCGCACGTGCTTGCGTTCAACGACAAGTGGGAAGCCAAGTGCCCTTCCTGCGGGAAAGGCACGTTAAGACCCATTGTGGCGCGCACCTTTGCCACTTACATTCGCGCGGCTTGGAAGTACGAATTTGACGGCGGCAAGGCGTTCTGCGACAATCTGCTGGCGGAAGCCAACAAGGTCGCGGACATTAAAGCCATCTTGGCAAACGATAGGACGGAGTAACGCTTATGGATAGGATAGTGATCGGAAAAGAGTACGAAAAAGCGTTTGAGAGCGTGTGTAAACTGCTCGGCGAAAGCGTGCCCTTTGACAAGGTGAACGTCAGGGAAGTGAAGGACGGACGCATAGTCACCGCCACTCACGAATTTGTATATTCGGCAAGCGCTTCTTCCGAACAAAGCGGCAGGGCGATGCGCTTCACAGGCGAGGGCGCAAGCTGGTTTGAAACGCTGCGCACGGGTAACGCGGGCGCGGGCGACGGCACCGCGCAATGGCTGAGCTTTATAGAAAGCGTGGCAAGGGCGTATCATAACGAGTATTCCCTGCTGGAATTCAAACAGCCGGAAAAGGCAATGAACGATGCGGATAAGGAAAAGTGCCGCGTCGTGCTGGAAAAAGTGGTGGAGATATTCTTCCCGCTGCTCAAAGGTTCCGCCATATCCGCCGCGAAAGACAAAAACGTGTCCGACGACATATACGGCATTTCCCTTAAAGCGGAGATGTCCGGCGGCACGGGCGCGTCCGTTCCCGTGTTGTGCAGCGTGTACTTCCGCAAGCGCGCGGCAAGCGCGGAACTCGAACCCGTCATAGAAGCGGAGGCAAGGGGAATATACGACAGCCTTTATAAGGTGATTCCCGAAAGAAGCGCCGCAGGGAGGGCGGAAAAGACGGAGTCTTCGCATCTTATAGACGACGTGCTCAACGCTTTGGAAAAACTGCTCAAAGGAAAGATGAGCTATTCCTTTGACGAATGCGTCAGGTTCGGGGAGACGGACGAAAAGATAATAGGCGAACTTACGGAAAAGCTCTCGCACGACGACGCTTTCCTGGAGTGCCGCAATATAAGCGTGCTGGGAATATCGCACGTGCGCTGGACAAACTCCGCGTTTTTCGTGTATCACGACGGCAAGCCCGCGCTCAGCGCCCTTGTGGGTATGAACGGCGGTGTTACGCTTATGTGCGTGAACGGGCATACCGTAAAATTGATGGACAACAACGTCATATCGTGCAGATATACGGACAACGGCGGCAGAGTGCACAAGGAAGATATAAGGATAAATCCCGACGCGGAAAATCTGGGTCTTACGTCCGAGCAGATAGAAAAGATAATCAAATACAGTCAGATAGGAAAACACCTGCAAAGCAAGGAATGCAAAAACGTTCCGCGTATCAACCGCGATTGCAAGCGCTGTGTATGCGACGCGCAGATGATAAACGCGGGCACGCCGGACGAGCCGAAGTGGATATGCACGGACTGCCCTTATCCGGAAGTTGCGTTTGAGGACGCGGAAGGGCGCATTCACTTTACCCCGGATATGAGCTTCACCCGCGACAAGATGACTATGACCGTAAAGGAAGAAACGCAGGCGTGCTCCTGCTGCGGCAGAATATTCACAAATGCCGCGCTGGACAGTGCGGGCAGGTGCGAACTGTGCGCGTCCGCCAAGAGCACGGAAGAGGCAAGAAAGCGGTATGTCAAATATCGCGGAATGTTCTCCCCGTTTACCCGCCTCAGGTATTTGGGAAAGAAAAAGCTGTGCAATGAAGACAACGAACTCATCATATTCTTTATGGGCGGAGATAAGTATATCTTCGATAAAAAGAATATGGAAAAAGAAGGATACCTGCCCGCGCCTGTGCTCAGCAGCGAATACAAGCGCAGCAACGCGGGGAAAGGAGGTAACAAATGAGAGCATCCACTTATACGGAAAAAACATTGAAAAGCCGCAAGTGGCCGATAATAATTGCCGCGGCTGCCGCCGCGCTGGCGGACATATTCGTCATAACCGCGCTGGGAGTGGGCGGCTTTGAACCCGTTTACTTCGTGATCCCCGCGCTATTGCTGGCGCTGGACGCGGTGTTCATAGCTTTGACGGCGATAACCAACTTCCGCTTCCGCTACTCCGCGGCGCTGTTTGCAGGCTATGCGCTGCTCGCGCTGCTGTGCGCCGTGCTGGGCGTGGTGCTCTGCCGCGACGCAGGCTCCGGTTCTCCCCTCACAACGGCGGCAATGGCGCTTTGGCTGGTGTTGCATATTGCTACGGTGGCTGTCATTGTGATATCTTCCCTGTACGCAGCCAAAATGAAGGGCATTTCCTTCGCGGCGGCGGTGGCGTGCACGGTGATAATATTGCTGGTGGCGGCGTTTTATTCCGCGTTCATCTTCGACCGCGGCGTTTTCGGTCAGCAGTTCGGTTCGGAAAACCGCACGCTTACATACAGCTATGTGAGTCAGACGGATTCATATGAAGTGCGCGGCGCGCTTGAAGGCAATGGCGAAACGGCGGTTATACCCAAAGAGTTCAACGGCAAACCCGTAAGCGCCGTGAACGCCGCCCTGTTTATGCAGGAGGGCATAAGCGGCGTGTATCTGCAAGCGGATCCGGAAATAACCGTCACGGGCGTGGAAGCCCTTGAAGAATACGCGGGAACGTACCCCGTCATATATGTGGATAAAAAGGATATAGACGTGTTCCGCACTTCCGCATACGCGGCGGCGGACAAAGAAGAAAGCGACGGCTTGTTTGCGCTCACCGCGGGCGCCGTGCCCTGCAATCTGGATAAGGGCGAGGTATACGTCACGTTCAAGTACGACGCGGCTGCCTATGAGCAGGCGGAGAGCAAAATTTTGCCCACTTGGATAGGGGACGACGGCGAAAAATTCGAGATGAGCGCATATGAGGACGAATTCCCCTATGTGGCGCATTCGGACAAAACTTCCGCGGAAGACCTTTATTGGAACGACGTCAACTTTGACGGGCGCATTTTCTCCGCTCCCTTAGACGCGTCGGGCAGCGCCATAGAAGGACAGACGATAGAGGGCGGCGCGTCCGTGCAGGTGCAGTTTGAAAAGATATATAAGGTATATATAGGAGAGGATAACGACGACGTATTCGAAACGGACGCCTCTTACAAGAACACCGTGGTGGAAGGGCGCACGCTGGGCTATCGCTACGCCGTGCCCAGCACCGCAAACGAATTGCTAAGCTCCATTCCCCAAAGGGAGGGCTTTTCCGTGTCGGGCTGGAATTATTCCTGGACGGAAACGGGCGCGGTGTCACCCATACGCACGTCCCTTACGAGTATGCTCAGTGAAGCTTCAAGCAGGAACTCCGTGATAGTGTATCCTCAATGGGAAGTGAATGAGGCGGAGCTGAACGTGGATTCCACTCTCGGCGGCACGTCCTTTGTGTACGGAGATGAGATAGTGCTCAACTCCAACGCCGTGGCGCCGTCAAAAGACTTTACTCTCACTTACGCGTGGTCAAACGACGGCGGCGTTATGAGCGGTGAAACGGGCGATTCGCTTGATTTGGGCGTACTCACTCCCGCTCAAAGCGGAAACTATACCGTGACGGTAACTGCCGCCGCGCCGCAGATAACTTCCCTTAAAAGCGTTACTTCGCAGAAAGTGGAAGTGGCGGTGGACAAAAAGACGATAGACTTTGATTGGGAGCTTCCTTCCGAATATACGGGAGTTGAACAGAGCGCGGTATGCACGCCCGCGGAAGGCGCCGCAGTGGGAGAGGACGAGATAAAGTATTCCGTGTCATACGGCAGCAACTATGTGAAAAACGCCGGTAATTATACGGTATACGTAGCCGTGACGGGAGAGAGCGACGAGCTTTATCGGGTGTCCGAAGCTTCCGCAAGCAAAGCCTTTACCATTGCTCCCGCAGAGGCGAGCGTGGAGTGGGGCAGTACCACCGCCTTTGAATATAACGGAAAGGCGCAATATCCCACCGCAAAGGTGAACGGAGTGGGCGACGACGGCACGTTTGACGCGACTATGAGCGGTTCCCCCGTAAACGCGGGCAGCTATACGGTCACGGCTTCTGCGGGCGCCAACTATGTGCTGACCAACCCCACGGCGCAGGTGACCATAAACAAGCGCGATATAACCGTGGGCGGCTGGCAGAGCGCTTCATTTACCTATAACGGCACGCAGCAATATCCGCGCGCCACGTCTTTGAACGACGCAGTCACAGGCGAAGAATCCGCCGTGCTGGCTTCGCTCATATACTCCGTGAACGGCGGCGTGAACGCGGGCGGAAGCAGCGTGAGCGTCACTCTTCCGGCAAACAGCAACTATTACTTTGCTTCCGCGCAGTCGCATTCCTATAATATTTCCAAGAAGCAAGTGGAAGTGACGGGCTGGAACGCAAGCAGCTTTATCTACAACAATACGCCTCAGCACCCCGTTGCGGTGCGCGTTTCCGGCGCGGTGGCGGATGAAGAAGACCTTGTTATAAGCAGCATAACGTACAGCGGAGAGCAAACGAACGTAGGCAGCGGTTACACGGTCACGCCTTCATTGAATATGACTAACTACTCGCTTAAAGCAACGTCGCATTCGTTTGCCATAACTCAGCGCGGCGTGTCCCTTGAATGGAGCGCGCAGAAGTCCTTCACCTATGACGGCACGGGCAAGACGATAACCGTGGTTTCGGCAAGCGGTTTGGCTTCCGGACACGAGCTTGGAGATCTGAGTATCACTTACAGCATACTCTCACATTCCGGCGCCACCGTGACGAACGCGGGCAGCTATACCGTTACGGCGACTTTGGGCAATAAAAACTATGTGATAACCAATGGCGAAGCGGCTTCGTTAAGCATTGCAAAGCGCACCGCAACCGTGGTTTGGGAGGAAGAGAGCTTTACGTACAGCGGCTCTCGGCAATATCCTACGGCGGCAAGAGTTGAAAATGCGATAGAATCCGATAATTTGTTAAGCAGTCTTTCGTACAACGTATCCGGCGGCATTCATGCGGGAAATCATACGGTCACCGCGTCGACAAGCAACGGCAACTATAACCTTGCAAGCGCGACCAAGAGTTACACGATAGCAAAGAAGGGCGTGACCCTTACGTGGGATGAGAGCACGACCTTTACATATAACGGCTCCGCGCAATATCCCAAGGTGACAAGCGCAAACGGCACGGTAAACGGCGAAGGTAAGGACGATTTGAACATCTCTTACAGCGGTTACGGCACGAACGCGGGCGAATATACGGTGACGGCGCGCTTGGGTAATTCCGATTACACTATAACGGACGGCGCGACCAAGAGTTACACGATAAAGCAAAAGGGCGTGACCCTTACGTGGGAGAGCAAGACCTTTACATATAACGGCTCCGCGCAAGGTCCCAAGGTGGAAAGCGCGGGCGGCGTGAATGTGGAGGATTTGAAAATCTCTTACAGCGGTTACGGTACGAACGCGGGCAGCCACACGGTCACGGCGACTTTGGGCAATAAAAACTATGTCATAGAAGGCGGGGCTTCCTGCAAGTATGAGATAACCGCAAAACAGGTGACGCTCACCTGGAAGAACAACGGAGCGGAGTTCACGGCAAACGGAACGCCGCAGGCTCCCGAAGTTACGGCAAGCGATAATAGCGCTACCATAACTTACAAGTATTACAATCAGGAAGGAAATATATTGCTTGAAGGCAAGCCTTCCGAAGCGGGAAGTTATTATGTGCTGGCGCAAGCCACGGGCAATTACAGCTCAGACGAAGTGCGCGCAGACTTCACCATTACGCAGCCTGAAAGCGAGCAGGGCGCGGAATAAGGAGGAACAGATGAACTGCGAAAATAAAGAATGTAATAAGGTGATAGAACAGCCCCTTGAACTGTATAACGGTGAGTGGGCGTGCCCCTATTGCAGAACGATAATGGGCAATATTATGACGGACTTTGTGATAACAAAGGAAAACGATCAGATATTCCAATTGGCGGAAAGCTGTTATTATGCTTGGCTGGACGCCGCCGTGCATACCCGTGAAGGGAGCAGAAACACCTCTATGCTGAACAAGGCGATAGAGCTTACGCGCGAAGCCGCCGCAACGGGCAATCCGGAGGCAGCGGTGCGCCTGGGCTACTATTACGACAAGGACTACACGGAGGTGAACAAGAGCGAGGTATCCCGCTGCCGCGCGGCGTATGCCTATTACAGCGCGGTGTGCTTTGCCGATATAAACAAGTTCAAGGCGGAAAAAGACGTGACGGAAACGCACGATTTTGCCAAATTGAGGGAAAGGGCGGCAAGGTATATGCTCAAAATGCTTGCCTCCGCGCCCGAAGAGCTCACCAAGATCCAAAAATTCAATTACAACGACAATGCAGATAAAGTAAAAAAGCAGCTTAATATGGACATTCCGCCCGTTGAAGAGTCGGGCGGGGTAAAGCCCTCCGCCCAGCAGCAGGCGTTTGATAAATTGCGCTCGTGCTTTTCCCGTCAGAAGGCGCCGCTGTTCGGCATTTTCAAGCTGAGCGGAGAGGAGTTCAAGGCGCTTGCCGCAATCAAGTCCGCAGGTGACGGCGTCATCAAGTTTATAAAGCGTGGAGTGTTCCTTGCCGTTGCGCCCGCAAACGAAAACGGAAAGGTGGACGACGGGACGTTTGAAGCGCTGAAAAACGAAAGGGCGTTTAACGAATATCTGCAATATTCCGTGAAAGAGGAAAACGACTATTGGCTGTTTTTCTTTAATGAAAAGGGCGGGCATCGCTTTTACGGAAAATTCGCCTTGGATAAAATAAGAAAGGCGCTTACAGCCGCAGACTATGAGCTTGTCGCGGCGTTTATAGAGTCATGGGCGGGGGAAGATCTGACTTTCCTTGACGACGATATATATATGTGCAAGGATAAGACGACGATAAAGAACGCCGTGTCCAGGCTGGAGGATGCGGTGAGGCAAGGAGGATTCAATGGATAGAGAGGAAAAGCAGGCAAAAATCAATCAGATACGCTCCGCGCTAAGCAATAACGGCATAGACTTTGATAAGGATTTCCCCAATATCATCAAAAGGGGATACGGCGGAGACGGCTGTCAGGAGCTTTCCGACAACCTGGTGGAAGATATATACGGCTTGGTCGTACAGGGCGTGAACGACGGTTTTGCCAACGAAGAAGTCATAAAAGATCTTATGGACATAGCCGTTGAACTCGACGACCCGAAAAAAGAAAAGAAATTGAGTAAATATAAGGGCAAGCGCGAAGACGCCTTAAAAAATATACAACGCCCCAAAGTAAAGGAGGGAACTATGGATATCAAAAGCGAAGTACTCAAATATATAGACCTGGCGGAGGACACCGCCAAAGCATTGCTTGAAATGCATATAACGGAAATAAGCGATCAAAAGCTTAACGAATCTCTTGAACTGCTAAAAGAACTTAGAGAGACGGTAAGCGGAGTATGGGACAACAGCACTAGGGCGGCAATGAAAAAAGCCGAGGAAGTGGAAGATTGTATTTATGAATGGATGAAATGCGGGCTGGTAACAACTTGCGAATCTGAGCATGTAAAACAGCTTAAGGCAGCTGTGGAAAAAGCCAGGGAATGGAGCACGCTTAAAAAGGCCGCTAAAGATAGGAGCCTCTTTGGATTTGGGAAAAAAGCAGAAACCGATAGAGTAACCGAAGAAGAGAAGAGGAGCATCGCGTTTGAAGAGAGTCCTCTTGTGGACAGAATAAAGAAGACGATCGTCGGCGTAAGGTCTTTGAAGGAGAGTTTGGCGGCGGCGCAAGCGCTTTACGATAGAGAAAAAGCAACCAATGCAGCAATGAGCAATACGGAAGCATTGCAGGCTGAAATAGATGAGAATAACGCCAAAGTAGACAAAATGATGGCGGAATATAGAGCTATGGCAATACGAGTAAGAAACGGAGAAGTGAAGCCCGGGTCCACAGAAGATAAAAGGATAACTTTATTTGCCAAGAGAGTGAAGGACACGCGCGATAGAGTCAGTTTGCAAAACAGCCAGCTGGAAAGAGAAATTTTCGCCACTGAACAAAGAGCAGGAATTAAAGAAAGCAGACTGTTCCATATCGGGAGTATTTTGCGTGAGTTGAAAAGCTATGCGGATCAACCCATAGTGTTCGCTGAGGCAATGAAAAGGCTGGGCATAGATAAATTGCAGCAATTTATAGCGGGCGGCATGTCGCAAAAAGAGTATGAAGAGTTCCAAAACGGGCTTTTGCAGCTAAGGTCGTGGGCTGTTGCACAAGCCAATAAGGAGCAAGAAGAAATTAGACGTATGAACGAAAGTAAAAGACAGACCGATATGTATATGGAAGAAATGTCGCAGCAGGAACTCTATGGTGATATTACAAACGAACAACAAGAAAATGACGCGAGGGCGACTTTGGATGCCGAATTGTTCGGAGAAACTCCCGTGGAGCAGGAAGAGGAAACGGAAGAGGATAAAGACAGGCTGCGTTACGGCGGCAGCAAACCTCTTGCCGACGACGATATGTAAAAGCGGTTATATTTTAGGAAACCGCTTTCGGCAGAGGGAAGTACATTAAAAGGACAAAAGGAAGATAAAAGGGACAAGCCCGACAAAAATTCGGATGGGGAGTGATAATGGCAACGGCAAAGGAACAGCTTGAAAAAGCCAATTTCGTATATTATTATTCCGTAACGCGCTCAGAACTTGAAAAGGCGGAGGCGGAGCTTTCCGCGCTGTTAAAGCAGAGCTGGCTTTCGGAAGACAATGCGAAAAAAGCGGAAATGCTCCTTTGGCGCACGCAGGCTAAAAAGCTGGCTCTTATCTACTTTGAAGAGGGGTATGACAGCGGCGACGCCGCCGCGGCTGCCGACTTTGCCGAGCAAAAACAAAAACTGTCCGAGCAAAAAGGATACGCCAAAACCGCGATAGTCTTGTCCGCCGTGGCGCGGCTTATAAGGCAGGTGGACGAAGTGATGCGCGACGCGGACGAACAGGCGTGCAAGGTGCGCACTTATTCGTGGAAAGCCGCCACCGCTTCCGATAAGGAGTGCCGCAAGGTGCAGGCGGTATTCAGAAAAAAGGCGGAGGAGATAGAAAAGATAGCTTTCCCCGACCCGCTTTTCAACAAGGGCGTGAAGTTCCCCGACGTCAAGGCGGAGCTTTTGCACGAACTGAAAAAGGTGGATGATTTCGCCGATAAGCTGGCTTTTGAGCTGGAGTGCAAAAACAATAAGGACATAATATCGGGAGTGTGCGATCTGCGCGAGAGCACGGAGTGGAAGTATTACGAGTTCACCGCGCAGATAGACAAGTCACAGCGCCTGCCCGGCACGGTGTTTTTATGCACTCCGTTTATGGACGAAGCGGAGCTGTTCGTGGTGCAAAACAGTTCCTCTCCCGTATATGTGCTGGAAAGAAGCGCGCTTGCCGGCAGAAGCGAAGCGGGCTTGAAAAAGTCCTTTGAGATATTCGCAAGGCAGGGCGCCACGCTGATGATAACCGGACTTAACGGTTATGAAGGCGAGAATAAAAAGATAATCTATGCTGAGGCGGCGGCGTACGGAAAGGGCGGGCAGCGCGTATATGTGATAGACGAAAGCGGCGATCACGAGCTGTATTCGGAAGCGGCGGCTATCGTAAACGCGGAAGACATATGTTTTAGGTATCTCACAATGCCCGGCTTTACGGACGTAAAGGAGTTTTTGCGCGAGCGCGGAATGATAGAAGACAGCGCCGAAGACGAAAAATTTATGCGCGACTACCTTACTTTTATGGGATATGTGGGGCTGAATTTGGCGGTAAAGGAGCGTTCGCGCGACAGGGATTGGCGCGCGGCGGTCAGGGCGCACGTGCGCGGAAGATTCGAACAGGCGCGCGATTACATAGAAAAACTGCCCTCTCAAAGTCAGCTTATAGACAGCGGCTGGGGCGACTTTTCCAAGATGGTGCGCGGCGTGCCGGGCACTAAGGCGGAGTTCAACTATGACGACGTGTCGCAGCTGGATATAACGAACGTGAAGAACATAATGAACGCGCCCGTCACTTTTTATCAACGGTGCGGAATGCTGGTCACGTATTGCTGCGGCGCGGGCGCGGACGCTTCCGAATGGAAGAGCGTGGAACTTACGGAAAAGCAGGAAAGGGTGGAGCTTGCCACCCGTCTGTTGCTGCGCGCGATGGGCGTGGAAGTAAAGGGCAGGGTGGAATTTCACGACCGAATACCCGGCGCTTCCGACGCGGAGGGCGTGTGCTGCAACGGCGGACAGGTGATAAAGTACAAAAACGGCTTGCTGAAAAAGGACTTCTCCCAAACGGTGCACACGGTGGCGCACGAATGTATGCACGCGCTGCAATTCCAAGCCAAAAACACGGGGTGGAGCAAGTGGCTTTATGACGATTTGGGCGTCACGTCTTCACGCGTTGAAGAGTGGATACTCAATTACGATCATCAAATAGACGAACCGTATAACAGCTATCGCAATCAGATACTGGAAGCGGACGCGGAGGCTTTCGCATACGACTGCGAACGCGCCATAAAAGACGTGTGGCACACGATGAATTTCAGGTAGGGAGGGAATATGGAAAGCGTACTTGACATATTGAACGATGCAAAAGCCGTGTATTACCGCTCTACCGACCGCGCCAAGTTGGAAGAAAAGGAAAAAAGGCTTGACGGGGTGATGAAAGACCCTTACGCATATGAGGAAAACAAGCGTTACGCGCAGTCCCTCAAATGGCGCATTACGGCAAAGCGGCTTTTGCTGGAGTATCTGGACAGCTCTTACAGCGTGGAAGTAATGGAGGAAATAGAGGACTTTGCGCAGGAAAAAGCGCCGCTTTCGCACGAAAAAGGGTACGTCAATACGGAAATCGCGCTGAACAACGTGGCGGCGCTGGTGCAGGATATATCCGAAATCGTGGGCGATTCCGCCATGCAGGCGGCGCGCGTGATGACTGCGGACGGTCAGCCGATGACCTCTTCAAAGACGGAGTGCGCGCAGGTGGCGGCGATATTCGAGGAAAAAACGCAGAAGATAAACGCTCTGCTCATTCCCGACCCGCTTTTGAACAAGGGCGTGAACCTTCCCGATATAAAGGACGCCATCATCACCCGTTTTAAGACGGTGTCCGCCTTTGCAAGAAAGCTGGAACAGGAGATAATAAAGAAGGAAGCGGAAGCTTTCGTGAACGGCGTGCGCGAGCTGAGATATACCACCGATTGGCGGAATTACTCCCGCTATCCCGTGCGCAGCGAATGGCGGGAAAGGCGTACCGCGATAATACTCAACACTCCGTACGTGGACGAGGCGGAGCTTGCTGTGGTGTGCAACTGCGACTGCGCCGTATACGAAGTGCGCGCGGATAAATTCGCGGGAAAGGATGCGGCGGATCTGAACGGCATATTCGCACAATTCGCCGTAAAGGGCGGCGCCGTTATCGTGACGGATTTGGAAAGCTATCGCGGCGGCAACGCCAGAGAGATAATAAACGCCGCCTGCTCTTATGCGGCGGGCGGCAGAGGCGCGTTCTTCACGGACGAAAGCGGCAACAAACTGCTTTCTTCAATAAAAGGCGCGGCGGCGATTGAAAAAATAGCCCTGCCTTCGCGCGAATACGTGCAAAGAGCGTTTGAAGAAGAGGGCTTGCTTGCAGAAGGCGAAAGCGTGCCGGAAGAATATGCGTTTATGGGGTATGAGGGCGTGAATTTGGCGCTGCGCGAACATAAACGCGGCAAAAGCTGGCGCGCCGTGCTCAATTGGCTGTGCGATAAGGGCAGAAAGACGCTGGCGTACAGCTTTTTGAGAGAGGCAAAAGGGCAGGAAGGATTTATTCCCGAAGATTGGGGCGACTTCTTTTCCGAAGTTGAGAGCAAGCTGGGCGGCAAGATACCTTTCAATTACGACTGCATTCCGCAAAAGGAGCGCGCTTATGCGGAAGAGCTTATGCGCGAGGACATCACCACCGCCGAAAAGTGCGCAAAGTTTATGGCATACGTATTTGACTGCGACAACTCTCGGAGCATATGGGAGAAGAAGGAAAAGGAAGAAAAGCAGCAGGCGATAACCACCGCTGTCAAGTTCATAATGCAGGCGCTGGGTACGGGCATTGTTCCCGACGTGCAGTTCCATGACAACTTCGACCATTTGGGCCCCGATCACGCGTTTGCCGTGGGCGTGTGCTGCGGCGGCGGAAAGGAGATATTATTCAAAAACAGCAGCGTGGATATATTGTACCACGTGACGGATATAGCCGCACACGAGAGCTTGCACGCATTGCAGTTCACTGCGAAAAAAACGGGCTGGAAGCAATGGATGTGGGAGGAATTGGGCATAACCGCCGGCAGGGTGGAAAGCTGGAGCTACAATTCCGCGCACTATATCTTAGGCGGGGATTATTGGCACTACCGCATGCAGATAATGGAAGCGGACGCAAACGCTTTTGCAAAAGAGTGCGCGCGTTATATGAATTTGAGTTGATAAAAAGGAGGGAATATGGAGGAATATCTCGAACCGTTTATAGAAGAACTGCTCCATATAAATGAGGGCGGCAAAAACAAGCTTATAGACCTCAATGCGGGCGACAGCGGCGCAACTTATTATCTTTCGCAGCAGCGCTACGAAGATTTGGCGGCGTACACTTTGCGCGTGATAAAGGAAAGGCGCGGAAAGGCGGGCAACACCGTGCTGCGCGGCAGCGCCGTTTCCGGCGCCGAGCACGAGCAGATGGTGGGCAGGCGTATGAACGACTTTGACTGGGCGTCCGGGGATAACGTAAAGGACGCCGCGTCTTTGGACAAGTTCATAGAAACCGCCTATAAGGAGCTGAATCTGAAGGGCAACAATCCGCTGTTCCTCAGCATAGGCGCGTTGAGGTGGAAGGTGAGCGTATCGCGCGGCAACGTGCGCGAGGTGTCTTCCCCGCTGCTCATTTTCCCCATAAGGCTGATAAGGAGCAACAGCACCGCGCCCGTTTACATAGAGTTTGTGGACGACGACGTGTATTTCAACCCCTGCCTTATCCACAAACTGCGCCAGGTGTTTGAACCGGGCGTGGCGGAGAATTTCCCGCATCCCAACGGCGGGGCTTTCTTCGACGATCCCGTGGATTTGGAAAAACTCGGAGAGGGAGCGGATTACTTTGCCGCCGTTTCCGAATATGTCAGGAGCAGTAAGCGCAACGAAGATACCGTGTTCGACTTTGACAAGAACGTGGTGGCTATAGCGCAGTACAACCATAACGATATATGTATGTATTACGATATAAAGCGCAACCGCGACAAGATATACGCAAGCCCTTTGGTAAAGCGCATATTCAGGGAGAACACGCCGGGCGCAAAGGCGGAGCTGAAAATCGTGCCCGACTTCGTCCTGCCCTATGACAGTGCGCAGGAGGAGATGATAGGGCGCGTGGTGAACGGCGAATCTCTCATAATAAAGGGACCGCCCGGCACGGGTAAAACGCTGACCATAGCCAATATGATAGCGGCGCTTTTATCCTGCGGAAAGCGCGTGTTGCTGGCTTCGCAAAAGCTGTCCGCGCTGGGAGAAGTGAACGCGAAACTGCCCGAACCGCTCAGAAAGTTCGTAATGCTTATGGACTTTGAAACGGAGGCGCAGACCGCCAAGATGTCCCCGTCTTCCGTGCGCCAGCAGTTCAAAAAGCTGGTGCAAAGCCGCAAGGAGTACTCCTTTGACAATAAAAACGAGCACGACAAGGCGGCGGCGAACGGGGCAAGGGCTTCCGCCATCAACCTTTTGAGCGAGTATTATTCGGAAATGTTCAAGGGTGAGGCGGCTGTGAGCGTCAACTATTACGACGCGCTCAACATCTTCCTCAAAACCCCTTTGCCTTTGGTGGAATTCATAAGACCGGAGGTTGCGCGGGTGTTGAGCGTGCAGCACTACAACGCGCTGTATACAAGGGTGAAAGAGGCGGGCGCTCACTTCAACGCGCTCACGCGTTCGGGCGCGCATCCGATATACAAAAGCCCGTGGTACGGCGTGAACGAAGGCGTGGATCTGGACGGAGCTTTTGCAGACAACGCGGCGCTGGCTTGCGATTCCGAGGCGCTTGTGCCTATGATCGCTCCGCTGTTTGAGTGCAGCAGTGAGGCGTTGAAAGAGTTTTACATCGCCGATATATCCGAGCTTATGCGCTCCAATATGAATAAGGAAGAGCTGTCCAAGGTGTTGGAGAGGAACGAGGATTTTGCGGCTATGCTGCGCGCCCTTGACAATTACGAGCTGTTTGCGCCCTTCAAGCGTATGCTGAACGGGCACGACCTTGCCGCAATGCGCGCTTCTTTGCAGGAAAGCCTTATGGACGCGGGCGTGCTGGAAGATATGAAGCTTGCGGACATAAAGACGCTTTACGATAATATAGGCATACTGCTGGGCGCAAACGGCGAGCCTATGCAGCAAGAGCTTATCAACGGAATGCTGGAACTTCTCGACAAGATAGACAAGAACGTCGCAAAGCGCGCAGAGCACATCTTCAACGCAGGCAAGGTGTTCAAGCAGGAAGCGTGCAATGACAGCTTTGCGGAGATATTCGAGGCGGGGCAGGCGCTTTCCCGTTACGCCGAGGAGGGAGAAAAGCCGGGAGCTTTCGACTTCAAGGGTAAAAAAGTCGTGGAAGAAATGCGCAAGCTCAGCTTTTTAAGCGACGTATCCTTCCGCGAGATAGTGGACGCCACGCAGCAGATATGCCTTGCCAAACAGTGCAACGACGATTCGGAAAAGCAAGTCAGTCTGCTGAACAGGCTGCTGCGCAAGCAGATAAGCGACGCGGACCTCAACTGTCTGTTCATAGTAAAGAATGTGATGGACAAGGGCGTGAGCTTTGAAAGCATTGCGGGCGACGCGGCGCGTTACGGCTCTGCCGTGCAGGCGCTTGTGAAAGCCGCGCAGCTGGATGAAAAGGACTGCGCCGCTATGACCATGCGCGATCTGAGGCGCGCGTGCGAGGCGGAACTTGCCTTTGACGAACTCAAACGCGAGGTGGAAAGCACGCGCCGCAAGCTGGAAATAGCGGGAGAGGGCGGTGAAGAACTGTTCGCGCGCACCGCGCTTGCCGTGCGCAGGATGTTCGCGCTTCCCGCGCTCAAATACTCCACGCTTGAAGAAAAGTACGCCCTGCTTTTGAAACTGCAGAGCGCGGACATAAAGGTGAAAGAGGCGTTGCAGTCGTTTATAGGCAAGCTGCGCGCGTTCGGCAAAAAGTATTTTGCAAACCACTTTACCCGCGTGCGCTACGTCACTTTGGGCGATCTGGATATTTTGGCAAACGAGGCGCAGAACAGGGATCTGCTCTCCGCCGCGTTCGATTACGGCAAGATAATAAACGACAAGCTGTGCCCCGTGCCGCTGGCTCCCTTCTTTGAGGAGTTCGAGTCGGGCAGGGTGAGCGGCGATATTCCCGAAATATTCGAACATTCCTTCTACGGACTTGCCGTGGAGGGCGTGATGAGAAAAATGGGCGCCGCGCGCCGCAACGGCTTGGGCAAAAAGGTGGAAAACGCGCTGAACGAGCTGGCGCTGGCGGACGAAAAACTGCAAAAGGCAAGCACCGCCATAATAGAGCGCAAGTGTATGAAGGGGATAGATCCGGAAGATCCGGACTTTGCCTTTGTGGACGCGGAACGCGATCCCGCAGCCACGCTGCGCTCACTGTTCAAAAAGTATCCGCGCGCCATTTTGAAACTGAAAAAATGCTTCATACTCACGCCGTCCACCGCAAGCGTGCTCTTCCGTCCGGAAGAGTATAACGACTTTGACGTGGTCATCGTGGATGAAGCAAGCCAATTGGAGCCGGTAAATCTGCTGCCCGTGCTGTTCAGATCCAAGCAGTGCGTGATAGTGGGCGACGAATGGCAGATGCCGCCCATAAAGCACTTTGTGACGCAGTACGAAAAGCGCGTGGTGGAGGCGGACGGCACGGAAACGCTGGTGCTGGAACCCGAACTTTCCGCGCTCACGCTGGCTTTGCGCAATCAGGCGTTCCACGCGGAAGAGCTGCTGTGCCATTACAGGAGCCGCACGGAATCGCTCATCTCCTATTCTCAGGAGCTGTTCTATCCGCATATGCGCACCTTCCCCGCGCCTCAGCCCAAGGACGAAGGGCTGGGATTCAGGGATATATTCGTGCCCGGCAGCTGCGACGGCGGCGTGAATAAGGTAGAAGCCAAAAAAGTGCTGGAACTGCTCAAGGAGCACTTTGAGAAGTACTACGATGAAGACAAGGGCGTGCTGAAGGAGTCCGTAGGCGTGGTGGCGTTCGGCGAAAAGCAGATAGACGAGATAAAGCGCCTTACGGAAAGGGACGCGGAGCTGAGCGGCAAGATGACAAAAGCCATAAGCAACTTTAAGGACGTGCCCGAAAAACTCATCTTCTTCAAGACGATAGAAACCGTGCAGGGTCAGGAAACTTCACACCTCATACTCTCCCTTACTTACGGCAGAACGCCGGAAGGCAGGGTGAGCAACGCGTTCGGTCAGCTCAACCGCGACAAGCTGGGCAAGTGCATATTCAACGTGGCGGTCACGCGCGCCAAGTCGAGCGTAACGCTGGTGCACTCCGTACACGCCTATGAGATAACGGGCGCGAACGTGTCATATATCCACGACTACCTTGTAAAGGCGGAACAGTTCAACAAGGACGGCTTGGATCAGTTCTTGTCCGCAGATCCGGGCAAGGGCTTTATCGCAAGCGTGGCGGATCATATAGAGTCGCTGGGTATAGCGCGCGAAAGGATAGTTCTGGGGTACGGCGTGACAAAGGGTTCGGTCAGGATACCCATAGCCGTGCTTTCCCCCGACTTCAGGACGGCGCAGCTGGGCATATGGTGCGAAACCCCCACAAAGAATAATTACGACTATCTGGACTACAATATGCGGTACTACAATATTCTCAAAGACCGCGGCTGGAAGTTATACAGGGTGTTCGCGCACGAATGGGTCAACAATGCGGAGGCAGAAAAAGACAATCTTGCCGAAGTTATAAACAAATACGTAACCAAATAAAGGAGGATAAACAATGTCAAAATTCCATGACGAACAGGAAAATCTCAGGGAGGAAGAAGCGCAGGACCAAGGCTCCCGCATCGCCACCGAGATATCCATTAAGAACAAGACAAAGCAGTTTGACGATCAGGTTGCCAAGCTGGCGGAAGAGGCGGTCAAGTGCACTTTGGAATACGGCGAAGACCACTATATGACGGAAATGATGGTCATGTTCCTTGAAATGGCGTTGGCAATGAAGGAAGCGATAAAGCAGGTGACTATGTCGCAAGTCGCCATAAGCACCATTCAAAGGGCGATGGGCGTGGTTCAGGAATCGCTCAGATTCAACGATGAAGTGATGTCCGACCTGCTTTCCGTGGATATGGGCTTTATGGCGCGTTTCAGGCGCAAGAGGAAGATGAGAAAGTCCATCAGGAATATGCGCAATTCCATAGTGATGACGTTCAACGAAGTTATGGGCTTTTCCAAGCTGGCGCAGGAGATATCCGAGGAATTGCAGGACGCGATGGAGCGTATGCAGGCTTCCAACCGCAGGGCAAAGCGCAGACGTCAAAAGAGGCAGGAACGCGCGGAAAAGAGGGGCAAGGACGGCGGAGAGCCTTTGGGACCCAGCCCCGCCAGAAAGCTCATCGAAGAAACTATGGCAAAGATGCGCGCGGAAGGCAAGCTGCCCGATTCCGCGGCTTCGGACGGCGCAAGCGCGGGCGGTACCGTAGGCGGCGGTGTTTCCGGACCCAGCAAAGACCTTAAGAGCAAGGGCGTAAAGGATATAGACGATATAGCCTGATCGGAGAGTTACAATGGCAGGAATAGGTAAGGTTAAAAAGGATGACAAGCAGGAAGATTCCATTGAAAGCTTGCAGGCGGAATTTAACGCCAGCACCGATAAGATAAGGGAGCTGAACGGCGGAGCCAAGGATAAGAACAAGCTTTCGGAAGATACCAAGAAGAAGCTGCGCACGGAGTATCTGCGCGCAGCGCAAATAGCCCGCACTCTTTCGCAGCGCTGCACCAACGACGACGAAGTGGAAAAGTATACAAATTACTACAAGCGTCTGACGGAGCGCGCGGCAAGTTACGGCTCCGTTATGCAAAGCCGCGTGCCCACCACCACTTTTGACGACGTCAAAGGACTTGACAACGTGAAAAAGCTGGTCAAGAGCTTTATGTTTATGGCGCAAAACCCGGAGATATTAAAGCACTACAAGCTGGAAGGCGGCTTGGGTATGCTGATGTACGGTGCGCCCGGCACGGGTAAGACGATGTTCGCGGAAGCCATAGCAAACGCAATGAACCTGCCGCTGTTCATCGTCACTCCCGCGGATATATTCAAATCGTATGTGGGCGAATCGGAGCAGGCGGTAAGGCAGATATTCCAGGAGCTGGACGCCTGCCCGGACGGAGCCATCTTATTCGTGGACGAATGCGAATCCATATTCAGCCGCCGTACGCAGGACACAAAGGACTATAAGGCGGCGGTCACCACGGAGCTTTTGCAGCGCATAAACGGCTTCGGCGTGGACGGAAGCAAGCGCATAATGATAGGCGCCACCAACCGCCCCGACGTGATAGACCCGGCATATCTGCGCTATAAGCGTTTTTCGCACCTTATCCACGTCACTCCGCCCGACGATGAGGCAAAGCGCGCCATAATAGAGGGCAAGCTTTCGGGCATAGAGCTGGACGGAGTCACCACGGAGGACGTGTTGGAGATGAGCAAGGGCGTTTCGTATAAAAAGACGGAGATCGGTATGGTAGCCACGCAGACGGCGTATTACTCCGCCGCGGACCTTTGCGGTATAATAGAAGAAGCGTGCCGTATGGCTTTGGAAAAATTGCAGGCAAGCGGCTCCACCACGCCCATACCGCTCACGCGAGATATGTTTGAATCCGCGTTCAAAAAGATCCCTCCCAGCATATCGCAGGAGCTTTTGGACGAGTATAACAATTTCAGATAACGGCAAGCCCGCGCCAAACCGCGCGAAAAAATCGTTTGAAATCGTCAAAAGTCAAACAGTACAAAAAAAATATCCACCTGCCAAGCGGGTGGATATTTGTTTTTGCCGTTTGATGTGCTTTTAGGTCAAAAGGAAGGTTGCCAGGAATATGGCGCCTATCACCCAGGTGGGAATGGTTATCTTCTTTATATTGCCCGTGCACACCTGAATTACGATATACGTGATTATGCCCATACCTATGCCCTTGGAGATGGAGTAGCCCAGCAGCATGGTGATAAAGGTCATAAATGCGACAATGGCTTCCGCCGCGTCCGACCAATCCACCTTGGTGACGGAGCTCATCATAAGCACGCCCACCCAAATAAGGGCGGTAGCGGTGGCGCTTCTGGGAATGAGCTGGGCGATGGGGCTGAGGAACATAGCCAGCACAAAGCACATACCCGTGACAAAGGAAGTAAAGCCCGTTCTGCCGCCCGCCACAACGCCGGAGGAGGATTCCACAAAGGTGGTTACGGTGGAAGTGCCCGCTATCGCGCCCGTGCAGGTGGCAATAGCGTCCGCAAGCATCATCTTTTCCATACGGATAGGGGTGCCGTCCTTGTCCAGCAGGTTGCCCTTGGAGCACGCGCCGTACAGGGTGCCTATGGTGTCGAACATATCTATCATACACAAAGACAGCGCGGAAGTTATCAGCACCACCGCCAGCGAACCGCCGGAGTTGGTGCCGGTGGAGAGGTATTGATCGAAGTTGAATCCTTCATAGAACACCACGCCCACGGAGTCCGTGCCCCAGGCTTTGAACGCGTCAATGGGGTTGGACAGGGAAATGTCGTGGAACATATCTATCGCGCCTTGCGAACCTGCGCCCACCGCTATGCCCGCAAAGACATAATAAAGGACTGCAGACCCGAGCAAGCCCCACAATATCGCGCCCTTTACGTTCTTTTTGGACAGCACCGCTATTATAACCACGCCGATAAGCGCGACTATCGCGGGGAGAATGCCGCCCACGGTGCCGTTTGCATAGGTCACGAAAGAGGGATCGTTGAGCAGGTTGAAGGATACGAAAGTGGTCAAAGTGGAAGATTCGTCCACTATGACGCCCGCCTGCTGCAAGCCGATAAACGCTATAAACAGACCTATGCCCACGGGGATCGCGTGTCTGACGCCCGCGGGAATGGCTTCGAAAATCTTGCGCCTGAGTCCCGTAACGGTGAGTATGAGGAAAATAACGCCGTCTATGAGCACGAACACCATACTGTTTGCGTAAGTCAGACCCGTCTTGTTGAGCAGGGTAAACACTATAAAGGCGTTAATGCCCATTCCGGAGGCTTGCGCCAGAGGCATTCTTGCCAAAAAAGCCATTAAGAAAGTGCCCACTATCGCACCCACGGACGTTGCGATATACGCCGCTCCGTAAGGATCGGCTCCGCCTATGACGCCTTCAAACATACCCGCGTTCACCATCAGTATGTAGACCATCGCCATAAAAGTGGTGACGCCCGCCACCGTTTCCGTTTTGAAGTTGGAACCGCTTTTGGTTATGCCGAACCAATCGTCCACTTTGCCCCAAAATCCTTTTTTGGGAGAGGGTGCGGCAGCCGTGCCGTCCGCGTTCACGTCCGCGTCCGTATCCGCGCTCACGTCCGCGGGCAGCTGCTTGGATACTTCCGCGTCGGGTGTTTCTTCCGCGATAAGCGCCTGTTCTTCAATGTTTTGCATTTTTTCTTCTTCCGACATATATGCCTCCTTTCTTGTGTACTTCACATAAATGATACCACATCTTTGCGGATAATTCAACATATGTAGTAAAATTTTTATAAATTTATGCTGCAGGCGAAATTTCCGCACACATTTTTTCGGCGGGTATTGCTTAGGCGGTCTTGCGGTGGTATAATGTATGCGGAGGTAATTATGCTTACTTATTCTTACTTGGCGGCGGGCAAAGCGGGGTTTTGCGAGAAGGAAAAGCCGCGTATGATCGACGATAAGGACGCCATAGTGCGCGTAACGCTTTCCAGCATATGCACGAGCGATCTGCATATAATCCACGGCAGCGTGCCGCGCGCGGTGACGGGGGTCACGCTGGGACACGAAGCGGTGGGAGTAGTGGAACAGGTCGGGAAGGGGGTGAAAACGCTTTCTCCCGGGGACAGAGTTGCGGTAAACGTGGAGACGTTTTGCGGAGAGTGTTATTTTTGCAGGCACGGCTGGGTGAACAACTGCACGGACAAGAACGGCGGCTGGGCGCTGGGGTGCAGGATAGACGGAATGCAGGCGCCTTTCGTGCGCGTGCCGTATGCGGATACGGGACTTAGCAAAATTCCGGACAATGTGACGGACAGACAGGCGCTTTTTGTCGGGGACATTCTCGCCACGGGATATTGGGCGGCGGACATCTCCGAAACAGGGCGAGGGGACAACGTGCTTGTTTTGGGCGGAGGACCTACGGGCGTGTGCTGCGCGCTGTGCGCGGACATTATGGGCGCGAACGTCATTTTATGCGAAAAAAGCGGGAGCAGGGGTGAATTTTTGCGTAAAAATTTCCCTTATATCAGAACGGTTTCTCCGAAAGAAGCGGAGCGCATATGCCTGTCTTTTCCGCGCGGCGGAGCTGACAGGGTGATAGAAGCCGCGGGAGGAGAGGACACTTTTCAAACGGCGTGGAAGCTGGCGCGCCCCAACGCGATAGTCACGGTGGTGGCTATGTACGACAAGCCGCAGGTGCTGCCCCTTCCCGATATGTACGGCAAAAATCTCATCTTCAAAACGGGCGGCGTAGACGGGTGTAAGTGCGATAAGACGCTGGAACTTATCGCGCAGGGAAAGCTGGATACCACTCCGCTTATAACGCACACTTTCGCTTTTGCGCAGATGGATAAGGCGTATGAGCTGTTTGCTTCGCGCAATGACGGCGTGATGAAAGTTGCGATAACTTATTGAGATATGGATATAACGCTTAGTCAATTGAACAAGGCAAAGGTGGAACTTTATGCGGGCAATCCCGTGATAAAGCATTTCGGACTGTCCACGGTGGCGGCGGATCCGTCCGTACTCACGCCCGAACTAACGCCCGACGGAAAGTGGCGGCTGTATGCGCACTCTCTGCAGGGAGTGTACGAATTTATCTCCGACGACGGCGTGGAGTTCAGGCGCGTGCGCAGGCTGGCGGCGCGGGCGATGCGCCCCGACATAAAGCGCGCGGGCGAATACTATTATCTGTTCTTCGAGCGCGTTCAGCCGCTGCTTGCGCGCGCAGCGGCGTTTTCCGGCAGAGGGTGGAAGTCGGAGATATACGTAATGCGCAGCCGCGATCTTGCGGAATTTTCTCCGCCGTATAAGGTGCTGGGCGCGGACAACGCATACGAAAGCGCCGTGGACGGCAGGGGATATTCCCTGTCCAATCCGTTTTTGATGCAGGACGGCGGCAGGTATTATCTGTACTATTCCTGCGGACTGACGTATTTGCCCGACTGCAAATTTTCCGAGCCTACTTATATCTTCCGCGCGGAGAGCGAGTTCCCCGACAGGGACTTTGTGAAAAGCTCCGCGCCCGTGATAGCGCCCGATGAAAATTCCGAATTGTTCAATATGTGCGCGGGCTGTCTGAAAGTGTATAAATTAAAGGACGGATACGCGGGCATTCAAAACGGGATATACCTCGGCGGAGGAGCCACGCACTCGGCAATTCAGCTGCTCTCTTCTTCCGACGGCGTGAAGTTTGAGTTTGAAAGGACGCTTATATCTCCGTCCGGGAGCGGGTGGATGGGCAGCTATGTATACGCTTCCTGTCTTGCGCAAAGCGGCAAAGAAGTGCGCATATACTTCAACGCGCGCGACATAGCCGACCCCCTGCGCGGCAGAGAGGGCATAGGTATGGGCAAACTCGTCTTTCCCGTATAACGCAGAACGCGGCTTTCGCGGAATTTTTCTTAAAGGGTTTTGCACTGCAAAGCGAAAAAGTATATCAAAAAAACTATTATGTGATATAATCTAAATGCGGACAATAGCCGCAGAATTTTGCGGTTTGCCGTGAAATAGGAGGAATTATGGACAGAATAGCAAGTTTTTCCGTAAATCATTTGAAGTTAAAGCCGGGGCTGTACCTTTCCAGGGTGGACGAGTGCAACGGCGTGAAAGTTTCCACTTTCGATATGAGATTTACCGCTCCGAATAAAGAGCCTGTTATGGATATGCCCGCGCTCCACACGATAGAACATTTGGGCGCCACGTTTTTGCGCAACGGCAGGGATAAGGATAAGATAGTCTATTTCGGTCCTATGGGGTGCCGCACGGGGTGTTATCTGCTTATGTTCGGGGAATTAAAGCCTGAGGATATATGCGGAACGGTGGAAGAAATGTGTGAATTTATCTGCGCGTATACGGGGGATATACCGGGCGCCAGGCCGGAAGAGTGCGGCAATTATCTGGAACAGAATTTGGATATGGCAAAGTATTATACGGCGCGCTATCTGAACGAATTGAGAACGTTCGGGCGCTTTTCTTACCAAGCATAACGCCGCAAAGCGTCGAGCATTTCCGACATAAAAAAGCCGTCCGAAAACAATTTCGGACGGCGGTTTGTTTTTATTGCGTTTTATTATATTTCAAAATACAGCGTCTTTATTTCAAACGGCTTGAAGGTGAGGGCGGACGCGTCCGTCTTTTCGCCCTTGTTTTCCAGCATATCGCATACGTATGCCTGAGTGCCGCCCTTTACGCTTACGCTTGCAGTGGTGTTTCTGCCCTTGTATTCGTACAGGCGCACCACTATGCCGCCTTCGTCTTCCGCCACCTTTACGGTTTCCGTTATAACGCCGTCCGCAACGCAGGTCACGGGAGAGGTCATTTCAAAGTCCGACTTGCGCAGCATTACCACGTTGTTGTAGCAATACGCGCGCGCCTTTACGTCGCTTTCTTCAAATTTTTCCTTGTGCGGATAAAGCGCGTAACTTATGTGGTGTGAGCCGCGGTCGCATTCGGGGTCGGGGAAGCGGGGAGCGCGCAGCAGAGCCAAAGACAGCATTCCCTCCTTTGCCTTGTGCCCGTACTTGCAGCGATTGAACAGCGCCAGGGAGTAATCGTCCCCGTCCAGATTGACGAACTTATGCGCGCACACTTCAAACTGCGCCTGCTCTATGGAAGTGTCGTTTTTGGTGGAGCGGTCCAGCTGACCGAATTGAATGTCGCACTTGACCTTGTCCGCGAACACGGAGGGGATAAAGTCCGCGCGCAGCATTTTCAGCTCCTCGTGCCAATCCGCGTCCATATCGAACTGCACGAGCGTGTCGCCCAGCGTGAGGGATACGGTCTGTTCAAACTGCGAATCCATATAGCGGTAACGGTTGCGCCTTACCACGCGCACGCCGTCTATATAGGTGTCCGTGCCCTCCAATTTGAGGGAGTGCTTTTTCAGCTTGTCGTAGTCCATACGAATGTCCCAGGCGTTGTAGTACATAAAGGGATCTTCGTATATGGTCAGCTTGTTCAGATATTGACCTTCCGCCACAAGCTCTTTGCCGTTTGCCACGTCCATAAGTGAGGTTATCTCTCCGCCCTTGCCGAAGGTTATGGTGATAAGCCCGTTGGATATGCTGTTTTCTCCGAAGGTGAGGGAGGAGATGTCCGCGTTCTCCACCGGTACGGGAGTGCCCGTGCTCATAGGCGCGAGATCAACCGAATACCACTTGTCTTCCACGCGGATATATTCCTTGCGCGCAAAGTCCACGGGATTTATGGCCACGTACGTTTCGCTTTCGCCCTTGGACATATCGTCAATGAGCTTTGCCGCCACGGCTTGCAGCTGCTTGTAGATCTCCTTATAGCGCTCCCTGCTTTCGTCGTACACGCGCTTTATGCAGGAGCCGGGCAGCAGGTCGTGGAACTGATAAAGGAGCACTTCCTTCCATATCTTTTCCACCAGCTCGCGGTCGTAGCTTACGCCGCGCAGCTTGCCTTCCGCGCCCAAAAGTTCCACAAGGTGCAGCATATTTTCCATTCGCCTGTTCCACAGCTTTGTGGCGGCTTGAGAGGTATAAGTGCCCTGATGGCGCTCATAATAAAGCTCTCCGTCGTATTCGGGAATAACGTCGTTGAACTGTTCCAAGTCCTCGAAAAAGTCCACCGCGGAGGAAAACTTTACCGGGGCAAGTCCGTTCACGCCCTTTTCCATACGCGTGACGTATTCCAAATGCCCTTCGCCGGGACCGCCGCCGCCGTCGCCGTCGCCGAACAGAAGCAGACATTGGGGAATAATTTCTTTCTCCTTATTGCGCTTGTTCGACTTGAATATGGCAAGAGGGGACGCGCCCGAATTGTAGTCGCCGGCAGGCTCCATATGCGCGAGCACTTCGCTGCCGTCCAAGCCCTTCCACTTGAAGGTGGAGTGGGGGAATTCGTTCACCGTGTTGGACATTATCTTTATGGTCATAAAGTAGTCCATACCGCAGCCTTTGATGACCTGGGGCAGGGTGGCGGGGAAGCCGAAGCAGTCGGGCAGCCAGCACATCTTCATATCCTTGCCGAACTCTTCTTTGAAGTAGCGCTTGCCGTACATAAACTGCCTTATCCAGCTTTCGCCCTGGGGCAGATTGCAGTCGCTTTCCACCCACATTCCGCCTTGCAGTTCTATCCTGCCTTCCTCCACCTGCTTTTTCACCTCTTCAAACAGCTGAGGGTAATCTTCTTTCAGCCATACGAACATCTGCGGCTGGGACTCGGCAAACACATACTTGTCGTAATGTTTAAGGTTGCGCAGCTGGTTGGCGAAAGTCCTGCCCACCTTGCGGCGCGTTTCGCGTATGGGCCAAAGCCACGCCAAGTCTATGTGCGCATGACCCACCGCGTAATGAGTGACTGCGGGGTAGTCTATGGGCGCGAACAGCACGGGTGCGAGCTCTTCGCGCGCCGCTTGCGCTCCTTTCTCCTTATAAACCGCCCACGCGGACTTCATACCCGCGTCCAAAGCCGCGGCGCGCGAGGTGTACTTTTCCGCTTTTTCCGCGTCCGTCTCCTTTAAGTCTTCCGCATCGCCCAGCAGTTTGCACATCAAAAAGTATGCCTGGATATAGTCGTAATAGTAGCCGTTGGCTTCGTCGTCCATAGTGGCTATGTCGTATCTGCGCAGATGCGCGGACATATTCTCAAAGCGCAGCTTGCCGTTAAAGCCTGCGTCCACGTAAAGTTCCACCTGTTCGCCGCCCTCGGCGCAGTCGGAGATGTCCACTATTTGCTTGCCTATGGAAGAGTGGAACAAGTCGCCCTTGCTCAGCACCTGCGTGATCCCCTGCAATATCTTGCCGTCTTTATCGTAAACAAGTCCTTCGCCTTGCAATTTTATGCGCGCGACCACCTTTTTGCCCTTGGCTTCCGCGGGAACGGCGCCGGTAAAGCGGAACCAGGCGCAGCCGAATTTGTCCGCCCACTTTTGCATAAAGCGCATATTCTTGAACTTGCTTGTGTCCAGGTCCTCCCACTTGATGGGTTCGTCGGAAAGTATGCCCTGCGGTTTGAGGGAAGCTATCTTTTTGTAGATCTTGCCTTTCAGGGACATCAGATTCAAGGCGTGAGATCCGTTTGCCAAAGCCTTGTTCACGAAATTTTTGTCTTTGCCCATAGTTACTCCTTGCGCCGCCCGCCTGTGCGGGGAGGTGCGGCAGATTAGTGTGTCATATATAATTTATCATAAATATTCCGCCGTGTAAACCGATGTAAGCAACATTTTGTGCGCATGCGCGTATAACGGAAGTAATATTTACGAAAAGTCAGTCGAAATAGTCCGTCTTTTTAAGGTCCAGCCTGCCTATGTACTTGTTATAAAAAGACAGGAAGTAGTCGTCGCACATACAGGCTATAAAGTCCGCCGCCACCCGTTCGGGCGCGTGCTCGTCCGCCTTTTTGTACTCTTCCACAAACTTGGGATTGGCGTATATGTAGGGGAAATATATCTCGCCTAGCAGCCTGCCGCCATTTTTCAAGTCGTCTATGGCAAACTCGTACACTTCCGCCACCGCCTTTTCCATAACAAAGGAGCTTTCCGCCGTTATGCCCGTGTTCTCCGTCTTGTATATATAGGCGTAATTTTCGCGCATACAGCCCAAAAGCGCCTTATGCATCTCATCGGAAAGGACGATCGCGCCCTTGCCGTAACTGTTGAAGATGATGTCCTCTCCCGCGGCGCGTATTATTTTGTGGTTCAATATCCCCGCGCCGAAGTCCGTGTAGTCGTTCAAACCGTGCACGCCCAGCCGGTCGGCGTCCTGCCTGTCCTTGCCAAGGTAGGCTATAACGTCGCATATGCGCACAAGGCAGCCTTCCAAAGTGGCGGGCATTAACATCTCTTGCGTTATCTCTCCGCGGTAGGCAAGTTCCAGTTTTTCGTCCAAGTCCTTAAACGTGCGGGTGGCGCAGGCGTTGGGCGCATACTCGCGCAGCACGCATTCCCCGTTGTGGCACAAAACGCCGTCTATCACGGGCAGGGACATATCCGAGCGGGTGATGTGGTCCAGATAGCGCGCGGACTGCACGTGATGGGCGAAAGTGTAGCCGTGCTTTTTTGTCGCGGCGTTCAGCCACACTTCCCCCTTGTGTCCGAACGGCGCGTGACCCAGGTCGTGCGCGCACGCTATCGCCTCTATAAGGTCGCAGTTGAGTTGAAGCGCCCTGCCTATAGTGCGGGCTATGCGCGATACAAGCCCCACGTGAGAAGCGCGCGTGGAGATATCGTTGTTGGCGTGCAGGGAAAACACCTGCGTTTTTCCGCCGTAGCGGTTGTACTGCGCCAAATTTATCACCGCTTCGCAGTCGCGCACAAAGCCGCGGCGGTAAAAGTTGTATTCGTAATCGGAACGGCGCAGGCAGTCTTTTTCGCGTGCGGCGAAAGGAGAGAGCCTGTCCTCCGCTTCCTTAGCGCTTTTTATTATCTTTTCGCGTATTTCACGCTTTTGTTTTTCGTTCATATCTCTATTATACCATAATGCGCAAAAAAATAAAAGCGCGGCGCTTCACATTGTTTTTACACGAATGTAACCCGGGTTTTACCGCGGCGCAACCGTATTTTTACGATAAACGGATATACTAAGGACGTAAAGCAAAGGAGGTGAAAAAAATGAAAAAGAATTTGAGCACGAAAGAAAAATTGGAACGCAAACAAAAAGCCGCCGCAATAGGCACTTGCGCGGCGGCAACGGCGCTGGGCGCCTTGACGGCGGGGACGGGTATTGCTCTTGCCGCAACCGCGGCAGCGGCGGGGATATGCATAGGCGGGATTTTCGCCGCCCTTGCGGGATTTGCGATGATGGCATGTGCCTATCCGCTGTATATGGGCATATCCGGCGCAAAGTACGCCAAGGCATAAAAAAAGCCCCGAAGCCGCGGCTTCGGGGCGGGGTTGAGAAGTTATCAAAGCGCAAGAGAAGAAACCGTTTGCAGGGCAAAAGCTTCCGTTCCCGAAATGGATTCCTTGATGTTCGTGAGCGCGTCAACTATCTTCTGGAACACGTTGTTCTCCATCATCCAGGAAGACACGCTGTCAAGTCCGGCGATAACCTGTTCCACTTCCATATGCTCGATAAACGCGTATATGGTAACATAACAGATGAGTATAAAGCCGAACGCCAAAAAGCCGATGCCCGCGCCGACTACCGCGCCCGCGATATGGTTGACCACGTTCAGCGCGCCCTTTATCTTGCCGCCCTTCTTGTTCACAAAGTGCATTATTATTGCCTTGATTATGAGCAGGATCACCAGCGTCACCAAGCCCACTATCAGAAAGGCGAAGTTACCCGAAAGCGCGCCTTCCAGCCACTCCTGACCGAAGAAGTCCTTTTTTGCCAAAGCGTTGTATATGGGCTTCACCGCCAAAGAGCCTGCGGCTATGGAAAGACCTATGGCAAGCACCGTGAGCAGCATTCTGAGAAAGCCCTTTTTCAGACCCAGCAGCACGAACAGCGCAAGTATCACAAAACCGGCAATGGATATTCCGGATATCTGCGACATCAAAAACATTTTTTCCTCCTATGCCCGAGCTTTTTTATTCCGCGTCGGGCTTGTTTCATTACACGCTTATTTTAACCTAAAATATCCGACGTGTCAATAAAAAGTTGTTGTAAAAATTGCAACATTTATTATTATGCGGAAAAAGCGCGAATGTTCACGCAGGCTCGTGCAGAAAATTTTTGCGCAGGGAGATGTACTCCACCAGCTTCATTATGATGTCCGCCGCGCGCACGGCAAGTGCGTTTATAAAAGTTTCGTCGCCGTTTGCAAGACAGGCATAGTTGTCCTCGCTTTTTTCTCCCACCACCGCCAGCACGCCTATGTCGCCCAAACTCGGACTTTTTCTGCCCAGCGCTCTGCCGGGGAAAAGCCCGTTTTTCGTTATCTTCACCCGCCCTACGTCTGCTTTTTCGCCCAAAGCCGCGTCCACCGCAATGACCACGTCCGCCTTGTGACACACGCTTATCAGGTTCTGATATATGCCCAGCTTGTGCGCGTTTACGTTGTTTATGCTGTCCCCGTACACAAAGCAGTTTGCGCCGCGCGCTTTGAGTATGTCGCCCACTCGCGGACCAACGCTGTCGCCCGTTACGCGCATTGTGCCTATGCACAGCACCACCGTATTTATTTTGCCGTCTTCGATTTTCATAATGCCGTATTTACCCGTATCCGTAATGCCTATGGTATTGTTTTTGCCTTAATTGTGTAAAATATACCCTAGGAGAGCTTGCCGGAAAGGTTGCATCTTGGTCTTTTCGGCATATTTCCGTGATTCGTCGCTCGACGTAGCGCTGCTACGACTTCGCTCCGAATCGCAAAAATCTGCTCAAAAATACCTAATCTGCACCTCTTTCCGGCAAGCTCCCCTAGGGTATTCCGATAAGAGTTTACCTGAAAGGTAGGGGTTTGGGTTTTCGGCATATTTCCGTGATTCGTCGCTCGACGTAGCGCTGCTACGACTTCGCTCCGAATCGCAAAAATCTGCTCA
>CALWHM010000001.1 GCA_944380395.1 uncultured Clostridia bacterium | reverse complement strand
TCGCTTGTAGTAGGTTACTACAACTGCGCGCCATCTCGCGCAAATCTGTCTGAAAACAGCAGAGCTAAAAGCAGAGCTTATAAACCTACATATACACATATTTTATGTTTTTCAATAAATGTGTTCTACTGAGGTTGCCTTCGGGTACGGGAGCGGCACGAGCCGCTCCTTTTTTTTGCGTAAAAAAGCGGGATTGAATAGGTTGCGCTTGCAAAGCGCGCGTATATGCGTTATAATTAAACCGTGATATTTGATATAAGGAGAATATTATGAAAAAATCTCTTGCGCTATTCTCGATTTTGATTATCGTATGCGTGCTTGCGGCAACGCTTTCCGCATGCACGAAGTACGACTATTTCGAACGCCCCGAAGAGCATTCCTATACCGCGGGGCACGAATTTGACGAAGGCTTCGGCAATGCAAACAACGGTTACGACAAGGACGGAGAGGAGGTGGAAAGGCTCATCTCCGTAGTGCCCAATGAGCGCCAGCTCAATTATTTGGAGTTGGAATATTACAATTTCGCCCACTTCGGTATGAACACGTTTACGGGTAACGAATGGGGCACGGGAGAGGAAGATCCCGACAAATTCAACCCCGAAAATCTGAACACGGACCAATGGTGTGAGGCTTTGAAGGCTTCCGGCAGCAAGGGTATAATACTCACGGCAAAGCACCATGACGGTTTCTGCCTGTGGCAAACTTCCACCACGGAGCACAGCGTAAAGAACAGCTCGTGGATGGACGGCAAGGGCGATGTGGTGAAAATGCTGTCCGAAAGCTGTGAAAAGTACGGCTTGAAGATGGGAATTTATCTCTCCCCTTGGGATATGAACGCGGAGTCTTACGGCGATACGGAAGCTTACAACGAGTTTTATATGGATCAGCTTACGGAACTTTTGAACGGCGACTACGGTCCCGACTTCAACGGTGACGGCAAGGGCGAGATATTCTGCGTGTGGATGGACGGCGCGCGCGGAGAGGAAGTTCCCGCCGACTTTGAATACCATATGGACGAATGGGAAGACCTCATCTGGAAGCTTCAGCCCGACTGCGTGTCCGCCAATATGGGCAGCGAAGTGCGTTGGGTAGGCAACGAAGCGGGCATAGCACGCGAGAGCGAGTGGAGCGTGGTCAGTGAGGGCAATGCCGCGAATCAGCAGCATCAGACGAGCGAAGAGGACGCGGACAGACTGCAATCGGTCAGTGCGGAGGCAGAGGATAAGGGCAGCAGGGAACTGCTTGCCAAGTACCGCGACCTTATCTTCTATCCCGCGGAAACGGACGTGAGCATAAGAAAGGGCTGGTTCTACCATTGGAATCAATCCCCCAAAGGGCTTGACCATCTTATGCAGATATACTTCACTTCCGTGGGCGGCAATTCCAGCCTGCTTTTGAACGTCACGCCCGACAAAGACGGGCTTATCCCGAGCAAGGATGTCAAGCGGCTGAAAGAACTCGGTGAAGCCGTAGCCGCCACCAAGGCGGAAAAAGCGCAGGTAAAGAGCATAGAAGTCGGCTATGTGAAGGACGGAAAAGAGGTGATGGAAGAAAAGCCGGAACTCAAAAACCTTTTGAATGAAGAGAGAACGGGATACACTTTCACAAGCGACGAATACATTCTCGACTTTTACCTTAGCGCCCCTATAAGCGTGGGCAGGATAGACCTCAGGGAAGATCTGCGCTTCTCCCAGCGCGTGGAGGAGTTTGAAGTGTGGGTAAAGGACGGAGAAAGCTGGGTGCTCATAGGTGACAGCACGATAATAGGCAACCGCCGCAGTCTTTTATTCGAGAACGCGCCCGTGACCGACAGGGTCAGGATAACCGTAAAGCAGTCGCGCAGCGTGCCCGTACTGCGCAGCGTGGAGATATACGCGAAATAAAGAAAAACGCGGAAGGCAGAGCCAACCGCGTTTTTTATTTTTGCTCCGCCGCAAATTCTTGACCTTGCGCCGTATGCGGAGTAAAATATAATAAATAAACGCCCGCGCGGGCGGTATCGGAGGCTTTGCCGTCAGGGGTGGCGGCAATGTTGGGTAATGACCGGAACAGGTATGACGGTGCTCGGTATGAGCATTATTTTCGTGGGCACGGCGTTGGGCGCGCTCACGGCTTTTGTATTCAAAAAGGATTCCCCCAAGGCAAACACGCTGTTTTTGGGCTTTGCGGCGGGCATAATGGTCGCGGCAAGCATATGGTCGCTGTTGGATCCGTCCCTGCAACAGGCGGAAGAGTCGGGAATTTACGGCAGTTTTTCGTGGGTCCCCGCGGCGTTCGGCTTTATTTTGGGCGGACTGTTTTTGACCGTGCTGGACAAGGTCTTGCCGCATATGCACAGCAGCGGTGAGGAGGAGGGCTTTCACAGCAATCTTGCCAAACCTATGAAGATGTTCGTGGCGGTTACCATACACAATATTCCGGAAGGTCTTGCCGTGGGCGTGGCGTACAGCGTTGCGGCTGTCTCCGCGGCGGAGGGCGACGCCACCGCTTTTGCGGGCGCCTTGGGACTGTCAATAGGCATGGCTATCCAAAACTTCCCTGAGGGCGCTTCCGTGGCTCTGCCTATGTCAAGCGCGCTTAACAGCAAGTGGAAAGCCGCGCTCTTCGGCGTGGCAAGCGGCATTGTGGAACCTATCGCCGCCGTGGTGGGATATTTCCTTGCAACGGGCGTATCCGCGCTTCAGCCGTGGATGCTGGCATTTGCGGCGGGCGCAATGATATTCGTGGTGGTGGAGGACTTGGTCCCGGACGCCCATTTCGGCGATCATCCGCACCTTGCCACCTGGGGCACCATGGCAGGCTTTGTTATTATGATGACCTTGGACGTGGCGCTCGGCTGAAAATACGCACGGACAAAAATGCGGCAGCGCGCCGCATTTTTTTATGCGTGGGCGGAGTGCGGTATAAGCGCACGCTTTTTTGTCATAATCTATATTATGGTGCACAGCAAGCGCATACTCGCATTTTGCATATCGGGCGGCATTTTCACTCTTATCGCGGGCACATTGGGACACTTTGTGTACGAATGGAGCGGGGGCGCCGTTTGGACGGCGTGGCTTTTCCCCGTAAACGAAAGCGTGTGGGAGCACTTAAAGCTGCTCATACTTCCCGCCGTCGTCTTTTTTGCCTTGGGCGCGTATTTTATGCGCGGCGCAAACAACTATATCTCCGCGCTGTTCTTCTGCATTGCGGTATCCGCAGGCTTTGTGACAGGCGCTTTTTACCTGTATACGTCGGTGATAGGGCATTCCGTGCTTGCTATGGACATAGCCGTCTTTATCGCTTCCGTCGCTTTGGGGTATGTCACGGCGTACTTTCTGCTCACGGCGGAGCGCTTTCCGCTCTTGACACTCATCTCCCTTGCGGGGCTTATAATAACGCTCGTGTGCTTTTTCACGTTCACTTTTTCTCCGCCGCACAGCTTTTTATTCCGCGCCCCTGACGGCACTTTCGGCATTGGCTGCGCCCCTGACGACACTTTCGGCATCGCCCGCACCCCTGACGGCGCTTTCGGCATCGCCCGCACCCCTGACGGCGCTTTCGGCATCGCCCGCGCCCCTGACGGCACTTTCGGCATCGCCCGCACCGCCGCGCTTTATTAAAACTTGAAAATAAGTTGTCGGGCAGGAATTTTATATCGGATAAGTTGCCGTACAGCCGGTAAAATATCAACTTCTTATCATCCTGATTGAACGATTGTTCAATTGTTCAATTGTTCAATTGTTCAACTGTTCAATAAGTCAAAATGAAAAATACGAACTATATGTTTGAAAATTTATGTTAAAAATAATTTTTCTAAATTTTTAACTATAATCTTTACGAAAATTTTTCCGACTTATTGAACACTCGTTCAATAGTTCAAATTATGAACAATTATTGAAAAGAAACCGTCCGCCGGCAATTGCCGAAGCTCTCGCGTCGGCAGGCGTATTCAAAACTTGAACAAGATAAGGGCAAGCGTCCGCTGAATGCGTGACATTTCAAGTTGCATTTTACAAAATTCGCGGAAATTGATATTGACGTGACACCTATATTATTATATAATGTATTCGGCAGTCGATTGCCAATAGAGAATAAAGGGAAAATTATGAAGAGATTTGAAGTCAAAACCGCGTCCGCCACGGCAGCGGAATTTATCAAAGTAATAGACGGAGTGCGTTTCAGCGTGCTCACGCCCTGCCTTTTGAGGGTGGAACACGGCAATTTTTGCGACGAACCCACGCAAAGGGTGTGGGGCAGAGCGTTCGATACCCCCGCGTTCAGGTTTGAGCGCAAAGGTTCGGAAGTGCACATAATCACTGATAAGGCGCACTTTACATACAGTCTGCGTTCGCGCCGAATGAAGCGCATAATACTTGCCGACGGGCGCGAAGTCACCAATTTCAAAAAAGGCAATCTGAAGGGCACGCGCCGCACCTTGGACGGCTGCAACGGCGCCGTTCCGCTGGAAGACGGACTTGTGTCGCGCGGCGGAGTCGGCGTAATGGACGACTCGAACGGACTTATCCTGCGCGGGGACAAGGTGGAGCAGCGCCCCAGATGTTCGGACAAGTATTACTTTGCATACGGCAGCGAATACCGCAAATGCATAGCCGACTTCTTCAAATTATGCGGACAAGTCCCTCTGCTTCCGCGCTTTGCCCTTGGCAATTGGTGGAGCCGTTACAAGGCGTACACGCAGGAGGAGTACCTTACGCTTATGCGCCGTTTCAAGGCGGAGGGCTTGCCCTTCACCGTAGCCACCATAGATATGGATTGGCATTGGGTGGACATCGTGAGCAAGTTCGGGGAAGAAGCCCGTCCCAAGGCGCCCAAGACGGTTCTGGAACTCTTCTACAACACGGGCATGCCCGGCTGGACGGGATACAGCTGGAATACGGATCTGTTCCCCGATTACAAGGCGATGCTGCGCGAACTCAAGGATATGGACTACCGCGTCACTTTGAACGTGCACCCCGCCACGGGCGTGAGATTTTTTGAAGATATGTATGAAAAGGTGGCTCAAACGGTGGGCGTAGATCCCGCCGAAAAAAAGCAGATAAGCTTCTCCCTTGCCAATGAGAACTATCTGAAAGCCTACTTTGACGTGATACACCGCCCCTATGAAAAGGACGGCGTGGATTTTTGGTGGATAGATTGGCAGCAGGGTAAAATAAGCGACGTGCCCGGTCTGGACCCGCTTTGGGCGCTCAACCATTACCACTTTTTGGATCAGGTGGATGAGGGCAAGCGCGCGCTCATTCTGTCCCGTTACGCCAAGGAGGGCAGTCATCGCTATCCGGTCGGATTTTCGGGCGATACGTTTATGACGTGGGAAAGCCTTAAATTTCAGCCGTATATGACCGCCACCGCCGCAAACGTGGGCTATACGTGGTGGAGCCACGATATAGGCGGACACCACTTCGGCTATAAGGATGACGAACTGTATGTGCGCTGGCTGCAATTCGGCGTATTCTCTCCCATAAACAGGCTGCACTCCACTTCCAATGAGTTTATGGGTAAGGAGCCGTGGAAGTGCTCCCCCGCGGCGGAGGAAGTCGCGGACGCAATGCTCCGCCTGCGTCACAGACTCATACCGTATCTGTATTCGGAAAACTACATCACGCACACCTGCGGGCGCGCCCTGTGCGAGCCGATGTATTACTCCTACGACTGCAAGGAGGCTTACAAAGCCAAAGGCGAGTATATGTTCGGCAGTGGCTTACTCGTGTGTCCGATAACGGAAAAATCGGACAAAGTCAGCCGTCTTGCGGCGGCGGACGTCTGGATACCCGAGGGCAGGTGGACGGACATATTCACCGGAAACGTGTATACGGAAGGGGAGTACCGCGTATACCGCGATTTGGGCAAAGTGCCCGTATTCGCGCGCGAAGGCGCCATTATACCTATGTATAAAAACGGCTGCGACAACAGCATATCCATTCAAAATGACCTGGAAATACTCATATACCGCGGCAACGGCGAATATGTGCTTTATGAGGACGACGGCATAAGTATGGACTATGAAAAGGGCGCGTATGTGCGCACGCATATGTCGATCACGCTGTCGGGAGATGAAGCGGTATTCACGATTATGCCCGCGGGCGGAGATACGGGAATGCTCCCTAGGGGCAGAAAATTTTATCTACGTTTTTGCGACATCGCCTCTGCGGACGCGGACGTGGACGGAAAGAGCGCGGCTATGACGGACGGCGCCGTATGCGTGGAATACACGGGCGTTCCGATAGTCGTCACCTTGAAAAACTGCGTATTCACCTGCAACGCCGATTACCGCGAAAGCGTGATAGATACCGTTTCGCGCTACAATATGAAGAACTTCCGCAAAAAGCAGGTGTTCAGCTGCGCTCTTGACAGTCTTACAAGTAAGATACGCGCGCCCAAAGCGCTTACGGGTCCCATAGAAGAACTCAGGCGCATTTGCACTGTCAAAAGATGAAAAAAGACGTATTCGGCTTGAAATTCGGTCTGCCGCCCGTGTGTTCGGCGGAGTGCGAGGTGCTTATTTTGGGCAGCTTCCCCTCCGTGGCTTCGCGCGGGAATTTTTATTATGCCAATCCGCGCAACAGGTTTTGGAGTATGCTCCAAAGCGTATTCGGGGAAACGGTCCCCGAGGACAAGGAGGGAAGAAGGAGCTTTCTGCTCTCCCATAAAATCGCCGTATGGGATATGGTAAAGGAGTGCGAAACGGCAGGCTCCGCGGACAGCAGCCTTAAAAACCTCACACGCGAAAACATCAACGATATCCCCGAGCTGATAAAGGGCGCCAGGATAAGGAAAATTTTGTGCAACGGCGGAAAGAGCCACACTCTTTTCAAAAGGTATTTCAAAAAAGAAGTCGATATTCCCTATTATAAAATGCCTTCCACATCGCCTGCCAATTTCAAATTCGATATGGAAAAATGGCGGTTGGCGTTTACAAACGAATAAAAAACCAACGGGGCGGCAAGAAAATAAAGCCGCCCGTTCTATTGCGCGGGTCAGCCTTCATATATTTTTTTAGACAAATATTCGGAGGTTGCTTACGTTATGGAACAATTCGACTTATACCGTGACATTGCCGCTCGCACGGGCGGCGACGTATATATCGGCGTGGTGGGACCCGTGCGCACGGGTAAGTCCACCTTTATAAAGAACTTTATGCAAACGCTCATACTGCCGCGCATAGAAGATGAAAACCGCCGTATGCGCGTCACGGACGAGCTTCCGCAGTCGGGCGACGGCAAGACCATTATGACCACCCAGCCCAAATTCGTGCCGGAATCGTCCGTGCGCGTGGAACTTTCGGAGGGCGCGGGCGTGAACGTTCGGCTCATAGACTGCGTGGGATATCCCGTGGACGAGGCTATGGGCTATACGGAAGGGGAGCGCACGCGGCTTGTGACCACGCCGTGGAGCGAAGAGGAGATGACCTTTGAACAGGCGGCGGAGCTGGGCACTCAAAAAGTCATATGCGACCACTCCACCATAGGCGTGATAGTCACCACGGACGGCAGTATAACGGGCATAGGCAGGGAAAGTTACCGCGCTCCGGAAAAGCGCGTGATAGAGGAAATGCGCGCCTTGGGCAAGCCGTTTGCCGTCATCTTAAACACCAAATATCCCGAAAACACGGACGCCAGGCAGGCGGCAGCGGCAATGGAGAGCGAGTACGGCGTCCCCGTGCTCGTAAAGAACGTCGCTGTTATGGGGGAAGAGGACTTTGCGGACGTCCTTCTCGGCATACTTAAACAATTTCCCATTCGTAGGGTGGATTACGATATACCCAAATGGCTGTGCACTCTGCCGCGCGAGTCGGAGATAATGTCAAATATTCTTGAAAAAGTCAAGTCGTCCGCCTCCTGCGCGCTCAAAATGGGCGACGTCACTTGTCTTACCGCCGCCTTTGACGACAACGAGTTTATAAAGCAGTCCGCGTCGTCCGTGGACTTCGGCTCGGGCGTCGTCACCGTGAGCTTAACTCCCGCGGACGGACTTTTCTACCGCGTCCTTTCAGAAAAATGCGGCGTGGACATCGCGGACGACTTCGCGCTTATCAACTATATTCGCAGGCTCACCTTTGCAAAAAGCGAGTACGACAAACTCAGCGCCGCCTTGGAAGAGGTGGAAACCGTCGGTTACGGAGTGGTCACTCCCGATATGTCCGATCTGGACTTGCAGCAGCCGCAGGTAGTCAAAAAGAACGGGCGCTACTCCGTCCGTCTGAAAGCCACCGCTCCCAGCCTGCACATTATGCGCGTGGACGTGGAAACGGAAGTATCGCCTATGTTCGGCGGGGAAGGCGACAGTGAGGAAGTCATTCGCAATTGGCTCGACACTTTCGGCGAGGACGGCGAAGGCATCTGGGACACGAATATGTTCGGCAAAACGCTCTCCGTGCTAGCCAAAGAAGGTCTTGAAAACAAACTCCGCACCATGCCCGGCGACGCGCGCGTCAAACTCCGCAAAACTTTGGGAAGGATTGTGAATGAGGGGAAGGGCGGCGTGCTGTGTATACTGCTTTAAGCGAAAAAGCTAATTCAAAAATATCCGAGAGGCGGTAAGCCTCTCGTTGTTTTTTCTCACGCTTTTTCCGCCCGCGAGGGCACCGCGTGCGCTTCGCTTAGGCGCCGGTTGAAAGTGCCGTGCGATAAAGTTATAATCAAAGTGAATGATAACTTCACACGGCACTTTGCGCCCACGCTTTAAGGGAAAACCCCGCCATTCGCAAGCTCTGCTTGCTTGAGGCTCGGTTTTCCCTTCTTTTCGCGCCGAGTAAGCTTTAAGTCTTATAATACTTAAGCGCGAAAATTCAACCTTTTCCGCCTCATTCGTTCGGCTAGCCTCACTCATTCGGAAAACTTGCACGGCAAGTTTTATAGGTAACGCTCGCAAAAGCGTGGTTTTGCTTCGCTTTATTAAGAAATTGCGCCACTGCAAATTCCATAATACTGGAATTTTGCGCTGCTGTGCAGGGGAAGCGTCCGCAAACCCAACGGTTAGGAAAAGAACAATCGTCCGTAAAAAAGATGATGACGCCGCATATAATAAGCGCAAGCAAGCACATATAAGCAACCTTAAAAATATGTGCACTGCACATATTCCGCGTCCTGAACATTATTAAAAGCTTAAGAATATGTGCACTGCACATATTCTGCGCCTGTGCCGAGTAATCGTTAAGTCTTATACTACTTGAACGTGACGGACAGGGCACAAAGACATATTTAATTATATGGTAGCTGTCCACTTTTGTGGACACTTGCGCGCCGTGCTTGTTATGCCTGTCCACTTTTGTGGACACCGCACGAGTTCTCTTATTATGGTTTTGTCCACTTTTGTGGACACCCGGTTAATTACTTGTCCACTTTAGTGGACACTTGCGCGTGTTCGATTGTTTGACTTTGTCCACTTAAGTGGACATCACAGATTATCGGCAAGCGGCGGGCGGAAAAATATGTGCACTGCACATATTTTTCTATGCGAGTGGGGCAGAAGCGCTTGCTTATTAGGCAAAAATTCAAATATACCGGAATTTTATAACTAATGGTACATCAAAATAATCTTGTCAAGTACCACTTGACATGCCTATTTTTTGAGTACAAACAAAGACTTTGCGAAGATATAAGGTTGCAAAACTTTATCGTTACTTCAATGGGGTTAAGGGGTGGAGCGCCCCACGCTCCTTCAAAGCGGTTCAGGGTGCATCCGGCTCGTTGCTCAAGTACCGCTTGACATGGGTATTTCGGCTTGAAATTTTAAATTTTTAAAACCTAAACCAATCTTAATCTCTAAGATGTGAACATTATCTATAATGACATTGCGAAAAAGGAAAGCGGCAAGACTGCTTTCGTTACTGCAAGGCATAATCAGTCCGCGGTGGCTCACCGCCCAGCGGCTCGCTGCTCAAGTATCACTTGACACGGGTATATATTGCTAATTGCTTTAATAGTCGTGTCAGTTACTATTTGACAAGATCAACTAGAAAATCGTAATTATACTCGAAACTATATTTAATACTCTTGTCAAGTACCACTTGACATGCCTATTTTTTGAGTACAAACAAAGACTTTGCGAAGATATAAGGTTGCAAAACTTTATCGTTACTTCAATGTGGTTAAGGGGTGGAGCGTCCCACGCTCCTTCAAAGCGGTTAAGGGGTGGAGCGTCCTACGCTCCCGGTGGCTCACCGCCGCCACGCGCTCCCGCTCCCGGCTTTGGCAATTGTATCCGCGCATATGAAAAAAACACTTGACAGGCGTTTTCACTTATAATATAATATTGATAATATAGTTAAAGACTGCGAACGGGAGCAGTACCGCAAATTCGGGTGCAGAGAGCCGCCGTAAGGTGAAAGGCGGACGAAGATATGCGGGAATCTCGCCCGGGAGTCGTGCAGGCGATGAGTTTGCAACGGTGGGAGCGTTATATCCTCAAAAGGCATTCATTGAGCAAATCATATTGCTAGGGTGGGTGTGAATAAGAGTGGTACCACGGTAAGTCAACTTTCGTCTCTTGGGGCGGAAGTTTTTTTATACAACAAATTAAAGGAGGAGGTAAGATATGAAGAACGTGGAAAAATACGGTAAAAGGTATTTTCTGCCGCCAGAGCCTTGCTTTGATTGGGCAAGGAAGGACAGCGTAAGCAAAGCGCCGATATGGTGCAGCGTGGACTTGCGCGACGGCAACCAAGCGCTCATCGTGCCGATGAGCTTAGAGCAGAAATTGGAGTTCTTCTCCTTGCTTTGTAAGATAGGATTTAAGGAAATAGAGATAGGTTTTCCCGCCGCAAGTGAGACGGAATACGAATTTTGCCGCGCGCTTATCGAACGCGACCTTATCCCCGACGATGTGACGATACAGGTACTTACGCAATCGCGCGAGCATATAATAAAAAAGACGTTTGCGGCGTTGAAGGGCGCAAAGCATGCGGTGGTGCACTTGTATAATTCCACTTCCGTGGCTCAGCGCAAGCAGGTGTTTCGCAAGGAAAAGCCGCAGATAATAGATATAGCCGTAACGGGCGCCAAACTGCTTTTGAAAGAGGCGGAGGAAACGGAAGGCAACTTCACTTTCGAGTATTCGCCCGAAAGTTTTACGGGTACGGAGCCGGAGTTTGCGTTGGAAATATGCAATGCGGTGCTGGACATATGGAAGCCTACGGCGGATAAAAAGGTAATTATAAATCTGCCCGTCACGGTGGAAGAGAGCATGCCTCACGTATACGCTCAGCAAGTGGAGTATATGTGCAAAAATATGCATTACAGGGAAAACGTGATAGTTTCCACACATCCGCACAACGACCGCGGCTGCGCGGTGGCGGACGCGGAATTTGCTCTGCTTGCGGGCGCGGACAGGGTGGAAGGCACGCTGTTCGGCAACGGCGAGCGTACGGGCAACGTGGACATAGTCACTTTGGCTTTGAATATGTTCTCCCAGGGCGTGGATCCGGGGCTGGACTTTACGAATATGCCCGCCTTGGTGGAGGAGTACGAACGGTTCACGGATATGAAAGTGGATCCCCGTCAGCCGTACGGCGGCGCGCTGGTGTTTGCGGCGTTCTCCGGCTCACATCAGGACGCCATCGCCAAAGGTATGAAATACCACGAGGAGAAAGAAAAAGACCGTTGGACGGTCCCGTATCTGCCCATCGACCCCAAGGACGTGGGCAGGCAGTACGACGGCGACGTCATACGCATAAACAGCCAGTCGGGCAAGGGCGGGATAGGCTATCTGCTTGAAACGCGCTTCGGCATAAATCTACCCGCTAAAATGCGTGAAGATTTGGGCTATAAGGTGAAATCCGTGTCCGATCACAGCCACAAGGAACTGCTTCCGGACGAAGTGAAGGAGATATTCGAAAAAGAATACGTCAATCTCACTTCACCGCTCAAAGTGCTCGAACATCACTATAAGCAGGTGGACGGCAATATAGACGCCGTCGTCACGCTGGAATACAACGGGGAAGTAAAGCAGCTGGAAGGCTTCGGCAACGGGCGCCTGAATGCGGTGAATGAGGCGATAAAGGGCGTTATTCCCTTTGATTACCACATAGAAACCTATCAGGAGCACGCTTTGACCCGCACGTCCAAATCGCTTGCGGTGTCCTACGTCGCGTTGCAGAAAGAGGGCGAAGAAAAGCTCATCTGGGGCGCGGGAGTGCACAGCGACATAATCGTGGCTTCCGTAAACGCACTGGTCAGCGCTTTGGACAATATGCTGAAATAGGAGAATGCAGCACAAGGTAAGTAAACACGCTACCACAGACTTAACGCAGGGCAGACATTTTGCGACGATAGCAAAGTTTGCCCTGCCTTTTATGCTGTCCGACTTTTTGCAGCAGCTCTACAATGCGGTGGACAGCATTATAATAGGGCAGAATCTGGGCAGCGTAGCTTTGGCGGGAATAGGCGTAGCCACTCCCATAATGTCCATAGTTATGAACTTTCTTATGGGTCTTGCGATGGGCACGGGAGTAATACTTTCGCAATACTTCGGCAGGGGGGATATGACAACCCTTAAAAGGGTGCTGTCCACGGGTATGATAGCGGGCGGTATTTTTACCGTTGTTATGAGCGGCATTTGCGTGGGACTTTCCGAACACTTCCTTATTTGGCTGGGAACTCCCGCCGAAGCCATACCCCCGGCAAACTCTTACCTGAAAATAATATTTGCGGGCGGGGTATTCACCTTTTTATACAACTACTATATGTTTTCCATGCGCGCGGTGGGCAACTCCGCGGCGCCGCTCGTGTTTTTGGGTGCGGGAGTCGTGCTCAACGCCGCTCTTGATATCATCTTGGTCGTGCACACGCCGCTTGGCATTGAGGGTGCTGCCGTCGCCACCATCGCCGCTCAGGCGCTTTCCGTGTTTATGTGCGTCATCTATGTGAAAAAGAGGGTGGAAATATTGCATATACGCAGAAAAGAGTGGGTATTTGACAGGCGCTTATTCGCAACTTGTATGACTTACGGCTTGACCGTCGGCTTGCAGCAAGTGGTCGTATATGCCGGAAGGCTGGCGGTGCAGGGGCTTGTGAACACTTACGGCACGGACGTAATGGCGGGCGTGAACAACGCCACCAGACTGGACGCGCTTATGCAAACGCCGTGGCGCGGTTACACCAACGCGCTTACCAATTACTATGCGCAAAATTGGGGCGCGGGCAAAAGAATGCGCATAAATCTCGGCTTTAAGGACAGCATTTGGCTTGCCGCGGTGAACGCGGTGATATTCCTGCTTGCGGGGGTATTTTTATCCGTGCCGCTCTCCCGGGCTTTTGTGGGAGAGGGCGAGGGCGCGCTTGTCGTTGAGGTGAGCGCACGCTTTTTGGAGATAACCACATACGGCTATGCGTTTGTGGGGATAATATTGCTTTCGCAGGCGTTTTTCAAGGGCGTGGGTATGATGAAATGCTTCTTTATGACAACCGTTTCGTCCATAGCCGGGCGCGTAGCGTTTTCCTATCTGTTCGACAGGTTTTGGGGACTTGAAGGTATGTATTGGGCGGTGCCCGCTTCGTGGGTGCTGGCAGGGTGCGTGGGCATAATTTTCATAATCTACACCTACGCGCGCAGGATAAGCAAGATGCCCGCAAGCCCGTTCAAGCCGCAGTCGTGCTATAACGCCGCCCTTATCATCACCAAAGCGGACAAGGTGGACGTCACGGTTTCGGGCGAATATTATTGAAAAATTCCTTGATGCTAAGGCGCGCGCCGCGTTAAAAAACGCGCTTGCGCGTATTTTTTTATAATAAATAGTCGCAACTGCTTGAAAATGATGAAAATTTGTTGTATCTTATTATTACTATATATTTTTTGAGAGGTAGACAAATGATAGTCGTATTCAAACAAAACGCACCCGAAAAGGCGATTGAGGAGCTTTCCAAGTCCATATCGTCTATGGGCGTGCAGGTAAATAAAGTCGTGGGCAGTGAAGCCACCATATTGGGTATCGTGGGCGATACTTCCAATGTGGATATGAAGGTGCTGGAAGCCAATGAGAACGTTGAGCGCGTTATGCGCGTTTCCGAACCTTACAAAAAAGCCAACCGCAAATTCCACCCCGACCCCACGATAGTCAAAGTGGGAAATACGGCGGTGGGCGGCAAACAGCTGGCGCTGATAGCGGGACCGTGCTCCGTGGAGAGCGAGGCGCAGATAGTGTCCATCGCCAAGGAAGTTAAGAAGAGCGGCGCCACAATGCTGCGCGGAGGCGCGTTCAAGCCCCGCACGTCCCCTTACTCTTTCCAAGGCTTGAAGTACGAGGGTCTGGAACTTTTGAAGGAGGCAAAGGCGGCAACGGGCTTGCCCATTGTAACCGAGCTTATGTCCCCCTATGATATAGACAGATTCGTGCAGGACGTGGACGTCATTCAGATAGGCGCGCGCAATATGCAGAACTTTGAGCTGCTCAAAGAGCTGGGCAAGATAGACAAGCCCATTTTGCTCAAGCGCGGACTTTCCGCAACCATAGAAGAGTGGCTGATGTCCGCGGAATACATTCTTTCCGGCGGCAATCCCAACGTAATCCTGTGCGAAAGGGGCATAAGGACGTTTGAAACATACACGCGCAACACGCTGGATCTTTCCGCCATAGTTGCGGTAAAAAGGGTGTCGCACCTGCCCATAATCGTGGATCCTTCCCATGCTACGGGCAAGGCGTGGATGGTCCCGGCTCTCGCGCGTGCGGCGGTCGCCGTGGGTGCGGACGGACTTATCATAGAAGTGCACAACGACCCCGAGCACGCTCTTTGCGACGGCAGTCAGTCCATACGCCCCGAACAATTCGATGAAGTCGTGTGCGATCTGCGCACCATAGCGCCCGTAGTAGGCAGGGAGATAAAGTGAAAACGCTGCGCGTAGAACTTGGGGAGCGGAGTTACGACATTCGCATAGAGCGCGGTTTGACAGACCGCGTCGGGGAATTTGTCGCGCCCAAGGGCGGAAAAGCGTTCGTGATAACGGACTCAAACGTGGCTCCGCACTATCTGGGCAGGGCGGTGGGCTCTCTGGAAAGCGCGGGACTCAAAGTCAGGTCCGTCACGCTGCCCGCCGGCGAAAAGACCAAATCGTTCAACACGCTGCCTATGCTCTATTCGCTGGCGCTGGAATTCGGACTTACCCGTTCTGACGCAGTCGTCACTTTGGGCGGCGGAGTTATAGGCGATCTGGGCGGCTTTATGGCGGCAACGTATATGCGCGGCGTGCAATTCGTGCAGATCCCCACGTCGCTCTTGGCTCAGGTGGACAGTTCCGTGGGCGGCAAAGTGGGCGTGGACTTGCCGGAAGGCAAGAATTTGGTGGGCGCCTTCCATCAGCCCTCCTGTGTGCTCATCGACCCGGACACGCTCTCCACTCTTCCCGACGGTTTTATCGCGGACGGAATGGGGGAAGTCATCAAGTACGGCTGCATAAAGGACGAAAAGCTGTTTGAACTTTTAGAGGGTATAAACGGCGACAAATCTCAACTTTTCAAACATATAGACGATATAATTTACACCTGCGTGGATATTAAGCGCCGCGTTGTGGAGCAGGACGAACGCGAAAGCGGAGAGCGCAAACTGCTCAACTTCGGTCACACTTACGGGCACGCGCTGGAAAAGCTGAGCGGCTTTGAGATGTCGCACGGCGCGGCGGTAGCCATGGGAATGGAGTACATCACGCGCATATCGGAAAGTAAGGGGCAGACTGCGGCTGGCTGTGCGGAACGCATAGGCGGGGTTTGCAGAGCGTTTTCTTTGAACGAACGCCCGAGCGCGGATATTGACGGCGTCATCGCCGCCGTGAAGAACGATAAAAAAAGCGGCAAAGGCGGGCTGGACGTAGTGCTTTTGGAGAGGATAGGAAAGGCGTACGTATACCGCACGACGGCGGACTATTTCAGGGGGCAGCTATGAAGGTAAAGGTATATCCCTGCAAACTGAGCGGCGAAGTAAAAGTGCCCGCGTCCAAAAGTTACGCGCACCGCGCGCTCATATGCGCGGCGCTGTCGGGCGTTGAAAGCCGCGTGGAATGCGCGGAGCTGAACGACGATATCCGCGCCACTATGCGCGCCGTGACCGCTTTGGGCGCAAAAGTGCGCGTTGAGGGCGGCGTGCTTATCGTGAAAGGCATTGAAGGCAGGGTTGCAGAGGATATAGTCATAGACTGCGGAGAATCGGGCTCCACATTGCGCTTTATGATACCCATCGCGCTCACCTTGTGCGACGGTTACGTCCGCTTTGTGGGCGGCGGCAAGCTGGGTGAGCGTCCGCTGGGGGAATATTTCTCCGTATTCGACGCGCAGGGCATATATTACCGCAATAACAGCGGAAAGGACGGGCTGGATCTCACCGTTCGCGGCGATCTCATCGCGGATGATTTTGAGCTGGAAGGCAATATAAGTTCGCAATTTATCAGCGGGCTTTTGCTTGCCGTTCCGCGTCTTGACTATGACAGTACCATAACCTTGTCCAAGCCGCTTGAAAGCAAAGATTACGTGCGTATGACAATGGATGTAATGAGTAAGTACGGCGTTACGGCGTATTACGATTCGGGCGCGCGCAAATTCACCGCTTTCGGCGGGCAGAAGTATGATTCCGCTCCCTATTCGGAACGCCCCTATGCGGTGGAAGGGGATTGGTCGCAGGCGGCGTTTTTCTATGTGGCGCGCGCGTTGGGTCACGATGTGCGCGTTGCGGGCGTGAGCAATATGTCCGTTCAGGGCGACAAGGTGATAGCGGATATGCTGGATATGGTAAAGGCGGTCGGGGCGGACAGAATGCTCACTTTGGACGTGAAAAACGTTCCCGACATAGTGCCCGCGCTCAGCGTGGCTTGCGCTTTGAGAAAGGGCGGCACGCATATAATCAACGCGGGAAGACTGCGCATAAAAGAGTGCGACAGACTGCACGCCGCGGCGGAGGGACTGAACGCCTTGGGCGCCAAGGTGAAAGAGGGCAAAGAGGATATGTTTTTCGACGGAGTGGAAAAACTTGAGGGCGGCGTCGAACTGCCCGACTACCACGACCACAGAATGGTGATGACCTTTGCCATAGCCGCCACGGTATGTGAAAAGCCCGTCGTGATAGACGGCGCGGAGAGCGTAAGCAAATCTTACCCCGCCTTTTTCAAGGATTTTGAAAAGCTGGGCGGAAAGTATGAAATTTCGGATAAAGAGGTGTGATATGAGCGCTACCAGGGGAGAAAAATTAAAAGTCACCATATTCGGGGAATCGCACGGCGCGGCGATAGGCGTCGTAGTGGAGGGCTTGCCTGCGGGCTTTAAGCCCGACTTTTCCCAAGTTGACGCAATGATGGCGCGCCGCAGCGCCAAGGGCAAGGAAAAACTTGCCACCGCGCGCAAAGAAGGCGACGAGTACGAGATAGTCAGCGGCTTTTTCAACGGCGTATGCACGGGCACTCCGCTCACCGCCGTCATTCGCAATAAGGACACGCATTCGCCCGACTATGAGCGTATGCGCTATCTTATGCGCCCCGGGCACAGCGATTGGGGCTACTTTGTCAAAGAAGGCGGCTTTAACGACTATCGCGGCGGCGGTCACTCTTCGGGCAGACTCACCGCTCCTTTGGTACTTGCGGGCGCGCTGTGCAAGCAGGTGCTGAGTGAAAAAGGCATTCAAGTGGGCGCGCATATCGCTCAAATAGCCGACGTAAAGGATATTCGCTTTAACCCTCTTGCTCCTCAGCTTGACAAGGTGAACGAACACGGCACTTTGGACGAAAAGGCGTGGGACGCTATGCGCGAAAGGGTGCTTAAAGCCGCCGAACGCGGTGACAGCGTGGGCGGAGTCATAGAGTGCGCCGTGACGGGTATTCCCGCAGGCGTGGGCGATCCCTTCTTTGACAGTTTGGAATCCGATATAGCGCATATGATGTTCTCCGTGCCCGCGGTCAAAGGGATACAGTTCGGAAAAGGTTATGCGCTTGCCGAAATGAACGGCAGCGCCGCCAACGATCCTTTCCGCATAGAAGGCGGAAAAGTCGTCACTTCCACCAATAACAACGGCGGAATTTTGGGCGGCATCACCACGGGTATGCCCGTAATATTCGACGTGGCGATAAAGCCCACTTCTTCTATATTTACTGAGCAGGACACCGTGGACGTGAGCGTTATGCAAAACGCGAAACTGCAAGTCAAGGGCAGGCACGATCCCTGCATAGCCGTGCGCGCGGCGGCGGTGATAGAGGCGGCGGCTGCCATAGCCGTGCTGGACGCGATATTGTGAGTTATGGACGATCTGCAAGATATAAGAAGACAAATCGATGAAATAGACGGGCAGCTGGTCCCGCTGTTTGAAAAGCGTATGCGTGCGGGAGAGCAGGTGGCTCACGCAAAAGCGCGGTCGGGGGATAGGACTGTTTTCCGTCCCGAGCGCGAAAAGCAGGTGCTCGAACGGGCGGAAGATTTACTGCAAGACAAGCGTTTTTCCGCGGAAGTCAGGCAGTTTATGGGCGCCGTGATGGACATAAATAAGGACTTTCAAAAGCGCGTGCTCTTTCCCTCACAGGCGGAATATCCGCACGGGCGCGTGGACGAAAACGCCGTTGTCGGGTACTTCGGGGACGGAGGTTCGCACTCAAACGTGGCTTGTGAAAAGTTTTTCCCCAAGGCGGAAAAATTTATCTCCTGCCCCACATTCCGCGACGTATTTGAAAAACTGAGCACGGGAGAGATAAAATTCGGCGTGGTCCCGATAGAAAATTCCTCCACAGGCTCCATAAGCGACGTGTACGACCTTTTGGGCGAGTACGACTTTTTCATTGTCGCGGAGCGCTGGGAGCGCATTCGTCAGCATTTGGCGGGGGTGCGCGGGGCTGCGGAGAGCGATATCAAGGAAGTGTACTCCCATCCGCAGGGCATAAGCCAATGCACGGAATATTTTTCGGACAGACCCGACGTGACCGCAATACCGTTCGGCAACACTGCACGGGCGGCGGCTTACGTCGCGGCAAGCGGGGATAAGTCCAGAGCGGCTATATGTTCGGAGTCCGCAGCCAAGCTTTATGGGCTGGACATTATCGCACGCGACATAAATTCACAGAGCGATAACTACACCCGCTTTATAGTCATATCCGAATATATGAACGAACGCGGCGGGGATAAAATATCCGTAATGTTCACGCTGGGCAACACTCCGGGCGCGCTGTACGGCGTATTGCGCCACTTTGCGTTCAGCGGCGTAAATCTCACGAAAATGGAGTCGCGTCCGCAAAAAAACAAGCCTGGCGAGTACATCTTTTACGTGGACATATCCGGCAACGCCAAGGAGGCGGAAAGCGCGCTTTCACTTGTGCGCTGTGACTGCGGGTATTATAAAATGCTGGGAGAATACACTAGGAGCGAGATAGATGAATAGATATTGCGTGATAGGGGAAAAGCTGCCGCACACGATGTCGCCTCAAATACACTCTATGTTCTTTGAGAGTATGGGTATAAAAGGGGAATACGGAGTGCGCGAATTTTCCCGGGAGGAAATACTTGACGCGCGTGCGGAGCTGGAAAAGTACGACGGGGTAAACGTCACCGTGCCGTATAAGCAGACGGTAATGCCGCTTTTGGACGAAATAAGCAAGGAAGCCGAACATATAGGCGCTGTGAACACCATAAAGAACACGGGCGGCAGACTTGCGGGCTACAACACCGATCCTTACGGTTTTTCCGCGATGCTTGCAAAAAACGGCGTGGACGTCAAAGGCAAAAGCGCGGTGGTGCTGGGCAGCGGCGGCGCGGCAAAATCCGTGCTGTACGCGCTTACGTCTATGGGCGCGGATGTGAAGTATGTGCGCCGCGACGTGGACGAAGAGCTCGAAGGATACGAATACATCACTTATCCTAAGTTGGAACAGTCGGGCAGCGGCTATATCATCGTCAACACAACGCCCTTGGGTATGTACCCCAAAGTCGAGGGCTGCGCCGTGTCCGAAGAAGTGCTTTCGCGCTTTGAAGTCGCCGCGGACGTGGTCTATAACCCCATTATGACGGAGTTCGTGCGCCGCGCCTTAAATGCGGGCTGTCATGCGTTCAGCGGACTTTATATGCTGGTGGCGCAGGGGATAGGCTCGCAGAGCATATGGCGAAACGAAGAGATCCAAACGCAGGACATCGACCCCATCTACAACGCTCTTCTGCGCGATTACTTTATGCAAAACGGCGGAAACATCTACCTTACGGGCATAATGTCGTGCGGGAAATCCACTTTGGGAAAAATGCTTGCGGAGTCTATGGGCAAAAAGTTCGTGGACGCGGACGAATACATCGTTGAAATCGCGGGGGAGAGCATTCCCGATATGTTCGCCAAAGGTGAGGAATACTTCCGTGAGAGGGAAACGCAGGCGATGAAACAGCTTGCTCAAATGCGCGATCTGGTGGTAGCGGCGGGCGGTGGAGCCGTCACGCGGCGCATAAATTGCGACCTTATGCGTTCAAGCGGCGTTGTCGTCTATATCAACAGAAGCGTAGAGAGCATAATAAAGGACGTGGACTGCTCCCAAAGACCGCTCTTGGCGGAAGGTGCGGAAAAATTGCGCTCCATATTCGCCGCAAGAAAGAGTATGTATGAAGGGTGCGCCCACTTTATCGTGGACAATAACGGCACGGCAGAGCAGGGCTTGAAGAAGATAGCGGAGATATTGCAATGAAAATAGAGATAATAAACGGACCCAATATGAATATGCTGGGCATACGCGAACCCAGTATTTACGGCAGCACGACTTACTCGGATTTGTGCGATATGATAAAAAAATATTGCAACGAAAGGGGTGTTGAGCCGCACTTTTTCCAGAGCAATTCGGAAGGCGGGATAATAGACAGGATACACAGCTGTTACTTTGAAAAAGTCGACGGCATAGTCATCAATCCCGCCGCTTACACTCATTACAGTTACGCCATATTCGACGCGCTCAAAACGGTGAGTATCCCTACGGTGGAAGTGCATATATCGGACATAGAAAAGCGTGAGGACTTCCGCAAAAATTCCGTCATTACGCCCGCCTGCGTTGCGCGTATAGCGGGTGAAGGAATTAACGGCTATATGCACGCAATTGATATTTTAGTGCAAAAAGCAGACAAAGATAACCCTAACGGTTAAATCGTGTAAGTGCAAAAAACAAACAGTATAAAAAAGGCTTTTCGGGGGACTGAAATATGGACATCAAGGATAAAAAAATACTCATAGTCGGACTTGGAGTGGTCGGCGGTTCTTACGCCATGGCGCTTACAGCGGCGGGATATAAGAACATATACGCCGTAAACAGGAGTCAAGCGTCCGTTGACAAGGCTCTCAAAGCGGGTGTGATAAAAGGCGGCGGCACGCAGCTTGAAGAATTTGCCTCAGACGCGGACATAGCCGTCATCGCAGTATATCCCACAGGCGCGGAGGAGTGCGCGCGCAAGTTGGGCGCCGTTATGAAAAAGGGCAGTCTTATTACCGATGTCTTGGGTATCAAGCGTTACTACTCGGAAAAAATCTCCGCCGTCCTTCCCGAATATATAGACTATGTGCCCGCGCACCCTATGGCGGGCAGGGAAAAGCGCGGCTTGGACTATGCCTCCGCCGATGTCCTTAAAGGCGCCAACTTTATCATAACGCCGATAAGCCGTTCTTCTTCCGCGGGCATAGAGGCGGTCAAAACGCTTGCCCTCGATATGGGCTTCGGAAAGATTCGCACGCTCACCCCGGAAGAGCACGACAGGATAATCGCCTACACTTCTCAGCTTCCCCACGCGCTTGCCGTGTCGCTCATCAACAGCGATGAAGAGGATTCGGAAACGGGCGACTACATCGGGGACAGCTTCCGCGACCTCACCCGCATAGCGGAGATAAATGCCGATCTCTGGCAGGAGCTTTTCATCGGCAACCGTGAAAACCTGCTCGCGGCAATAGATATGTTTACAGCCCAGCTTTCCGCCATTCGCGCCGCAGTTGCTGAAAACGACAAAGAAAGTCTGATCAAACAGTTTGAAAAATCCTCCGCCCGCCGCCACTCCCTGATCAAAAAATAAGCATCTTCACCCCCGCAAACTAAAAACCCGCCGTTGCTTCACCCTCAACGATGAAGCCCGGCTACTGCTTCACCCCCGACCGTGAACCACATTTACTGCTTCACACTCAACCATAAAACTCGCTTGCAGCAATAACTATTTCTGCCTATCCTTAACCCCGATAAAACCCTTTGAATTTTTCCCGCTTAATTCCGCGCAATTGAACAGTTGTTCAATTGTTCAATTGTTCAATTGTTCAACTGTTCAATAACTAACTCAAACAAATATATGCTATATGTTTATAATTAACAAAAAAATATTTTTTTCAAATTACAATTATTTAAGTTTTACAAAATATAGCACAAACTAGTTGAACAGCTGTTCAATTACTCTGCCTGATTTCGACATCGGTTTTGTCAAAGACTTTTCTAAAATAATAAGACTTACCAATTACGGATTCACCCTCAACGCTGAAGCCCGGCTTGCTGCTTCACCCTCAACCTGTTTACTGCTTCTCTCTCAATCGCAACGCTTGCTGCTTCGCCCTCGCTTGCCGCTTCACCACCGACCGTGAACTACATTTACTGCTTCTCCCTTGACAGTAACGCTTGTTACCTCACTCGCAACCTTGAATCCCGCCTTACTGCTTCGCCCTCAATCGTAAGCCCAGCGTTGGCTTCACCCGCAATCGTGAGCCCCGCTTGTGCTTTACCCGCAACCGCAACCCGGTTACTGCAATAACTATTTTTGCCTATCTCCACCCCTGATAAACCCCTTTGAATTTTCGCCGTCTTATTCCGTGCAATTGAACAGTTGTTCAATTGTTCAATTGTTCAATTGTTCAACTGTTCAATAACCAAATTAAATAAATATATGATATATGTCTATTATTATCGAAAAAATAGATTTTTCATATTACAATTATTTAAGTTTTACAAAATATAGCACAAACTAGTTGAACAGTCATTCAATTGATAAATAGTAGAAAATATATACGATTATCGGGAAAAGAAAATAATACGTTATAATAATAAAGTTTATCAAACATTGTTGAGCATACGGTGATAATGCGTTGCGAATATAACGGCAAATAATTGCGTGCGGGTAACAAGGCGAGTGCAGATATAGCAATAAAAGCGTATATCATATGTTTGCCGGTTAAACAAATGTGAATATTAAGCGCCGCATTGCCCAAAATAAGGGTATGAGAAAGACGGATATTCAGCCTATCAGTGTGCGCGGTAAGAATCCGGAGGACAGGGAAGAGCGGTACAAACCGCCCGCCGTCAGGGAGAACAGATGATGGAAGGCGATGAATATTGTAAGTATGTGTCTAGGACCGCGCCTAAGACGGGCGAACTTAAAACTTTGCTTTCGGCGTTCTGTGTGGGTGGGTTCATATGTATGATAGGTCAAGGTTTTACCGATCTATATGCCTATTTACTGCCCGAGACCGAGGAAAGTATGATAGGGGCGCTAACGTCGATGACGATGATATTTATAGGTGCGGCGTTCACGGGCTTCGGCATTTACGATAAAATAGGCAGCGTAGCCGGCGCGGGCAGTATAATTCCAATAACCGGGTTTGCAAATTCCATAGCTTCGCCCGCAATGGAATTCAGAAAGGAAGGCATAATCTTCGGATTGATGGCAAAGATGTTTGTCATCGCGGGTCCCGTGATAGTCACGGGCGTGGTTTCATCTGTGATAGTGGGCGCAATTTATAGGATAATTGCGGTAGTTTAGTTTACGGCTGCAGCCCTAGTAATGCAAATATGAGAAAGGGAAAACACACTTACGTGCCCGAAGAAGGCATTTATATAATAAAAACGATTTCCATCGTCGGACCCAATGAAGGTCGCGGCAGATTTTCGTCTTATTACGATGCTGTATTGCAAGACTATGATTGGGACTGCAAAACGCACGAAAAGACGGAGATCAAAATGCATAAATACGCCATAGAACAGGTCATAGAGGAAAGCGCTTTGGGCAGAAGCGATATAGACTGCATAGTGGGCGGAGATCTGCTCAATCAGCTGGTGGCGTCTACGTTTGCGGCGCGCGAATTTGAAATACCTTGCTTGGGCGTGTACAGTGCGTGCGCTTCCTTCGGGGAGGCTTTGGCGATAAGCAGTTTTTTGATTGGCAAAGGCAATATGAATAACGTGGTGTGCTGTACGGGATCGCATTTCGGAGCGGTGGAAAGGCAGTTTCGCTATCCGCTGGAGCTGGGCACTCAGCCCGCGCCGTCCTCTCAGTACACGGTCACGGCGGCGGGGAGCGCGCTTTTAAGCAGCACATACAAGGAAAACGTCCCCATAATAGAGGCGTGCACGATAGGAAAGATAGTGGATAGGCATATCTGTGACGCAAATAATATGGGCGCCGCGATGGCGCCTGCCGCAGCCGATACCATAATAACGCACCTGCGCGATATGAAACGCGGAGAGGATTATTACGACTATATTTTTACGGGCGATTTGGGAAAATACGGCAGAGAAACGCTTTACTATCTCTGCAAAAAGCAGGGGTACGATCTGGCGGGGTGTTTGAACGACTGCGGAGCGCTCATCTATTCTGACGAGCAAAAGGATATGCAGGGCGGTTCGGGCGCAGGCTGTCTTGCCGCCGTATTCGCCTCTTACATCTATAAGGAAATGTGTGCGGGAAATATGAAAAAAGTGCTTTTGGTGCCCACGGGCGCACTTTTGTCCAAAGGTTCGTCCCTTCAAGGCGAAAGTATTCCCGGCATAGCGCACGCCGTGGCGGTGGAGATGAGGTGCTGAAATGGAGTGGTGGGAATACATTCTCAAATACGGAAAAGTTTTTCTGGTGGGCGGCGCGGTCTGTCTTATCGGGCAGCTGCTTATCAATAAGACCAAGATGACTTCCGCGCGCATACTCGTCACGTTCCTGCTGTTTGGCGTAGTTCTGGAAGCGGTCGGAGTGTTCGGATATATAAAAGAGTGGGGCGGAGCGGGCATAACCATTCCCATCACTGGCTTTGGCTCTTCTTTGGCTAAGGGGGCGATAGACGGCAGTAAGATAAGTCTGTTCCACGCCGTCACTTTCGGATTGGCTAGCGTGTCGGCGGGCTTGACCGCCGCAATAGTGTTCGGATTCTTAGTCGCGCTCATCTTCAAGTCAAAACCTAAAAAATTATGATATGAGAAATTCAAGGGTGAGGGTAGTGTCCGCGTTGTGCAAAGCTGCTGCGTATGCCGCAAAAAAGCGCGGCGCGAAAGATATGTGGTCATAAAGCGCTGCGCCCGCAAATAAATATATGAGCATCCGCGGCGGCAAGATATATGTTTTATGGCGGAAAATACCCGAAAGAAAAAGGGTAGCAAGTCGCGCGGATGGAGTTTTGCGCGGGGTCGATCCACAATAAACAAGAAGATTTATTGCTAAAAGTTAAATTCCTTATTGTTATAAAATAGAAAAATAAATGCCATATTATTCTAAAATACAGCATTTATCATAGTATTTAGAAAAATAAATGCCGAAATATAACAATAAGAAATTGCTGCCGTTCAGGCGGCGCTCATGCCGCCTTGCAGATAAAATTCGGGAACTTTTCCCACTATCACGCTTTCACACACAAGCGCGCTGGAAGGGCAAGTCACCACTATATTTTCAATGGGCAGTATTATCTCCACTGCGGCTTCCACATCTATGTAGATGCTGTGCAAAGTTTGATTTATTCCCATCTCCGTAAACTCGCTGCGGTAGGAGCAGGGCGCGTCGCCCACCGCGGCTATCTTCAAATTTACGTCCGCGCCCAATGTGGATATGAGCGGCCAGCCGGTGAATGCGAGCATGGGTACGGATATCTCTTCTTGTTCTATCTCGCTTACGTGCGTCTGAACTATCGTGGAGTATTGCGCCATCAGCTTGTTTATCTTTACCATATCGGCGGTTATCAGCGTTACGTCGCCGTTCGCGTCCCGTTCGATATGTATATATGAAGAATATTCGTCACCGAAAGAAGCCATAAGTTCGTCAAACGCGGCGTTCATCTTTACTGTCAGGCGGTTGCTTATCGTACTTTCCGTGAGCTGTTTTATTATGGTATTCGCCTGGTCGTTGAAAAAGAAGAAAAGTCCGCTCAGCAGGGCGACGAGCAGAAGCAGGGAAATTATCGCCTTGCGGCGCCGACGCTTGCGTTTTTCGGGCGGCTTCTTTTTTGTAACTACATAATAAGGCATATATTATGATATGCCGCGCGCGCGGAAAATTTGCGGAAGAGAGCTTATAAAGGCTTATTTTCCGTTTACATAAGAAAATTAGTCGTACTTATGGCTGAAAATTCTTGCATAATACGCGATTTAATGGTAAAATAATTAAAAAGCTTAGATGGAGAACATGGCTTGCTTGAGCCGCGTCAGAGAGTTTGCCTCATAGGCTGAAAGGGCAGATCGCGTGCGGGCGGGTGAATTCGCTCCGGAGCTGTCTTTCTGATAAGTAGGAAAGATCGGTACGGGACCGTTATATCCTAAAAAGGCGCATATAGCGTGAAAATAGGTGGTACAGCGTGCGGACGCCCTATGTCGGGGCGCCCGTTTTTTATTAAAATAAAAGAGAGGTATGTTATGGCTGTAAAGGAAAAGATAGACGAGATAATCTCTTCCGCCGCCGCGGGCGCGGCGGCTTGCAAAAGCGTGGATGAGATAAATTCGTTAAAAGTCAGATACTTGGGCAAAAGCGGCGAACTCACGGCGCTTCTTCGCGGAATGAAGGACTATCCGGCAGAGGAACGTCCCGCCGTGGGAAAGTTGGTGAATGAGGCGCGTGACGAGATAAACGCACTTATAGAACAAAAATCGGCTCAGCTCAAAGCCGCACACGAGGAAGAAAAACTGCAAGAAGAGCAGATAGATGTCACGCTGAAAGGCAAAGCCACTCCGCGCGGAAGCCTGCACCCCTGCACGTTGGTGAAGGAGGAGATATTGTCCATCTTCACTTCTTTGGGATTCAGCGTTGCGCACGGTCCCGAAGTGGAAACGGATTTTTACAATTTCCGCCAGCTGAACATTCCAAAGGATCACCCCGCGCGCGATATGCAGGACACCTTTTATTTGGGTAACGACATATTGCTGCGCACGCACACGTCGCCCGTTCAGGCGCATGTGATGGAGGAAAACAAGCCGCCCATTCGCGTTGTATGTCCCGGCAAGGTGTACCGTCCCGACGACGACGCCACCCACAGTCCTATGTTTCAGCAGATAGAAGGCTTGGTGATAGACGAAAACATAACTTTATGCGATCTGAAAGGCATTTTAGAGTGTTTTGCCAAGGAATTATTTGACAAGAATACGAAAGTCAGGTTCCGCCCGTCCTATTTTCCGTTTACGGAACCCAGCGTGGAGGTGGATCTCAGCTGTTCGGTATGTCACGGAAAGGGCTGCCGTATATGCAAGGGCACGGGTTGGATAGAAGTTCTCGGCGCGGGCGTGGTAAATCCCCGCGTGCTGGAGATGAACAACATAGATCCGGAAAAATACAGCGGTTTTGCCTTCGGAATGGGCATAGAGCGCATTGCCATGATAAAGTACGGCATACCGGATATGCGCATATTGTTTGAAAACGACGTCAGATTTTTGCGCGCATTCAAGTGAGGTGAGATATGAAAGTTACGATAAATTGGCTTAAAGACTTTGTGGATATAGACATACCCGCGCGCGAGCTTGCGGACAAGCTCGTCGGGGTGGGATTTGAAGTGGAGGAGATTATAGACCCGCGCGAAAGCATAAAAAACGTGGTCTTGGGTAAGATACTCTCCATTGAAAAACACCCGGACGCGGACAAGCTTGTAGTGTGCCAAATAGACGTGGGCACGGAAATTTTACAGATAGTCACGGGCGCGAACAATATAGCGGAAGGGGATCTCGTCCCCGTGGCAAAGGACGGCTCCCGTCTTCCCGACGGCAAGACCATCAAGAAGGGCAAGCTGCGCGGCGTGGAGTCGTGCGGAATGCTTTGCAGCGGTGAAGAACTCGGCTTGACGGAAGCGGACTATGAGGGCGCGGGTGTGTACGGCATTTTGATTATGAACAGGGAAAAAGCCGCGCTCGGCACGGACATCAACGATGTTTTGGGCAACGACGACGTGGTGCTCGACATAGGCGTTACCGCAAACCGTCCCGACTGCAACAGCGTGTACGGCATAGCCGGAGAGATAGCGGCGGTGCTGAAAAAGCCCCTGCGCGCGCCCAAGCTGGACTACACGGCGGACTCAGCGTCTAAGACGGAGGATATAGTAAGCGTGGAAGTCGCGGCTCCCGAGATATGCAGGCGTTATATGGCGGCGGCTGTCACGGATATAAAGATAGCGCCTTCTCCCGAATATATTCGCAAGCGCCTGAAAGCGGTGGGACTGCGCCCGATAAACAATATGGTGGACATCACCAACTATGTGCTCATTGAGATGGGGCAGCCTATGCACGCATTTGACGAAAGGGACATTTGCGGAGGCAAAATAGTCGCCAGGCGTGCAAACAACGGGGAAAAGATAGTCACTTTGGACGGCAAGGAGTACAGTCTTACGGATAATATGCTGGTCATAGCGGACGCGGAAAAAGCCAACGCGGTGGCGGGCGTAATGGGCGGAATGAACAGCGGGATACGCGAAGATACGTCGCTTGTGGTGTTTGAAAGTGCGTGCTTCGCCCGTGACAGCGTAAGGCGCACTTCGCGCAGTTTGGGACTCAGGTCGGACTCTTCCGCCCGCTTTGAAAAAGGCGTGGACTTCTCCTGCCAGCCGCTCGGTTTGAAGCGCGCGCTTGCGCTCGTGCAGGAATTCGGGTGCGGAAAGATAGCCCGCGGCGTGATAGACGTATGCGTGCCTATTCCCGAAAAAAAGCCCATTGTGACCACTTGCGAGAAGATAGACGGCATATTGGGCATAAAAATAGCCGATGAAGAGAAGCTGAGCATTCTCAAATCGCTCAGGATAAGCGCGGAAGTCAAGGACGGCAAACTTATCTGCATACCGCCCGAAGAGCGCGACGATCTGGAATCGGCAAACGATATAGCGGAGGAGATAATCCGTTACCACGGCTATGACAAGATAAACGGCACGCTTATGGATAAGGGCAGGCAGACCGTGGGCGGCAAGACCCGTGTTCAGCGCAATGAGGACAAGATAAAGGAGATAGCCGTATCCTGCGGAATGCACGAAACGCTCACATATTCTTTTATTTCGCCGTCGTTTGCGGACATATTGCGTCTTTCCGCGGACGATCTCCTGCGCCATACGGTGGAGATAGTGAATCCGTTGGGTGAAGATATGTCCGTAATGCGCACACAGCTTGCATATTCAATGTTGGGCACCTTGGCTTCCAACATATTGAAGTCGCAAAAAGCCGCGCGCGCGTTTGAAGTGGCTTCCGTCTACCTGCCCAAGGACGGCAAAACTCCGATAGAAGTTCAGCCGGAAGAGCAGACGCATATCGTGCTCGGCGCATACGGCAAAGATGAGGATTTCTATACGATGAAGGGCATAGTCGAGCTGATATTGAAGGCGTTCGGCGTGGACGTAAAGTATGTGCGCAGCAGCGTGCCTTATCTGCACCCCGGCAGAAGCGCGGATATTATGAAGGGCAATAAGAGTATGGGCTATTTGGGAGAAGTACATCCCGCGGTGGCGCGCGCTATGAACGTGTCCGAGCGTATGTATATCGCCGAACTGAACATAGATCTTATAAATAAGTATGAAAAAACGGCTTATAAGTTTGAACCGATAAGCAAATTCCCGCCCGTGGAGCGCGACATAGCCGTAGTTGTGGCGGAAGAAGTCAGCGGTGCGGACATTCTGGACGCGGTCAAGAGCGCGGGCGGCGCCATAATGCGCGAGGCGGATATATTCGACGTATATCGCAGCGAAAGTTTGGGCAAGGGCAAAAAGAGCGTTGCCGTAAATATGGTGTTCCGTGCGGACGACAAGACGCTTACCGATGAGGAGATAGCGGAAAAAACGGATAAGATACTCGCCAAGTTGAAGGACAAACTCGGCGCAGAGCTGCGCTGATGGAACTGCTTGCGCCCGCGGGGAACATATCTGCGTTAAAGGCGGCGGTCTATAACGGCGCCGACGCCGTATATTTGGGGCTGGATATGTTCAACGCGCGTGCAAAAGCGGAGAATTTCACCATAGAAAATATAAAAGAACATATAGACTTTTGCCACCTTTACGGGGTAAAGGTCTATATTGCTTTTAACACTTGCATAAAGCAAAACGAACTCATATCTCTGAAAAAGTACGTTCAAGCGGCGGCGGAAGCGGGCGCGGACGCCTTTATCGTCACAGATGTGGGCGCTTTGGGCATATTCCGCGAAAGCGGCGTGCCCCTGCATGCCAGCACGCAGATGGGCATACACAACTATGAGGGCGCGCTTATCGCCAAAAAGTTGGGCTATACGCGCGTGGTGCTCGCACGCGAATGCACGGAAGAGGATATTCGGCAGGTGAAAAAAGCCGGGCTTGAAGTGGAAGTGTTCGTGCACGGCGCGCTGTGCGTCAGCTTTTCGGGCGGCTGTTTGATGTCCTCGTTTATGAGCGGGGATAGCGGAAACAGAGGGCGGTGCAATCAGCCTTGCAGGCTGAAATATTCCTGCAACGGAAGGAGCGGATACTTGCTTTCCGCGGCGGATCTGAATATGTCGGACAGGATAGAGACGCTGCGCCGCGCGGGTGCGGACAGCCTGAAAGCAGAGGGCAGATTAAAGACGGAGTATTACTGCGGTGAAGTGGTGTCGGCTTATCGGGCGATGATCGACGGAAAGCCGCGCGGCGACGAAAATTCCCGTCTTTTGCGCGCTTTCAATCGCGGCGGATTTACCAAAGGTTACGGCATAGACGATACGGATAAACTCATATCCGCAAAAATACAGAACAATCGCGGCGAAGAGAGCGGAGAAGTAAAAGCTTGCGGACGGGGATATATAGATGTTGCAGCAAGTAAAGACATATCCGTCGGGGACGGATTGAAGATAGTCCGCGGAGGAGAAGAGATATGCGGCTTTACCGCGGAAAAGATGGAGAAAAAGGGCGGAGTGCTGCGCATATCCTGCAAAAGCGCGGGCATAAAGACGGGCGACAAGGTTTATGTCACGTTCGATAAGTCGCGCGCGGAAGAGGTGCTCGCGGTAAAAAAGAGCATACCCGTAGATTTTACCCTGACTGCAAAAGCGGGCGAAGAGCCCGAACTTACCGCGCGTGCAAACGGAGAGAGCGCGATCGTGCGCGGCGAAAAATGCGAGCGCGCCAAGTCGGACGGCAGGGCGGCGGCGGAACGCGTCTTATATAAATCGCAGGGCGAATTTACAACAAAAACCGCGGTTATAGATATGGGCGACGCATTTATCCCCGCGTCCGTATTGAACGGTATGCGAAAGGAAGTTTTGGATCTTCTCAAACAAAAATTATTGAATAAATATAATAAAGAGCGTTTGGTACGCATATCTTCATATACTCCCGCGGAGTGGGAGGGCGGATGTTTTGACGCTTCTTCAAATAAAGGGTACGTCATATCTTCCTTGCCGGAAGGGCTGAAAGAAGCGAAAAAGTACGGTTATAACGCAATTTTGCAAATTACCGATTATAAGTCGAAAGAGCTGGAAAGTATTATGAAAAACGATGTATTTAATAATACTTTTGGCAATTATTTGGCTATTCCGTTAATTCTCCGTTCGCCCGATATGAAAGTTATGCGCGCATTTTTGGACAAGTACGCGGATAAATTCGAGGGCTTTTATTGCGAAAACTTCGGCGCAATTCAGCTTGCTTTGGAATACGGCAAGAAGATAGTCGGCGGGATAGGATTGAATATTTATAACAATAACTGCATAAACTTTCTTCCGCTCAACGACTATACCGCTTCCGTCGAGCTTACGGAAAAAGAGCTTTTATGTATGCAAAAGCCCGTCGTCTACGCCTACGGCAGGGTAAGGCTTATGACTCTTACGCATTGTCCGGTAAAGCTCAACTTTGGCGGGGACTGCGCGCGTTGCAGGTATAAAGGCGATTTGGAGTACAGGGACAGGTTCGGCGCCTATCCCGTGTCGCGCTGCCGCGTGGCTTTCTGCTACTTTGCTTTGCGTAACGTTGCGCTTACGGATATAACTTGCAAGACAAAACCTTCCGCATTCGGTGGAAAAATTTTGCTGGATATGGTAAACTGTTCTATGGAAGACATTGCGCGCACGCTCGCACGCTATAAGAATGGCGGCGCAAGCGAGAGCGGAGTTACAAGCGGTCATCTGTTCAGAGGAGTGAAATGACGGAAGAAAAAAGCGTTATCGCGCTTGAGCTGGATAAAGTCTTGACCAAGGCGGCGGGGTATTGCCACGGCGCTTCGGCTTCGCTTGCTATGCGAAATGCGCGCCCCGCGGACAGCTATGAGGCGGCTTGCGCGCTTCTCAGGGAAACGTTTGAAGCAGACATAATACTTCACGAGCTGGTCATTTCTCCCGATTTTGCCTTAGGTGACATCTCCGAATGCCTGGAAAAGGCGGAAAAACTGTCCACGCTCACCGCAATGCAGGTGAGAAGCGTGGGCATGGCTATGCGCACCGCCCGACTTTGCCGCGCGGCGATATGCGCCGTTGAAGACGAAAGGACGGAAAATATCCGAAAAATAGCGGACGACATATTTGCGGACGCGTCTTTGGAAGGGCGCATTTTACAGAGCGTAACGCAGGAGGGCGAACTTTCCGACGATGCGAGCGGGGAATTGCGCCGTCTGCGTGCGGCGGTAAAGAGCGCGGGCGCGGCGGTCAGAAGCAGGCTCAACGCCTATCTTTCGGGTCCGGAGAGCAAATATTTGATGGATAACCTGGTCACGATGAGGGAAGGCAGGTATGTGCTGCCCGTAAAAGCGGAGTGCCGCTCGTCCGTGCCCGGGCTTCTTCACGACAGGTCGTCAAGCGGCTCCACCGTGTATATCGAACCTTACGCGGTGGTGGAGATGAATAACGAGATACGCGCTCTTAAAGCGGAAGAGCAGGCGGAGTGCGAACGCATCCTGCAGGGTTTCACCTTTGATATAAGCGGAGTCTGCGCACACATAAAAAGCGCCTGCGCCGCCGTGACCCGTTTGGACTGCATCTTTGCCCGCGCGCGTTACGCAAGGGATATAAAGGCGGTAATGCCCGAATATTCCCGCGGCGGCTGCGTGGATATAATCTGCGGAAGGCATCCGCTTATTGACGGTAAAAAAGTCGTCCCCGTGTCCGTAAAGCTGGGCGATGAGTACAGCGTTATGATAATATCCGGACCTAACACGGGCGGCAAGACGGTCACGCTCAAACTGTGCGGACTGTTCGCCCTGATGAGCGCGTGCGGCTTGTTTCTGCCGTGCGCGGAGGGTAGCAAGATGTCCTACTTCTCCGCCGTGTACAGCGATATAGGGGACGATCAGTCCATAGAGTTGGCGCTCTCCACTTTTTCTTCCCACGTGGTGAACGTGGCGCGCATCTTGCGGAAAGCGGACGGGGAGAGCCTTGTGCTTTTGGACGAGCTGGGCGCGGGCACGGATCCCGCGGAAGGCAGCGCGCTGGCGGTGGCTTGCGTGGAAAAACTGCTTGAAAAGGGCTGCAAGTGCATAATCACTTCGCATTTTGACGAGCTGAAGAGTTTTTCAGCCCGCACGGCTGGGGTGATAAACGCTTCCATGGACTTCGATCCTCAGACATATGCGCCCACATATAAGTTGCTTGTGGGGGTGGCGGGCTCTTCCAACGCGCTTGAAATAGCCGCGCGCTTCGGTATGCCCGCAGAGGTGCTTGACAGGGCGCATCAACTCATATCCCCCGAAAAGAAAGAACTTTCCCGACTTATCGCGGGCGCGGAGCGTGCGCTCAGAAACGCCGCGGAGCAGTCCGAACGGGCAAAAGAAGAAGAAAAGCTTGCGCGTGAAGAGCTGGAAAAGGCGGCGGCTGCGCGCGAGAGGGCGGAGGAGATAAGGGACAAGCTGGAAGAAAAGATGCGCCGCGGCTACCGCGAACTTTTGGCGGACTATGTAGAGGACGCGGAAGAGCTTGTGGAGCAGATAAAGCAAAAAGTGAAAGAGGGGGATGAGCGCGCCCTGTTTGAAGCGCGCCGTCTGAAAAACAAACTTGCCGAAAGGGCGGGAGAACTGCCTTCCCGCGCGGGTGCGGTCAGACGCGACGGCGAAATAGAGGAAGGGGATACGGTATTCGTAAAATCGCTGGGCAAAAAGGCGATCGTCTTGGGCAGGAACAAAAAAGGCGAGTATACGGTGAAAGCGGGCATTTTGACCACGATAGTCCCCGCTTCGGACATATATAAGACGGAGGGCGACAAGGGCGCGGACAAGACCGCGCGCAAGACGTCGCAATACTTTGCCCGTCCCGAGGTGGGCGCGGAAATCGACGTTCGCGGACAGACGTGCGACGAGGCAGTGTATAACACGGATATATATCTGGACAACGCGGCAATGGCGGGACTGCACGAGGTGCGCATTATCCACGGCAAGGGCAGCGGAGCTTTGCGCGCCGCTCTGCGCGAAATGCTCAAAACGCACCCCAGGGTCGTATCTTTCCGCACGGGCAAGTACGGGGAGGGCGATGACGGAGTCACCGTCGCGGAGATAAAATGAGTTACGAAGCCACTTACGAAAAATATTCGCTCAAACCGCTTCGGGCGCTGTTGCTGGCGGCGGCGGTGGCGGGCGATATAGCCGCGGTGATACTCTTTATCTCAGCGTGGGCGGAGCCTTTGCTGTGCGCGCCCGCGGCGGCGCTTATCGTTTTCGATTATGTTCTGCGCCGCATAACGCTGAAAATCGTCTACTCTTACCGCTATGTTCTGCACGGCGGAAAGGTGGATATATTCTATGAATCAATCGGCAAAAGCCGCAAAGTGCTCACCCTTGAAAAAGGGGATAAACTCACACCCGCGTGCGAAAATTCCGCAGGGAAGCGCCTTTACGGAGATGAGTGCGCAGATAAGTATTCGGTAAACAAAGGGGGAAAGGAATACGTCGTCAGCCTTGACGCTTTTATGTATTCCGTGTTGGAGGTGCAAAGTGATATATTTGGATAACGCCGCGACCACGCGCGTATACGACGAGTGCGTGGCGGAAGCGGACAAGTATAACAGGCAGCTGTATTTCAATCCTTCCGCCCGTTACCGCCTTGCCTTACAGGCGGAGGAAGCGGTAAAGAACGCGCGCTCCGTGATAGCTTCCGCTCTGGGCGCGGACGAGGGCGAGATATACTTCACCGCGTCGGGCAGTGAGGCGGACAACATCGCGCTCTTGTGCAGTCTGCGCAGAAAAAGCGGCAGGGTGATAGTGGGCGCGGCGGAGCATTCCGCCGTCTATCAATGCGCCTGCGAATTGGAACGCCGCGGATATGAAGTGGCCTACGCTCCCGTGACGCAATGGGGTGCGGTGGACATCGCGGCGCTTTCTTCAATGCTCACGCCCGATACGCTGCTCGTATCCGTAATGCACGTGAGCAACGAAACGGGCGCGGTCAACGACCTGAAAGCGATAACTTCGCTTGTGAGAAAAAAGTCCCCCAAAGCGCTTGTTCACAGCGACGGCGTGCAGGCTTTCGGAAAACTGCCCGTAAACGTGCGCGCGCTGGACGTGGATATGTACTCCGTCAGCGGACACAAGATACACGCCCCCAAGGGCGTGGGCGCGCTCTATGCCAAAAAAAGCGTGCATCTGTCCCCGTTCGTGTTCGGCGGCGGTCAGGAAAAAGGCGTGCGCAGCGCCACGGAAAACGTGGCGGGGATATGCGCATTCGCAAAAGCTGTCCCCTTGGCTGCCGTCCGTATGAAAGAGTGGCTGTCAAAAGCCGCAAACGCGCGCGCCGCGGCGGAAGAGTATCTGAAAAATAATATAGACGATATAGTTATATTGTCGCAGCGCGGCAAATGTCTGGACACCTTTTTGTCCCTTGCCGTAAAGGGCGTGAGAGGGGAAGTGCTCGTGCATATCCTTGACGATAAAGGCGTTATGATAGGCACGGGCAGCGCCTGTTCTTCACACAGTTCAAACAAACGTATTCCCAAAGTTTTGGGCTTAAATGAGGAATATTGGGACGGAATGCTGCGCCTTAGCTCAAGTGACGGCAACGACCCGAACGATCTTGCCGAAGCGTGCAAACTGTTGGTCGAAGCCATAAAGGCGGAGAGAGAATATATAAAGTGATACGGAGATAAAAATATGGATAAAGTGATACTGCTCAGATACGGAGAACTGTTTTTGAAGGGGCGCAACCGCTCTTATTTCGAAGGGGCGCTGGCGCGCAACATAAAGGCGGCTTTATCGCCCTTCGACTGCAAATTTTCCCGCACTCAAAACAGGTATTACGTGGAGGAATACTCCTTTGAGGACGAGTACGCCATAGTCGAGCGCCTTACGAAAGTTTTCGGTCTGCACTCTCTGAGTATAGCCGTGAAAGTCAAAACGGATTACGAGGGGATTTTCGCCGCCGCCGTGGACAGCGCGCCGTATACGGGCACGTTCCGCGTGAACGTGAAAAGGGCGGATAAAAAACTTTCAATGAACTCAATGCAGATAGCCGTGGAAGCGGGCGCGCGCATACTCCGCGCCAGACCCGAACTTTCCGTCGACCTGCACGACCCGGACAGCGTCGTAAATATAGACATACGCGAAAACGGCTTCACCTATATCTTCGGTGAGAGCGTTCCCTGCGCGGGCGGTATGCCCGTGGGCACGGCAGGCAAGGGTATGCTGCTTTTGAGCGGCGGCTTTGATTCCCCCGTAGCCGGCTGGCGCATGGCAAAAAGAGGAGTGAAGGTCTGCGCCGTGCATTACCACAGTTACCCCCACACCAGCCTGCAAGCCAAGGAAAAAGTGGTGGATCTTGCCAAAAAGCTCACCCCCTGGTGCGGCGACATAACGCTTTACGTTGTGCCGTTCACGCACATACAGGAGGAAATTCACCTGCGTTGCAAGGCGGAATTTATGATAACGGTAATGCGCCGCGTAATGGTGCGCATAGCCGAAAGGCTTGCTGAAAAAGAAGGGTGCGGCTGCCTTATCACGGGCGAAAGCTTGGGGCAGGTGGCTTCGCAGACGATGGAGAGCATCACTTCCACGGAAGACGCGGTGGAAAGACTGCCCGTATTCCGTCCGCTCATAGCAATGGACAAGACGGAGATATTGGAGCAGGCGGAGCGGATAGACACTTATGACATAAGCAAACAGCCGTTTGAGGACTGCTGCACGGTATTTTTGCCGCGCGACCCCGTCATTCATCCCAAATTGGATGAAGCAAGGGCGGAAGAAGCCAAGCTGGAAGGCGAGGAGCAGCTGATAGAAGAGGCTGCGGCAAACGCGGAAATACTGCATTTGGGAGAGCGCACTTAACGCCGCGGCGCAAAGCGAGAGAAAGACAGGTTGACTGCGTTACGCAAAATGGCAGACAAGGGCGGGGAGCTTCCCCCGCCTTTTGTATGTATGAATACGGATAAGTAATAAATTTTCGCGCACGCATATATAATAATATATTGACTTATTTGCGGGAATAATGTTATTATCTTAATATGGCAGTAAAAAATAAGGGCGAACAGGGCAAAAAAGCGCAGACCGCGGAGCAAACCGCGGCTGTTTTGCCGCTTGAAGAACTTGCCGTGAACACGGCGGAGGAAAAGCCCGCGGAGAAAAAACCCGCCAAAAGCAGGAAGAGGGCGGCGTGGGAAGAAAAACCCGCGGACATAGCTTCCGAACCCGCCGCGGACGCTTCGGAGGGGAGCGTTACGCAGGCGCCCCTTGCTTCCGAGCAGCCCGCGCCCGAAAACAAGCCCGCCAAAAAGCGCGGAAGAAAGCCCGCCTCTTCAGGCAAAGGAGGGGAATCGGCGCAAACCGCACAGTCGGAACAGCCCGCTGTGCAGCCGGCGCAACCCGCACAGACGCAGCAGCCCGCGCAGGAGCCGCCCGCGCAAGCCGAGCAGCCCGAAAAGCCGCAGTCGGAACAGCCCGTCAAGGTAAAGGCGGGGCGCTTCGGCAGAAAGAAAAAGGAAGTAAAGGTGTTCGACTATCCGCTTGAAAGGGTGGAGGCGGCTGCCGACGAAGGACTTACGGACGAACAGGCGCAGGAGCGTATGGACCGCGGCTTGAACAACGAACAGCCGAACATCGTCACAAAATCTTATCTGAACATATTCCGTTCCAACGTTATAACCCTGTTTAACGGCTTGAACTTTTTGCTTGCCGCGCTCATTTTGGTATACGGCAGTATAAAGAATATGACCTTTATCATATTGGTCATATGCAATATGGTAGTGGGTATAGTGCAGGAGATACGTTCCAAATTGGTCTTGGAAAAAATGTCCCTGCTCAACGTGCCCAAGGTCAGCGTTATACGCGGCGGAGAGAAAAAACAGGTGGATATGTCCGATATCGTCATCGACGATATTATAGAGATACACGCAGGCGAACAGATAGCTTCAGACAGCGTCGTGGTCAGCGGAGAGTGTGAAGTCAACGAAAGTATGCTCACGGGCGAGCAGGACGATATTCACAAAACGGCGGGGGCGGAACTGCTCTCCGGCAGTATCGTGCAGGCGGGAACTTGCCGCGCCAGAGTGGTAAAAGTGGGCAAGGACAACTTTGCCTCCACCATTCTCACGGAAGCCAAAAAGTACAAAAAGTCCAAATCCCAGCTTATGCGCTCTATAAATTGGATAATAAGGATAGTCACCGTGGCGATTTTCCCTATGGGCATACTTATGTATCTCACCAACTGCGCGGACAGGGGCATAGGTTATTTGGATATGTTCAACATCACTTCGGGCGATATGGCGGAAAAAGTCAGCTCCGTGATAACCAATTCCGTGGCATCCGTTGTGGGTATGATACCGGAAGGGCTTGTTATGATGACTTCCATAGCCCTTGCGGTGGGCGTTATCAAGCTGGCGCGCAAGCAGACGCTGGTGCAGGATCTTTATTCCATAGAAACGCTGGCGCGCGTGGATATGCTCTGCCTTGACAAGACGGGCACCATCACGGAAGGCAGTATGCAGGTGGAACGCATTCACCAATATACGGACAAATTCGGCGCCGTAACGGACATAATGACCTCAATGGTATCGGCGCTGGGCGCGAGCGGCTCCACGTTTGAAGCGTTCGCGGATTACTTCAAGGGCGAAAACGTCTGGAACGCGGCGGAAACGGTGCCTTTCTCCTCCGCCCGCAAATGGAGCGGCGCGGACTTCGGCGACAAGGGCAGGTTTATAGTCGGCGCTCCCGAATTTGTGCTCAAAGAAAGATATTCTCTCGTGCAAAAGGATGTGGAAAATTACACCGAGCAGGGCTATCGCGTACTGCTTTTGGTATATTCTCCGCTTCCCATCAAAGAAAGCGTGCGTGAGGACAAATTAAAACCCGTCGCGCTGATAGTTTTGTCCGATAAGATAAGGGCAAGCGCCAATTCCACTTTGCAATATTTCGCCGAACAGGGCGTGGAGATAAAGATAATCTCCGGGGACAACCCCATCACCGTATCCAAAGTGGCGGAGCGCGCGGGCGTGAAAGGGTATGAAAGATATATTGACGCCACCACGCTCAAAACGGAAGAAGACGTGCTTGCCGCCTGCGACAAGTACACCATCTTCGGCAGGGTGACGCCCAAGCAGAAGAAGATACTCGTGCAGGGCTTGAAAGCCAAGGGGCACACCGTGGGTATGACGGGCGACGGCGTCAACGACGTTATGGCGCTCAAAGAAGCGGACTGCTCCATAGCCATGGCGTCGGGCAGTGAAGCGGCGCGCAACGTGGCTCAGCTCGTGCTTATGAACAGTGATTTCGCGTCTTTGCCCAGCGTGGTGCTGGAAGGCAGAAGAGTTATAAACAATATAGAAAGGGTGGCTTCGCTCTTCCTTGTAAAGACCACATTCAGCACATTGCTCACGCTTATGTGCATAATCTTGCAGATGTCTTATCCCTTCGTACCCATTCAGCTCACGCTCATCAGCGCGCTGTTCGTGGGTATCCCGTCCTTCTTCCTTGCGCTCGAACCCAACGGAAGAAAGGTGGAGGGCAACTTCTTGAGCAAAGTCTTTTCAAAGGCTCTGCCAGCGGGTATGACAATAACGCTTATGGTGACGATAGCGTGCGTGCTTTACAGGGATATAGGGCTGGACGTATCCGCGCAGATAGCCACAATGGCGTTCTTCATCACCGCGCTTTCATCGCTGATAGTGCTGTTGCAGGCGTGCTATCCGTACACTAAACTGCGAATGCTGATAATCGGCTTTGCCATTGTGATACTCAGCTTTGCCGTGAGCGTGGATTGGACGCGTGAGTTCTTCTCCATCACGTCGCTTACGTCGGATATGCTGAAAAATCTGATAATAATGATGGTATGCGTTCCCCCGTGCATTCTGTTTATGCGCGCGGAGGTCGGCGCCATACGCGAGCTGTACCGCACGATAAAGAACTTCTTTATCAATGTGTACACTTGGATAAAAAATACTGTAAATAAGTTCATCGGGAGTATAAAGAAGAACAAATGAATCATGAGTTAGTGGTAGTACTCGACTTCGGCGGTCAGTATAATCAGCTGATCGCCCGCAGGGTGAGGGAGCAGAACGTGTATTGCGAAATGTATCCCTGCACCAAGCCGGCAGAGGAGATCCTCGCCAAGCGTCCCAAGGGCATAATTTTCACGGGCGGACCTTCCAGCGTGTATGAGGACGGCGCGCCCAAGGTAGACAAAGCCATTTTGGAAGCGGGCATTCCCGTGCTGGGCATATGCTACGGCGCGCAGCTCATCGCCTATATGATGGGCGGAGAAGTAGTCCACGCAAACAAGCGTGAGTACGGGCGTCAGATAGCTTCATACGACACTTCTTCCCCCATTTACAAAGGGCTGAAAGAAAAGGGCGTATGCTGGATGAGCCACACGGACAGGGTGGAAAAACTCCCCGAGGGCTTCAAAGTGCTCGCGGGAACGGACACCTGCAAGATCGCCGCATACGGCAATGAGGAAAAGCGCATATACGGCGTGCAATACCACCCCGAAGTGGTGCACAGCGAGCAGGGCATTGATATGCTGCGCAACTTCTTGTACAATGTGGCGGGCGTGCACGGCGATTGGACTATGGACAACTTTGTCACCACAAAGGTGGCGGAGCTTAAAGCGCTTATAGGCGATAAAAAAGTGCTTTGCGCGTTCAGCGGCGGCGTGGACAGCGCCGTGGCGGCAACGCTCATTCACCGCGCGGTGGGCGATAACCTCACCTGCATATTCGTCGACCACGGTCTGCTGCGCAAGTACGAGGCGGACGAAGTTATGCGCGTGTTCAAGGAAGAGCGCGGTATGAACGTCATTTTGGCGGACGCTTCCAAGCGCTTCTTAAAGATACTCTCCGGGGTGAAAGAGCCGGAGAAAAAGCGCAAACTCATCGGCGCGGAATTTATCCGCGTGTTTGAAGAAGAGGCGAATAAGATAGGTGAGGTGGACTTCCTTGTTCAAGGCACCATATATCCCGACGTGATAGAATCGGGCTTGGGCAATTCCGCCACCATAAAGAGCCATCACAACGTGGGCGGACTGCCCAGCGTCATCAAATTCAAGAGCCTTGTGGAGCCGCTGCGCGACCTGTTCAAGGATGAGGTGCGCAAGGTGGGCTTTGAGCTGGGCTTGCCCAGAAACATAGTGATGCGCCAGCCGTTCCCCGGTCCCGGTCTTGCCATAAGGGTGATAGGCAACATCACGGAGCGCAAACTCAAAATATTGCGCGATGCGGACTATATCTTGCGTGAAGAGATAGCTTTGAATAATTTGGATACGGAGATATGGCAGTACTTTGCCGTGCTCACCAATATGCGCAGCGTGGGCGTTATGGGTGACAGCAGGACGTATGATTATACGGTCGTTCTGCGCGCGGTCACGTCCGTGGACGGAATGACGGCGGATTGGGCGCGCATACCGTTCGACGTGTTGAGCCGCATTTCCGAGCGTATCGTCAATGAAGTCAAGCATGTAAACAGGGTGGTGTATGACATCACGTCCAAACCCCCGGCAACCATTGAATGGGAATAATAAGAGTAAATTTTCTCAAAGGAGAAGGAATATGTTAACAGCAATAGTGGGAATCAACTGGGGCGATGAAGGCAAAGGCAGAATGGTCGATCTCATCTCCCGCGACTACGACGTGGTGTGCCGTTATCAGGGCGGCAACAACGCGGGTCACACCGTCATCAATGAGCGCGGCAAGTTTATTCTGAACCTGATACCCTCCGGTATCCTGCGCCCGGAAGTCACCAACGTTATGGGCAACGGCATGGTCATAGACATAAAGCACCTGTGCGGTGAGCTGGACAAGCTGGCAGCGGCAGGGGTGCAAGTCGGACCCGATCAGCTGAAAATAAGCGAAAGGGCTGTCATCTGCATGCCTTACCATGTGCGCCAGGACTGCTTGGAAGAAGACAGGCTCGGGGACGCCAAGTACGGCTCCACCCGCCGCGGCATAGCGCCCGTTTACGGCGATAAGTACCTGAAAAAGGTGATAATGATGGGCGATCTGTTCTATCCCGAACAGCTCAAAAAGCGCCTTGAGGGCATTATAGATTACAAAAATCTGTTTATAAACAAGGCTTACGGCTCCGATCCCATCACTATGGAGGAAATGCTGGAATATCTGGGCACTTACGGCGAAAGGCTCAAACCTCACGTGACCAACGTGTCCGAATTTCTTGAAAAGGCGATAGACGCGGGCAAGAACGTAATGTTCGAAGCTCAGCTTGGCGCTCTGCGCGACATCGACTTCGGCATAAATCCTTACACCTCTTCTTCCAACACGATAGCGGCATACGCGCCCATCGGCGCGGGCATACCCAACCGCAAGCTGGACAGGGTGATAGGCATAATGAAGGCGTATTCTTCCTGCGTGGGAGAAGGACCCTTCACCGTGGAGTGGTTCGGCAAGGAAGCGGAAGAGCTTCGCGCGGCGGGCGGAGAGTACGGCGCGGCTACGGGCAGACCCAGAAGGGTGGGACCCTTCGACGCGGTTGCTTCGCGTTACGGCGTGTTCGCCCAGGGCGCGGACACCTTGGCGCTCACCAAAATGGACGTGCTCTCTTATATGGAAAAAATCCCCGTATGTGTGGCTTACGACATCAACGGAGAGCGCGTCACGCAGTTCCCCCGCGGAGTCAGGCTGGATGAAGCCAAACCCGTATACGAATATGTGGACGGCTGGAAGTGCGACATCGGCTCCTGCCGCAAAATGAGCGATCTGCCCGCCGCGGCGCGCAAGTACGTGGATTATCTGGAAAAACTCGTGGACTGCGAGATATCCATAATCTCCGTGGGCGCGGAACGCGACGAGTACGTTACCCGCAAGTAACCGTCAAAGCGGAGAAGGCTATACGTACGCGGCTTGCTCAAAAGCCGCGCTGCGCAGGCAGCCGCGCGCGGGTATATAATATAGGTAATATATATAATATATGGACTTTACCAAAGAGCAGATAGAAGATATGCTGGACAAGCTTGCGCTTGCGCACCCGAATGCGGAATGCGAGCTTAACTTCAACTCCACGTTTGAGCTTTTGGTGGCGGTCATCTTGTCTGCTCAATGCACGGACAAGCGCGTGAACGAAGTTACAAAGGACTTGTTCGCAAAGTACAACACGCCTCAGGACTTCGCCGATATAAAGCAGGAGGAGCTGGAAAAGCTCATCTTCTCCTGCGGCTTTTACCGCAGTAAGGCGGCGCACATCATCTCCTGCGCGCGCGACATAGTCGAAAGGTTCGGCGGCAAAGTGCCGGAAGACTTTGACAGCCTTCTCACTTTGGCGGGCGTGGGCAGAAAGACGGCTAACGTCGTCAGCGCCGTGGCGTTCGGAAAGCAGGCTATGCCCGTGGACACGCACGTACTGCGCCTTGCCAACAGGATAGGGCTGGCAAACTCGGACAAGCCCGAACAGGTGGAAAAGCGGCTTGTTCGGATAATACCGAATGAGAGGATATCTCAAGCGCACCATCTGCTCATACATCACGGCAGATACGTATGCACCGCGCGCAAGCCCGATTGCACGCAGTGCCCTATAACGCAATATTGCAAATTCTTCAATGAAGGTGGACTATGAACAAAGTTTTAAGCATCGTTGAAACCGCGCCCCGCGTGGTCAGGCTGGAAGTGGAGACGCCCGACGTGGCAAAGCATTGCCTTCCCGGTCAATTTATCATTCTTAGGGCGGACGCCGAAGGGGAAAGAGTGCCTTTCACCATCTGTGATTACGACAGGGAAAAGGGCACAATAACCTTGCTCGTCCAAGTGGTCGGGGATACCACAGCAGAGATTGCCGCATTAAAGGCGGGCGAATACATTCACGATCTGGTGGGACCTTTGGGCAACCCCACGGAACTCGACGAGTACGAAAACGTGGTGCTGGTCGGCGGCGGCATAGGCTGCGCGGTCATATACCCGCAGGCAAAAAAGCGTATGAGTGAGGGCAAGCCGTGCGACATAATCATCGGCGCAAAAACTTCTCAACTGCTCTTTGCGAAAGAGGACTTCAAAAAATTCGCCAAAAACCTTTACATCACCACGGACGACGGTTCGGAGGGCTTGAAAGGCTTTGTGACCACTCAGCTGGAACTTTTGATCCAAAGCGGTGAAAAAATAGACTGCGTGTTCGTCGTAGGTCCTATGATAATGATGAAAAACGTATGCGACGTCACCGCAAAGTATGATATTCCCACCGTCGTCAGTATGAACTCCCTTATGTTGGACGGCACGGGTATGTGCGGCTGCTGCCGTATCACCGTGGGCGGAGAGACCAAGTACGCTTGCGTGGACGGTCCCGAGTTCGACGGGCACAAGGTGGACTTTAAGGAAGCTATGCAGAGGGTGGACTTTTATAAAAAGCGCGGCAACGACTGCCGTATGATGAGGTATTGATATGGCTAATATGAAAGGAAGAAATATGCCCCGTGTTCAGGACGCGAAGGAACGCGTCAGGAATTTTGACGAAGTCAGCCACGGCTTTGACGACGCCACGATGGTGGAGGAAGCCGATCGCTGCCTCAACTGCAAAAACGCGCCTTGTATGGGCGGCTGCCCCGTGGGAATCCACATTCCCGAATTTATCTCCTGCTTAAAGAAAGGAGATAAGGAAGGCGCAAGTGAGGTGATCTCCCGTTCCACAAAACTTCCCGCCATATGCGGCAGAGTATGCCCGCAGGAGCGCCAATGCGAAAAGTACTGCGTGCGCAACCGCGCGGGCGGCGCGGTGGCTATAGGTCAGCTGGAACGCTGTGTGGGCGATTACAACCTGACAAAGCAGAACGTTAAGTCCTCTCCCGATCCCTCCGCGCCCGCGGTGGCGATAGTGGGAAGCGGTCCCGCGGGACTTACCTGCGCGGCGGACTGCCTGTCCGCGGGTCTGCGCGTCACCATATTCGAAGCGTTCCACAAGGCGGGCGGAGTGCTCACTTACGGCATTCCCGAATTTCGTCTGCCCAAAGCCATAGTGGACAAGGAAATATCCAAACTTTTGGATATGGGCTGTGAAATAAAGCTGAACAGCCTTGTGGGCAGAAGCGTCACCATTGACGAATTAAAGCGCGACTATGACGCGATATTCATCTCTTCGGGTGCGGGACTTCCTCAATTTTTGCACATAGAGGGCGAAAATTTGAACGGAGTAATGTCCGCAAACGAATTTTTGACGCGCGTCAATCTTATGAAGGCTTATAAAAAAGACAGCGCCACCCCCATCTACTGCGGTCAGAACGTGGTGGTAGTGGGCGCGGGCAACGTGGCTATGGACGCGGCGCGCACCGCCAAGAGGCTGGGCGGAGACGTGACCATAGTATACCGCCGTTCGCGCGACGAAATACCCGCCAGGGCGGAAGAAGTGGAACATGCGGAAGAAGAGGGCGTGAAGTTTATGCTCCTCACAAACCCCGTGTCCATCGGCGGAGACGAAACGGGCATGGTCAACTCTATGAGGTGCATTAAAATGCAGCTCGGAGAACCCGATGCGTCCGGCAGGCGCCGTCCCGTCCCCATCGAGGGCAGTGAGTTTGAAATAGCCACGGACCACGTGATAGTTGCGCTGGGCACTTCCCCCAATCCGCTCATTAAAAAGGCGTTCCCCATGCTCTCTTTCAATCCCCGCGGCACCATCATCGCCGATGAAAATATGTTCACGGGCGTGGAAGGCATCTGGGCGGGCGGAGACGTCGTCACAGGTTCCGCCACCGTCATCTCCGCAATGGGCGCGGGCAGAAAGGCGGCGGCGCAGATAATCGAATATATAGGAGAAAAGAAAAAGTAATGTTTTTGGATTTTGCCACCGTATTCGTAAAAGCGGGCAACGGCGGAGACGGCGTCGTATCTTTCCATACGGAAAAATACGTTGCCAAGGGCGGTCCCGACGGCGGCGACGGCGGAAAGGGCGGAGATATCGTGTTCAAAGTGGATAACAACTCCTCCACGCTTATAGACTTCCGCTTTGCCAAACACTTCCGCGCGGAGAACGGCGGCAACGGCGCGGGCAAAAATTGCAGGGGAAAGAACGGCAAGGACCTTATCATAAAGGTGCCGCAGGGCACGGTCATACGCGACAAAAAGTCGGGCAAAGCCATTGCGGATATGTTTTATCCCGATTCGCAGTTTGTCTGCTGCAAGGGCGGCTTGGGAGGCAAGGGCAACGCACGCTTCGCCACCGCTCAGCGCAAAGCGCCCAGATTTTGCCAATTGGGCGAAAAAACGCAGGAGCGCGAACTGTTGCTGGAATTAAAGACCATCGCGGACGTGGGACTTGTCGGCTTCCCCAATGTGGGCAAATCCACCTTCCTCTCCGTGGTCAGCGGCGCCAAACCCAAAATAGCCAATTATCACTTCACCACGCTCACTCCCAATTTGGGCGTGGTCAAATTCCGCGACTCTTCTTTTGTGCTTGCGGACATTCCCGGGCTTATAGAAGGCGCGGGAGAGGGCGCCGGGCTGGGTCACAAATTCCTCCGCCATATTGAGCGCGTACGCCTTATAATACACGTGGTGGACATATCCGGAAGCGAGGGGCGCGACCCCTATGAGGACTTTTTGACCATAAATAAAGAGCTGGGCAATTACAGCGAACATCTTGCCTCTCTGCCGCAGATAGTGTGCGCGAACAAGTGCGATATTCTGCAAAATAAGCAGGATATAAGTGCGTTTGAGAAAAAAATAGGGCAAAAAGTTTTCCCGATAAGCGCCATCTCCCATCAGGGCGTGGACGCACTTTTGTCGGAAGTCACACAAAAATTGAGTGAGCTTCCGCCTCCTCAGCCGTTGGAGATAGACGACTATTATGAGGAAGTGCCGGACAACGCTTCATTTGAAGTGTTCCGCGGTTCGGACGGCTCGTTTATCGTGGAAGGCGGACTTATAGATATGCTTTCGCGCAATGTCATTTTGTCCGAATACGAAAGCTATCATTACTTCCAAAAGGTGCTTGAAGAGCGCGGCGTGATAAAGGCTCTGCGCGCCGCAGGCATAAAGGAAGGGGACATCGTCCGAATGAAGGACATAGAATTTGAATATACGGAGTAAATTATGCTGGAAATAACATCTGCTCAGCGTGCCAGATTGAGAGGCATCGCTATGAAATTGCAACCCACCGCGCAATTGGGAAAGAACGGTATCACGGACGCCTTTTTGGATATGATAGAAGATCAGCTTGACAGCCGCGAACTCGTAAAAATAACCGTTTTGCGCACCGTGGACGTTCAGCCCCGCCAAGTGATAGACGAACTTGCGGAGATACTGAACGCCGCCCCCGTGCAGGCTGTCGGCTATAAGATAGTGCTCTACCGTCCCTCCAAACGCGAGGGCGTAAAACACATTCAAATCTAGCCTAACTTTTATAAGTAATTTATTAACGCCCTCCGCCAAGAGGGCGTTAAACACATATAACCCGCATTTTAGAACTTTTCCGCAATAAATTCGCCTTTGCCAAGTTATGCCGAAACGGCATATATTATAATTTTTTGTTATATTTTGAGTTAAAATCTTGACGTAGCTTATTATTTTTTTTCGGAGATATAAGCGGCGGCGGAGGCGGTGAAAGCGGACCTTCGTCCTCCGTATAGCCCTTAAATGAGAGCGCCAAACTTATAAAAGACAGCAGCAGGGCGACGGAAGAAACTATCAGATAATAATTTTGCATCGGAGTCAAATAGGAAAGCAGGGCAAGCACGGCGGCGGCAAGGCAGAAGCGGACAGCCGCGCCGCGCGTAAACGCAAGGGGGAGGGCGGTTTTGAATGCCGCAAGCCTATGACCGCCCGACTTGCTCTTTGACGGGACTACCCCCGCGTCGCAGGCTATGCGGTAAAATTTTCTGAAAGAAAGCATCTTTACCGTCAAGCGCATTTTTCCGCCCAAAGCCAACGCCTTCGGCTCTTTGTTTGGTGAAAGAATATGTATCTTGTCCACTCCCAAAGCCTTGCACTTGCGGAACACGGCTGCCGCCGCGTCTAATGAAAGCGGCGCGAATCGCGCAAACGCCGCCACCGCATATTCGTCCGCAAATATTATTCCGTCTTTTTCGTGAGCCGCCCTAGTAATGCTTAAAACTTTCACGGCGACGCTTTTCAGATGTTCGTCACCGTCTGCCTTACACAAAAAACACCATTTGGAATAAGATATAAAGCCCTCTTTTTTATCGCGCTTTGAAACGGCTATCCACGGCATACCCGCGGCAATAGCGCTCAAAATTCCCGCAACGATACACACGGGCAGAGCAAGCTTAGCCAGCGCACACCCCGTGAATACCGCCAAAAACACCATAAACTGAATAAGTATAAAATCCGCAAATTTACCCATAACGCTATTATTGCCGCATTTTTGCGCGTTATTCCTTTGCGCGTGTGCGGGCATTGTGCTATAATATTCCCGTGAAATACGTTATCTTCGGCGGCACATTCAATCCGCCCCATTCCGAACATATCGCCATTGCGCGCCATGCCCTTGACTGCGGGTATGACAAAGTCGTTTTGCTGCCTTCCGGAGTGCCTCCGCACAAAAGCTGCGGCGTCGGCGCCGCCCACAGGCTGGAAATGCTTCGCCTGGCAGCGCAGGGTGAAGAGGATTTTATCATAGACGAGTATGAAATACACACGGGCGGCGTAAATTTCACATCCGAAGTGCTTCCTCGCATTTTGGAAAAGTACAAAGGCGCGCACTATCTCATCGGCGGTGACAGCCTTATAGATTTGAATAAATGGCACGAACCGGAAAAGATAATCAAAATGTGCCCCATATTGGTGTGCCGCAGGGCGGGAAGAGATGAAGAGTTTGACAAGGCGCTGGCTTTTTGGAGAGGCAGAGGCGCCGATATATCCGTTATGGATTACTTTCCCAAAGGCGTATCATCCACAATGGCGCGCTATCGTGCGGAGCTGGGCGTTTACGGCGGTCTGAACGAAAAAGTTGTCGAATATATCAAAGAAAACGGCTTATATACCACATTTTCACAATATCTTAAAAGACTTGCCCGCATGGTCAAACCCGCAAGATTTGAGCATTGCAAGCGCACGTGCGAATATGCCGTAATGCTGAACATCAAACTGCGCCTTGGTCTGGACAATGACAAGGTGTTCCTTGCAGGGCTTCTACACGACTGCGGAAAGGGCAGTTCGCGCTTTGACAGAGAGCGCGCCCTTCGTCCGCTTCCCGAAGGCGCCGACGAAGAGGACAGGCAGCGCGTGCCCGAACCCGTCTTATATGACGAAGCGCTCATTCCCGCGGACGCCGTAGGCAAGCCCGTAGAGCATCAATTTGTGGGAGCGGTGCTGGCAGAGCAGGTATTCGGCATAAAAGATAAGGAGATATTGGGCGGTATCCGCTTTCATTGCACGGGCAAAGCGGATATGACCGTAATGGAAAAGCTGATATTCAGCGCGGACGTGCTTGAAGAAGGGCGCGATTATCTCGGCGTGGAAGAACTGCGCCGCATAATGCTCAATAACTTTGAAGAGGGCTTTCGCGCCTGCCTAAAAGCTTCGTATGACAACGTATTGAGAAAGGGCGGAGATATGTATCCGCTCACCGCACAGGCATATAGCTGCTATTTTAACAAATAAACTAATTTTGTCTATCGTCCTTAACCATTATTGGCAACACCGCAAAGCGAAGTTATTGCGGGATAATATCGAAAATTTTCATCTGCGTAAATAAAAAATTTTTATCTGCGCATATTATTCTTATGAATACGGTAATAGCTGTTGTAAGTTTCATATCAATGCCGTGCGCCGTCTTCGACGCGGATCTTACGCAGTTCGTCTGCGCGTATGAAGGCGTGGAAGAGGCGTACTGCGTAATGTATGAAGATATAGCGCTCGTAGCCGCCAAAGTAAAGCCTATGTTCGGGCGCACTCAGGCGCGGGAGTATAAGGAAGAGCTTGCCCGCGCGATAAAGGAGAAGTTTGCCTGCCGTGAGGCGGTGATAAGCACGGACAGCGACATCTTCTATTTGGCGAAAAAGGCTTCCGAATCAAATTTGTCGGAAGAAGAGGCTCGCAGACTGATAGGCAACGCGTTAAAGCGCGCGGGACTGCTCAAAGAGGGCAGTCAAGGGCGATAAAGCCGAAGATACAATATTATCCTTGTCTGTTTATCGGCTGTAACTTCCGTTTTGATGCGGAAGTCGATAAAAAACGGGACGCGTCCGCGCCCCGTTTTCAATGCCTTGATGTTGAAAATTATCAGATATTTTTGCAATTTTCATTGGATATGTCCGTATCGGTATCCGCTATCTTATCCGCCTTGCGGGCGTTTGCTTGCGCGCGCTCTTTCTCTGCTTTGACGTCGGAGATATTTATGCAGCCCACATCTCCCGCCGTCGTATGCGCGGGCGCGGCTTTTTTCTTGCGCTTAAAGCCGAACTTTATCAGGTTGGAAAGCTTCTTATAGACCACAAGCGTTATTGCCGAATTGACAAGCATCTTGCCTGCGGTCATCGGCAGATTGAATATAAACAGCGCGTCCAATATGGATTCTGTGCCGGGATATATGGCTTGATACATACCCAAAATGGCGTCCGGTGACATAAAGTTGTAGTAGACGGGATAGGTGACGTAATAGTTGAGCGGCACGCTTATAAGACCGCAGCACACAATGCCCACTGTCATACCTATCACAGCGCCGCCGAAAGTGCGCTTATATTTATAGATAACGCCCGCGGGTATCACATAGAATATACCTATCAAAAAGTTGGCAAGTTCGCCCACGCCGCCCGTTGTGGTGGTGATGAGTTTGATAAGATTTTTTACCAAACACACCGTCACGCCGGATACGGGACCCAAAGAAAATGACGCCAGCACGGCGGGCAGTTCGGAAAAATCCACAGCCAAAAAAGTGGGAAGTACGGGCAGATGGAATTCCATCAATTGCAGAACGGCGGCAAGCGCCGCAAAAACGGCAGTCCACGCGACAAAGCGCGCATTGAATTTGATTTTTTTCAATTTCAGCTCCTTTCCTGTCCGGACTTTAACCGTCGGTACGGGAATTTCACCCGTTCGGCGCCCAGGGGCGTTAGCGGACTTTACCGCCGGTAGAGAATTTCACTCAACCTCAAAGATCTGTAATAATTATGAAACGATTGCATAAAAAAGTCAAGTATATTATAATTGATTTATGAAATTCAAATGCAACACGGTTTTTGAAACGCACGCCTTGGCGGCGCGCCTTGCGGAAAAGTTGCGCGGAGGGGAGATAATTCTGCTCGGCGGAGATTTGGGCGCGGGAAAGACCACCTTCACCAAAGGACTTGCAAAGGCCCTGGGCGTAGAAGAAGTGGTCACAAGTCCCACTTTCACGTTTATGAAGAGTTACGCGGGCAGGCTCACCCTTTATCATTACGATATGTACAGGGTGACGGACGCGTCCGAGCTTTACGAGCTGGGCTTGGAGGAATATTTGGGCGCGGAAGGCGGAGTGTGTGTGATAGAGTGGAACAAGTTTGAAAATTTGGGCAAAACCATAACCGTAAATATCTGCGGTTCGGGCGACGATCCGCGCCTTATAGAGGTGGAGGGGATAGAACTATGAACATATTGAGCATAGACTGCGCGGGAAAAGTGCTTACGGTAACGCTTACCGCGGGCGGAAAACTCTATTCCGCAGACAGCGGAAACGCAGGCAACAAAAAGCATAATTCCCTCATTCTTCCGTTTGCTGACGAGCTTTTGAACAGGGCGGGGCTTACCGTGCGCGACGTGGACGCAATAGCGTGCGTAGTGGGACCCGGGTCGTTTACGGGAATTAGGATAGGCGTATCCACCGCTCACGCGTTGGCTCGCGCGGTCGGAGCCAAACTCATCGCCGTAAACGCGTTGCAGGCGCGCGCCTTAAACGAAAAGGGCAGTTTTGCCGTGGCTTTGGAGTGCCGTACGGGGGAAAGCTATGCCGCCGTATTTGACGGAGATTGTTTTAATATGATATCTTGCAAAGCCTGCGAAGAGGAAGAGATAGCCGCCCCGGGAATGCGCGTTGTACGTCACGAAGGCTATCTTTCCGCAACGGATCTGTCTATGTTTGCGCAGGCTATGGCTGACAGAGGCGAATTTGTATCCGCGCTTTCGCCCTTATATCTGAAAAAATCGCAGGCAGAGCGCTTGGCGGACGGGGAATAACAAGCCATTCTGCCGCAATATGCGCAACAAGAGGGAAGAGCAAGCGGCTATATCATATAAAAATCGCATATATGCGCATTATAATAAAGAGCCGTATTCTCAAAAATACCGAACGAATAAAATGCGGCGCGTATAAATACAAAAGAGCCGTTTAATATGTGTTGAATATATCGCGGCAAAATATAAAAAATGGAAAAGGCAAATACGAACTTGAATATAACCTTCCGCGATATGCGGGCAGAGGACGCCCCCGCGCTCTATCAGATAGAGTGCGAGGCTTTTGCCAAACCGTGGTCGATAAGCTCTCTTACGGCTTTAGCGTGCGCGCCCAACGCGCTTGCACGGGTCGCGCTTTCAGACGGAGAAATAGTCGGTTATTACAGTTTGTACCGCAGCTTTGAAGAAGGGGATATAAACAATATCGCCGTCCGTAAAGATATGCGCGGGCGCGGAATAGGTTCTTTACTTATTAAAGATATGCTTGAAGAATGCAAAAAGCAGGGGGTAGACAGATTGTTTTTGGAAGTCCGCGCATCAAACTCTCCTGCAATTTCCTTGTACGAAAAATTTTCCTTCAGGCAATTTTCCGTAAGAAAAAAATATTACGACGGCGAAGAAGACGCTCTTTTATACGCCGTATTGTTGTAACAAAACTCTTGCCAGTTTAACTTTTTTCAAAACGAAAACCGGTATATGTATTTTATTTGCACTTGCATTTTAAGACGAAAATTCTAAAAACTCAAATGATCACGCAAGAATAACGAATATGTATTTTTAGTGCACTAACTTTTTGCGCTATCCGCGCGTATAATGTGTGATATGGAAAACGGTTTGAACTATGAAGTTTACGGAAACGGGGAAAAGGTATTGCTGTTTTTGCACGGATGGGGCGGCGACAGGCGCTCATTTGTGCCGCTTGTAAACATACTGAAAGATACTTACCGCTGCATATGCGTTGACTTCTACGGACACGGGAATACGCCGGCTACAAGAGAATACTCCTTGCGGGATTTTACGGAGAGCGTGCGGCGCGTAATGCTTGATGAAAACGTAACGTCGGCAAGCGTCGTGGCGCACTCGTTCGGCGGAAGAGTGGCGCTGGACATCGCTTCCGATCCGCGTATTAACGCGCTTGTGATAATCGACGGGGCGGGAATAAAGCCGCGCCTTACTTTGAAAAAACTTGCAAGGAAATTCGTATACCGCTTGAAAAAGGCGGTAAAAGCCGATACGTCCCGCTGCGGTTCGCCCGATTATAAGGCGCTTTCGCCGTTGATGAAAGCCACCTTTGTCAACATAGTAAACACTTATCAAAACGCCGTTTTGCCGCAAATAAACAAGCCTACGCTGCTTATATGGGGTAAAAAGGACTGTGACACGCCGCTGTGGATGGCGCATAAAATGCAAAAGGGTATAAAAAATGCGCGCCTGATAACCTTGGATGGCGGACACTTTTGCTATCTCGATCACGTCTTTGAGGTGACGGGATATATCCGAAATTTTCTCAACGGGGTATACTATGGAATGGATGGCGTCTGCGATATGCGGAGTGCTTCTGGGGGCGGCGGCTCTTGATATGCTTGCCCTCGTTCAGGGCGCGGGATACAAGATATCTTTGAACAAAAAATTTATGCTCGCACTGCGCGCTCAATTTATCTTGACGGCGGTTTTAGCGGTTGTCGCCGCGGCGCTTTTTACCGTGCAAGCCGTGACGGGCGCGGCATATGTGCAGCCGATATTTTTCGGAGCGCTTTGTCTTTGCTACGGAATGTATTTTTTATGCACTTATATTAAATCGGCAAAACTACCCAAATTCACGCCGCGCCTTATCCGTCTTTTTTGTGCACTTATCGTTATCGCGTTCTTAATATCGCGCCTGCTGATTTTTGCGGGGAGCAAACTTGTTATAGCGGGCACGGTATGCGGACTTTATCTGATGTGTTTACTCCCCGCGCTCATTCCTCTTTTGATAGTTGCGGCGCTCATTTTTGTAAAACCGCTTGAGAGTATAATAGCCCGCAGGTTTATCTCGCGTGCAAAGAGCAGACTTGACGAAAGGCAGGGGCTTATCCGTATAGGCATAACGGGCAGTTACGGAAAGACGAGCGTTAAAAATATGTTGGCGGCATTGCTCGGGGACGCCGCCTACGCCACGCCCGCTTCTTATAACACGCCGATGGGGATATGTAAAGCCGTAAACGATATGCCGGCGGATGTAAAGTATTTTATATGCGAAATGGGCGCGCGCCGCACGGGCGACATTGCCGAACTTTGCGGCATAGTCCGTCCTCGCGTGGGAGTTATAACGGGCATAGCGCCACAGCATATGCAGACGTTCAGAACCTTGGACAACATAATCGCCGCAAAAGGCGAACTTATCGAATCTTTGCCGTGCAACGGTGCAGCCGTTTTTAACGGTTATGATGAAAATGCCGTAAAAATGTATCGCAATTGTTCAATTCGCAAGCGATATATGACAAAAAAGGGCGTTCGCTATGAAAACGCCTTGCTCACTCCGCGCGGAAGCGCTTTTGATTTGGTGTGCGAAAATGAGCGCGCCGCCTGTGAATTGCCGCTGATAGGCAGGCATAATATACAAAATTTTTGCCTTGCGGCGCAGGTCTGTCTTGCTTTGGGAATGAGTCTGCAAGAAGTTGCCGCCCGCGCAAAGTATATAAAGCCCGTTCCGCACAGATTGGAAGTTATAGACACGGGGCGCGGAATTACCGTGATAGACGACGGTTATAACAGCAACGTGCGCGGGGCTAAAGCGGCGCTGGACGCTCTTGCGGGCTTTGGCGGGAGAAAGATAGTCGCGGCGCAGGGCTTTGCAGAGGCGGGGGATAAAGACGCGGAATTTAATATCCGTTTGGGGGAGCAGATAGCGGAAGTCGCGGATATAGCCATACTCATAGGCGTGAAGGCGAAACTCATTGAGCAGGGGCTTACCGCGCACTTTTTTCCGCGGGAAAACATATATATTACAAGCAGTTTAACGGCGGCGCGGGAGATATTCGGCAGGATATTGCTTAGCGGCGATGTCTTGCTGATAGAAAACGACCTGCCCGAAAACGCCTAGGAGGGTAAAATGAATATAGCGGTAATATATGGCGGCACGTCGTGCGAACGGGACGTATCCGTAATAACGGGCATTCAGGCTATGGGTATGCTGGACAGGTTCAAATACGAAATATATCCCGTGCATATCGGCGAAAACGGGGATATGCGTCTGCCTATGAACGCCCAAAGCGTGCGCTCGTATATAGGCGAGCACGCCCCCGCAGGCGCGCCCGTTCACTTTGAAAAAAATGAGCTGTGCGTGCGTAAGGGGCTGAAAAGAAAGCGCATACATATCGACTGCGCGCTGTTGTGCACCCACGGCGGTGTGGGCGAAAACGGCGCCTTGCAGGGCTTTTTGGAGATGTGCGGCATTCCGTACACTTCGCCCGGCGTGGAGCCTTCCGCCATATGTATGAATAAGATAACGTCGAAAAACGTATTCCTAGGGTTGGGCGCAAATGTACTTCCCGCCGCAAAAGTCGTAAAAGAAGGAGAGGAAGAAGCCGTTGAATATGCAAAAAAGTGCGGCTATCCCGTGATAGTCAAGCCCGCGCGCCAAGGCTCTTCCATAGGCATAGACGTGGCAAACAATGCGGAAGAACTTCTCGCCGCAATGTCGGTCGCGTTTGAGTTTGACGACGTCATCGTGATAGAGCGGGCTTTGCGCGATTTTACGGAAATCAACTGCGCCTGCGTGAAAAGCAGGGGAGAGATAATAATTTCTTCCCTGGAACGCCCCGTATGCTGGAAGGAGTTTCTTACGTTTGAAGACAAATATCTTTCAAAAGGCGGCAAGATAAGAGCGTCCTCGCGCGAGTTCCCAGCCAAAATATCTTCGGATAAGGAAAAATACATAAAAAGCACTTCCGCCGCCGTCTATTCGGAACTTAATATGAAGGGCGCGGTTCGCTTTGACTACCTGATAGACAATGAAAGCGGCGCGGTCTATTTGAACGAAGCCAACACCATTCCCGGCTCTTTGGCAAGTTATCTGTTCACGGACAAGGGCATTGACGGCAGCAGGCTGATGGACATAATGATAGAAGAAGCGATGGCGGAAGGGGTCGCGCGCGGCAAAACTTTTTCTTCGGACATATTGAAAGCGTACGGAACAGGCAGCGCAAACGCTTGCAAAATAAGCGCGCGCAATATATAATGGTAAAGTATCAAATTTAACGGAGAATTACCATGGCTAAAATCAAAATGTCTGTGCCGCTCGTGGAAATGGACGGCGACGAAATGACCAGGGTCATCTGGCAGCAGATCAAGGAAATACTTCTCAAACCCTATGTGGAACTCAACACGGAATATTATGACTTGGGACTTGAAAATCGTGAAAAGACCAAGGACGCCGTGACCACGGAAAGCGCCCTTGCCATAAAAAAATACGGCGTAGGCGTCAAATGCGCGACCATAACTCCCAATGCTCAGCGCGTTGAAGAGTATAATTTGTCCACTATGTGGAAAAGTCCCAACGGCACTATAAGGGCTATTTTGGACGGCACGGTGTTCCGCGCGCCCATCTTGGTCAAGGGCATTCAGCCCTATGTGCCCGGCTGGACAAGCCCCATCACGATGGCAAGGCACGCATACGGCGACATCTACCGCGACGTGGAGGGAAAAGTCGCCAAAGGCGGTAAAGCCACGCTGGTCATAGAGGATGAAAACGGCAGACGTGAGATAGAGATATTCGACTTCTCCGCGTCGGGCGGCATAGTTTTGGGCATGCACAATACGGAAAAGAGCATTGCCAGCTTTGCCCGTTGCTGCTTTAATTACGCGCTTGACGTAAAGCAGGACGTTTGGTTCGCCACCAAGGACACCATATCCAAGACGTACGACCACACTTTTAAGGACATATTCGCGGAGATATACGAAAACGAGTATAAGGAAAAATTCGAAAAAGCGGGAATAGAGTACTTCTACACGCTGATAGACGACGCCGTCGCGCGCGTGATGCGTTCAAACGGCGGCTTTATCTGGGCGTGCAAGAACTATGACGGAGACGTTATGAGCGATATGGTAGCCACCGCATACGGCTCGCTTGCAATGATGACGTCCGTACTCGTATCGCCGGACGGCAAATACGAATATGAAGCCGCCCATGGCACCGTCACCCGCCACTATTACAAGTATTTGAAGGGTGAAGTCACTTCCACCAACCCCGTAGCCACCATTTTCGCGTGGTCGGGCGCTTTGCGCAAGAGGGGAGAGCTGGACGGCAATGCGGAACTTGCGGAATTTGCGGACAGGTTGGAAAAAGCCACTATCCGCACCATAGAAAGCGGATATATGACGGGCGATCTCGTGCCGCTGTTCAAGTCGGAAACCCCCGCCGTAAAGCTGAATACGGAAGAATTTATCCGTAAAATAGCAAGCAATCTGTAATAAATAAAGTTGAACGAAAAGGGACGGCAGCCTGCCGTCCCCTTTTTTACAGCCGCCCTAACAACGTTAGTTGTTGGCGGAAATAAAGTCGTTGCACATTTTCAGCACCGCCTGCTTTACCGCGGGAGGGGCAAGCACGGCGGCATTTTTGCCGAACGCTATTATCTTGGAGTAAGTGGATTCGTCCGCGGGCACAATGCCGTCGGCTATAAAGTTTACGCCGTCGTCCGAGAGCTTTACGTTTTCCACGCCCAGCCAATCTTCCGCTTCGTATCTGCCCTCGGGCGTGACTTTGAGCGTCAAATTAACTTTTCCGGGAGCGGGCTTCATTTTGAAACTGTAAGTTTTGCTGTTGGTTTGCGGGATAAACACGCCGCCCGTCAAAGTCATATGTGTTATGCGCGCTATCTTGAACAGGCGCATCTCGCCGCGCAGGTGGCAAAAAGCGTTCACGTACCAGCTTCCGTCGTGATATACAAGGTATTGGGGGTCTATATCGCGCGTGGTGGTCGCGCCGTGGTAATCGTGGTAACATATGCGCATGGTTTGGCGGTTGTGCTTAGCGCTTATAACGGTATTTATCTTGTCGGATAAGGAGACATTGCTGCCTTCGTCGCTGTTATCCACCACATAATTTTCGTTGTAATATAGTTTTGCTTCGGACGGGCGCCTGTCCTTCATCGTAGCCAGCTTGTCACGCGCCTGCGCAGCGGAATTCATATTCTTGACTTCGGGGGCGGACAGCGCCGCAAGGGTCACGTCCAGCTCGTCGCGCGTCAAAAACATGGCGGGCAGGCGGAATTCTCTTCCCACCATAATGCCGCCGCCGTTGCCGCGCCTGCAATAAAGCGGAATACCCGCGGAACTGAGCACGTCCAAATATCTGTAAACGGTGCGCACGGATATTTCCAGCTTTGAAGCCAATTGCGCGGCGGTGATTTTTTCGTGACTTATAATGTCTATCGTCATTGAAAGCAGTTTGTCAAGCATAATTTTCTCCTTGCAAACGCGCGTATGCGGCGTTTTTTCTATTGTCGATATTGTAGCATATATGAAAAATAATGTCAATATAAGCTTTTGAAGGAAAGCGGGCATTTTACAAAAATATATAAAATGCGCGCGGGTATTATTTTGACAAGGCGCGCGTGTGTGTGGTACAATAAGTTAACTTGATTTAACGGGTGAAGAAGATGAATTACAGATCTACTATGAAAGTAAACGAATCGGGCAGGCTGGAAATAGGCGGCTGCGACTGCGCCGCGCTTGCGGAAAAATACGGCACGCCCCTCTATATTATGGATGAAGACTATATCCGTTCCGTATGCCGTGCGTTCAGGCAGACGATAGCTCAAACTTACGGGGCGGGCAATATGGCGTATGCGTCCAAGGCGTTTTCCTGCAAAGCCATTTATAACGTGATGAAGCAGGAGGGCACGTGTATAGACGTGGTTTCCGGCGGAGAGATATACACCGCTTCGGCGGCGGGCTTTGATATGTCCAAAGCCTTTTTCCACGGCAACAATAAGACGGACGCAGAGCTGGATTTGGCTATGCGTGCGGGCGTGGGCACCATTGTCGTGGACGCCGCGGACGACGCGGAACGCATTAACGAGTATGCGAAAAAGTACGGCAAAGTGCAAAAAGTGCTCGTCAGGGTGAATCCGGGCGTGGAGGCGCACACTCACTCATATATCCAAACCGCAAAAGTGGACTCCAAATTCGGCTTCGCCATAAAGTCGGGCGCGGCGGAGGCGGCTGTCAGGCAGGCGGCAGGTATGAGCAATCTGAAATTCGCGGGCGTGCATTGCCACATCGGCTCTCAGATATTTGATCGTTCGGCGTTCGCCTTGGCGGTGGACGTTATGACCGACTTTATCAAAAAACTGCAAGAAGACGGAATATCCGTGGACGTGCTCAATTTGGGAGGCGGCTTCGGCGTGCACTATACGGAAGAAGATCCCAAGTATAACGTGCGGGAGTATTGCGACTATGTCAAACTGCTCACGCAAACGCTTTCCGACTGCGTGGAACGCAAAGGCATAAAAAAGCCCGAATTTATAATAGAACCGGGCAGGGCGATAGTCGGAGAAGCGGGCGTAACGCTCTATACCGTGGGCGCAATAAAGGACATTCCCGGCGTGCGCAAATATGTGGCGATAGACGGCGGTATGACGGACAATATCCGCCCCGCGCTGTATGAAGCCAAGTATGAAGCCGTGCTTGCAAACAGGGCGAACGAAAAGCCGGAAGAAGTGGTCACGATAGCGGGCAAGTGCTGTGAAAGCGGCGATATAATCATCAAGGACATCGCGCTTCCCAAAGTCAGGCGCGGCGATCTGCTCGCCGTATTCACCACGGGCGCATATTGCTATTCTATGGCAAGCAACTATAATCGCAACACGATCCCGCCCGTCGTTTTCGTGCGCGGCGGAAAGAGCGGCTATGCCGTCAGACCTCAGACTTATGAGGATCTGACGCGCTTGGACGCCATTCCCGATACGGAGTAAAAAGAGTGCTGATATATCAGATATTCACAAGCGGAAACTTTGTTTCCGGACTGCTGATGCTGCTGGCGATAGTCATCGTCGGCGCGTTTGCGATAATGCTTCACGAGGTGGCGCACGGTTACGCCGCATATCTGAACGGCGATTTTACCGCCAAATACGCGGGAAGACTTACGCTCAATCCGCTCAAACATTTCGACATATTGGGTACAATTATGATGCTTATAGTCGGATTCGGCTGGGCTAAACCCGTGCCCATAGACTCGCGCAACTTCACGAATTACCGCAAGGGTATGCTTATGACTTCTCTTGCTGGCGTGACTATGAACCTTATTCTCGCCGTAGTCGCGCTTATCGGGCTGTGCATAGTCACGGCGGTATTCGGCGTTGTAAACAATATAGTTATATTGCCTGGCGGTGCGTTTGTAGCCAGCACGCAATCGGCTACGGCGGCAGGGTACGCATATCAATTTTTTTATTGCTTGTGCGCGTACGGCGTGACGATAAATATGACGCTGTTCTTGTTCAATCTCATTCCCGTATATCCGCTTGACGGATTCAGGGTTGTGGAAACGCTCGCAAAGCCGGATAACGCATATGTCAGATTTAATTACAGATACGGCAACTTCCTGCTTATCGGCATTATCCTGCTGTTTACGGTATTCGGGTATATCGCGCGCTATATCGGGGTGAATCTGAACATATTCGGTCAATATCAAAGCTTGTTTATAAAGCTTATCGATATAATTCAAAGAAGCATTTTGGGAGGCATGGCTTAATGGCAAACGCGGCTTTTGAATATCATGCAAGTGATTCGCTCAAATTTTCCTTGGGCGACTTTGAAGGTCCCATCGCGCTTCTTTACACGCTCATAGTTGAAGAGGGTAAGTATCAGATAGACAGCTTTCCCATATCCGAAATAACAGGGCAATATATGGAATATATGAAACAGCTCGACACCGTGGATATGGACGTGGCTGCGGACTTTATGGCTATGGCGGCAACGCTTTTGGAGATAAAGTCGCGTTCCGTTCTGCCGCCCGAGGTGGAAGACGACGCCTTTATGGACGGAGATGACGAGTGGATAGAAGATCCCGGCGAAAGACTGAAATTCCAGCTGAAACTCTATGAGATATTCAAACAGCAGTCGCAGCAGCTGCGCGGACTTGAAACGATAAACCGCTTTACGCGCGAGCCTCAATTCACGGAAGAGGACGCGAAAATAGTCATAAAAAGCTTTAACTTGGAAAAGCTGATAGACGCATACGGCAAAATATTGTTCAATTTCAGCGATGAGGACAAGCGCACCGCCACCAAAAAAATTGCGCGCGACACATATACGGTTGCGGAAAAAATCGTGTACATAACCACCGTGCTTTCAGAAAAAAAGAGTATAGAGTTTTCTCAGCTCTTCACTTCGGTGTATAATAAAAGCGAGGTGATAGCCACCTTTTCCGCGCTTTTGGAACTTATGAAAAAACAGGTGGCAAAAGCGGAGCAGAAAGAGCTGTTCGGCGAAATATACATAACACTTGACGATAACTTCGACATCACAAAGGCGGATATGCGCGAACTTGTGAAGATAGACGAAGAGGAGGGGAACTGATGGAAAACCTTATCCAAACCGTGGAAGCCATAATTTTTTCGGCAGGAACGGAGATAAAGAAAAAAGATATTTTGGACAAGTTGGAAGGCGTAACGCGCAAACAGCTCAATGATGCCATTCGCGCCTTGTCCCAGCGTTATAAAGGCGACAGGGGCGTGTTGCTCGTGGAGTTCAACGACTATGTGCAGTTCACGTCCAATCCCGCATACGGAGATGTGGTTTCTGACGTACTTCGCCCCATACGGCAAAAAGCTCTTTCGGACACGTTATTGCAAGTGCTGGCGATAATCGCCTATAAACAGCCCATAACCCGCGGCGAAATAGAGGAGATAAGGGGCAATACCAGCGCGGACTATGCGCTCACCACCTTGACGAGGGCGGGGCTTATAAGGGTCAGCGGTCACCGCAACACGCCGGGGCGCCCTTGGCTCTATGTCACCACCAACGAATTTTTGCGCAGATTCCAATTGCGCAGCCTGAACGATCTGCCCGAATACAAGGACGTTATGAAACGACTTATGGAATTGGGCACCTTCGCCGTCAAGAGGGAGGAATTGTTTAAGGAAGTCAACTTGGCGGAAGACTTCACGGGCGAGGTATTCAGTGCGGACGATGACGAAACGGACGCTTTGAACGCCACGGAAAAGGCTTTGGACGCGGCTTTGCAAGAGGAAGAAGAACTGCCCGAGTTTTTGAAGGGCGAGGATGTGCAATTTGTCAGCGGAGAGGACGAAGAAGAAAAGGCGGAAGCCGCCGCAGATATAGCCGACTCTGACGAAGACTTTAACAAAGAGGACAACGACGACGAAACAGACGTCGGCAACGACTTTGACGATGAAGATGACGAAATAGACACCGGTAACGACTTTGACGAAGAATTTGACGACGAAGACGACAATGACGATGATGACGGCGAGGAGTAGAGCAGCAGCGACATTATATCCGATTTATAATTAACGCAGCCGCATCACTCCGCCGATTATCGGCATTATATTGCTTTGCAAACTAACGCAACTACAACGCTTTACCGTCTAACGCAATCATAGCGCTTTACCGATTATCGGCGCCATATTGCTTTACAAACTAACGCAATCATAACGCCTTTACCGTTTATCGGCACCGTTTATTGGCAGCGCCATACTGCCGTACTAATATTTTAGTAAGAGCCGCTTCCCGTACTAATATTTTAGTAAAAATCACCTCTCGTACTAATATTTTAGTAAAAACCATCGTCTGTACGAATATTTTAGTAAAAAGCACCTCCTGTACTAATATTTTAGTAAGAACCGCCACCCATACTAATATTTTAGTAAAATCCATCGCTCATACTAATATTTTAGTAAGAGTCGTCACTTATATTAATATTTTTATTCCTATGCGTGTTGATGGTAATATTTTGCCTCGTAATATTTGCCGGCAACATTCGCTTCCTAATATGCTCCTAATAATTTCACTATAAAATATAACTACTAGTGATTGAACAGTTGTTCAATTGTTCAATTGTTCAATCGTTCAATTAACTAACGGTTATAATTACAGAAGGTATTTGATTGTCGGTAGGGCAAAAACTTAATGAGTAACGACAAAATAGTATTTTGTTCACAAAAGGGCAGCGATATACCTGTAAATACCGCTTAACCTCGTACTAATATTTTAGTAAGAGCCACATCCCATACTAATATTTTAGTAAAAATCACCTCTCGTACTAATATTTTAGTAAAAACTATCTCTCATACTAATATTTTAGTAAGAGCCACTTCCCGTAGTAATATTTTAGTAAAAACATCACCTGTACTAATATTTTAGTAAGAGTTATCGCTTATAGAAAGAATTTCTTTTGTTTATTAAGGTCTTCCAACTGCTTGTCATAATAAAAATTCGGCGAGTGCACAAAATGAAGGTATGATATTTTTGTGGTGGCTGTGCGGTGCTGCGGTGTTGTTTGCCGTTATAGTCATTGCGGCGATAAGCGCCGGGGTAGTGGTGCGGTTGAGCGCGGACACATCGCGCGCTTGCTGTGCATTCAACGTGACGATATTCGGTGTGCAAGCGCTGCGGATCAAGCTGTTTGAATGCGGCGGGACGGCTTATTATATGGTAAACAACGGCGAGCTCAAAAAGGCGGGAGAGAGGAAGAGGATAAGAAAGGGCAAGGAAAAAAGACGCAAGTCAAAATCGGGGAAAATAGCGTTGCGCAGAATGTCCGTCAATATGACCGTGGGAACGGAGAGTGCCGCTACAACGGCGGCGATGAGCGCGCTGTTCGGCGATTTACTTGCAGACATATTACAAAAACATATAAAGGCAACAGATTGCAAGTGCGCGGTAAACGCGGAGTACGGCTCAAATAATATAAAGATGAATGCGTGCGCGGTCGCGGGCTGGCGCACTCTGTTTACTTTGAAAAACATTATATAGGAGTAAAGGATAGGGAAAATAATGGAACAGACAATTATGGATATAATGGGATTGACATTTGAAAATCTCAAAAAACTTTCCGGCGGCGGCAATATAATGGGTGACCCCGTAAGGCTGGACGAAAAGACCGTGGCGATACCATATTGCAAAGTTTCCCTAGGCTTTGTATACGGCGGGGGAGAGTACGGAAACTTAGGCAGAGAAGGTATGCTAAGGCTTCCTTTCGCAACAGCCGGCGGCGGAGGCGTAACGCTTACACCGTGCGGCTTTTTGATAGCCGAAGACGGAGAGTATAAGGTGGTAACCAATGATGACAAGGAGGATAAGAATAAATGGCTGAATTTGGCAAAGGCGGCATTTTCCGTGATAAAAAAGCCGTAAAATTGCTAAAGCTATTCTCTATTATTGCAATTTTCATAATAATATCTTCATTTATAACATTAAGTTATCAAAAATGCGCAGCGCAAACAAGCTCGTCATACATTGTGATGTATCAGCCGGGGCGGCAGGTTTTGGCAGGAAGCGGGCAAGACGTGCGCCTTCCTATGGCGAGCACTACAAAGATAGTTACCGCTATCGTAACTCTTGAAAATTCCAAGCTTGACGATGTGGTTACCATTCCGAAAGAAGCCGTGGGAATAGAAGGCTCTTCCGTATATTTGAGGGAGGGCGAAAGGTTTACCGTGGAGGAACTATTGCACGCGCTTATGCTGCAATCGGGGAATGACGCGGCTGCCGCGCTTGCGCTTTATGTCGGTAAAAATATGGATAATTTCGTAAAGATGATGAACGATTACGCAGCCTCGCTTCATCTTGAAAACACGCATTTTTGCAACCCCCACGGCTTGCATGACGATATGCATTATACTTCCGCTTACGATTTGGCTTGCCTCACCTGCGCGGCGATGGACAACGCAAGTTTTGCCAAAATCGTTGCGACAAAAAAGTTTGATGTACCCGCTACGGAATACAGGAGCGCAAGAACGTGGTGCAATAAAAACAAAATGCTCGCTATGTATCCCGGCGCGTGCGGAGTAAAGACGGGATACACCACCAAGTCTGGCAGATGTCTTGTATCAAGCGCCGTTCGTGACGGAATGCCGCTCGTGTGCGTAGTGCTCAATCATTACGGAATGTGGCAGGACAGCATGGACTATATGGACGCGGCATTTGCAAAATATTGCGCCGTGCGCGGAGCCGGGGATGGCGAGGCGCTTTACAGCTTGCCGGACGGCACGGGCATAGGCGTGCGAGGAGGCTTGGATTTTGCCGTGGAAAAGGAGTGCGTAAGCGAACTCAATTATGAGATAGTCCCCGCCGAAGGGCACTCCCTGCCGCTGAAAACGGGAAGTGAAATAGGCAATCTCAACGTTTTTGCCGGCAATCGCTTGCTTTTTTCGTCCGCATTATATACTATGAATGATATAACAAGTAAAAGTGCGCTTTATGCGGCGGAGAATTATCGCGGAGAAGTGCGGGTGAAGTATGGAAGTAAGGCTGAACAAATATATTGCAAGCAGCGGGACGGCGTCCAGGAGGGGAGCCGATGAACTGATCCTCGCGGGCAGGGTAAAGGTGAACGGAAAAGTCGTTCAAACGCCGGGAAGCAGTGTGGAAACAAGCAACGATACTGTGACTGTCGACGGCAAAAAAATCGTCCCCGTGTCTAAATTTACCTATATAATGCTGTATAAACCCAAGGGGTGCATAACAAGCGTGAGTGATGACAAGGGCAGAAAGACCGTTTACGACTATATAGACGCGGAAGTGCCCCATCTTGTGCCCGTGGGCAGGCTGGATTACGACACGGAAGGGCTGCTGCTTTTGACTAATGACGGGGAGCTTGTCAACCGTTTGGCGCACCCTTCGGGGGAAGTTCCCAAGACGTATTTGGTCAGGGCGGAAGGTCAGTTTCCCGAACATCTGCTTGCGAAATTGCGCAAGGGCGTGGAAATAGACGGCGTGCTCACCAAGCGCAGCAAGGTCAAACTTTTGGAGCAGGGCGATACAGAAGCCAAGCTGTCCGTCACCATAACGGAAGGGCGCAACAGGCAGATAAGGCGCATGTTCGAGGCGGTGGAGAGGAATGTGGTCTTCTTAAAGAGGGTGGCGATAGGCGACCTTCGTTTGGGCGGACTTTCCCGCGGCGGGTGGAGATACCTGCGCGACGAAGAGGTGGAGTATTTGAAAAAGCTGTGACTTTACATTTGCGGCAAATCAAATAGATATTTTTAAGAAAGCGCGTTTGAGCGCTTTTTTATTTTGCAAAAGCCGCTTTTAAGGCGCATAAGCGCAAATATTTTGTCGGAAAAGTTGAGAAACGCCCGCCAATCGCTTGCAAAATTTTTACTTTAATAATACAATTAGTACAAGTGCTTTAAGCAAATCAACTCGATAATTTCGGAGGTTTTTAGAATGAACAAAAAGGAACTTGTGTCGGCGCAGGAGGCTGTGGACAAGGCCAACGCAAAGGCTCAAAGTTTTATCGACGGTATTGTCGACGAAGCTTCGTTTGTGGAAACGGACGCTTTTGTCATCGGCGGTAACGGGGCTTTGGGTGAAGGCGTTGTGACCGGTTATGCCACCATCGAAGGCACGCCCGTTCACATTTTTGCGCAGAACGCGGATGTGATGATGGGCAGTATCGGAGCGGTTTCCGCCAAGAAGATAGCCAAGTGCATGCAGAGGGCGTGCAAGACGGGAACGCCTCTCATCTCCGTGCTCGACTGTTCGGGCGCAAGGGTGGATGAAGGCGCCGGCGTTATGGAAGCTTATGCTTCACTGCTTGCAATGGCGGAAGAGGTCAGCCAAACCGTTCCCCACATCTGCATAGTAAAAGGTGTGGCGGTGGGTATGACCGCGACTTTTGCGGCGATGGCGGATCACGTCTTTATGAGCAAGGACGCCGTTATGTCCGTGAACTCGCCTATGTATTTGGCTTCCACACTGTCTTCCATTCCCAAGCTGAACAAGATGGTCGGATATGACGCATACAAGGAAAGCACTTCTTTGGCGGGCGAAAGCTACTCTTCAATGAAAGACTTGAAGGGCAAGCTTACAGACCTTCTTGCGACGATAGGCGTTATAGAAAGGGAAGCAAGCGATGACGACCCCAACCGCGTTGTATCCGCGCTCACCAAAAAGTACACCGTTAAAGGCGCGCTGGAAGCATTGGCAGATGACGGCAAATATATTGAGATAAGCGCCGATTACGCCAAGGACGTCGTGTGTGCATACGCTAAGGTGAACGGCATAAGCGTGGCTGTTTTGGCAAACGAATCCTCCGAAAACAACGGATATATGAGTGAAGAGGGCATAAAGAAGGCTTGCGGCTTTATCAAAAAGGCGAACGCGTTCGGGCTTCCTCTCGTTACGCTTGTGGACAGCAAGGGCTTCAACCCCGACCTCAAGCAGGAACTCTCCGGCTTTGCACTCAAAACCGCCTGCCTGTTCAAGGCGATGGCTTCTTACGAACATCCTATGATAGGCGTGGCTTGCGGCAATGCGATAGGCGCCGCTTATTCCGCGCTTATGAGCAAGGGCATAGGCTTTGATTACACCCTTGCCACCACCGCTTCCGTAGTGGCTCCCGTCACCGCGGACACCGGCATACACATCTTCTATACGGAAGAACTCAAACAAAAGAAGGGCGTGGGAAGCAAGACCGTGGCTTCTTTGGAAAAGCAGTTCAACAGCGAGATGGGCGATCCCGTCGCCGCTGCGGGCGAAGGCTATATAGACAACGTGATAGAGGCGGGCAACATCCGTCCCTGCGTAAGCTCCGCGCTGTTAATGTTATTAGGTATATAAGGCAGGTAGGGTAGTTTATGAACAAGAAAAAACTTTTCATAACCCTTGCTCTCTTGGCTGTCGTGGTGAGCGCTATCGTCCTGTTCGGGGCTTGCGAAATGATAAGCGAAAATCCCGACCCGGACGCTATGGGCATTTCCGGAATGGAGGGTGGAGAAAGGCTGGTCACCGGACTTTTGGTCGCGGCGATGGGTCTTATCGTCGTGTTCGTGGTGCTCATCGTGCTCATATTCCTTATAAAGCTGTTCAAGTTGCTGGTGGATTCGGCAAACAAGGCGGCTGAAAGGAGAGCGGAAGAGAATAAGGGCAAGGAGAAAAAGACGCTTTCGCAGAAATTGCAGGAACGCAAGGCTGCAAAGGCGGAGGAAAAGCAGGCGCTTTTGCAAGCTGCCCGCGTAAGGCTCGGTATGAGTGAGGCAAAAGAACAGCCCGCGGCAATCGAGTCCGATGAAGAGGAAATAGCAGCTGTCATGGCGGCGATATACGCCTACTATGATTCCCTGCCGGCATATGAGCGTTCCAACTTGAAGTTCCGCGTGCGCTCTATAAAACAAATAAAATAACAAGAAAATCATTCAAGGAGAAATAAAAATGCGCAAGTTCAATGTAACCGTCAATGGCAAATTTTATGACGTAGAAGTAGAGGAAGTGGGCGGAGCCCCTTCCGCTCCCGTAGCGGCTCCCGTACCCGTTGCTCCCATAGCCAAGTCGGCTCCGGCAGCGGCACCCGCTGCTCCCGCGGCTCCTGCTCCCGCACCTGCGGCGGCGGGCAAGGGCGATCCGGTCAATTCCCCTATGCCCGGTCTTGTCAAAAAGCTTTGCTTTGCCAACGGCGCTACCGTGGAAGAGGGCAAGGAGATAGTCACTCTGGAGGCAATGAAGATGGATACCCCCGTCGTTGCTCCCAAGAGCGGCGTGATCACTTATTGCGTGAGCGAAGGCACCAACGTAGACACCGGCGCACTGCTTTGCACCATAGCTTAATGCCGCGGAGGTTGGTATGGTAGATATATTCACTTCATTTTCCTCGTTCTCGTTCGTGGAATCTATGAAGACCCTGTGGGACAGCACGGGCTTTATGACCACGGGCGCGGACATCTGGAAAAACTTTATAATGCTGGCGATAGCATGTATCCTCATCTATCTGGCGGTGTATAAAGAATTTGAGCCTAACCTGCTGGTGGCGATAGGCTTTGGTATGTTTATAATAAATATACCGGGCGCGTACAATATTCTGTACGGCACCTCAGGTTGGATAATCACGGATACGGTAACGGACACCGTGATTGCCAAAGGCACGGAGCAGTCATTGCTGGCATGGGCGTATAATCTGAACCCCGACGCATTTGCAAGCGCTCTGTCAAGCTTGAATTTGGAAACGCTGCCCGATACTTGGGGCGCGCTTTCGGGAAACGCGCAGCAGCTGCTCATCGACACTGTGCCGTGGACTTCCGAAAACGGGGGACTTACCGTACAACAGGTTATCCTCGATTATATCAACACTTACAGCATATATGCGGGAAATACCATTTCCGTAAGCTCCGGCGTTGTGGCAAACGAAGGTATCTTCTTCTATCTGTATAAGGGCGTTGAATGGGTCATCTTCCCGCCGCTCATCTTTATGGGCATCGGCGCAATGACGGACTTCGGTCCGATGATAGCAAACCCGAGCAGTATGCTTATGGGCGCCGCGGCGCAGCTGGGTATATTCATCACCTTCACCGTGGCTGTACTTATCGGCTTCACGGGCGAGGAAGCGGCTTCCATCGGCATTATCGGCGGCGCGGACGGACCTACGGCTATATACGTCACCACAAAGCTGGCGCCGCACTTGCTTGCGTCCATCGCCGTTGCGGCATACTCGTATATGGCGCTGATCAAGATAATACAGCCGCCTATCATAAAGCTCCTTACCACCAAGAAGGAGAGGGGCATAGTAATGGAGCAGCTCCGCCCCGTGTCCAAGACGGAGAAGGTAATCTTCCCTCTGGTCGTTACGGGTATAGTCGGCGTGCTCCTGCCTTCCGCAATACCGCTTATCGGTATGCTTATGCTGGGCAACCTGTTTAGGGAATCGGGCGTTGTGCCTCGCCTTGCAAAGACGGCAAGCAACGAACTCATCAACATCGTCACCATTCTCTTGGGCGTGCTGGTCGGTTCCAAAGCCACGGCGGACACCTTCCTCACTCAGCAGACGATACTCATTCTGGTTATCGGCGTGGTCGCGTTCGCTTTGGGCACCGCGGGCGGCGTGCTGATAGGCAAACTGATGTGCGTCCTCACAAGGGGCAAGGTCAACCCCATCATCGGCGCCGCGGGCGTTTCCGCCGTGCCTATGGCTGCGCGTATCGCGCACAACGTGGGACAGGAAGAAAATCCCAACAACTACCTGCTCATGCATGCAATGGGTCCTAACGTGTCCGGCGTTATCGGCTCGGCAGTCGCTGCGGGCGTATTGCTTGCCTGCTTCGGCGTATTCTAATAGGTAAAAGAGGTAAATTATGGTCAAGATAACTGAAACTATTTTAAGAGACGCTCACCAATCTCAGGCGGCTACCCGTATGAGGTTGGACGAAATGCTCCCCGTTGCCGATAAGCTCGACAAAATCGGCTACTACTCCATAGAGTGCTGGGGCGGCGCTACGTTCGACTCCTGCATGCGTTTTCTGAACGAAGACCCGTGGGAAAGACTGCGCAAATTAAAGGAGGCTATGCCCAAAACGCCTCTGCAAATGCTGCTGCGCGGACAAAACCTTTTGGGATATAAGCACTATGCGGACGACGTGGTGGACGAATTCGTCAAAAAGTCCATAAAAAACGGTATCACCGTTATGCGTATATTCGACGCGCTCAACGACCCCCGCAATATGGAAAGGGCAATGAAGGCGTGCCAAAAGAACAACGGCATATGCGAAGCGGCGTTCAGCTACACCACTTCTCCCGTGCACACCAACGAATATTTCGTGGAACTTGCCAAAAAGCTGGAAAAGATGGGCGCGGACGTCATATGCGTGAAGGATATGGCGGGCATACTGCTCCCTTATAACGCCTATGAGTTGATAAAGGCGTTGAAGGCTTCCGTAAAAGTGCCCATTCATCTGCACACTCACCAGACCGCAGGCACGGGCAATCTGACATACTTGAAGGCGATAGAAGCGGGTGTGGATATAATCGACTGCGCGCTCTCTCCTTTGGGCAACGGCACTTCCCAGCCTGCAACCGAACCTATGGTGGCGGCGCTTGCGGGAACGCCTTACGATACGGGCATAGACCTTATCAAGCTCAATGAGCTGACCGAACACTTCAAGAAGGTCGCCGCAAGGCTCAAAGCCGACGGCTTCCTCACCGACAAGTCCTTGCAGACGGACGTCAGGGCGCTTATCTATCAGGTGCCCGGCGGCATGCTCTCCAACCTGGTCAGCCAGCTCAAACAGCTGAATGCGGAAGACCTTTACGATCAGGTGCTTGCGGAAGTGCCGCGCGTGAGGGAAGACCTCGGTTATCCTCCGCTCGTCACGCCTACCAGCCAGATAGTCGGCACGCAGGCTGTGTTCAACGTGTTCTATAAGGAGAGATATAAGGTAGTGTCCAACGAAACCAAGGACGTTTTGCGCGGCAAGTACGGCAAACTGCCCGCAGATCCCAATCCCGAAGTTGTCAAAAAGGCTATCGGAGACGAAGAACGCATCACTTGCCGTCCCGCAGACCTGCTTGAACCTGAATTGGACAAGTACCGCGCCGAATGCGCCGAATACGTGGAGCAGGAAGAAGACGTGCTCTCCTACGCGCTATTCCCTCAGGTTGCCACCAACTTCTTCAAGTATCGCGCGGCAAATAAGCACCATGTCGATACGGAAGTGGGCAGCATAGAAAAGAAGATAATGCCGATGTAATTAACGGCAAAATTTCCGAAAAGGACCGCTTCGGGCGGTCCTTTTTATATGCCGAAACTATGCGTTGTGTGTAAAACGTAACGGGGCAGAGCGACAGTTACAGGCATAAAAAAGCACGGCTCGCGCCGTGCTTTTGATCTATCCGTTATTTGTTATTCCGCTATCAGGTTAAGCCCCTTCGTCATAAACCTGTCAAAGCAGTTCTGTCCGACTTCGTCGTTCTTGAATACGCCCGTGCATTCCAATATCTTTTCGCAAGTCGTATTCACATAGTCGGTAACCAGCTTCTGCGCGCGCTCAGCGGAGTTGGAGTTGCCGTTGTCGTTTATCAATTGCAGTATCATCTGCGCGTGCTTGCTCATAGGGTTTTCCGCGTCTGAAAGCGCCTTCAAATCGAGCACGTTTTCGCCCGTGAGATATTTTTCCACTTCGGCAAGCTCTTTCTTCAATCTGCCGGGCAGAATGAAAAGGCCCATCACTTCTATTATGCCTATGCCTTCTTTTTTGATGTTGTGCATGCTCTCTTCGGGGTGGAAGATACCGTAGGGGTGTTTTTCGTCCGTGCGGTTGTTGCGCAATATCAAGTCAAAGACGTATTCTCCGTCATTGTTGCGGCAGATGGGGGTGATGGCGTTGTGCTGTTCGTCTGTGCGGCAGATGACGTCAGACTCTTCGTCCGTCCAATTCGTCCAGGTGTCCAGCACGCGCTTTGCCATATTGTAAACGCCTTCGCGGTCGGTGCCCTTGACGCGCACCACGGAGTTGTACCAATCGAGAATACCTATCTGCACATTGGGGTACTGCACGCACTTATAAGTCTTGCGGTAATCCCTTGTCATCATCGGCAGTACTTTCGCGCCGCCCTGATAGTGGTCGTGCGTGAGAATGGAGCCGCCTACGATGGGCAGAGCGGCGTTGGAACCGATAAAGTAGTGGGGGAACAGATCCACAAAGTCCAAAAGGCGCCTGAAAGCCGCTTCCGTCACCGCCATGGGGCGATGTTCGCAGGAAAACGCTATCACGTGTTCGGTATAATATTGGTAAGGGGAATATTGCAATTCCCACGGTTCTCCGTCGAGTTCAATCGGAATGGTGCGCAGGGTTTGGCGTGCGGGGTGGTTCAAATTGCCCGCAAAGCCCACATTCTCGGGGCAGAGCATGCAGGCGGGGTATCCCGTCTTGGGCAGCAATTTCGCCGCCGCGATCGCCTTGGGATCTTTCTCCGGCTTGGAAAGGTTGATGGTTATATCTATATTGCCTATGCTTCCTTCGTGCGACCACTTGATATTCTTGCGAATGTCGGGCATACGTATGTAGTTGTTCGCCTTGCTCAATTCAAAAAGCCAGGTTGTGGCTTTCTGCACGCCCTTATTGCCGGCTATCGCGTCGAATTCGGAAATTATCTCCGCGGGGGCGGGGGTGACAATTCCCAGCACCTTCGTTTCAAAAAGCAGTGCTTCTTCAGGCTTTATCCTGCCCGTATCTATCGCGTGCCGAACGATAGGGTCGATTATCTCCGTCTGAAAATCGCCGTATTTTTCGGGGATGGGTGCGGGATAGGTCAGGTTGAAGAAATCCAGCAGGATATTCGTCACATAGATCCTGTCCGCGTCGTTCATTGAGATATGATCGCGTGCGTATGCGACCAGCTCGCTCACTTTGACTCTGAGTTCGTCTTCCGTCAACATAAAATTTTCCTCTTAAAAATTTTGGACTACCGCAGTGCAAAACGCACTTGCGTTATCTATATTATAAGTCTTATTTGCCCGTTTTGCAAGAGTTTTACATAATAAAATATATTCCGCGCCCGCGCGCACATACGATTATATATTTGCAAATGCGCCGATTATGTGCTATAATTTCACTAACGACGAAAAGAGGTGACATTATGAGCGAAAAAAGCGCAAAGACCTTTTTGGCAAAAGACGCATTCAAGGGCGAAATCGCCCGTCTTAATCCCGGCGCGGACGTGACTCAGGCGGCGGAACGCTATGCCGTGCTCGCCAATCTGCATGCGGCAAAGTACGGTGAAGGCGAATTTTTTTCTTCGCCCGGCAGAATAGAAGTGTGCGGCAACCACACCGACCACAACAACGGAAAGGTGCTGTGCGCGTCCATCAGCGTGGACACTCTCGCCTGCGTTACCAAGACGGACGACGGCGTGATAGTCGTGGATTCCGTGGGCTATCCTCCCGTTTACGTCAATGTGGCGGATCTGACCAAGCTCAAGGAAGAAGAGGGCGATTCCACAGCCATAATTAAAGGAATATGCCGTTATTATTCCGACCACGGCTGGAACATAGGCGGCTTTAAGGCTACAACGCAAAGCAATGTATTCAAAGGCGCGGGAGTGTCGTCTTCCGCCAGTTTCGAACTGCTGATATGCGAAATACTCAACTGTCTTTACAACGGCGGTGTTTTGGGCGCGATGGACAAGGCAAAGGCGTCTTATTATGCGGAAAACGTATATTTCGGCAAACCCAGCGGACTTCTCGATCAAAGCGCGATAGCTTTGGGCGGAGTCAGTTACATAGACTTCAAGTCCACCGCCGATCCCGAAGTGGAGAGCATAGAGTGGAACTTTGACGATATGGACATTGTCATCACCAACACGGGCGGCGACCACTGCAACCTTACGGACAACTATGCCGCTATACGCCGCGAAATGGAACTTGTGGCGGGCAAATTGGGTGGAAAAGTGCTGCGCGAGGTGGATGAGGAACTGTTCTATGAGCGCATCCCCGCCTTGCAAAATGAAGTCAGCGGCAGGGCTATCTTGCGCGCTATGCACTTCTATGACGAAAACAAGCGCGTGATAGAAGGTGCGGAAGCGGTAAAAAAGAGCGATGAAAAGGCGTTTGCAGATGTCATCAATCAAAGCGGACTTTCCTCTTATATGCTGCTGCAAAACTGCTATCCGGAAGGGGATGTGGCTCAGCGTGTGCCCCTTGGCGTGAATTTGAGCAAGCGCTTTAAAGGCGTGAAAGCCGTCAGAGTGCACGGCGGCGGTTTTGCCGGCACAATTTTGGCTTTTGTTGACAAAAAGCGCACCGCCGAATACATCGAATTTATGGCGTCCGTGTTCGGCAAGGAAAACGTATTTGAAGTGGGCGTGCGCAACAGCGGCGCCTGCAAGGTGAATATTTAATGGAAACGCCTTCAACCGACGTAGCGTTCAAAATAGGCGAACTTGAAATATTTTGGTACGCCATAATGATAACGCTCGGGCTTTTGCTGGCGTTCGCTTTGGTGACCTATCTGCTCCGCAAGCGCGGCGTGGGCGTGGAATTTGCCTTGGAGCTGTTCTTATGGGTGGTAATACTCGCGGTGGTGTGCTGCCGCCTGTTCTATGTGGTGCCGCGCATAGGCTCCACTTACGATATAACCACCGCGGAAGGCTGGAAAGAAATTTTCAATCTGCGTTCGGGAGGACTCACCATAATAGGCGGCATCTTCGGCGGAATTTTGGGCATTATATGCTGCTGCCTGCGTAACAAGATGTACAGTATAGCGCGCACGGCGGATTTGGTCGTGCTGGCGCTGCTCGTGGGTCAGATAGTCGGCAGATGGGGCAACTACTTCAATCAGGAGCTTTACGGACTGCGCATAGACGATCCCGCCTGGCAATGGTTCCCGTTCGCCGTATTTATCACAGAGCGCAACATAAACGAATGGCATTGCGCGCTCTTCTTCTATGAAGGCGTGATAAACTTTATCGGTCTGTGCATAGGTCTTACTATGTTCCGCCGCAAGATGGACAGGCGCAAGCCGTTTATGATAGCCATATTCTACCTGCTCTGGTACGGCTTGGTGCGCGGTACTCTGGAATTTTTGAAGGAAGAGCACGCCACTTTCCCCGGCACGGACGTGGGCATAGTGCAGGTGATATGCTACTGTATGGCTGCAATATGCGCCGTGGTTATGATCTTGTACGCCAAGGGCGTGATAAGGTTCAACTTTTTGGATAAATACAATAAAGCCCCGGATCCCGATCGCACCGCCTTTTACAATTTGGACGGCAACTGCGAAGTGATCGAAACGGAGGAGAAACAGTGAGAAACTTAACGTTATTGACAGACCTCTATCAGCTGACCATGCTCAACGGTTACAGCAAAACGGGTCAAATGGACAAAATGGCGGTATTCGACGTATTCTACCGCGGAGTAAACAACAATTACGCTATCGCCTGCGGTTTGGAGCAGGTCATCGACTATATCAACGACTTGAAATTCACCGACGACGACATAGCGTATCTGCGTTCTTTGGGCATCTTTGACGAAGAATTTTTGACTTTGCTCAAAAATTTCAAATTCACGGGCAGCATATATGCGGTGCGCGAGGGCGATGTGGTGTTCCCGCAGGAACCCATACTCACGGTAAAAGCCCGCTTATTCGAAGCGCAGCTCATCGAAACGGCTATATTGTGCATTCTCAACCATCAAACGCTCATCGCCACCAAGGCTAGCAAGATAGTCCACGAAACCAAAAAGGGCAGCGTTGCGGAATTCGGTCTGCGCCGCGCTCAAGGTCCGGACGCGGCAATTTACGGTGCTAGGGCGGCTATGGTGGCGGGTTGCGCCTCCACATCCAACGTGCTGGCGGGCAAGATGTTCGACGTGCCTATATCAGGCACGCACTCCCACAGCTGGGTGATGAGCTTTCCCAGCGAATACGACGCGTTCAAGGCGTATTCCCGCATATATCCCGACGCCTGTATGTTGCTTGTGGACACTTACGACACTCTGCACAGCGGCGTTCCCAACGCAATCAAAGTGTTTAAGGAGCTTATCGCGGAAGGGCATAAGCCCGTGGGTATCCGCCTTGATTCGGGCGACCTTGCCTATCTCAGCCGCGAGGCGCGCCGTATGCTGGACGAGGCGGGCTTAAAGGACGTGAAGATATGCGCAAGCGGCGATTTGGATGAGAAAGTCGTGCAGTCGCTTGCCGCTCAGGGCGCCTGCATAGATACGTGGGGCATAGGCACCAAACTCATCACAAGTGAAGACTGTCCCAGTCTAGGCGGGGTATATAAACTTGCAGCGATAGAGGGCGAGGACGGAAAAATGGTGCCCAAGCTGAAAAAATCGGATACTCCGGGCAAGATAACCAATCCCGGGGAAAAGAAGATAGTCCGTTTCTTTGACAATAAGACGGGTGAAGCCATCGCCGACCTTATCGCCTTGAAGGAGGAAAACTTTATCGGCTTGGATAAAGTGGAGATATTCCACCCCATATATACGTGGAAGAAAAAGACCATTACGGACTTTACCGCAAAGGAGCTTATGGTGCCCGTATTCGAAAACGGCAAACAGGTGTATTCGTCGCCGTCCGTGAAGGAGATAGCCGCCTATCACGCCAAGACGTTCGCGGCGTTCAGTGACAGCTACAAGCGTATCCTTAATCCGCATATATACAAGGTGGACTTGTCCAAAAAGCTGTACGATCTCAAACAGGAACTTATCAACAATTAAAAAGATAAAGCAAAAGCCGCGCTCCGCAAGGGGCGCATTTTTTAATTGTTAAATCGACAAATATCGGTAAAAAAGGAGAGAAAATTCGCAAAACGGCGTTTGAATAGGGCAAAAAAAGCGCTATAATTAAACACGGAGGGCGATATGCAGGAAAAATTCGATATAAAATTCAAAGGGTATGACAGGGCGCAGGTCGACGAGTACATACTCAACTTGACCAAGAATTACGAGCGTTCCCTTGCCGCTCAGCGCGACAGGATAGAGAGTATGAAGGCGGAGATTGCCGCCAAGGAAAAACTGTTGCAGGAGTACATTTCGCGCAAGGAGAGCATAACGAATTCCATCACTCAGGCGGTGGAAAAGGCAAAGCAGATAGAGTACACCGCAAAGGTGCGCTATGCTTTGGAAGGGGAGCGGCTGGCTATGTTCAGTTCGAAATGGGTGAGATATTGCGAAAGTATGACAAACGCCGTGGACAAAGCTCTGCTTCAAAAGGGAAAAGAGTATGTGGAAGCCGCCAAAAAACAGATGGAACAGGGGCTTTCGACAGACCTCGATCTGGGCGCCTATCTAGGGGAAGCCGCCGAGATATACGAAACGGAAAAGGGCAGACTTGCCGCCATAAAAAAGGCGTAAAAACAGCCCCTTGAAGCAAAGTCAAAGGGCTGTTACAGACATATATGCGAAAAAAAATCAGTCTATCAACGGCGCGCAGAAGTAATACACGCGGCTGCCTGTGCCGAATAAGAGCACTCCCAGCTCCCTATCGGTTGAAGTTTTTGCCAAGGAGCTTGTCATATAGCGATCGTCATCACCGGGCAGACTGTATAAAGTGGTACGCTTGCCGTCCCTGTCCGCTTGAACATATGTGGATTGAAATATCTTTTCTCCGTTTAAGGTCAGAATTACCGTGTCGTTTTCAAACGCGACTTCAGCAGTCGCCACTTGCGCGTCGGGATATGCCTGCGCGTTGCTTTCCGCACAGTAAAGCACGTTGCCGGAGTCGTCCTGCACGGTTAAAAATTCCCACCCCATATCCTCTATGGGCAGGGGAGTCGTGTTTATACATGCGGCAAACGTCGCCGCAAATACGGTTATCGTGATCAAAATCATCGCAGCAAGCGCTTTTTTCATTAAATCATCTCCTTGACTATATCGGTTACAGTATATCAAAAAGCCGCCGCGCCGTCAATCGGATCAAGTCGGTATTGAAAATCGTTAGCCATAGTAAAAAGACCCGAAGGAGAGCCTTCGGGTCCGTATCGCGCTAAGGGTTATCTCAGTACATATCTCCGCCCATGCCTGCGCCTGCGGGAGCCGCGGGTTGAGGTTCGGGAATATCGGTGATAAGCACTTCGGTGGTGAGCAGAGTAGCCGCAACGCTGGCTGCGTTCTGCAAAGCCGAGCGGGTGACCTTTGTAGGGTCGAGGATACCGCTTTCTATCATATCGCAATACTCGTTGGTCAGCGCGTTGTAGCCGTAACCAAAGCCGCGCCTGGAAGAAGTCAGCTTGCTCACTATCACGCCGCCGTCTATGCCCGCATTCGCCGCTATCTGCTTGATAGGGGAATCAAGAGCCTTCAAAACGCACATAGCGCCCGTTTTTTCATCGCCGCTGAGCGATTTAACCAGCTTCTCCACTTCGGGAATGCAAGCCAGCAGAGCCACGCCACCGCCGGGGATAACGCCTTCTTCCACAGCCGCACGGGTAGCAGCCAAAGCGTCGTCTATGCGCAGCTTCTTTTCCTTCATTTCAACTTCCGTAGCCGCGCCCACATTGATGATGGCAACGCCGCCCGCGAGTTTTGCAAGGCGTTCCTGCAACTTCTCCCTGTCGTAGTCGGAGGTGGTCTCCGCTATCTGCGACTTGATGGAGGAAACGCGGTTTGCAATGGCTTCGGAAGAGCCTGCGCCGCCCACTATCGTGGTGTTGTCCTTGTCCACTTTTATCTGCTTTGCTTTACCCAGCTGAGCGAGGGTAACGTCCTTCAATTCGTAGCCGAGTTCGCTGGAGATGACCTCTCCGCCGGTGAGAACGGCTATATCTTCCAGCATAGCCTTCCTTCTGTCGCCGAAGCCGGGAGCCTTGACCGCCACGCAGTTCAAAATGCCCTTCAATTTGTTGAGCACGATAGCCGTGAGCGCTTCGCCCTCTATATCTTCCGCAATGATGAGCAGGCGCAAGCCGTTCTGCACCACAGCTTCCAGCAGGGGAAGGATATCCTTGCTTGTGGAGATCTTCTTATCCGTGATGAGCACATACGCGTCGTCATAAACGGCTTCCATCTTATCGGTATTGGTGACCATATAAGCGGAAACGTAACCTCTGTCAAACTGCATACCTTCCGTAGTGGAAAGTTCAGTCTTCATTGACTTGGATTCGTCAACGGTGATAACGCCGTCCTTGCCCACTTTCTCCATAGCTTCGGAGATAAGCGCGCCCACTTCCTCATCGCCTGCGGAAATGCTGGCAACTTGGCTTATAGCCGTCTTGGAATCCACGGGCTTGCTCATCTTTTTCAGTTCTTCAACCACGATGTCGGCAGCCTTAGCAATGCCTTTTTTCAAAATCATAGGGTTGGCGCCCGCCGCAACGTTCTTCAAACCTTCGGAAATGATGGCTTGAGCCAGCACGCACGCGGTGGTAGTGCCGTCGCCCGCTACGTCGTTCGTCTTGACGGATGCTTCCTTGATGAGCTGTGCGCCCATATTGGTAAAGCCGTCCTCAGGCTCCACTTCCTTTGCTATCGTAACGCCGTCGTTGGTCACAAGAGGGGAACCGTACTTTCTGTCAAGCACCACGTTTCTGCCCTTGGGTCCCAAAGTTATCTTTACCGCGTCCGCAACGCAGTCCACGCCCGCTTTCAGGCTCTTGCGCGCTTCTTCACCATACAAAAATTTCTTAGCCATGATCAAATGCCTCCTTATTACTCAGCCACTATTGCGAGCACGTCGCTTTGCTTGAGAATGGTCACTTCTTTGCCGTCCAGCTTAAAATCGCTGCCCGCATACTTATTATACAAAATAATGTCGCCCACTTTGACCTGCATGGTCACTTCTTTGCCGTCCACCATGCCGCCGGGGCCTACTGCCAACACTTTTGCGCTCTGCGGTTTTTCCTTAGCCGAATCGGGAAGGAAAAGTCCGCCCGCCGTCTTTTCTTGCGATTCAACGGCTTCAACAACTATCTTGTCGAACAAGGGTTTAATAGTCATATTCAATGCCTCCGAATAAGTATTTTTTCCATAAATTAGCAGTCAACCTTCCTGACTGCTAATTTATTATAGCACGCTCATATACCAATGTAAACAGGTTTATGTAAAAATTTCATAATTTTTTGCCGAAAAATCTCAACGCCGCTCAAAATCGGGCTAAGACGTGCGGAATTTAAGCTAACATATGCCGAAATTTTGCAAACGCACCGCCTGATTTTGCTAACGAGGTGAAAAATCATGCAAAACGCCGCCAAAGTCAAACCTTCGGCGGCGCGGAAAAACACTTAAAAAGCGCACCTTTCGGCTATAAAGGCGCGGAAGAACTCCACCGCCGTGCTTATGGAAGCTACGGGCAGACGTTCGTTGGTGCCGTGTGTGGTCAAAAGCAGGGATACATCCGTTTCAAACGGGGAAACGCGGTATATCTCGTCGCAAATCTCGTGGTAATAGCGCGAATCCGTTGCACCCATCACGATATAGGGCGCGACCGTCCTGTCGCTCGTGCCGCTTCCCAGCAGCTTTGCCGCGAGTTTGTAAGTATCCGTCTGCACGGAGGAAACGGGCGGGGCTTCGTTTGCCTTGACAACGCGCAGCTTTACGCGCTTGTCGCCGATTATCTTATTCAGCCGTTCCACGGCGCTTTTCACGCTCACTCCCGGCATAAGGCGCAGGTTCATCACCGCAGTTGCGCGCTGAGGCAGCACGTTGGGCGCGGTGGAGGCGGAGCACATCGTCACAGCGGTGCACGACCTCACCACGGAAGCGGCGGCGGGTATTTTGCCCATTATAAAAGTTATAAGAGGGCGGAACAGCCACATATTGCAGGTGACAAGGCGGAGCGGAAAACTTTTAACGTCCTTGCCCACGATATTCAGCATATCGTATATGAAATCGGGCATTTTAGCCTTATACGGGTGTTTTTCTATGGCGCATATCGCTTTTGAAAGTATCCCGAGCGCCGTATGCGCGGGCGGCGCGGAAGAGTGTCCGCCCTTGGCTTCCACGGAAAGCTCCACATCCAGATATCCTTTCTCCGCAACGCCTATGCCCACGAGAGTTTTGTCTATTATCCCCTTGACGTTCAGCGGTATCACGCCGCCTCCTTCATCCAGAACACACTTTAATCTCACGCCCGAGTTTTTCAAAAAGGCGGCAATTTTCGCGGCGGAAGAGTTTTCGCTCGCCACTATCTCCTCATTACAGCCCAAAAGAATGTAAAGACCGCGCTTGGGCGCAAAACCTTTAACAAGCAGGCTTTCAACGGCTTCCATCACCGCTATAAGGTGATTTTTCATATCCAGAGCGCCGCGCCCCCATATAAATTCGCCGTCGTTATGCCCGGAAAAGGCGGGGTGAGTCCAGTCGCCCTCTGTTCCCGGCGTAACGGGCACCACGTCCTGGTGCGCCAGCATAGCTATCGGCTCCAACAAAGGATCGCTGCCGGGCAGGAAAAAGGTGAGCGCGTGTCCGCCGATAACCATTTTCTGCATTTTTTCGTGGATATTCGGGTATGTACGCCGCAAAAACTCCTCGAATTTTTCAAATTGTGCCCAATCCACCTCATCTTCGTTCACCTGCGAAACGGTGGGTATGGTCAGAGCCTCGGATATGTGCTCCTGAATGACGGAGCTGTCCTTGTCCGATTTCTCAAACTGTTTGTCGCCGCGCTTGTTCTTGCAAAAAGCGGCTCGCAGTATCAATACGAGTAAAAACAGTAAAATCACGCCGCAGCATACGCTCACGGCTGCTATCTGAGCCGAATTCATAGCTATTTCCTCCATACAATATTATATACGCGCACGCGCGCGCAGTCAATAGATAAAATAAAATACATCTTTACAGCCGCAAAATCCCCTCAATGCCTTGTTAGATAAATCAAAATGTGCTATAATCTGTTCAGAGGTGAATTATGAATAAATGGGATGAAAGATTTATGCGCATGGCAGAGGAGGTCGCCACGTGGTCCAGCTGCGTAAAGACGGACAGGCATGTCGGCGCGGTGATAACCAAGGACAAGCGGATACTCACCACGGGCTATAACGGCGCAAGCAGCGGCATTTTGAGCTGCGTGGAGAAGGGCGAATGCCTGAGAGTAAAGCTGGGTATCCCTTCGGGCACCCGTCATGAGATATGTTACGCCGTGCACGCGGAGCAAAACGCGATAATACAGGCGGCAAAGCTGGGTGTGTCCGTGGACGGCGCCACGCTGTACTGCACGCATCAGCCCTGCACCATCTGCGCAAAGATGATCATAAATTCGGGCATAAAGAGGGTGGTGTTCAAGTACGGCTACCCGGACGACTTCAGTTTGGAACTTTTCAAAGAAGCGGGCGTCAAAGTGGAGAAATACGAAGATCTGCAATAAAAGCCCTGTACCAACGATAAAAAGCTTCGTATATTCACGGGGCAGAGTATTGTCAAAATATGCGCCTTTTGCAAAAGCAAGGGCGTTTTTTAATGCTCCGCAATAAATCCGAGATGACAACGCAAATAACTTGATGTTATATTGCTAGAAAGAAAAATGCCAAATAATTACAAAATATGACAATTTTCATAATAGTACAGCCATAAAATGAGTAAAATGCAAAATTCTTAAAAAGCAGACATATTTTACTGTATGGACTATTCCAAGTATTATTTGAAGAACTATAAGGCGTTAAGGGACGGGCTGGAAGGCGTAAATTACACTAACGCATACTATCGCTGTTACAATGAAGAAAGACAGATAAAATATGAGCCGTCCGTCATCTATACGCAGCCCGCGCCCGTTGGGGCGGAAGAGGATAAACGGGCGGATATAGAATACGATCCGGGCGCTTACACCGCGTCGGCGGGCAAAATTTATGAGCACTCGGAGAAAAAGGGCGGGATACGCAGGCGCATTTGGCTTGCAGCTTTGTGTTTATGCCTTATCGCGTTAAGTTGCAGCGCTACATTTTTAGCGGCGGATATTATCACGGACGGGGCGGTGATAAGCGCGATGAAGTCGCAGGTTACGGCAAAAAATTCAAATGTATACGTCAGTTATCTTACGGGGTGCGTGGATTATGAGAGCGCGAAACTGCAAAGCGAGGAGATGCGAAAGCAGGGCTTGGGCGGATATATCGGACTTGCGGACGGTAAATATGCCGTATATGCGGATATTGCCGAAACCAAGGAGAGCGTCATAACCGAGTGGGAAGGGGCGAGCTTGAGCGTGGCAAATATCGCCTTAAAACAGCCTTCCGAGGAAAATTATTCTGAAGAAGTAGCGGGTGCAGTGCTGGAATATGCGGACTATACGCGCATATTTTTAGGATATATGTTTGAAATATCCGAGCAATTGCAAATCGGCGGCTTGACTTCCGCAATAAACGCCTGTAAGGAAAAAGCAGAGGAGTTTGAGGAGTATATCGGAGGCTTTATCTCTTCCGTTGATGAGGAAAAGTCCGCAGAGCTGGTAAAGCTTACGGGCGATATGCGTGCGGAAGCGGCGTTTTTACGCACCTTGTCGAGTGCGGAAAACGGTTCGGAACAGCTTTTCCTTGCCGATATCCGTTATTACTCCGTGCTGGCGGTGATGAACCGCAATTCAAACATCAAATAAATGCACCCGATAGAGCGGGATATATCAAAGATCGTCCGCGTCCTGCACGGGCGCCCCTCCGTTTTCCGGAGCGCCGGTATAACTTCCGTTCGGGTCGAAAGGTGAACGCAGTGTTTCTTTGCTTTTGGTGTTCTTTTCTTTCATATTCGTATTATTGCCGATAAATATTATCGTATACCCGATCGCGCGGGGAGTACTATGCAAAAAAGATACCTTGCGGTATCTTTACTGAAAAATACGATATATATGCGTAAAATTATTATTTTTTCGGCTTTTCGCGCAGCCTTATATAGTATATGCTCGTGTGATTTTCACCGGGTTTTTTATCCACTTCAAACTCTTTTCTGTCGCGTACAAGGCGGCTGAGCTTGTCATATCCGTAAGTGCGCGCGTCAAAATCGGAATAGAGTTTTATCAAGCGGTTACCCACATCGGCAAGGTTCGCCCAGCCGCTGTCCGTTTCCAAGTCGGGCAGAATGGTGTTGCAAATGGTGGCGATAATATCTTCTATCGGGGTTGCGGCGTCCGCTTCGCTCTCCTGTTCCGTCTTGACTTCCTCTTTTACCTGTTCCGGAGCGGCTTTTTTCACGCGTTTTTTGCCGTCTTGCGCGGCGGCAGGGGCGTTTTCGCCTTCCTTATCCGCCGGTTTTGCGGTTTTTTCCGCTTTGGCGCTCTTATTTTTCTCTCCGTTCTCCGTCTTGTATATGCTGTCCAAGGGGATGAATTTTTCGCATGCGGCTTTCAGCGCTCTGGGCGTTTTTGTCTCTCCCATGCCTATTATTGAAAGTCCCGCTTCGCGCAGGCGCGTTACCAGCTTGGTGTAATCGCTGTCCGAAGTGACTATGCAGAACATATCCACGTTTCCGGAGTAGAGTATATCCATAGCGTCTATAACCATGGTTATGTCAGAGCTGTTTTTGCCCACCGTGTAGCTGTATTGCTGCACGGGCGTGAGCGAAAATTTGGAAAAATCCGCCTGCGTCCAATTGATATTTCTTGAATTTACAAAATCGCCGTATATCCTGCGGTAAGTGGCTGTACCGTATTTTGCCACCTCGCGGAAGATTATGGAGCCGTATTTGGAAGTGATGTTCTCCGCGTCTATAAGAAGAGCTATTTTTTTATCCTGGATCATTAACTCACCTGTTACAGTAGTGAAAATAAAATGCTGTGCATCTGTTTTTGACAGTATTTACCGAAGCGTAACGACGACAGCCAACTCCTCCAAAGCTACCTCGTGGCACACCGTACGGTCTGTTTAATGCTGCTGCGGTCAAGCTCTGACATGGTTCGCAGTGCACGATTGCACAAGACCTTGGTATCGACATCGCTTATCGAAGGCAGACCTTCCATAAATAAAGCCTAGAACAGCGTTCAGTCCTGCTATAGCGGATTGCAGGTACAGGGCACCGCTAGCTCCCCACCTAGCACAGCAATGATATTATATCGTGTGCGGAAGAAAAAGTCAAGGGACAATTCAAATCCCGCCAAAATATTACATGAATATTTAAGGAGAGGGCGGCATAAATGTTTAATGAAGAAAGTCAAGCGGCAGCTTGGACAAAACAAAATCGGCATAAAAGTGCAATTTTCGTGCAAAATTACGCATTTATGCGGAAAAACGGCAAACCGCCGATGATATATTGGAGGAGAAAAAAGTGTTTGTGACGGTAAAGGCAAAAAGCATACTTGCGGCGGTATTGGTACTTGCTTTGGCGGTATTGTGCTGCGTCGGCTTGAATTTCGAAGCGGTCGCGGACGTATACAACAACGATTCCACGCGCAAACTTCCCGTTTACGGGGTGGACTGCGGGGAAGAAAAGAAAGTGGCGCTCACCTTTGACGCGGCGTGGGGAGCGGATAAAACGCAGGGCATACTCGATACTTTGGCGGAGTATGGCGCAACGGGCACGTTTTTCCTTGTCGGCTTTTGGGTGGACGACCATCCCGATATGGTGAAAGCGATAGACGCCGCGGGTTGTGAAATAGGCAACCACAGCAAAAATCACTTGCAGATGTCCAAACTCACTTCCGATGAGATAAGAGGGGAGCTTGACTACGTAAGCGATAAAGTGGAACAGCTCACGGGAAAGCGTCCGCAATATTTCCGCCCGCCGTACGGTGATTATAACACCAAGTTGGTGGAAGAAGTTGAATCAAACGGTATGCAGGTGATACAATGGAGTGTAGACTCCCTTGATTGGAAGGGGCTGAACGCTCAGGAGATACTCTCGCGGGTGACCAAAAACGTAAAACCGGGCAGCGTGATACTCTTTCACAACAACAGCGACCACATATCAGAGGCTTTGCCGTTGGTGCTGGCGTATCTGCAAAGAGAGGGCTACACGGCGGTAGGTATGAGCGAGTTGGTCTATAAGGATAACTACTATATAGATAATAACGGCATACAGCACAAAAATGCCGAGGAGGTAATATGAACTACGAACAGATGAGCAACAACAGGTTGTATTTAACGGGTACGGTGGTGGAAACTCCCGTGTATTCTCACGAAGTGTGCGGAGAAGAGTTTTATGAAACAAAGCTCAGCGTGCCGCGCCTTTCGGGGCAGGAAGATATAATACCCTTGACCGTGTCGGACAGGTTGCTTAACCGCGCCGAAGTGCAGCCGGGCAAGAAGATAAGCATATATGGGCAATTTCGCAGTTATAACAAGCCGGAAGGCGAGCATTCCAGACTGCTTTTGACCGCATTCGCGCGCGACATACTTCCCGCAGACGATGACGGCAACCCTAACGTTATAGAGATACTCGGTTACATCTGCAAGCCTCCCGTATACCGCACAACGCCGTTTAAGAGGGAGATATGCGACGTGCTCCTTGCCGTGAACAGGGCGTATAATAAGTCGGACTATATCCCTTGCATAATGTGGGGCAGGAACGCCAGGTTTATAAAAGATATGCCGGTGGGCGAAAGACTGTGGGTGACGGGCAGGGTGCAGAGCAGAGTTTACACCAAATGCATTTCGGAAAACGAGAGCGAAGAGCGCGTCGCCTATGAGGTCTCTGTGAGTAAAATACTTGTCGGAAATAAGATTGAAGAAGAGTTGCTTGAGGAGAATAAGAGCGATTATTATTCCAAAATATCAGATATATCATAATAATTTAGAGTAATAAATACCAAAATATAATAGCAAGGAATAAAACGCGGTAAGAAAAAGTTCTTCCGCGTTTTTTATGTTTTACTTATTGTTTCAGCGTTTTCGCAGGAGATTTTTTCGCAGTTTGCAATCGGATATTCGCTTTGAAAATTTTCTTTACGGTAAAATTTTTCATAACCGTTTACTTTGCGCGCGTTTTGTGTTATATTATAATATATGAGTCTAAGTTTGGAAGAAATCAGTCAAAACGTGCAAAAGAGCCGTGACAATGTCGCAAGAGCGCTGGCGGAAGCAGGGCGTACGGACGGCGTCACAATGGTGGCTGCCGTTAAAACGCAGCCCAAGGAACTCATAGAGCAGGTGGTTCGCGCGGGTCTTATAGACAATATCGGCGATAACAGGGTGCAGGAGTTTATCGCAAATTACGATCCTTCCCTGAAAGTCGCCCGCCACTTTATCGGCAGACTGCAAACAAATAAGGTCAAGTACATAATTGACAAAGTCTGCCTTATCCATTCGCTCGACCGCGACGATCTTGCGTATGAAATAGACAAACAGGCGCGCAAGCACTCCCTTACCGCAAACTGCCTTGTGGAAGTGAATATGGGCAGTGAGATAAGCAAGGGCGGCGTGCCGCCGGAGGAAGCGCTCTTATTTGCGGAAAGCGTAAAAAAATATCCGAATGTGTGCGTTAAGGGGCTTATGAGCGTGCTTCCCAACACAGAGGACACAAATGCGCTTATCCGTATGTACCGCGACCTCAACTTGCTTTATTCGGATATGAAGCGGCGTTTTGACGGGATAGAAGTTCTCTCCTGCGGAATGACCAACGACTATGAGCTTGCCGTCACTTACGGCGGTTCGAATATGATAAGGCTCGGAAGGGTCTTATTCGGAGAAAGAGTATACAAAACGGAGCAAATCAATGGATAACAGACGTTACGACGATCACGGAAACGAAAATTTCGGCGGAAACCGCGGCGAACGCCCGGGCGGACAGTATCCGCAGGGGGATTACGGCAGGCAATATCCGCCCCGTCCTCCGCAGGGTCAGTATCCTCCGCAGGGTCAATATCCTCCGCAGGGTCAATATCCTCCGCAAGGACAATATCCTCCGCAGGGGCAATTTCCGCCTCAGGGTCAGTATCCTCCGCAAGGGCAGTATATTCCGCCCGAAAACGGTCAGTATCCGCCTCAGGGTCAGCCTTATCAGGGCAACGGATATTATCAGGGCGAAGGGGTAATGCCTTTGGGCGGAGAGGACGGTTTTTACGCCGCGCAGGAGGAGAAAAAGCGCCGCGGGCTGTTCGGAATGTTCAGAAGAAGGGATGAGAGCGTTACCGGTTCGGACGGGTCGAATATTATAATCACATATCCGCGTTCGCATCACGATATAAGGGTGATAATAGACAATTTGCGCCGCAGGCAGGCAATAATCGTCGATTTGTCGCGTATGCCGGACAGGCATGCCCAACGCATTCTGGACTTTCTCAGCGGCGCCATTTATGCGCTGTGCGGCAGTCAGCAGAGGATAGGACCCAATATGTTCCTGCTCACTCCGGGAGGAATGTCAATTCAGGTACCTATGGATATTAAGAAGAAATATGACTAAAACCGTAAAAAAGATTTTGTTGGAGCTGGCAATATTGCTTGCCGTGATCGTCACGGACCTTGCCACCAAATATTTGGTATTTTATCTGTTTGAAGAGGGCGGAACCACCGTTATACAGGGCGTGTTTTCCATAGAATGCGCGCAGAATTACGGCGCCTCGTTCGGCTTGTTCAGCGGAAATAAGACGCTGCTCATAGTGCTCACTTTCATTGAGTGCGCCGTTTTTATATTTTTACTGCTGTTCCGCCCGAACACGCCGCACGTTTTCCGCTTCTCTATGCTGCTCATTTTGGGCGGAGCCATAGGCAATCTGTTTGACAGGCTGGCATTCGGCTATGTGCGCGACTTTATCTGTTACGATTTTCTTTACAGTATGTTCGATATAAATTTTGCCGTGGGCAACGTGGCGGATATATATCTTGTTTTGGGCGTATTCGTGTTGATAATATACATCTTCTTCGGGTATAAAGAAGGCGATTTTTCCAAGAGCCGCGGCACTCTTTTAAGCGGAGGCGCAAATGCGGACTGACGGGGAAGTTTTCATTGCAGATGAAGATTTTTCCCGCCTGGATGTGTGTATCCAAGCGCACTTTTCTTCTATGACGCGTTCCGCGATAAAAAAACTCATTGAGGAAGGCAACGTTATGTTGTGCGGAAAAGTCTGCACAAAAGCGGGTGAAAAAGTCAAAGCGGGCAGTGAGGTGAGCGTATCAGTTCCGCCCGTTCGCGAGCTTTCCCTTGAGCCTTCGGATATTCCCGTGGAGATAGTCTATCAGGACGCGGACATCGCCGTCGTGAACAAGCCGCAGGGCATGGTCGTGCATCCCGCGCCGGGGTCGTATGACGATACTTTGGTCAACGCGCTTTTGGGCAAGCTGGACAGTTTGAGCGGCATAAACGGCGTGCTGCGCCCGGGCATAGTTCATAGATTGGATAAGGATACTTCGGGGCTTTTGGTGGTGGCGAAAAACGATAGCGCGCACGTGGATCTGCAAAAGCAGATAGCTCAAAAGTCCGCCCGCAGGATATATTTGGCGCTGCTTGAAGGCAGGGTGGAAAAGCAGAAGGGTACGATAGACACTTTTTTGGATAGGTCCGCTTCAGACAGAAAGAAATACGCCGTTTCGCGCACGGGCAGAAGGGCGGTCACGCATTATGAGGTGGTAAAGCGTTTTCACGGCTATACGCTTGTCCGCTTTGAGTTGGAAACGGGCAGAACGCATCAGATACGCGTGCATGCCAAATTTATGGGACACCCCGTGGTCGGCGACTTCACATACGGTCACGGAGATAAAAAATTCGGATTGAAAGGTCAGCTTCTGCACGCATGGCAGCTTGTGCTGACGCATCCTTCCACGGGAAAGCAAATGACGTTCACCGCTCCGCTTCCCGACTATTTTGAAGAGGTATTGCAAAAATTAAAGCCGTTGGAAGACGGCTTGGATTGATATGAATTTTTGAACGTCCGTATTCGGCGGCAAATGAACTCCGGTTGTTGCAATTCGGACATATATCCGCAATTATTTGTAATTATACGGCGCACATCGATGCGTGCGTTATTTGCTTTCCGCCAGAAGTTCTTCGTGCGCGTTCGGTTTTACGGATAAGCTTTTGTATTCGGTATAAGTGACCATCGCCAATTTTCCGGAAGGGTGGCGCTTGACTCTCTTGCGTCTGGTGTAGTCCACCGTCACCTTATCCGCCTGAGCCGACTGAGAATGGAAAGCGGCTATCTCCGCGCAAACGGTAAGTACGTTTTCGGGAACTTCTTTGCCCGCGCATATTATGATCAAATGACTGCCGTGCGCGTCCTTTGAATGCATCCATATGTCCCCGCCTTGCGCAATTTTGAAGGTTATACGTTCGTTTTGCAGGTTATTTTTGCCAACAAGCACCTTATATCCTCCAACGTTGTATTCCAGCGGTTTGGCGGGTTTCATCCGCTTGTCCTGCGCGCGCTTTTTTCTTATCGCGCCCAGCTGCGCAAGCTCGCTCTCTATCTCGGCGTATTCCGCGCTCGTGGAGCACATATCTATGGCTCTGCCTATGTCGCGGGCATATTCCAGCGTCTGCAAAGTCTCTTCAATCTGATTGTTCACCGCCACAAGCGTGCGCTTTAATTTGGCATATTTTTTGTAATAAGCCTGCGCGTTTTGCTGAGGGGAAAGGGAAGGATCCAACTCAATCTCCGTCGTTTTTCCTTCGGGGTCGTAAACATCCACCGCGCAAAGCGTCTTATCGCCGCGTTTTATGGCATATAAGTTGATGGTTATCAAATCGCCGCACTTTCTGTAATACTCCGTATCTTCGCATTCTTTAAGCCGCGCGCGGCTTTTTGCCAGCTTTTTCTCCTCGCGCGCAATAAAATTTTTGTAATATCTGTTCAACTCGCGCGTGTGTTCGCGATGCCGTTCGCTCTTTTCTTTGGCGGAAGTGGCGCGCTCTATGCACTCGCTGAGCGTGGGGAACTTTTCATACTCGCCCTCATCGTAAGGGCAGACGAAATAATCCGCGTAACTTTCGCCTTTTTTCAGACAGCAGGGGGAGTAGAGCGGAGAAGAATATATATTCGTCAGCGTGTGCAGCGCTTTTAATATAGCGCTTATATCGCCTTGGGAAAGCGTTTCCGCGTCGTCGTTCACGCCCGCCGTTTTAACGGCGAACGCGGCGCTGGACTTGGAGTATCCCGCGAACTTGTCCGCTATAAAGGAAGACACTTTCGCGCCGTTATAGCTTGCTAGGGCGGCTGTCAAAGCGGAAATGTTCGAGGGGAGAATTTTATTTTGAGCGGGAGCGGAGTATTTTATGCCGGGGAGTATACACCGTTTGGTTGCGGTGTCGAAGGGCACTTGCTTTATAGCCGCTCCTATGTTCCCCGCGTTATCCACGGCAATCAGGTTGCTGTACCTGCCCATCATCTCCGCGATAAGGCTTATGTGTATCTCATCGTGCATTTCATTGCGTGAAGTCACGTCAATTTTGATAATTCTGTCCTCTCCGAGAATGCCGATATTCGTTATCGTGCCGCCCGTAAAATACTTGCGCAAATACATACAAAAGCCGGGCGCCACGGGCGGATTTTCCTTTTTTTCCGTGGTCAAATGCATACGCGGATTTTGCGGATTCGTGGATATGGCAAGTGATCTGTTTTCGCCGCGGGCGCGCACGGAAACGGTAATTTCGTCCTTCTCCGGCATATAAATTTTATTTATTTTACCCCCGCAAAGCAGGTCGGAAAGTTCGCTTGCAAGGGCTTTAACTGTCACAAAATCGTTAGGCATACATCTATTATAATTTAAAGATATATTTTTTGCAATAAAAATAATTGCAATATTTCGCTTTGTGTGATAGAATTATCCTACTGTAAAAAAGTAGCAAGGAGAACACATTTATGAGTTATACCAAGGAAATGTTGGAAAACGATCGCGTCAAGTTCACCATAGACGTGGACAGCGAGCAGTGGAAAGAGGCTTTGAACGAAGCTTATCGCAAGGAAAAGGGTAAATATCAGGTTGCGGGCTTCCGCAAAGGTCATGCGCCCCGCGCCTTTATCGAAAGGCTGTACGGTCCGCAGGTATTCTTTGACGAGGCTTTGGACATCATTCTTCCCAAGACCTATGACGAAGTTTTGGACAAGGAGCCCGATCTTTTCCCCGTTGACAGACCCGAGGTTAGTATAACGGCTATAACGGACAGCACTTTGCAATACACCGCGGAAGTGCAGCTCAAGCCCACCGTCAAGCTGGGCGCATATACCGGTCTTGAATTTACCAAAGACAAAGTGAAGGTCACCAAGGAAGAAGTTTCCGAGGAGATAAACAAGGCGCGCGACAACGCAGGCTGGTGGGAGCAGGTGACCGATCGTCCCGCTCAGATGGGCGACAGAGTCAAGATAGACTATGTCGGCAGCGTGGACGGCGTCAATTTCGACGGCGGAGCCGCCACGGATTACGAACTTGAACTGGGTTCCGGCACGTTTATCCCCGGCTTTGAAGAGGGCGTAGTCGGTATGAAAGCGGGCGAAAGCAAGAACGTGAACGTCACCTTCCCCAAAGAATATCATGCGGAAAATCTTGCGGGCAAGGAAGCCGTGTTTGTGGTAACGGCAAAGGACATCACGGTTAAAAAACTGCCCGAACTCGATGACGAATTTGCAAAAGACGTCTCCGATTTCGATACTTTCAAGGAGTACGAAGCGGACGTGAAGAAGAAGATCAAGGCGCGCAAAGAAGACGCCGCAGACGCCGCTTTGGAGCGCAAGATGATAGACACCATCGTGGAAAACGCCACCGTTAACGTGCCCAAGTGTATGATAGACGACGAAGCGGAGGAGATGATCAACGAATTTGCTTACAGGCTTATGTATCAGGGTATGAACATAGACGATTACTATAAGTACACCGGTCAGACGCCCGAAAAGCTCAAGGAATCCTATGCCGAACCCGCCGCAAGGACGGTCAAGACAAGGCTTGTTTTCGAGCAGATAATAAAGGAAGCGGGCATTGAAGTCACCGCAGAGGACGAAGAGGCGGTGTACGCAGATCTTGCCGCAAAGCAGAATAAGAGCGTTGAGGAGATAAAGAAGGACTTCAACGAGCATTACGTTTCCTATGTGAAGAACGAGGCTATGAACAAGAAGTTTATGGCATACCTGAAGGCGAACAACACCATCAAGTAATAAAACAGAACAAAACAACGAAAATTGTAATATCCCGTCCCCACGTATATCGAGGGGCGGGGTATGATACAATTATAAGGAGGGAGTATGAAGACAAAGAATTATTTGATACCTACCGTTATAGACAAGTCCGACCGCGGAGAGCGCGCTTACGACATCTATTCCAGACTGCTTGAAGACAGAATAATATTTCTTTCGGGTGAAGTCACGGACGAAATGGCAAACAGCATAGTGGCGCAGCTCATTTTCCTTGAAGCCAAGGATGCGACCAAGGACATCAGTCTGTATATCAACAGCCCCGGCGGCAGCGTGACGGCGGGCATGGCTATCTATGATACGATGAATTACATCAAGTGCGACGTATGCACCATATGCATAGGTATGGCGGCTTCTATGGGCGCATTCCTGCTTTCCAGCGGCACCAAGGGCAAGCGTTTTTCGCTTCCCAACAGTGAGATAATGATCCATCAGCCTTTGGGCGGCGCAAGCGGTCAGGCTACGGACGTTATGATCAGGGCAAAGCTTTTGCAGGACGTTAAGGAGCGCCTGACCAAGATCCTGGCGCAAAACACGGGTCAGGATTACGACAAGGTCTATCAGGACACGGACAGGGATAACTTTATGACCGCGGAAGAGGCGTTGAAGTACGGCTTGATAGACAAAATATATTATAACAGAGGTTAATAGTGGACGAAAAGAAGGAATTAAGGTGTTCTTTCTGCGGAAGGAAGGAGAGCGAAGTCGGCACGCTTTTCGGCAGTAACGGCACGTATATCTGCAAATCTTGCGTGGATGTGTGCAACGAGCTGATCAAGGAGCGCGACCGCGAGTTAAACGTCGCCCCCAAGTTCAAATTACTCACTCCGCAGGAGATAAAAGCCAAATTGGACGAGTATATCGTGGGGCAGGAATCGGCTAAAAAGATGCTGTCCGTGGCTGTTTACAACCATTATAAGCGCATCAACTCCATCGGCGACGACGATGTGGAGCTGGAAAAATCCAATGTGCTGATGATGGGACCCACAGGCAGCGGAAAGACGCTGCTCGCCAAAACGCTCGCCAAGATCCTCAACGTACCGTTCGCCGTGGCGGACGCCACCACTCTTACGGAAGCGGGCTATGTGGGCGATGACGTGGAGAACATTCTGCTCAAACTCATTCAAGCCGCAAATTACGATGTGGAAAAGGCGCAGCTGGGCATCGTCTATATTGACGAGATAGATAAGATTGCAAGAAAAAGTGAGAATATGTCGATAACGCGTGACGTTTCGGGTGAAGGCGTGCAGCAGGCGCTGCTCAAAATAATAGAGAGCACCGTTGCCAGCGTGCCTCCCCAGGGCGGCAGAAAGCACCCTCAGCAGGACTGCATAAATATCGACACGACCAACATCTTGTTCATCTGCGGCGGCGCGTTCGTCGGGCTTGACAAGATAGTTGACAAGCGTAAGGACAGCTCCGGGCTGGGCTTCGGCGCAAACGTGCATCGCCCTTATGAGCACAACTTCGGCGATATAATAAAGGATATTCAGCCGGACGACCTCATCAAATACGGACTTATTCCCGAATTTGTCGGGCGCGTGCCCATTATCGTGGGCTTGAACGCTTTGGACGAGGATGCCCTTGTGCGCATAATGACGGAGCCGAAGAACGCCCTTGTAAAGCAATATCGCAAATTGCTCGGCTATGACGGCGTGGAGCTGGAATTCGATAAGGACGCGCTGTATGCCGTTGCGGACAAGGCTATCAAATTGCACACGGGCGCCAGAGGTCTTAAATCCATAGTCGAAAGCGTGATGACGGACCTTATGTACGAAGCTCCCGAGCGCAATATAGCGCGCGTTACCATCACCAAAGAATGCATTGAGGGCAGTCAGCCGCCCAAAGTGGAGTACAAGAGCGCGTGATGGACATCAAGACCGCAAAATTCGTAACATCGATCGCTTCTGCCGACAACATAAAGGATATGGGGTCGGCAGAAGTGGCTGTTGCGGGAAGATCCAACGTGGGAAAATCCTCGTTCATCAATTATTTAACGGGCAGAAAAGGGCTGGCAAAGACTTCTTCCACGCCCGGCAAGACCAGACTTCTCAACTATTTTTCCATTAACGACGGGCAGTTTATGCTTGTGGATCTCCCGGGGTACGGCTTTGCAGTAAAACTTTCGGAAGAGGAAAAGCGCAGATGGGATGCCCTGATGGGTACATATCTCACGTCTTCTCCGCGACTGAAACTCGTGCTTGTGCTGATGGATATAAGAAGGGAGCCTTCCGCGCTTGATAAGCAGATGATAAACTATCTCAGCGCAAACATCGTGCCGTTTGTCGTGGTACTCACCAAGGCGGACAAACTTTCACGCGCCGCCGCGGGAAGACAGAAGAGCGCCATAGCAAGCGCCTTGAAGCTGGGTGTGGATAACATACTCATAACGTCGTCTTTGAACAAGCAGGGCAAGGATGAAGTCTGCCTTGCAATAGAAAAGTATTTGAGCGAATAATTTTCATTTGTGCAAATGCGCCGCCCGATAAGGCGGTATTTTTATTTGTTTTCGGACTTATAGCTTTATTTTTTAACCGTCACCGCCGCTTTTTATCACAAAATTTTCCTCAAAATCATAGATATATGAATGAAAAGAGCCGCTTTGCTTTTATGCGTCGGCTGAAATAGGAGGAAAAGAAATGTCATTCTGTAATAATTGCAAATCGGATAAGATACCCGGCGTTATAAGGGGAAACGGACTGAGCGGCTTGTGTGAAAAGGCGTGCATTCAGGTGGAAAAGGTATTTGACGCTTGTATGAGCCGTCAGCAGACGGAAAACGTAGAGCTTACGCTCACCAATGTGACTCCTTCCGGTCTTACCGAACCCTATACTTTCGTATCCGCGCGTTCGCAGGGCGCAGGCGCTTCCGTAACCGATGTGGTCGTGACCGATCTGCCCGACTTGCCCGGGCGTTCCCGCGTTCAATGCAATGTGGTAATTCCCGTCCAAGTGACCTTTGTGGACGCGGCGGGAAAGCAGGGCACGGCGACTTCTTCCGTAACGGTGGTGAAAGACGTTGTGATGTGCACGCCGCAGCCGTCGCTTATCCCTTACAGCATTCAGGCGGTCGGCAACGTGGTGTCAAGCGTGGGAACTTATGACGATGCGACGGACACCTTTACCGTCACCGCGTGTATAACGGTCATATTGAAGGTTATAATGCCCGTACAGCTGCTTGTGCCTTCGTACGGTTACTGCTACATACCTCCTTGCCAGGAGTATAACACTCAGGAGTGCGCGGGGGTATTCGAGCTGCCTTTATATCCGCAATAAGAAAATTTTGCATTATTAGGGCGGCTATCGTTTTGCACGGCATTCTGCCGTGCAAAATATTTTTTTACGCATTTTCTCCGCCGGATTTGTCAAGTGCTTTTAACGGGGGAATTGTTAATAAAGCGGAAAATCCATATTTTCTGCCGTATAACATTGCTTAAAATATGCATTATTAGGGCGGCTGTCAATTACTTACTCACAAAAAAATATAAGAAATTTTATCCGCGGTTTTGCTTGCGGATATTTTGCTTATTCTGTATAATAAAATTATGAAAATATTTGCGATAAGCGATCTTCATCTCTCCGGAGGAGTAAAAGACAAGCCTATGGATATCTTCGGCGAAAGCTGGCAGGGATATATGGAGGCGATAGAACGCGATTGGAACGCCAAAGTCGGCGAAAGTGACGTTGTCTTGCTCGCAGGGGACCTTTCTTGGGGCATCGATCTGCAACAGGCTGCCCCCGATATTTCGCGCGTATGTGCGCTTCCCGGAAGAAAAGTGCTTATTCGCGGCAATCACGACTATTGGTGGAGCGCGCTGTCCAAGGTGAGGGAAGCTCTTGCGCCCACCGCCTTCGCCGTTCAAAACGATTGCATTCGCATCGGCAATCTGCTGGTGTGCGGAAGCCGCCTTTGGCAGTTCGGTCAAAGCGAAGAAGACGAAAAACTGCTTGCCCGTGAAAGCATTCGCCTGGAACTTTCATTGAAAGCAATGGCTTCTATGCGTAAGGAAGGCGACTTTGTCGTGGGAATGTGTCATTATCCGCCGTTCAACGTGCGCTATGAGGACAGCGCGTTTACGCAACTATTCGCCGACGCCAAGGTGAACGCCGTGGTTTACGGACATCTGCACGGAAAAAATGTCAGAGCGGATAGGGTAGTTTATAAGAACTGCATACCTTACTATCTCACATCGTGCGATCTTATCGATAACTCGCTCATTCAGATAGCCGAACTTTCCGATTAGTTTGAAATAATCTTCAACTTTATTCAAATACGTCTTTTGCGCGCATATCGTTATAATACTGCCCGCAGGGGCGGGCAATATAATATGCTCTTACACGCACTCAAAAATAATACCGTTTATATGTGCGCATACTTAAATATGTTTTTTGTGTGCGCGGCATTATAACAGCATTTGCGCGGGGGCGAGTAATAAAATGCACATTTTCGCACGCGCCAATATAATAAACTGCGCGGGAGGGCAATATTTTTATCACAGATTGCGGGCGCAATAATGATTTTCCGATATATCTGCGCGCAAAAAATAAATAACATACGTGCGCACTCAAAACTAATATCATTTAGTGAACGCGCAAAATAAAATAATCAAAGCGCTCACACAAAATCAATATCGCTATCGCACACGCCCAAAAATAATGTCATTATCGCACACGCCCAAAAACAGTATCATTATTGCACGCGCTTAAAAATAATATCACTTCTGCGCGCGCTTATTATTTGTCCATATATGCGCACGCAAATATTTTATCCATATACGCGCGTATGCGTAATTTAATACCAACTTCGTGCGCGTGCGCATAATAATTTCAAGTTCACGCGCGGGTGCGTTACAATATTTACTTATGCGCGCGCAGGTGCGTATATGTAATTCGCGCGGGCTTGTATTCTTATTTACATTATTATCTATAAGTACATTCCGCGCGCGCGATTGTAGCGGCGTAATGAGTCGGGGCCTTCGTTTTGTCCATAATTATCCGATACACGCGCATATACTCGTGCGTGCGCATATCTGCGCTCCGTATATCCATCGGCAGGGCGGAGTAGTTCCCCCCGACTTTCCGCCGCGGTCAGGTAAAGAAGCACTGCCGTCAAGGTGCTCGCATTCGGGAACGATCGAGTTCGGAAACGATCGCGTTCGGCGTAAGAGCGAGAGCTTTACGTTCGGCGCAGACAATTAAATCTATATTCGCGGGCGAGGCGGCTGTTTACTTATCGATCGCAATGTATTATATGCGCGCCGTATACGATGTTTTTGAAGAGCTGCATATATAATATAATTATAAAAAGCGAAAAAAATATGCGCTCGTTTTACTTTAATTTGTAAGTATAAAAGCGATATATAAGTGAATAAATATGCAAGCAGCTCTATATCGCCGACAAGTTTAGAACATATGTTTGAAAGTTAAAAAACGCGCCTGCAAAAGCGTAAATTTCCTTGTCGGGAAAGGGGCTGTAAAGCGCCGTTCGCCCCGTTTTCGATGAAGGCGGGCAGGGGAAAGATTTAAGAAAATAATCTTCTAAAAACCCGACTTTTCCCCAAAAAGAAGCTTACGTTTTGGAGAAAAAGTGGAAAATTTCCAAAAAAATAGGGATTAATTTCCCCGGCAATTTCCACCGCAAACACCCGCGATTTTTTGGTAATTTTGTTGAAAAATTGTATACGAACATATGTGTTACACAAAATATGGGATACGAATTTTCATCGATGAAAAAATATTCATTTTTAGTGGAAAAAATTGGAAAATTCTATTGACAAACAAATTCCGCCGTTCTATAATTGAAGTACAAACAAAAAGGAGGTCAGTTTATGTGGTTCACCGGTAAGTACGCACTGCACGTTGACGACAAGGGCAGACTGAGGATCCCTCAGCGCTTCCGTGAAGCCATGGTCACCACGCAGATTTATGCAATGTATTCTGCCGGCGGCTGCATCTCCTTTATAACGAACGAAGAGCACGAGTCCTTAATGAACAGCTTCAGGTCCATGGTGACTCTTGCCGAAACTCCCGCCATTCGCGCTTCCCGTGTGATAATGAGCAACACCGCTCCCATCACGGAGGACAGCCAGGGCAGATTCACGCTTCCCGCCGACCTGAAAGAAAAGGCGGCTTTGGGTAAGGACGTCATCTTTGTGGGTATGGGCAACAAGATAGAGCTTTGGGATCCGCAGCGCTTTGAGGATAACATCTCCGGCGTTGACTATGACTACTACGGCAAAGATAAGTTCGAGGGGATAGACGGAGGAATAGTGTTCTGATGCAATTCGTCCATAAACCCGTGCTTGCGTGCGAGAGTATAGAAGGGCTGAACATCAAACCCGACGGGGTATATGTAGACGGCACTTTGGGCGGAGCGGGGCACAGCTCTATGATACTTGAAAAACTGACCGACGGAAGGCTGATAGGCTTCGATAAGGACGCAGAAGCGCTTGCGGCGGCAAAACAAAAACTTGCCGGATACGAAGGCAAGGTGACGTACATTCACAAAGACTTCAAAACTTTGACCTCAACGCTGGACGAGTTGGGCGTTGACAAAGTGGACGGCGTACTGCTGGACTTGGGAGTATCTTCCTATCAGCTGGACAACGCGGAGAGGGGAATGTCTTACAACGCTGACGGTCCTTTGGATATGCGTATGGACAAAGAGCAATCCTTCACCGCCGCGGACGTGGTGAACGGGTATTCCGAAAAGCAGCTTGCGGACGTGATATACGAGTACGGGGAGGAAAGACTTTCCAGAAAGATAGCCGCCGCAATAGTAAGGCGCAGGGTGCAAAACCCCTACAAGACCACTTCGGAGTTGGCGGAAACGGTGATAGCCTGCTATCCGCCCAAGGAAAGATATAAAGGACGCGCCTTGTGCAAGCGCACTTTTCAGGCGATAAGGATAGAAGTCAACGGTGAACTTGACGGTCTGTACGAAGCGGTGGTAGCCGCGGCGCGCAGATTGAAGACGGGCGGAAGGATATGTGTGATAACCTTCCACTCGCTGGAAGACAGGATAGTGAAAAGGGCGTTTGCCTATCTGCAAAGCGACTGCGTCTGTCCTCCGCACCAACCGATATGCACGTGCGACAAAGTAAAAGAGATAAAAATAATAACAAAAAAGCCGCTCACGGCAAGTGAGAAAGAGCTGGAAGAAAACAAAAGATCGGCAAGCGCAAAGCTTAGGATAGCCGAAAAACTATAAGGAGATAAGGCAGTATGAACGATACCATGGAAAGACAGAACAGCACAGCCACCCGCAGCGATTATTTCGGCTATGACGCAGGGCAGTATGAAAACCGCCGTGAAAGCGTTCGTCAGCCCGCTCCCGACTATACGCGCGACTTCGGCTATTATCAGCCCCAAAGGCAGTCCGCTCCCGACTATACGCGCGGCGACGGATATTACGACAACGGCGGCTATAACGGTTACGGCGGATACAATAACTCCGCATACAACGCATACGATAATGCCGGCTATGCGCCCGAAACCGCAGAGCGCGAGGCATATCGCGCCTCTTATGACAATAGATATAACTATGAAGCGCCTATGCAGGCGGCGCCCGCATACGACACATCTTCTTACGACTTCAATTCCTACTCTATGAAGAAGGAAGGCAAGCAGAAGAGGGCTATGCGCCTCAACACCAAGGCAAAGGTGCTCATAGCGCTGTATTTCGCCATCATAGCGGTGGTGATAACGCTCGTTTTGGTGAATGTGGTGATAAGCGGCAACGAAGCCGCTGCCACTGAAGAGCCTTCCGCTTACTCTGAGGACGCGGTAATGTATTTTGTCGGAGAGGACGGCACACAGGTGGCTTTGAACGGGCAGGGCGACGCGGCATATACATACGACACTCAAACCAATTCTTTTGATGAATTTTGCGATTGGCTGGGTGAACAGGTAGGATAATTCATCATACGTTCGCACCAAAGATAAGAAATAATTCTTTCGGAGGGGCGAATGGCAAAAATCTCCCATATAAGTATCAGGAGGAGGTTATCGGCAATAGCATTGCTGGTAACCTTCTTCTTTTGTCTTTTGGCGGGCAGGCTGTTTTGGCTGCAAGTGATAAATTCGAACAATTTGAAGTCGTCCGCGTTCGGGCAATGGACGCGCGACCTGCCTTTCACCGCAGACAGGGGCGACATCACGGATACAAACGGGCAGGTGCTGGCTTCGTCTTTAACGCTTTACACTATGTATTGCCGCCCTTCCGACGTGGAGAATGCGGAAGAAATAGCCGCGTACGCTTCAAGCGTGCTGGATATAGACAGAACGCTGCTTCTCACCCGTCTGAAAAAGAAGGGTGTGTCCGAAACAAGGTTGTGCCGCAAGGTGACGCGTGAGGAAAAACTGCTCATAGAAAGCAAAGATTTTTCGGGAATATATTTTACGGCGGACAGCGCGAGATATTACGATAACGGCGATTTTCTCACCCAGCTTTTGGGCTTTACGGACGCGGACAATAAGGGGCAGAGCGGACTTGAACTGTATTACGACAAGTATCTTACGGGCATAAACGGCTATTCTTACACGGAAACCGACCTTATCGGCAGGGAAATAGAAGGAGGAGATACTTATTATGTGGCGCCCGTTAAAGGGATGAATATGAAGCTGACGATAGATTACACCGTTCAAGCCGTGGCGGAAAAAGCCGTGCATGACGCGTGCGCCGCATATGACGCCAAAAGCGTGAGCTGCGTAATGCTCAATGCGGATACGGGCGCGGTGCTCGCCATGGCTCAGGCGCCGTCATACGATTTGAACGACATTCCGCGCGACGATGTGAACGCGCTTATGGAAAATTCCGCTTTGGCGTCCGTTACGGATATGTACGAACCCGGTTCCACGTTCAAGATACTCACCTCTGCCATAGGCTTGGAAACGGGCGCGATAAAAAGCTCCTACTATTGCGGCGGAAGCTGCACGGTGGACGGACAGAGAATACGCTGCTGGCGTTCTGTCGGACACGGCAGTCAGGACTTCCGCCACGGGGTATACAATTCCTGCAACTGCGTTTTCGTGGATGTGGCGCTCACCGCGGGAGTAGACAATATGTATGACTATTTTGAAAAATTCGGCTTGGGTGGCAAAACGGGCATAGATTTTTACGGAGAAAGTTCGGGCATGCTCATCTCCCGCGATTCCGTTAAAAATGTGGATTTGGCGCGTATCGGCTTCGGGCAGGCGATAGCCGTAACGCCCGTACAGCTTGCCGCGGCAGTCGCGTCGTGCATAAACGGCGGATACCTCTATCGCCCGTACATAGTGGAAGAGATAACGGACGGCTCGGGAAATTTGGCGTACAGGGGCGGCTCGTATGTGAGAAACACCACGGTCAGCGCGTCCACCTGCGAAACGCTCAAAGACTATCTTTACGGCGTAGTTGAAGAGGGCAGCGGCAAGAACGCCGCCGTACTCGGCTATAAAATAGGCGGAAAAACGGGCACGGCTCAAAAATACGAAAACGGCGCGATAGCCGCAGGCAAGTATATCTCATCGTTCGTGGGATTTACGGAGATAAACGGCTCAAATATAGTCTGTCTGTTTTTGGTGGACGAACCGCAGGGGTACGCCTATTACGGTTCAATAGTGGCGGCGCCGTATGTGGGGCAGATATTTTCTTCGCTCTTTTCTTATTACGGCGTACCCGCGCAGGGCGACGCGGCGCAGGAGCAGACGATAATGCCGGACATAATGAATATGAGTCTTTCGGACGCGGCGGCAACGTTGAAAAAGCTGGGGCTGGACTATGCCTATTCGGGCGAAGGGAAAGTTTGCTATCAAATACCTCTTGCCGGCACGGCTGTGAACAAGGATGCGCGGGTATATTTCGCTTTGGAATAAAAATGTCGAAGAAGTGATTATTTTGCGAACGGGGCGCATATGTATTCACGTGGAATTATAGTGGTAATACGGAGGGACCATGAACGCGAAAACACTTCTTAAAGGCGTGGATCATCATTGCGAAAGCGATATAAATTCGCTGGAAATACGGGATATATGTTTGAATAGTCAGGAGGTTCGGGAGGGGTGCCTGTTTGCGGCGATGAAGGGCGGAAAATGCGACGGCAGAAAGTTTGCCTTGATTGCGCAGCAAAAGGGCGCGTGCGCCGTGCTCACGGAGAGCAAAATAGAGGGATTGTCCGTGCCGCAGATAATCGTTCCCGACATACGCAGCGCATATGCCAAGGTGTGCGGGCATCACTTTTGCGATCCCGCGGCAAAACTGAAAATTATAGGCGTTACGGGGACGAACGGCAAATCCACGGTTGCGTATCTTGTGCATAAAATAGCCTGTGCGTGCGGTATTCGCTGCGGGTTGATAGGCACAATGTATGTGCACGACGGACAGCGCCGCACGCCCGCCACGCTCACCACTCCCGATCCGTACCTGTTCAACCGTATTCTTGCAGACTTTGTCAAAAGCGGCTGCAAGGCGGCGGTCTCGGAAATATCCGCGCACGCGATATATTGGCGTAAGACGGACAATATCCTGTTCGATATGGGCGTGTTCACCAATCTCACTCAGGACCATCTGGACTTTTTCGGGGATATGGACTCCTACGCGCGTGTCAAGGAGAGCTTTTTTACGCCCGAACACATTAAAAAAGCGGTGATAAATTCCGATGACGAACGCGGCGTCAAACTGATAAACAGCGTAAAAGTCCCCGTGATAACATACGGGCTTTATAATCCGGCGGACGTATTTGCCGTAAACATAGTGCAAAAGGACGGGTGCGGGTATGTAGTCAATGACAGGGACTGTCTTATGGAGATAAATTCCAAATTGCTCGGAGAGTTCAACGTGAGCAATATGCTTGCTGCAATTGCGTGCGTGCGTGAGCTGGGCGCGGACTGCGAAGATATAGCCGCGGCGGTAAACGACATAGAGCCGCCGGAAGGCAGGTTCAACGTATATTCCCGCGGCGGCAAAAAATATATCATAGATTTCGCCCACACTCCCGACGGACTGCGCAACGTGCTTGTTCAGGCAAGGAAACTTTGCAAGGGCGAACTAATACTCGTTTTCGGCTGCGGCGGCGACCGCGACAGGTCCAAGCGCCCGCAGATGGGCAGGATAGCGGGCGAACTTGCGGACAGAATAATAATTACGGAGGACAACCCGCGCACGGAACGCAGGGAAGACATAGCCGCCCAGATATTGCAGGGCACAAACAAGGAAGCGGCTGTGATAAACGACAGGCGTCAAGCCGTAGCCTACGCATGCAGGATAGCGCGCGACGGGGATGTGGTGGTCATCGCGGGCAAGGGGAGCGAGGACTATATAGAGTCTTTCGGAGTTAAGACTCCGTACAGTGACAGGCAGGAGCTTTTGCGGGTGATAGGGCAATGAGCGATCGCGTACTCTTTCCCGCGGCAGCGGTTTCGGCTTTTGCCATAGCCGCGCTGATAGCTTACCCCGTGCTCACGCTTATGAGGAAATTAAAAGCGGGGCAGACCGTGCTTGTCTATGTGGACAAGCATTCGGGCAAAAGCGGCACGCCCACAATGGGCGGAGTGATTTTCATCGCCGCGGCAATACTCACTTGCGCGATATACGGCGGGTTGGACAGTTCGCTCTGCGCCGTTGCCTGCGCCGTCACGGCGGCGTATGGACTTTTGGGATTTTTGGACGACTTCATAAAAGTGCGGTATAAGCACAATCAGGGGCTTAAAGCTTATCAGAAAGTGATAGGACAGGCGGGAATAGCCGTGCTTGTGACTTTGTTTTGCTATCGCAACAAATACGTCGCCGCCACGGTTTGCCTTCCGTTCACTTCTGAAGTTTGGGATATGGGCTGGGCGTTTATCCCGTTCACAATGATATTGTTCATAGGCGTAACCAACGCCGTAAATCTCACGGACGGTCTGGACGGACTTGTGGCAAAATGCGCGGCGTCGAATTTTGTCGTGCTCACTTTGCTGTGCGCATATATGCTTGCGGTCACTGTGCCGGAGGGCGACATACTTATGCGCGAACAGGTGCGTTCGGTAGGGCTGTTCTGCGCCGCGTTTGCGGGCGCGCTGTGCGCGTTTATATGGCTCAACGCATCCCCCGCAAGTATTTTTATGGGCGATACAGGCTCGCTGGCGCTTGGCGGAGCGCTCGCCTGCGCCGCAGTATTTTTGAAAAAACCTTTTCTTCTGGTCTTTATCGGCATAATGTATGCGGTATCGTGCATATCCGTAATAGTGCAGGTGGCGGTGTACAAGCTCAAAGGCAGGCGGGTATTTTTAATGGCGCCGTTCCACCACCACTTGGAATATAAAGGCATAAAGGAGAGCAAGATAGTCACCTATTACACCTTGATAACCTGCGTTTTCGGGGTGATAGGGCTGATAAGTTGCATGGCGGCGGAATATGCGTAAAACGGCATTGGTGATGGGAACGGGAATAAGCGGCAGCGGCGCGGCGGAATTGCTGCTGCGCAACGGCTGGCGCGTGTGCGTATTTGACAGCGCAGGCGCGAATGTGCCGGACGGCTGTGAGGACAGGAGTTTTCTTTCTCCGGAACTTGCGTTAAAAGGCGTGGATCTGCTCGTATTAAGTCCGGGCGTGCCTATGACGGACGATATGATAGCTTACGCAAGGCTGTGCGGAACGGAAGTCATAGGAGAAGTGGAGCTGGGTTACCGCTATTCGCGCGGCGACATCGTGGCGGTGACGGGTACGAACGGCAAGACCACCGTGACAATGCTGATAAAAAAGATATTGGAGTGCGCGGGGATAAAGAGTTATGCTTTGGGCAATTTGGGCGCGTCGTTCAGCGCGGCGGCTGATAAGATAGAAGAGGGCGCCGTGGTGGTGCTGGAACTTTCCAGCTTTCAGTTGGAGAGCATTGCGGATTTTCGCTCCAAGTACGCGATATGCCTGAACATAACGCCCGACCATTACGAAAGGCACGGCAGTTTTGCCGAATACGCGGAAGCCAAGCGCAAAATTTTTCTCAACCAAAAGAATGACGATATAGCCGTTTTGAATTACGACGACGCGACAGTGCGCGAGTTTGAACAAGATATAGCTTCCGCAGTATATTTTTTCTCCACCGAGCAAAAGGTGAAGGGCAGTTATCTTGAAGGCGGCAGGATATACTTTGCCGACAGAGGAGTCGAGTACATAGCTGCGACGGACGAGCTCAGGATAAAAGGGGAGCACAATATCGCAAACGCGCTTGCGGCGGTGACTGCGGCAAAACTTATGGGCGTGGACAATGTGGCTATACGCACGGCTTTGCGCACTTTTTCAGCGCCGCGGTTCAGAATGCAGTATTGCGGAACGATAGAGGGCAAGAGGGTGTACAATGACAGCAAGGCGACCAACATAGATTCCACCCTAAAAGCCTGCGCTGCGATGAAGGGCGACACGGTTTTGATAATGGGCGGTTACGATAAGGGCATATCTTACGAAAGGTTTTTTGCAAAACTGCCTTCTTCCGTAAAGAGGCTGATAGTTACGGGAGATAACGCCGAAAGCATAAAAGAAGATATGCCCGCGGAGCACGCCTTTACTTTTGAAATACTTCCGTCCCTTTATCTTGCCGCGGTTAAGGCGTTTGAAGGAGAAGAGGATAACGTGCTCTTTTCCCCGTCTACGTCGAGTTTTGACAGATACTCCGATTTCGAAGAGCGCGGAGAGGCGTTCGACTGTATAATAAGGGCTATCGGATGCGGGAAAAACTAGTCGGCAGGCGGATAGTTCCCGATAAAGCGCTGCTTATCTGCGTGATAATGCTCTCCCTGTTCGGGTTGGTAATGCAGTACAGCGCAAGCAGCTATTCCGCGCTCAACGAAACGGGCGACGCCGCATTTTACGTAAAAAAGCAAGCTATCGCTTTGGTTTTTGCCGCGGCGGTATATCCGTTCGTGTACAGGCTTGACACGCAAATTTACAGAAAACTGCGATATGTGTTCTTTATTACGGGATTGATATTGCTTGCGCTCGTATTTATCCCCGGTGTGGGCGTGGAAAATTACGGCGCCACAAGGTGGATAAATTTAGGGTTTACCACTTTTCAGCCTTCGGATATAGCCAAATTCACGCTTGTAATATTCATTGCGGGCTGTCTTTCAAAAAACAGCTGCGTCACATTCAAATCAATGGCAGCAATACTCATCGCGTGCGGCGCGACTTGTGCGCTCATTATGGCGGAGCCGAATATGTCCATAACAATGTGCGTGGGACTTGTCACAATGGCAATGCTGTTTTTGGGCGGAGCCAAGGCAAGGCATTTCGCGCTCCTCGGCATACCCGCGGCGGTTCTGGTAGTTGTTTTGATTGCGGCGGAGCCTTATCGCCTGAAACGTATAGCCGCATTTTTGGATCCGTGGTCGTCGCCTTTGGGTGAAGGTTATCAGCTGATTCAGTCGTATTACGCTCTGGGTTCGGGCGGATTGTTCGGCGTGGGACTGTTCAATTCCCGTCAAAAATATCTGTTTCTTCCGTTCGCGGAAAGCGACTTTATCTTTTCCGTGATAGGAGAAGAGCTGGGCTTTGTCGGCTGTATCGCCGTGATGGCGGTATTCGGGATAATAGTTTGGCGCGGCGCCCTTATCGCCATGCGCGCGGAAAGCAGGTTTGATTGTTATCTTGCGGCAGGCATTACCGCGGTTATAGGCGTTCAGGCGCTTTTGAATATCGCGGTCGTTACGGGCAGTATACCGCCCACCGGGCTTCCGCTCCCATTCGTAAGCGCGGGCGGAACGTCCTTGCTTATGTTCACTTGCGCCGTAGCCGTGCTCCAACGCGTGGCGGCAAAATCACAAAGACTCGCTTTCGGCCATAAAATGTATTGAGTACATAACGGCATTGCGCCGCTACGATGTGGAGAGAAAATATGAGCAGATACATAATAGAGGGCGGCAATCCCCTGGAAGGGCGAATAAGGGTGAAAGCGGCAAAAAACAGCGTACTGCCGCTGTTGGCGGCAAGTATACTCACAAAAGAAAAGGTGACTTTGCAAAACTGTCCTGAAATATCCGACATTAGGAATATGCTTAAAATACTCGCGGGGATAGGCTGTATCATCACCCGCGACGATTCGGGAAATATCACTATAGACGCGCACGACATATATTGCGACGCGATACCTTGCGTGCTGGCAAAAGAATTGCGCTCGTCCATATTTTTAATGGGGCCTATGCTTTCGCGCATGAAAAAAGCCAGAATATCTTATCCCGGCGGATGTGAAATAGGCATGCGTCCGATAGATATACATCTTTCGGGGCTGAGGGAATTGGGCATAAGCATAGATGAAGAGAGCGGATACTTGGACTGCGACGCTTCGGGGGCGCACAGCGCGCAGATACTTTTGGATCTGCCCAGCGTGGGAGCTACGGAAAATTTGATGATGGCAAGCGTGTTTATACGCGGAGTCACCGTGATAAGAAACTGCGCCAAGGAGCCGGAGATAACCGATCTTCAAAATTTTTTGAACGCTATGGGCGCCCGAATATCGGGTGCGGGGAGCAGTATGATAACGGTGGAAGGCGTGGAAAAGCTGCACGGAGTAACATATACCCCCATTCCAGACAGGATAATCGCGGGCACTTATATGATAGCTGCGGCGATGTGCGGCGGAAATGTGACGCTGGAAGGAGTTGTGCCCGAACATCTTTCTTCGCTTATAGCGAAAATGTCCAAAACCACTTGCAAAGTAATATGCAAAAATGATAAAATATCCGTAAGAAGCAAGGGCAGACTTAAATCGCTTGAAAGAATAGATACGATGTACTATCCCGGCTTCCCGACGGATCTTCAAACGCAGATAATGGCGTTGCAGACCATATCGCGCGGTACGTCCGTGATTGCGGAGAACATATTCGAAACGCGGTTCAAAACCGTGCCGCAATTTATAAAAATGGGCGCGGATATCACCGTGCGTGACAGGACGGCGGTCGTCCGCGGGGTTCCCGGTCTGCACGGGGCGGAGGTGTGCGCCACTGATCTGCGCGGAGGAGCTTCCTTAGTGCTGGCGGGTCTGGCGGCGGAAGGAAGAACGGAGTTGAAGGACATCTATCATATCGACAGGGGATACGAGGACATGGCGCCCGTTCTTTCGGAATTGGGTGCAAATATAATCAGGGTCGTTTGATGAACAAAAGAGCAGCGATTTTAATAAGCGTTTTATGCGTCGTGGTGGTCACGGTTGTTTTGGCGTGCAGCATTTTCGCAATAGGAGAAGTGCGCGTTGTGACCACCTCCGATATTTCTTTTGACGGCGAATATTCTTCGGGCATAGTTTCCGTTTCCGGGGTAAAGGAGGGCGGCAGTATATTTTCCGTGGATGAAGAAGCCGTGCGTTCCAATGTGGAGGCGGCTTATCCCGAAGTGAAAGTGATAACCGTGGAGCGCTCTTTCCCCGGCACCGTTTCCATAAACTGCACGTTGCGCAACGCGTTCATCTGCATTCCCTGCAACGGCGGATATGCTCTGCTCGACAGGGAATTAAAGGTAATTTCCGTAACGTCGGAACTTCCCGAAAGCGGTTATATCACCGTATCGGGTTACACTTTGCAGACCGCGGCAGGCGCGTTTGCGGAAATTCCATGGCTTTCTTCCGTTATAGCGGGCGGAGAGGCAAACTTGCTTATGAACGAAAAACTTTCCTATTTCATCAAATCGATGGCGTATTATTCGGACGGCAATTATGTGGACATACTCACCAACACGGGCGCGCATCTTCTGATGTATGCTGAAGGGGATATGGACGCGGTGTTCGGCGGACTGTATATGAGATATCTTGTTATGATGAAAGATGATTTCACAAACTGTGAGAGCGGATTCTTTTTTACGGAGATAGATGAAAACGGCGCCATACAAGTGAAATATTCCCCAACGCTTCCCGATAATTTTGCGTAAATTTCTCGCGTGCGCGTATATTTATGCGCGCATTTATTATAATATTTTATAAAACTATTGACAGAGTCTTTCATTTGCATTATAATAAGAAGTATGGGAAAGGATTTATGTGTGCTTGACGTCAGATCAGACGCCGTCACCATAGCCGTCGGAACGGGTTCCGGCAAGGGAATAGTGAGCATTTTCGGAATGAGTTCGGAGCTTTACGACGGATACGGGGAAGGCGATTGGTATAATACCGCGTCATTGGAAGACGCGGTGATAAAAGCATACAACAAACTTCCTTCTCACGGCAGCATAGATGAGCTTTGGGTGGGTGTGCCCTCCGCGTTTTGCGAATTTTATGCCGACGAAAACGTCACCGTTTTGAATGAAGACAGCATTATCACACGCAATTTGGCGGATAAATCGGCTGCTCGCGGGCTGGAAGTGCTCAAAAAAACGCGAAACGTAATTCAGCATTGCGCGCTCGGCTACCGCATAGACGGCGGCGAAGTGGTAAGCGATCCCGTAGGGCTTACGGGCAGAACGATGACCACTTACAACTCATATATTTCGTGCAGGAAAGGTTTTACGGACGCAATCGGCAAAATAGCGGACGCTTTGAATTTTTCCGATACGGAATACATAAGCTCCGCCCATGCTCAAGGGCTTACGCTGTTGGACGATTCATATCGTGCGGGCGGAGAAGTGCTGGTGGATCTCGGCTTTTTGGAATGCTCGCTTGCAGGCGTGCGCGGCGAAGGTTTGCAGGGCTTGGAGTCCGTGACCACGGGCAGCGCGATAGTTGCGGCGGAACTTACGGAAAGGTTGGACGTGGATTTTTATTCCGCGCTTTCGCTGTTGGGTCAGATAGATTTGACGGACGAGTACGAACAGCTCAACTTTTATTCTCTGCCCAAGGACGGCGACGTGCTGAAATACCGCGCTTCCGACATAAACGAGATAGTAAGGGGCTGCCTGCGTGAAGTTGCGGGCGATTTGAACGCGGTATTCGATAATGTGGCGGATTCTCAATCCACACGCAGAATATTCGCCACGGGGAACGCATTTTTCAATATGAAAGGTGCAATAAAATATTTGGCAAAGAGTATGGGGCGGGCTATAACTCCGCTTGCTCCCAATGTTCCGGGATATGATAAACCGGAGTATTCCTCGCTTATCTCCGTAATGAGACAGGCGCACCTGAAAAGAAGCGAAAAAAGTCTTTTCAGCAAATTTATAAACAAACTAAGGAGGGTGTAGAGTCATGACGGATCAGGACATAGGCTCCGCGAAAATAAAGGTATTCGGTGTGGGCGGCGGCGGCTGTAACGCCGTGAATCAGATGGTGAGGGCAGGCATAAACACTGCCGAATTTGTGGCTATCAACACGGACAAGCAGGCATTGCTTTCTTCCGAAGCGCCCGTAAAGCTGGCGATAGGAATGAACACCACAAAGGGTTTGGGCGCGGGCGCCAATCCGGAAAAAGGTAAGAATGCGGCTCTTGAATCGCGCGACGAGATAGAAGGGCTTCTGAAAGACGTGAACATGCTGTTCATCACCGCGGGTATGGGCGGCGGCACGGGTACAGGGGCTGCTCCCGTCATAGCTTCCATTGCCAAAAGCAATAAAATTCTGACCGTGGCGGTAGTTACAACTCCGTTTAAGTTTGAAGGTAAAAAGCGTATGATGAATGCGCTTGAAGGCATTGAAAATTTAAGGGACAACGTGGATACGCTGCTCGTTATTCCCAACGAAAAGCTCAACGACGTGCTGCCTGCGGACGTCTCCATAATGCGTGCGTTCCAGGAAGCGGACGAGGTTCTCCGTCAGGCGGTGCAGTCCATAAGCGATTTGATAATGAGGGACTCCCTTATCAATCTCGACTTTGCCGATGTGTATGCCGTCCTGCACGACAAGGGCGTTGCGCATATGGGCATAGGAGAGGCAAGCGGTCCGGACAAGGCGCTGAAAGCTATGAGGCTTGCCGTATCCTCTCCGCTGCTTGAATCTGACATACAGGGCGCAAAAAATATCATTATGTACTTCCAGGGCGGAAGCGATCTTACGTTGAGCGAAACAAACAACGCCAGCACTCTAGTGCAGTCCATTGCCGATCCCGACGCAAACATCATTTGGGGTATGGGCATATATGAAGGGGAAGAGTATAAGAACAAAGTGAAGATAACCATAATAGCCACGGGCTTCCCCGACAAAGAATCCGCGCAAAACGCGAACGGACAAGGACAGGACGCAAACGCGGAACATCGCGCTCGCCCCGACTTTAACACTCCCGACTTTTCGGGCGCGCGCAGGCAGGGCGGCGCAGGTTATCCCGGCGCTCAGCCTTATCCTCAATCGGGCGCTCACGGCGGCTATCCCAATCCTCAGCCGTATCCCGGGCAGGCTCCCGTAACTCCGGTACAAGGAGGATACGAGCCGAGATATAACAACGGCGGTTACGGCGCGAATACGGGTACGGGCGCAGGTTATCGGTCGGGATACAGTGAGCCGCCTTCGGGCTTTGCTCCCGGAAGAGCTTCCGCGCCGCAGCAGCCTCAGCCGCAGGAGCAGGAACAGGTCAAGCGCAATATTCCCAAGTTTTTACAGCGCTTCCATAATCGCAACGACGGCAACAATTGATTTATAATGAGCGCACCCGAAAGGGTGCGTTTTCATTTTACGGAGATATAATTTTTTCTTTCGACAAAGTGGAAAGTTTTTTGCGATCCTTCTGTACTATCATACGGGTATGATAGTTTATGTGGAATATGTGTTGGTAAGCAATTTCTTTATTGACGCCTTTATCGCCTACATAACGCTGCTTAGCTTGAAAATGAAGGTGAAAGCGTTCCGCATTGCCGCAGCCGCGCTCGCGGGCAGTTGTTTTGCCGTTGCGGTGCCTTACATAAATTTTGCCGCGGCGGGAGCGGTAAAAGTCCTTATGCTGATTGTTATGACCGCTCTGATGAGCAAATATCCGTCATTTAAGCGCTATGTTATGGCTACGCTGCTTTATTTTGTGTATACGGCGGCGCTGGGCGGAATTGTGTTGCTCTTGAACAATTTGTCCGTTTCCCAATTTGTGAACGCCCTGTATTATCCGAACAGCCTTTTGGGCGCTTATATAGCCGCCGCGGGGATAGTGCTCTTATATTTTTGCAGGCAGATATCGGGATATATGGCAAAAAAGCGCACAGAGGGAGCAGGCTGTACGGTGTTGATAACCGCGGGCGGCGCGGAAATATCCTGCGAAGGGATAATAGACACGGGCAACACTTTGACGCGCGGCGGTATGGGTGTTATGGTGATAGACAAGAAGCTGGCGAAAAAATTGGTGAAGCGGGGCGCAAAGCGCGTCAGCGGAATATGGGTCAAAACGGTGAACGGGGAGAGTTATCTGCCCGCGATTAAAATAGAATGCGTTACTTTTCCCGAACAAAGCGGCAGGAGCGTACGAGATGTCACCGCCGCCATATCGGGCACATCGATGGGTGAATTCAAAGTTATACTGCCGGCAGGCATATGAGGTGGGTATGTTAAAAAAATTATTGGCAAAAATTCTATCGGCTCTCAATCTGTATTCGGAAAACAGGATAGACTTTATCGGCGGAGGCGAAGCGCTTCCCGCGCCGTTGGACGCGGAGGAGGAAAAACAGCTGATAAGGCGACTTGCGGAAAATGACGAACAGGCAAAAAACGAGCTTATAGAGCGCAATTTGCGCCTAGTAGTTTATATTGCAAAGAAGTTTGACAATACGAATACGGACATAGAAGATCTGATATCCGTGGGCACGATAGGGCTTATCAAAGCCGTTAATTCTTTCGACGCGGAAAAGCAGATAAAAATGGCTACATACGCCAGCAGATGCATAGAAAACGAGATACTTATGTTTCTGCGCAAGACGTCCAAGACCAAGTCGGAGATGTCACTCGACGAGCCGCTTAACGTGGATTGGGAGGGCAACGTGCTGCTTTTGTCCGACGTACTTGGCACGGACAGCGATATTATCTATAAAGATATGGAGAGCCAAGCGGAAAAAGACATATTGCTGATGTGTTTTGACAAACTGAGCGACAGGGAAAAAGAGATAATAAAAATGCGCTTCGGTATATTGGGAGCGCAGAAGAAAACGCAAAAGGAAATAGCGGATATAATGGGCATATCCCAATCGTACATATCCAGGCTGGAAAAGAAGGTTATGAAAAAACTGAAAAAGGAAATAACCAAATATGAACAATGCTAGGGCGGGTGTAAAATAAGTTTATCGTAAAATCGCGGCGGTTTGCCGCCGAAATATTTGCGTGAATAAATAGTCTGACTTTGCGCATGATACCTTTGTCCGCGTACATAAGGAGGGATCATGAGTAAAGTAAACTTATGTAATTTGGATACGGCGCAACTCCCCAGACTTACCAACGAGGAATGCGAAGCGCTGCTTAAAAAAAGTTCTAACGGCGACGAAAAGGCGCGCGAAACGCTTGTAATGGCAAATATACGTTTGGTACTTTCGCTTGTGCAGCGTTTCAGGGGCAAGGCAAACAGCGATGATTTGTTCCAAGTGGGCATTGTGGGGCTTATCAAGGCAATTGACGGCTTTGATCCGTCCTTCAACGTGAGATTTTCCACTTACGCGGTTCCGATGGTGGCAGGCGAGATAAGGCGGTTTATAAAGGAAGGCACGTCAATTAAGGTCAGCCGCAGTATGCGCGACATAGCTTATAAAACGCTGCGGGCGCGAGAGCTTATGTCCGTGGGCAGGAGTGAACCTTCATTGATGGAAGTGGCAGCCGAAATAGACGTGCCCTATAAAGACGTTGTGACCGCCTTGGACGCGGTAAGCGAACCCATATCGCTTCAAGAATGCGTGTACGGCGACGGGGACGACAGCGTCAGTCTGCTGGAACAGCTGGGAGATAAGCGTTGCTGTGAGGACAGGTGGATAGATGAAATATCCATAAAAACCGCGCTTGAAGAATTGCCCGAGCGTGAAAAAAGGATAATAACGTTGCGCTACTTCAAGGGCAGGACGCAGACGGAGATATCCGCGATAATGGGCATATCGCAGGCGCAGGTCAGCCGATTGGAAAAAAGCGCGCTGGCGTATATCAAAGAATTTGTAATAGACAAGTATTAAAGATGCACCCTCCGCATAAGATATGGCGGAGGGTTTTTATGATATCCGATCTCACATTTTGCGAACTTAGGGAAAAAGAAGTTGTAAACATCACGGACGGCAAAAAACTCGGGCGTATTCTCGATCTTGCGCTCACTTGTTCGGGCAATGTTCTGGGCGTTATAGTTCCCGGTGAAAAGAAGTTTTTCAAAAGCGTATCCGGAGAAGAGAGCATTTTTGTACCGTGGAAAAATATAGTCAAGATAGGCGAGGACGCCATTTTGGTGGAGCTGGGCGACCGTCCCGGGGCGGATCCCGTATGTCCCGTGCCCAGAAACTGTTAAAATCATTGCACTAACGCAAAAAAAGTGATATAATAAAGAAAAAACGAGGAAAAGACAATGAAGTGTATATATTGCGGGTGTATGGACAGCAAGGTTATAGATTCGCGCGTGAATGAGGACGGCACGTCCATTCGCCGCAGGCGCGAGTGTATCGCATGCGGCAAAAGATTCACCACTTACGAAACAGTGGAGTTTACCCCCGTAATGGTCGTAAAAAAGAGCGGCGGACGCCAGGCTTTTTCCGCACAAAAGGTAAAGCAGGGCATTATTAAAGCGTGCGAGAAGCGCCCCGTTGCCATGCAGCAAATAGACAATTTGGTTGCCGACATTGAAAAGCGCGTGGCAAATCATTTGGATCAGGAAATAACGTCCGACGAAATAGGCGAGATGGTAATGGACGGATTAAAGGAGATAGACGACGTGGCTTACGTTCGTTTTGCCGCCGTACACAGACAGTTTAAGGATATAAACAGCTGGCTGGACGAGATAAACGAAGTGCTCAAGAAAAAGCAAAACAAGTAATTGCCAATTACCGAAAAGGACCCTAAGGGGTCTTTTTTTTATAATTTTTCCGCGGACGGAATTGTACAAGCTCTTTTTGACATAGCATATTTCAGAACGAATAAGGCGGTGAAATATGTTTTTGAGCGGTTTATTCGCCCTGCTGGGCAACATTTTCTTCTTCACAGGATATGTAAAAAATAAAAACAGTTTTCCACTTCCTCTTTCCCCCGAAAAGGAAAGACAGCTTATAGAGAGGATGTGGAACGGGGACAAATCCGCGCGTGACGAAATAATCAACCACAATATGCGCCTTGTGGTGCACATCGTAAAAAAGTATTCCGGATACAATGACAATGACGAGCTTATCTCCGTGGGATCCATCGGACTTATTAAGGCGGTGAATACTTATTCGGACGGCAAGGGCACGCAGTTTGCCACATACGCCAGCAAATGCATAGAAAACGAAATACTTATGACGCTGCGGGCAAGTAAGAAGTACAAGGGTACGCGCTCTTTGTTCGAGCCTGTCAGCAGCGATAAAGACGGAAACGAGATAACCTTGATGGACCTGCTTGAAGACAGCGCCGACGTGATAGAAGAGGTGGAAAACTCACTTGTGCGCGAAAAGCTTTATAAGGTGGTAAAGTCGGCTTTGGACACGCGCGAATACGAGATAATAAAAATGCGGTACGGACTTGAAGGCATTCCCGCTCATACGCAGCTCCAGGTGGCGGAAAAGTTCGATATATCCCGTTCATATATATCGCGTATAGAAAAGAAGGCGATAGAAAAGCTGCGCAAATACATTAAGGACAACGCGCTTGACTTTTGATTGCGCAGGTGGTAATATGAAATCCCAAACGATCGGATGACCGCACAAATGTGAGGAAAGTCCGGACACCGCAAGGCAGAGTGCCGGCTAACTACCGGTTAAGGCGACTTAAAGGAAAGTGCAACAGAAATAGACCGCCCGTCTTTGACGGGTAAGGATGGAAAGGCGAGGTAAGAGCTCACCGATCCTGCGGCGACGCGGGATGCCCTGTAAACCCCACTCGGTGCAAGAGAAAACGACATTATGCGGTAGCCTGCCGCGTCGGAAAATCGCTTGAGCACGGCGGTAACGCCGCGCCTGGATAGATGGTCATCGTAAACAGAATCCGGCTTACGGATCGTTTGGGACTTTGAGGGCGGTATCAGCCGCCTTTTTCATTTCCTGCGCGGTATAATGTTTGCGCTATTGTCAATAATTGCCGAGAGGAAACTATGGTATATTATCTGATAATAGCAACTTTGGCGCTTTGTTTTCTGCTGCCCGCGCTGGCTTCACTGAAAAGAAGAAGGCGGTATTCCGTCATCGCGCGCGCGGATGAAGAGGATATGCAGCTGAACGTGGTATCTTTGGCTCAATCTATGACTGTGCGAGACAGAACGGGCGTGGGGATACCGTATCACGAAACCGTGGCGCAGATAAAGCGCGCTTTTTCCGTTGTAAAACGCAATGTAAAAAGGGGCATTTTGCTTGAAGAATGTGAAAAATGGCTGTACGAAAACGGCAATTTTCTTTTGACAAGTCTGGATAAAAAGGGCATATTGCATTTAAACGCGCTTCCCAGGTGCGGAGGAAAAGTGCGGGCGGTCGCGCTTGCCCACCTGCTCACGTCCCTTGACAGGTGCGAAGCCAAGGCGGAAAAGTGTATAAAGCAGATAAAACTTTTCAATAAGTATGCGCCGCTTACCGTTGCGGAGATATTCGCGCTGCCTGCGGCGTTTGAATATTCACTGTTAAGGCACATATCGCGTATGTGCAAGCGGATAATTTTGATAAATAAATCAAGGCGCTTTGCCGCTTCCGATGAAAAATTCGAAGCAGCGCATTCCCGTCTGCCGGGCTACGGCTATTATTGCAAACTTTTGAGCAAGCTTGCAGGTGAAGAAAGTGCGGAAACGGGCACGGAAAATGCGGAGATAACCTTCGGAGTCTATCTGTCCGATACGGCGCTGCTCTTATCCAACGCGGTCAAATCGCTCAAGTCGCTTAACGACGAATTTGACTTGAACTTTATGCTGAGCGCTTCCCCGGCGGGAGAGATATTTTCGCGCGATAAGACATACCGCGATATGGACGATATCTCCAAAAAACTATACTTAAACGCTTTGGGCGCGCTTTCTCGCTTTGCGAATATGTCCGAAAGATACTGCGCGGAGAAACTTATGACATACGCAAACGAGAGGGAAAAACATTTCGGGGAATATTTGTTTGAAAGCAGGCGCAAAGTTTACAGACTTCTGTGCGGTAAAAAAGTTTCTTCTTGGGGAGGAGAGCTGCGTGCGGCGGCTTTCGGAGCCGCTGTATTTGCGATAGATGCGGCGCTTGCCGTCACAGCGGCGGTGTTTGTTCACGGCGCGGCGCTTGCGGCGTTCACATTCTTTGCTGTGTTGTTTACGGCATTTTTCCCCGTTGAATATTTGCTTGTAAAAGTTTTGTCCGCATTTATGCCTGTCCGCAATATTCCGCGCTTAAAATGCGAACATATCCCGGACGGCGGAAAAGTTTTGACCGTAATGTCCGTGGTGCTGTCCGACGCGCGCAAGGCAAGCGCCGCCTTGGAAGAACTTAGGGCTATCCGTTCCGTGAATGCGGACGACAATGCCGGCTTTGTCCTGCTTGCGGATTTTGAGCCGTCTTATACCGAACACGCGGAGAAGGACGGGGAGATAATAGCCGCGCTTTCCGCCGCGGAGCAGGAGCGCGACATTTTCGTTTTGGTTCGCAAAAGAGTAAAAAACGGAGCTATGTGGTCGGGAAGGGAGAGAAAGCGCGGCGCCATAGAGGATATGAACGAGCTGCTTCTTCGCGGGGAAAGAAAGGCTTTCGAATATATCGGACGTCTGCCGTTTACCCCCGTATACATCTTATTGCTGGACGCGGATTCGCGGCTGACTCCGGGCGGGGTGCGCAGGGCGGTAAATGCGGCTATGCACCCGCTTGCGGGCAAGTACGATATGCTTTCATTCGGATGTAAATATAAACTTTCTTCATTGAAAACACCGTACTCTTTGAGATATTTGCACGATTCGGGAGTGGAGGAATATTGTTCATACTCGGATTTTTATTATAATCTGAGCGGTCAAAGCGTGTTTTGCGGTAAAGGCATATATAATTTGCGCTCATTTGATGCAAAACTGAGAGGTAAACTTCCCGAAGGGCGTATTTTGAGCCACGACATAGCCGAAGGCGCGCTGATAAAATGCGGCGCGGCGGGAGATATCGTATATGAGGACGCTCCGCCGACATACCTTTCCCATATGCGCAGAGAAGAAAGATGGAGAAGGGGCGATCTGCTCCTGCTTCCCGTGGCTTTTTCGCGCAACTGTCACGCGCTGTACCGCTATATAATACTGCGTAATGCGCTGGCAGTATTTTCCGCCCCATTGGCTTTTGCCGCCGTGGTGACGGCGCTTGCTGCGGGTAATATCATATTTGCGATAATAACGGGCGTATGCCTTATGGCGGTCCCGTTGGTTTCCGCGGGCTTTTCATTGTATTCCATAGCGGACGGAGTCAGGGCAAGATACGCGCTGGGCGGTTTTATGCGCAGCATATTGCTCGGAATAGAGAATATATTACTGCTCCCGTTCAACGCGTTTATGAATATTGCGGTTACGGCAAAGACGATATTCAGGCTTTTGGCGCATAAAAACCTGCTGGAATGGCGCACGTTTGCGGGCAGTATGAAAGAGCCTGTAAGCGCGCATTTTATGGTTATCGCGGGCGGAGCGGTCTTGCTTGCGGCTCTGTCCGCTGCGTTGTATTCTGTGCTTGCCGTACCCGTCTACGCCGCGCTGTGTGCGATATACGCCTGCGCGCTGGCGCTCGGCAACATCGGGTTAACATATAAATCGCTAAGTAAAAAGGATAAGGCGTTTTTGCGTGCCGCAGCCTGCGATACCTATGCGTATTTTGACTATATGCGCGGACAAAGCCGACTTATATCAGATAATTTATCCTTTGAAAACGGAGTTAAAACGGCGCAGATGACTTCGCCGACCAATTTGGGCTTTGGAATATTGGCGCACGTTTGTGCGTCGGAGTGCGGAATATTGCCCGCCGCCGAAGCGATAGACAGGATAAATGCCGATATGCTAAAGCTTCGCACTCTCCCCAAATGGAAGGGCAATTTATATAATTGGTACGATTTGGACGGAAAGCCGAAATCGCCGCGTTTCGTATCCTCCGTGGATAACGGAAATTTGGCGGCTTGTCTGACAGTCGCAAGAGCCTTTTTGAAAGCAAATAACTCAAGTTGCGATAACGCGGATATTTTGCTCAACGAAATGCGGCTTGAAGCCTTGTTTGACAGGGCAAAGTGCAGATTTTTCATCGGATACGACCTTGAAAAGGACGCTTTTGAAGGGCACTACGATATGATGGCTTCCGAATCGCGCGTTTTGGCATATATTGCCACGTGCCGCGGTATCCCCGCTTGGGACGGTTTAAGGCGGGATATCATATCCGCAAACGGCAATATGCTTGTTTCGTGGGCGGGAACCGCGTTTGAATATCTGATGCCTCAGCTGTTTTTCGAGGACAGCGAATTTTCCCTTATCACGCACTCCTGCCGCGGTGCAAGCACAGTTATGGGCGTCAATACCTGCAAGGGAATGTTCGGCATAAGCGAAAGCGGTTATTACGACTTTGACGATGGCGGAAATTATAGATACGGACAGTTCGGCATAAGCACTCTTGCCTTGAAAGCGGCAAATGATAAATGCGTCATTTCGCCGTATTCTTCCGCTATGATGCTGAAATATATTCCTGCTAGGGCGGCTACCAACTTGAAAAAGTTGAAAAAAGCGGGCGTTTACGGGAAGTACGGCTTTTGCGAAGCCATAGATTGTTCCGCAGGCGGGAAGATAGTGTGCAGCCATATGTCGCACCATCAGGGAATGATAATGGCGGCTGTCACCAATGCGTTGCACGGAAATATAATCTGCAAATATTTTATGTCCGACGAATATATGCGCGGCGGAAAGCTGCTCACAGAAGAAAGAGTTCCGCTTACGGTTTGCGCAAGAAAGCCCAAAGCCGATTTCGTATATCCGCTTGAAACGGGATTTTTCCGCAAATATGCGGGACATACTTATCCCAAAGCCGCGCTTTTGAGCGAGGGCGGTTATTCTGCGGCGTTTACGGAAAGCGGCTGTTCGCTCTCGCGCGCATTCGGTATGAATATAAACAGATGGCGGCAGGATCCGGAGTTACCCGACGGCGGATTTTTCGTAATAAAGGGAGAAGGGGAGGAGTTTTCTCCGACATATATGCCTATAAAAGCCGTCAAAGATAAATTTACGTTCTCGTATGAGCCGGGGTATGTTGAGTATGAAAACCTGTCGCATAGCTGTAAACAAAAGATTTTTCTGCTTAAAGGAACAGAAGGGGAAGTGAGAAAGCTTACCATAAAAAACAATACGGATTCGCTGGTCAGATATGAGATATCTTACTATGAACGGCTGAGTATGGCGGAAAGAGAAGAATACGCTTCACATCCCGTATATGCGGATATGTTCGTATCCTGCAGTCAGGAGCCGGAAGCGGTATATGTGACCAAGCGTTCAAAAAGCGAGGGCGGAGATAAATTTGCGGCATTCAAATTATACGGAGGAGGAAATTGCAAATACTCTTGCAGCGCAGCAAGCGTTGCGGGCAAACAGGGCGTTTCGCCAGATTTCGGCGACGTTATGTATCCCTGCTTGAACGTTAGTGCGGAGATAACCGTAACCCCCGGAGGGTGCGGCGAATTATATGTGATAAAGGCGTTCGGAACCGAGGTCAGAAAGCTTGAAGAGTTTATGCGCGGAGTCGATGAGGAAAATTATTTTGCTTATTGCGAAGAATGTGCGAAACTGTCTTCTTTACGCACTTTGCGTTATCGTTCGGATAATAAGACAAATGAGCTTTTGGACGCTCTTGCGCCTTCGCTTTTATATCCGATTATAAGTGCACAAAACATACACTATTATAATTCCGACCGAGGAAGGCGCGTATTCGTTATGGATCACGAAAAGCATTTTGCCCTGCTCGATAGCGCAATATCCGCCGTATTATATATGAATTTGTGCGGTTTACCCTGTGAATTGGCAGTTATATTGGATAAAAACGACGAATATTACGCGCAAAAGCGCGACAGACTGCTTCACCGCACGATAATGGGAAATATAGAAAAATTGAATTTAGTGCACATAACGGACATATACGAACTTTCCGCACGCTTTAATTCGCCAATAGTGTTTTTTGCTGACGAAATTAAAAAAGTCCACGCGCCCGAGCAGAAAGAGTTTTGCGAAATACGTTCTTATAAAAAGGCGCTTTTGACAAAAGTGGAAAAGCCCGCGGTGCGCCTTGAAAGCGGTTTCGGATATTTTACCGATAACGGCGATTATATCGTAACGTCGCCGCCGCTCTTACCGTACTCAAACGTCGTGGCGGCGGAAGAGGGCGGTTTTGTAATAACGCAAAACGGCGGAGGGTTTACCTTTGCTTCCAATTCCTGCGAAAACAAAATTACCCTTTGGCATAACGATCCCGTTGAAGATACCGCAAGCGAAAAACTCTATCTTGTCGTCGGAGGCAAGTATCTCAGATGCAACAAATTGCAGCCGGGCGGATATGTGCGCCATGCTAAGGGCGCTACGTATTTTTGCTGTATGGCGGAAGGTATACTTTGCAATCTTCAAGTCGGCATCGTCAAGCAGGGGCTGGCAAAAGTTTACCGCCTTACGCTTAAAAATACTGCGGATACTGCTGCGGACGCTGACATAATATTTAATGTCAAGCCGCTTTTGGGCAGAATTCCTTCTCCCGAAAACATTGACGTAAAAACGATAAGCCGCGGCGTTATTGCGGAAAATTCGCTTACGGGACAGAAAGCATATATCATTTGCCTGCAAGATTCTCGGTCTTATTGCCGTCAAAGCTATTTTAGGGCGTTAAACGGAGATATATTCTCTTCCGATACTTCCGATGTCAACGTATGCGTTGCCCGCATTACGGCTTCAAGGCGTATTTTAAGCGGGGAAGAGATATGTTTGGATTTCGTCATAACAAACAATGAGCGAATCGCAAATACCTTGACTGCGGAAGATATTGCCTTTGAGACGGAAAAACAGGTAAATATGTTCAAATCGCTGCAAAATTTGAGTATAAGCGGCATACCGGAACAGGAAAGTCTGCTTATGAATAATCTGCCTTATCAAATTTATTCCTCACGGCTCAGCGCCAGATGCGGATTTTATCAGGCGGGCGGAGCCGTTGGTTTCCGCGATCAGTTGCAGGACTGTTTGGCGCACTTGTATGCCGATCCCGATTATGTCCGCTCCGTTATCTTGGAGTGCGCCGCTCATCAATATGAAGAAGGCGACGTTATGCATTGGTGGCACCGCCCCAACTTGGGCGTGCGCACTCGTATCACCGACGACAGGCTTTTCTTGGGATATGTCACCGCGGAATATATAGCCTTTACTTCTGACGGGGATATTTTGAATGAGGAAATACCTTATCTTTCGTCGCCTCCGCTTGCCGATGATGAACGTGCGCGAATGGAACGCGCCGCAACGGGCGGGTCGGACACGCTTTTGCGCCACATTTTGCGCGCGATAGACAGCCTGAAAGTCGGCGAGCACGGACTTTTGCTCATCGGCGGCGGCGATTGGAACGACGCTTTGGACGAAATAGGTCTGCGCGGCAGAGGGGAGAGCGTTTGGCTTACGCAGTTTGCGGCGGCGGTCATAGATAAAATGCTGCCGTCCATAGACGCGGCTTTGCGTGAAAAATATATATCGCTGCGGGACGCATTCAAAGCGGCGGTCGAGGGCGCGTTTTTCAACGGCAGGTATGCCCGTGCGTTTACGGATGACGGCATTTGGCTGGGCACGGACAATTCTCCCGCATGCAAAATCGATATAATCTGTCAGGCGTGGTCGGTGATATCCGACATAGCGGGAGCAGAGCGGGCAGCCGCCGCGCTTGCGCATGCAAATAAACTCATAGACGAAAATTTCGGCGTCGTGCGATTGCTGGATCCGCCGTTTGACAAGAAGTTTTACTGCGGATATATCTCTTCATATCCCAAGGGCGTGAGAGAAAACGGCGGACAGTACACTCATGCCGCGGTGTGGCTGTTCAAGGCATATTGCAAGATGTGTGACGGCGAACGTGCGGCGCGCCTTGCGCGCATACTCGATCCGATATACGCTTGCGAAGGGGACGGCAAAAACGTATATTGCGGAGAGCCGTATGTGATAGCCGCCGACGTGTATTACAATGAGAAGATGAAAGGGCGCATTGGCTGGAGTTGGTATACCGGCAGCGCGGCGTGGTATTTCAAGACTTACTTGGAAGACTATTTGGGATTCAGGATACGCCGCGGTGCGATCGAATGCAAAAAGCCTCTAATAAAAGAGTGGAAAAATATCGTGATAACCTATCGCCGAGGGAAGACTGTTTTCCGTATTCGTTTCGCGGAGGGCGAACGGGACTGCGTAGAGGAAAACGGAATAAAAATGACCGGCGTGCCGATAAGCATAGAGCGCGATGAAGGGCATTACGATATAACCTTTGTTTTCGCGCCCGAAAAGTGAGCGCGCCGTAAATCCATAATTTTTCTGCCTTGAAGCCGTTTTCTTCAAGGCATTTTCAATTGTTAGGGTAAAAAACTTGACAGGGGGGGGTGGAGGCGTATGATAAAAATACAGAATGCGCGTTGACACGGGGCGCGCCCGTATGTATAATTAAACATATGGAAAACTTGTTTGAAATGGGTATGAAGAGAGATAAACCGCTTGCCGAACGCATGCGCCCCACCAGCCTTGACGATTTTTACGGTCAGGAGCACATAGTGGGCAAGGGTATGCTGCTGCGCCGCGCCATTCAGACGGACACATTGGGGAGCTGTATTTTTTACGGACCACCGGGGTGCGGCAAGACCACTCTTGCCAATATAATAGCAAACACCACAGGAGGCGCGTTTGTCAAACTGAATGCGGTTTCAAGCGGGGTCGCCGACGCGAAAAAAGTCATTGACGACGCTCGCCGCCGTCGTATGACGGAAGGGGTAAAGACTTATCTCCTGCTGGATGAGTGCCATCGCTGGAATAAAGCCCAAAGCGACTGCGTGCTTTCTGCGATAGAGGAGGGATATATCACGTTCATCGGCTCGACAACGGAAAATCCGTATATAGCCATGACAAAGGCGATAGTGTCCAGATGCAGAATATTCGAATTCAGAAAGCTGGATAACAAAGATATGCAGGACGCCATATCCCATGCTTTAACGGATAAGAAAAACGGCTTAGGAGAGCATAAGGTAAGGCTGGACAAGGAGGCAATGGACCATCTGATTTGGGCAAGCGACGGAGATGTCCGCACTGCGCTCAACGCCTTGGAGTTGGCGTTTTTGACCACTCCCGCAGGCGCAGACGGAGTTGTCCATATAGATTTGGCGACCGCAGAACAGTCAATACAGAAAAAGTCGCTTAGCGTGGACGAAAATATGTATTACGATATGCTCAGCGCCTTTTGCAAGTCCTTGCGCGGAAGTGACAGCGATGCGGCTCTGTATTGGGCGGAAAGGCTCATTCAGGCGGGATGCGATCCAATGCTGATAGCCAGAAGGCTTGTGGTGCATTCGTCGGAAGACGTTGGCATGGCGGATCCGCAGGCGTTGGTGATAGCTTCTTCCGCGATGTATGCATACGAACATATTGGCTTGCCGGAGGGTAAAATACCTCTTTACAATGCTATAATATATGTATGCGAAGCGTCCAAGTCAAATTCCGTGGTGGCGGCAATGGACAAGGTCGCAAAAGCCGTGGAGCAGGTGAAAGACGACAATGTTCCGCCGCCGCTGCGCGATTCCCACTACGCAGGAGAACATATGGGAGGATACAAATACCCCCACGACTTCGGCGGCTGGGTGGAACAGCAGTATCTGCCCGACAAACTGAAAGATGAAAAGTTTTATGTTCCGTCAAAGAACGGATATGAAAAAATGCTCGTAAGGGCGAAAGAAATAAAGAAAAACAAGGGGTAAAATATGGCGCTTTTAAGTGTTAACAACCTGACCAAGATGTATAAAGGTCAAACCACCACCGCCGTTTCCGATGTATCTTTTGAGGTGAACGAAGGGGAAGTGGTCGCTTTCGTCGGTCCGAACGGAGCGGGCAAATCGACTACCATCAAATGCATTACGGGCATTCATCCGTTCGACGCGGGCAGCGTGGTCGTGTGCGGGCACGACATCAAGGAAGATCCGATAGGGGCAAAGATGAATATGGGATACGTCTCCGACGATCACGCCACATATGAAAATCTTACCGGCTACGATTATCTTAATTTCGTATGCAACGTCTACCGCGTACCGGTAAATCAGCGCAGGCAGAAAATAGATTCGCTTGCGGAAATGCTGGAAATATCTTCCGCGCTTTCCAAGCAGATCAACACGTATTCCCACGGAATGAAGCAGAAGATATGCATAATCGCCGCCTTGGTCCACTCTCCCAAATTGTGGATTTTGGACGAGCCTATGACGGGTTTGGATCCCCGCTCCGCGCATATGCTCAAAAAGCTGATGCGCAGCCATTGCGAGGAGGGCAACAGCGTGTTCTTTTCCTCACACGTGCTGGAAGTGGTGGAAAAGCTGTGCGACAGGGTGGTCATCATAAATCGCGGCAGTATCGTCAAAACACTGTCCGAAGACGACCTTAAAGAAATAACTGCTACAAGTTCGCTTGAAGACTATTTCCTGGCGCTGACAAGCGGTGAATACCGCCCCGAATTGAGCAAGAGCGGAGAGTGATATGACCAATTTCCTTGCAATTTTCAAACTCGATCTTTTGATGAGTTTCAAACTCTCCAACGGAGATAAGCGCAAGCTTGCCAAAAAAATAGGGCTTATCGTCCTTCTTTTGGTCGCGTTTGCCGTACCTCTGGGCGGAGTACTGATAATGCTGTATTTTCTCTCGCAGGCGGCGGTATTCGGCGGCTATTTAGACGAGATACTCAACCTTATATTTCTCACGGTACAGCTGGCAATTTTGATATTTTTCCTGCCGTCCTATATCAATACCGTTTGGTTTTCAAAGGACAGGCAGCTGCTTTCCTCCATGCCGATAGGCAGTACGGCGGTATTTGTGTCGCGTATGCTGACTATCTATCTTTCCGCGCTGATAATCAGCGTTTTGGTCACACTGACAGGCGGAGCCGTGGTGGCGGCGGGAAGCGCTTCCGCGTCTGAAACATATGCGGAACTCATCGCGCAGGGCTTGCTCACTCCTACGGCGCAGGCGGAAGTTTACGCAGGGGCGGGCTACTATCTTATGCTCTTTTTCACGGCGCTTACGCTTCCCGTCATACCTATGTTCGTCATGGCGGCGCTGTCATTTCCGCTGATGAAGATAATCTCTTACTTCAAGCGCAATTCCGTTGTGAAAACCGTGCTTATGCTTATAATATACGGCGCGTTTTTCGCTTTGATATATGTCGGCTCCTTCTATCTGCAAAACAGTATGCAGAATATAGCCATAGACGGAAGCGAAAACAGCTTTGATATGCTAAGCGAGCTTTTGGAGATGATGTGCGGCTTTACGCGCAACGTATATCCTTCATACTTTGCCGCAGAGGCGATGTGCGGCTCCTGGCAGGGCGGACTTTGCTACGCCGCCGTTATCGTCGGCTGTGCCGCACTCACTTTGATTGGAAGCAAGTTCTTCTTTACTTTGGCGGACACTCGCGCGGTTATCAACACCGGCAAGAAAAATTCGGCGGAAAGTGAAGTGAAAATAAAATCCACGGGCGTAAAGCTGGCGCTTATGAAAAAGGATATTATCTGCCTGATGCGTGAACCGCAGCTCGCGTTTCAATCGCTGGCGGGGATAGTCCTTGCTCCGATAGTTTTGCTCGTCTTAAACATAATGCTCCCTATGGGGGCGGCGGAAGGCACGGAGGATATGTATCCGCTGATGAACGGCGCAATGTCCTTATTGATGCTGATACTCTTTACCTGCGGCACTAACCTGCTGGCTTCCATAGCCGTATCCAGAGAGGGGCGCAGTTTCAAAATAATGCGCTTTATGCCCATATCGTGCAAGGATATCATCATTGCCAAACTTTTGCTTGCGGATATATTCTCATTTATATGCACTCTGATAAACTGCATAGTCTTAATTTCACTTTCCGTTTTCAATGCGGTGGATTTCTTCGGCGCGCTCATAAGCGTTACGCTGATAAATATGGGCGTAAACGCGTATGCGCTGGGCAGGGACATCAAAGCCCCCAAATTCGACTACAACACGGTGCGCGAGTTGGTCAAGTCGTCTTCAAAAACGCTTTCGTCAATGCTGGTGTCGCTGGCGGTTTCTATAGCGTGTGTGGCGGCTTATGTGGGCATAATATTGGCAATGGGGCGGAATTACGCCTCATCCGGCGCTATATGGGGCGCTGTTTTAGGTATAAGCATTATAGTGTTTGCGATTTTCAGATATAAGTGCATATCACGAATGAGCAAAGCTATGGACGTAATCGAATAACAAAGGAGGGCATATGACGGGAAAAAGATATATGGGTATAGACCTTGGAGATGTGCGCGTGGGCATTGCGGTCAGCGATATAATGGGCATGGTCGCGGGCGCTTTGGAAACCTATCGCCGCAAGGGCGATGAGAGCGACTTCAAATACATCGCCGAGCTTATCAAACAGCAGAACGTGGGCGTCGCGGTGATAGGTCTGCCGCTGAATATGGACGGGACCAAGGGACCGCGCGCGCTTATGGCGGAGGAGTGGGGCGGACAGCTTGCCGCTTATACGGACGCCAAGATAGTATATCAGGACGAACGCCTCACCACGGTGACTTCCGAAAGGGTGCTGATAGAATCGGGAATGCGCAGGGAAAAGCGTAAAAACGTGATAGACAGGGTCGCAGCAACGGTCATTTTGCAGACTTATCTCGACAATCCTCTCAAAATGCCGCTATGATAGGCGAAAAAACCGCTTGACGGCGGACCCCGATATATAATATGATATAGGCAGTAAAAAATCCGAACGCGGAGGTTAAAAATGGCAGACGAAAAAATGGACGAACAGTTCGAAGAAGATGACGACATCCTTGTGCTTGTGGACGATGAGGGCAATGAAACCAGATTCGAGCACATCGCCACTTTGGATTACGATAACGAATGGTACATACTCCTTCAGCCCGAAGTGCTGGATGAGGATATGGACGATGAAGAGGTTATAGTTTTCAAGATAGGTACGGACAGCGAAGGCAACGATCTGTTTGTTCCCGTAGAGGACGAAAAGGTTTTGGACGGCGTTTATCAGGTCTATATGGAAGAAATGGAGAAATGCGACGACGATTGCGATTGCTGCGACCACGACTGCGACCATCACCATAAAGACGATAAAAAGGACTGACAGACAGGCTTTTCAACTATTATAACCATAAGTAAATAACAAAATGCGTAAAAACGTTTGCTTTTACGCTTTTGCTATGTTATAATCACACAAGAAAATAAACACTCGCTGCCAGCCGAGCGGCCGTTGCCGTGTAAACGGTGCCGACGGCGTAACAGCGGGGGTGAAAAAACAAAAGGAGTTTTTATTATGGCAGTTGTAACTATGAAGAACCTGCTTGAAGCAGGCGTTCACTTCGGTCATCAGACCAAAAAGTGGAATCCCAAGATGAAGCCTTATATCTATCAGGCTCGCAACGATATCCACATCATCAACCTGGAAGTTTCCGTGCAGGAAGTGGAGAAGGCTTACGCTTTCGTGCGTGACTCCGTCAAAGCGGGCAAGACCGTTTTGTTCGTCGGCACCAAAAAGCAGGCTCAGGACGCTATCAAGGAAGAAGCTCAAAGGTGCGGAATGTATTACATCAACCAGCGCTGGCTGGGCGGCACCCTCACCAACTTCAAGACCATACGCAGCCGTATCGACCGCCTCAACAAGATCAACCAAATGGAGATCATCGGCGAGTTCGAGCTGCTCCCCAAAAAGGAAGTCGCTTCTTTGAAAGCCGAAAGGGCAAAGCTGGACGCCAACCTGGGCGGTATCAAAAATATGACCTCTCTCCCCGGCGTTATGTTCGTTGTGGACATCAAGAATGAGGAGATAGCCGTTAAGGAAGCGCGCAAGCTGGGTATCCCCGTCGTAGGTCTTGTGGACACCAATTGCGATCCCGATATGGTGGATTACGTTATCCCCGGCAATGACGATGCGATCAGGGCCATCAAGCTTATAGCAAGCATTATAGCGAATGCGGTCATCGAGGCAAAGGAAGGCGTGGCTTATTCCGTTGAAGATGACGACGATAAGCCTGTGGAAGCGATAGACGAAGTCGTTCCCGCAGAAGAGGACAAAAAGGACTAAGGAGAATAAAGATGAGTTTTACGGCTAAAGACGTTATGAAACTGCGCGAGCAGACGGGCGTCGGCATGATGGACTGCAAGAAAGCGCTGACCGAAGCCGACGGCGATATGGAACAGGCTGTGGAGATACTCCGCAAGAAGGGTATGGCTACCAGCGCCAAGAGGGCGGACAAGATAGCTTCCCAAGGCGTTGTGAGCGCGTGCATAAAGGGCAACGTCGGCGTGCTTGTGGAAGTCAACTGCGAATCCGACTTTGTGGCAAGAGGCGAACAATTCAAGTCTTTTGTGGACAAGATTGCGGAATATATCGTGGCAAACGACGTTGAGGACGTGGCTGCGGTCGTGGCTGCCAATCAGGATCTTTTGCATGAGACCATCGCAAAGATAGGCGAAAAAATAGAAGTAAGGCGTTTTGTCAAATACGTCACCGACGATGCTCATAAAGTGGATTCCTATATCCATATGGGCGGCAAGATAGGCGTTTTGGTGGAAATGGACGCTCAGGCAAGCGATGAGCTTATCCATGACGTGGCTTTGCAGATAGCCGCCGCCAATCCCAAGTATGTCACTTCCGCAGAAGTTCCCGCAGAAGAAGTCGAACACGAGAAGGAAATTTTGAAGGCTCAGGCTTTGAACGAAGCTAAACCCAAGCCCCTTAACATCATTGAAAAGATGATAGAGGGCAGGATACACAAGTTCTATAAGGAAGTCTGCCTTGTGGAACAGCCCTTCGTTAAGGACGCGGACAAGACCGTCGCGCAGCTTTTGAAAGAGCACGGCGGCGTGACCGTTGTCAAATTCACCCGTTACACTATGGGCGAAGGTTTGGAAAAGAAGCAGGAAGATCTTGCCGCTGAAGTTGAAGCTCAAATCAACAAGGCAAAATCCGGTAACTGATAAATCAAACGGGGAAACGCTGTTGCGTTTCCCTTTTTTTAATATAATTCGGAGGGAGTTATGGCAATATATAAGAGAGTTATAATAAAGCTCAGCGGAGAAGCGCTTGCCGGAGATAAAGGCTTCGGAATAGACGAATCGATGTTGGAATACATCGTTGAGCAGATAAAAAAAGTGCGCGATGAAAACGTTGAGATTGGCATTATAATCGGCGGAGGCAACTTTTGGCGCGGCAGACAGGCGCTGAATATGGAGAAATCCGCGGCAGACCATATGGGAATGCTGGCAACGGTAATGAATTCCATCGCGTTGCAGGACGCTCTCGAAGCGCACGGTATTCCCACCAGGGTGCAGACCGCGCTCACTATAACGCGCGTTGCAGAACCTTATATATTGCGCAAAGCGCTCCATCATTTTGAAAAGGGCAGAATAGTCATATTCGCATGCGGCACGGGCAATCCGTTTTTCAGCACGGATACGGGCGCGGCATTGCGCGCCGCAGAGATAAATGCGGAAGTGCTGCTGCTTGCCAAAAACGTGGACGGCATCTATGACAGCGACCCTAAGACCAATCCGAACGCTAAAAAGTTTGACGAACTGAGCTATCTTGACGTCATACAAAAGGGACTTCACGCTATGGATACCACTGCAATTTCGCTGTGTATGGAAAACAAGATACCCATCATCGCCTTTGCGCTGAAAGAAAAAGACAGCATCGTAAGGGTGGTAAACGGCGAAAGAATCGGTACAATTATCCATTGAAAGTATTGATTAACTTTGCAAACTTTGCTATACTTATAATATAACAATGCAAGGAGAAATTTATGGCTGCATACGATAACGAAGATGTACTCTTGCTGTTCGATGATTACGAAAGCAGGCTGGAAAAAAGCGTGGAAGGGCTTAAACACGAATTTGCCGGTATAAAGGCGGGCAAAGCCAATCCGCATATGTTGGACAGAGTGACCGTGGACTATTACGGTTGTCCCACACCCTTAAACCAAGTGGGCAACGTCTCCGCACCCGAAGCCAGAATGCTGGTGGTGAACGTTTGGGACGTGAGCATGCTCAAAAACGTGGAAAAGGCTATCCTTGCCGCCAACATAGGCGTTACGCCCACCAATGACGGAAAAGTCATAAGGTTGGTGTTCCCCGAACTGACGGAGGAGCGCAGGCGCGAATATGTCAAGCAGATGAAGGCAATAGCCGAAAACTGCAAAATCGCGCTCAGGAACGCCCGTCGCGATATAAACGACGAGCTGAAAAAACTCAAAAAGGATTCCGCTATCACCGAAGACGATCTTTCTTCCCTTGAAAAGGACGTGGACAAAAAGCTGAACGAGGCCGTTGCCAAGGTTGACAAGATGGTCAAGGATAAGGAAGCGGAGATAATGAGCGTCTGAAATATGACGAAATAATTACGTAATTGTGGCAAGTAGGGCGCAAGCTTTGCTTGCCATTTGAATAATGGGAATTATTATGCAAGACTTGAAGATACCCGCGCACATCGCTTTTATAATGGACGGGAACGGTCGCTGGGCAAAGCGCCGTCTTATGCCGCGCAAGTACGGACATAAAATGGGCGTGGAGGCGTTAAAAAGAGTGATAGCCGCCTGTGAAAAGCTGGGCATAAAAGAGGTGTCGTTTTACGCTCTATCCACGGAAAATTGGTCGCGCCCGAAAGACGAGATAGACGCGCTTTTGGCTATGATCAAAAAGTTTGCCGATGAGGAAATGAAGGAGTATGTGGATAAAAATTACCGCATTCGCTTTATGGGGGAATTGCACCGCCTGCCTCAGGAAACGCAAAACGCGCTGGAAAGCATTGCTAGGGCGGCTGAGAATAATACTGGTATCGTTGTAAACATAGGTATAAATTACGGCGGAAGAGATGAGATAGCGCGCGCCGCGCAAAAGGCGGCGGAAAGCGGCTTGCCCGTTACGGAAGAAGCCATCAATGCTAATCTGGATACCGCAGGAATGAGCGATCCAGACGTGATAGTGCGCTGCGCAGGAGAAAAAAGGCTTTCCAACTTTATGCTGTGGCAGTGCGCCTATTCCGAATTTGTACTTATCGACGATTTTTGGCCCGATTTCAACGAGCAGACCGTTTTGCGCATAATAAGCGAATATTCGGGAAGAGAACGCAGATTCGGCGGCTTAAAATGAGGTATATATGTTAAAAAGAATAGTAACGGCTGTATGCATACTCGCAGTGTTGTTCGGATGTATTTTCGGTTTAAGGTCGCTGGAATTTCAGCTGGCGGACATTTTGACGGTGCTGGCGTTTCTCGGCGTATTTGAAATGTATCAGGCGTTTAAGCGCGCGGGCTACAAGCCCATTCCCACAGCTCTCATTTTGGGATGCGTTGCGGCGTTCCCGCTCACATACTTTTTTATGGCGGACGGCGTTATGCTCACGCTGGCGGTAGTTACAATATCCGCACTCATAATATTCACGTTAAAACATAATTTGGGCGAGGCAAAGCCGAAAAACGAAGAGGAGGATGTTCCCGTTAAAGAGGGATATTCGCTCAACGATATGTTCGCCACGATATTCGTGGGTATATATCCGCTCTCACTATTTATGCTGTTTTTGCCCGTCAACCATTCCGAAGCGGGACTTTTGGGTATAATGCTCATAATAGCCGTGCCCGTTATGGCGGACACGATGGCTTATTTTACGGGAATGGCGATAGGCAAAAGGAAACTTTGCCCGCAGATAAGTCCGAAAAAGACCGTCGCCGGTGCGGTCGGCGGCATAATAGGCGGCATAATCGGCGCTCTTATAGTATTCTTCCTGTTCGATTACAGCGGCGCAATGTCCGTTTTCCCCAACGCCGGAAGTATGGAACTTATCAAGGGAAATCTATACGGCTCGCTGGGATTGTACATCGCTCTGGGCGTCGTCGGCGGCGCGTTGGGAGAGCTGGGAGATCTCGCGGCTTCGTGGATAAAAAGAAAGGCGGGGATAAAGGACTTCGGCAAACTTTTCCCCGGGCACGGCGGTATAATGGACAGGCTGGACAGCATCTTGTTTATGCTTCCGCTCGTATATCTCGTATTCGCCGTAAGCGGTATTTGTTGATATGAAAAGCATAGTTTTATTGGGAAGCACGGGGTCCATCGGCACGCAAACGCTGGATGTAATAGCCGCATATCCCGAAAAATTCAAAGTCAAGGCGCTGGTGTGCGCCAAAAATATCCGTCTGCTCAAAGAGCAGATAGAACTTTTTCACCCCGAAGCGGTCGCAGTGGAAGACGAGGCGCAGGCAAAAATTCTGCGCTCACAAGTTGCCGTCCCCGTTTTGGAGGGCAGAAGCGGAGTTTTGCAGATAGCTTCAATGCGCGCGGATATAACTTTGAACGCGCTTGTGGGCATAGGCGGACTTGAACCCACGCTTGCGGCGATAGTGGCAGGAAACGATATAGCTTTGGCTAATAAGGAAACTTTGGTCACGGGCGGGTCTGCGGTGATGCGCGCCGCAAAGGAAAAGGGCGTAAACATACTTCCCGTTGACAGCGAGCATTCCGCAATATGGCAGTGCCTGAAAGGGGATAAAGTCTGCAAGAAGATAATTCTTACCGCAAGCGGCGGCGCTTTTCGCGGCTATACGCGCGCGGAGTTGGAAAACGTGACCGCGGCGCAGGCGTTAAAACATCCCACATGGAATATGGGCGTAAAGGTGACGATAGATTCCGCCACGCTGATGAACAAGGGCTTTGAGATAATAGAGGCAATGCATCTGTTCAATATGTCCGTTGAAGATATACAAGTGCTCATACACAGGCAGAGCATAGTACACTCTATGGTGGAATTTGCGGACGGAAGCATATTGGCTCAGCTGAGTTATCCCGATATGAAACTGCCCATACAGGTGGCGCTGAATTTCCCCGAACGCGGTGATATCAAGTTTTCGCCGCTGGATCTTACACGTCAGCCGCTCACGTTTGAAAATCCCGACTATGAGGCGTTCCCGTGCCTTAAAATTGCAGAAGAATGTGCAAAGCAGGGCGGAGCGGCGCCGGTAATACTCAATGCCGCGGATGAAATTTTGGCGGATAGTTTTTATCGCGGACTTATAAAATTTTACGATGTGCCATATTATATTTATAAGGCGCTCGATAAATTGGCGGCGGAGGATTTTCACCCCACACCCGAATGCATACGCGAAACGGACGCACGCTGCCGCAGTTATCTTTTAAGTTGCCTATCCGGGAGGTAGCGATGTTTTTAATGAGTGTGACCTTTGTAGAGGTGCTCGAATGGATAGGATATGTTTTGGTCGCGCTGCTGTGCCTGATGTTCATAATCGTCGTGCACGAATTCGGTCATTATGCGGCGGGCAAGATATTCAAATTTAAGATAAATGAGTTTTCCATAGGCTTCGGACCCGCAATAATCAAGCATACCAATAAAAAGACGGGCGAAATATTTTCGATACGCTGTATTCCGCTCGGCGGCTACTGTGCGTTCGACGGGGAAGACGAGGACGGAAAGGAGACCTTGACGGAGGGCAGTTTTTATTCAAAACCGCCGTGGCAGAGGATAATTGTGCTCATTTCGGGAGCGCTGTTCAACTTTATCAGCTCCGTAATAGTGATAGCGATATTTTTTATGGCGTTCGGAGACGTTCTGCCGCGCATAGCGTCCGCGGGTGAAGTTTTTGCGGACAAGGAGATGACCGTCGCCGCAGAACAGCAATTCCAAGAAGGCGACATAATTTACAGCGTTGACGGAGAAAAGGTATATTCTCTTATAGACGCAAACGCTTTTGCTGACGCCGTCGGAGGCAAGGACGAGATGAGCGTTGTAGTCATTCGTGACGGAGAGCAGGTTACGCTCGATATAGCAAAAGTTTATTATGCCGATGAAAACGCAGAAGGCGGCAGTTCTTACGGGTTTGGAATTTCTTACGGATATACGCAATATAAATTGGGATTTTTCCCGGCTATAGGTCATTCTTTCCAATTTATCGGAGACGTGATAAAACTGATATTCACATCTATCGGGCAGCTGTTTACGGGAGACGCCAAGATAAGCGAAACTTTGGGCGGAACGGTCACGGCGGTCTCGTCGCTCGCGCAATTGACACAATTCGGATTTTATGCGATAATGTATGGGGTATGCGTATTGTCGGCTTCGGTAGCCATAATGAACATATTGCCGTTTCCCGCGCTTGACGGAAGTAAGGTTGTGTTCACGCTCATCGAGTGGGTAAGGGGAAAGCCGATAAACAGAAAAATAGAAAATAAAATACACTTTGCCGGATTGATGATACTGTTTGCCTTGGCGATCGTACTCGATTTGGTGCATTTTTTGGGATGATATGAGCAAAAAAGTACAGATAGGAAAAGTTACCATTGGCGGCGGGGAGCCCATCGCCATACAGTCGATGACGAACACCCCGACCTCAAACGCGCAAGCTACTTTGGAGCAGATAAACGCGCTTGCGGCACGCGGCTGTGACATAGTGCGCTCTTCCGTGCCCGATATGGCCTCTGCAAAGGCGTTCAAGACTATTTGCGAAAAATCCCCCATACCCGTGGTGGCGGACATACATTTCGACCATAAACTTGCGATAGCCGCCATTGAAAACGGCGCCGCAAAGGTCAGGGTAAATCCCGGGAATTTGGGAGGAGAGAGTAATCTTAGGGCGGTTGCCGATTGCTTAAAAGCTCATCATGTTCCCGTCCGTGTGGGAGTGAACGGCGGTTCCTTGGATAAAAAGTACGCCCATCTTCCCGCCGCGGAAGCGATGTGCCAAAGCGCTTTGGAGTACTGCGCTTGGCTGGAAAAATACGGCGTTTACGATATAGTGGTATCGGTAAAGTCCTCCTGCGTCAGGGATATGATAGAATGCAACAGAATGCTCTCCCGCAGATGCGACTATCCGCTGCATCTCGGCGTGACGGAGGCGGGGCTGTACACCCAAGGACTTGTCAAGTCCGCGATAGGTATAGGCAGTCTGCTTGCCGACGGTATAGGCGACACCATTCGCGTATCCCTGACGGACGATCCCGTAAAGGAAGTGGACGCCGCGGCGGAGATATTGAAAGCCATCGACTTATATACAAAGCCGTATGTGGAGATCATCTCCTGTCCCACTTGTGCAAGGACGGAGATAAACGTCAAAGAGCTTGCGGAAAAAGTGAGAGAATATACATACGGAGTGAATAAAAATTTACAAATAGCCGTTATGGGCTGCATAGTGAACGGAGTGGGAGAGTCCGCCCATTGCGATATAGGCGTTGCGGGCGGCAGGGACAAATCCGCGCTGTTCAAGGACGGAAAGATATTAAAGACCATCCCCAACGATGAACTTTTACAGGCGTTATTACAGGAGATAGACAAGCTGTAAAATGGTACTTGAAGAGAAATTTTTCGATAAAACGCAGGATAAATACTCATTTATCCGCTTCAAAGACGCGACAATCGATAAAACGGCGGGCACCGTTGTCGTTACGGTTTCCGCGCCCTACGAAATATGCGACGAGATAACCTCAACGGGTGAAGATAAGGAGATAACTTCCGTAATTTGCGAGATATTCAAGGAAGAAGGCGTAACTATGCCCGTGAGCGTAATATTCAAAAAAGTGTATTTTAATGCAGATATAATAGAGCGTATAACAAAAAAGTTTCTCTCCGAACAGTACGGAGCATACTGCTCCCAAATCTCCGAAAACGCAGTTAAAGTTCAGGTCAATGACGGCGTTCCGCTTATCAATATAGATATTCCCGATTATCTGGCGGGTCCGTTTACCGCAGCCGAAATACCGCGCGCCATAGAAAGCCATATAGATAAACTTTACGGCACGCAAAGCAAGGTGAGTTTGACAAAATACGCCGCCGACGCGTTCAAAATAGATACATCGGAAAGAAAGATGACGGCTGTCCAGGCAAAAGAGTATTTTCACGCCACATCTCAGGAGAGCGCGCTGATAGGGGAAACGATAACTTCTCCCGCGCTGTATATAGCGCGCCTGCCGGAAAACGCGTTTGAAACGTGCATAGCCGGAACGCTTTCCGAATTGCAGGATAAGGTGAGCAAGACCAAAGGCTACCATTACCACACTTTCAGTTTGAACGATACAACGGGAAGCGTGGACTGCATTTTGTTCACAAGAAGAAAAAAGGGCGGAGTGCTGGGCGCGCTTTCAGACGGAATGACTATTAAAGTCGTCGGATCGTATGAAAGCGAAAACAATTCGATGGGAAAGCGCAAGTTTATAGTCAGTAAAGTGTCTTTTTGTTCGATAGACTATACAAAAGTAGACAATTCCGAGCCTAAAAAGGCATTTGATAAAGCGCCCGTAGCCGTGATTCCGTATGACGATTCCGCATATAACCTTATGCAGATAGGCGACGAATTGCCCAAGCTTATCGCAGGCAAGACTTATTTTGCGCTTGATTTTGAAACCACGGGTCTTAATCCCGCGGTGTGTAAGGTGATAGAAGTCGGATTATCCAAAATGGTGGACGGAAGAGTCGTGGAGTATTTCGATACCTTTGTGGATCCGGGAATACCCATTCCGCGCGACGCGTCCGAGAAGAACAATATATACGATGAGGATGTACAGGGTGCGCCGCCGATAGAATATGTGGTGCCGCAAATGCTGAAATATATAGGCGACAGTCCCGTTATCGCGCATAACGGCAATAATTACGACTACATAATCCTGGGCAGATTGCTGAAAGAGGGCGGCTTTGAATTTAAAAACAAGCTGATAGACACTTTGGAGATGGCAAATTATCTGCGCGTTCCGGGCAAGCATAATTTAGGCGATTTGTGCAGTTATTTTCATATTCCGCTTGAAAACGCGCACAGAGCGTATGCAGATTGCATAGCCACGGCAAAACTGTTTGCGGAGCTTGTCAGGTTCGGCGATCTGAAAACCATATAATTCGGAATATTTCCTTAAAACAGTTGCACTTTTAATAAATAGTTGCTATAATGACTATGCAAGAATAAAGTGATTTATTTGAGCGACCGCGAAAACGGTCGCTCAAATGCTATGTAAGGCAAAATATTATTGCAGGAGGAACGAATGTCTAAAATAGCAGACGCGGCAGAGCAGGTCGTGCGCCCCATAGTGGAGGCAAACGGAATGGAGCTTGTGGAAGTGGAGTTCAAAAAGCTGTACGGCACTCACACGCTCACCGTTTATATAGACAAGCCCGGCGGCGTGAGTCTTGACGATTGCGAGCTTATACACAGGGCAATTGACGGTCCGATGGACGAGTTGGATCCCACGGAAGGCGCGCCTTATAATCTCAACGTATCTTCGCCCGGGCTGGATCGTCCGTTAAAGACTTTGAACGATTATAAGCGTAAGCTGGGTGAAAAAGTGGAAGTATCGCTTTATGCACCCGTAGAGGGGAAAAAGAAATACATCGCCGTACTTGATGAGGCAACGGAAGAGGAAATCACCCTTAAAGAGGGAGAAAAAACCATAAAAATACAATTAAAGCAGATTGCGGCGGCTAAGCCGTACATCGAATTTTAGGAGGATAAAATGATCAGCAAGGAGTTCTTTCAGGCGCTTATGGAGCTTGAAAAGGAAAGAAAGATAAGCCAGGAAATGTTTATTTCCACAATGGAAGCGGGATTGAGTTCCGCATACAAAAAGGAGACGGGGCTTAACCGCGGCATAGATATTCAGCTTAACCCTTCCAAGTTCACCATAAGGGTGTTTGCTTACAGGGAAGTGGTGGAAGAAGTGGAAGATCCCGAAAAGCAGATATCTTTGGAAGACGCGCGCAAGGTCAAGGAGATATACAACATCGGCGACCACTTTATCGACGATGAGCTTTCTCCCAAAATGTTTTCGCGCATTGCCGCTCAAACCGCCAAGCAGGTCATTATGCAGCGCCTTAACGACGAGCGCAAGAATCAGGTTTTGAGCGAAATGAACGAAAAAGAGGGCGAAATAGTCACCGCCATTATTCGCAGAGTTGAGAAAGATAACGTGTATCTGGAGATAAGCGGCTCTCAAATGGAGGGCATAATGATGAAGAACGACCAGATACGCGGAGAAAGATACGACATCAACGCGATAATCAAAGTTTACGTCAAGAGCGTGCGCAGCTCTGATAGGGGCAATCCTCAGGTGATGGTCTCCCGCGCCTGCACAGGCTTTGTAAAGAGGCTGTTTGAAATGGAAGTGCCCGAAATCAGAAGCGGGCTTGTGACCATTAAAAAGATAGTGCGTGAAGCGGGATACAGGACTAAAATGGCTGTAACATCCGACGATCCTTCCCTTGACTGCGTGGGCAGCTGCGTAGGTCCCCGCGGAATGCGCATCAACAACATCGTCCACGAATTGGGCGGAGAGAAGATTGACGTCATAGAGTGGTGCTCGGATATAAGCGAATTTATCGCCAGAGCGCTCAGCCCCGCTAAGGCTATGATGGTGCAGATAAACGAAGAGGACAAAAAGGCGATTGCGATAGTCCCCGACGACAAACTCTCTCTTGCCATAGGCAAGGCGGGACAAAACGTGCGTTTGGCGGCTAAGCTCACAGATTGGAAGATAGACGTTAAGCCTTATTCCGAAGTGAGCGGTATGGTCGACGACGCTTTCGAGGGATAATATGAAAAAACCCGTTGTCAGAACCTGCATTGCCTGCCGCAAAGAAAAAGAAAAAAAGCAGATGCTGCGCATCGTTCGCGATAAGGACGGCAACATCAGTCTTGATTTTACGGGTAAGGCGTCGGGCAGGGGCGCATATATATGCGACGATCCCGCATGCATTGAAAAATGCGTGAAGAACAAACTGATCGGCAGGGCGCTTGACGCACCCGTATCGGACGAGGTGTATGAGTATATCGCAAAAGAGTATGCCAAGTCGAAAAATTGATTCTTATATCGGTTTTGCCGTGCGCAGCGGAGATGTGATCTACGGTTTGGACTCGTTTCCGTCATACACGGGCAGGATAGAATTGATAATGTATGACGCGCAAACGGGTGCGGCAACGCTCAGAAAACTGAAGAATTTGTGCAAGCGTGAAGATATCACGGCCATAAAGTGCAAAAGCGGCTATATATCCGGCGCGGTGCACAGGGAAAATGTCAAACTTATTGCCGTTACAAGCAAAAGTTTGGCGAACGCGATATTGCTATCGGACGAATTGGGTATAATAACGGAGGTAGAAAGTGAGTAACGAGAAAATAGATATCAATAGAATAATAAAGGATATCGCCGACATGCTGGGCGCAAAAGTCGCTCCGCTCGTAATGGATATCAAGGAAAAGCGCTCCGGCATTCCCGCTTTGGCAGAGAAGATAAAGGATAAAAAGAGGGAACTGATAGAAAAGGAGCTTGAAGCCGAGCGCGCCGCGGCAAAGTCTGCGGAAGCAGAGGAGAAAGAGGCGGAACCCGCCCCCGTTTTGCCTGCTGAAGAAGTGAAAGCGGAAGAAGTGAAGAAAGAAGGCGATAAGACCACAGAGGAAGTCAAGGAAAAGCCTAAGCAGGAACCCGCGCCCGTTGCAGAGGAAGAGAAGAAAAAGCCTCAGGAAAAACCCGTCAAGGAGACTATCGCGGCGGACAGGTCCAAGACATATATCAATCCGGAGTTTTTGAACAGTGGAGATCGCAGACGTACGGGCGGCGTTCAGGGTGAACGCAAATTCCCGCCCAGAGGAGAAGGTTCCAGGCAGAGCGGATTTGAAAAGCGCCCCGGTCAGGGCGGCAGAATACAGCCCGTTATGCCCACTCCTATTCCCGCCGGCGGAGGCAAGAGTCCCGCCGATAAAAAGAAGAAGAGCAGCTTTAACCAAAAAGACGAGCAGAAGAAGTCGCTTTCCAAGCGCGATCTCATCAAAAAAGGATATGTGTATGAGGACGGCGGCGACGACGACGGAGACGTAAGGTACAAAAAACAGCGCAAATCTCAGCGTGATGTCGCGCAGTCTGCGTCCAAAATAGATCATGCGGAGGTGAGCACCGATATAATACCCATAAAGGTGTTCAGCGAGAAAATCGGAAGGTCCGCAGCGGAAATAGTCAAAAAGTTGTTTGATATGGGCAAAATGTGCACCATTAACGACTCCATCGACTTTGAAACAGCCGAACTTATCGCCATCGATTACGACATCACTTTGACGTATGTCCCCGATGTCACGGCGGAAGACAAGCTGGCTCAGTTTGAAAATGCGGAGAAAGAAAACGCAGACCTTCAGCCTCGTCCTCCCGTCGTGGCTATTATGGGTCACGTCGACCACGGTAAAACTTCCTTGCTCGACTATATCCGCAAGACGAACGTTGTCAAAGGCGAAGCGGGCGGAATAACGCAGCATATCGGCGCTTATACGATAGACTTGGACGGAAAGCCGATAACTTTCTTGGATACTCCCGGTCACGAGGCGTTCACCGCTATGCGTCAGCGCGGCGCGCAGGTGACGGATATAGCCATAATAGTCGTCGCGGCGGACGACGGTATAATGCCTCAAACCGTTGAAGCGATAAACCACGCCAAGAATGCGGGCGTGCAGATAATCATCGCCGTCAATAAGATAGACAAGCCCGGCGCAAATATCGATAAGGTAAAGAACCAAATCGGCACTTACGGACTTGTTCCCGAAGATTGGGGCGGCGATGTCTATGTATGTCCCGTAAGTGCAAAATTGGGTACCGGTGTTCACGAATTGCTCGAATGCGTGCTGCTTGTGGCGGATATAATGGAGCTCAAAGCGGATAAAAACCGCATGGCTTCCGGCTCCATAATAGAAGCCAGACTTGACAAAGGCTTGGGACCCGTTGCCACGGTGCTGGTGCAAAACGGCACCTTGCATGTATCCGACTATGTAATAGCTGGCACTTGCGTGGGCAAGATAAGGGCGATGCTCGATTTCAGCGGCAAACGCGTAAAGGAAGCGGGACCTTCTTACGCCGTACAGGTGCAGGGCTTTACCGCCGTTCCGAACGCAGGCGATAATTTGGTCGCTGTCAAGGACGCGGCGCTTGCAAAGCAGGTGGCTGAAGAACGCCTTGCCAAGGAAAAGACGGCGCAGGCAATGAAGTCGATAAGCCAGCGCAGCACTTTGGAAGAGCTGTTTAAGAATACCGATAACACGGAGGTTAAGCGCCTTGCCATGATAATCAAAGGCGACGTTCAAGGTTCCGTGGAAGCAGTCAAACAGGCTATGCTCAAGCTGGGTGAGGAAATGGCGTCCAAGAATATCGAAATACGCGTGATACACAGTGCGGCGGGCGCGATAAACGAATCCGACGTTATGCTTGCGGATACTTCCGGCGCGATAATAATCGGCTTTAACGTGAAAGCCGATGCAAAAGCGCGCGCCATGGCGGACAGGACGGGCGTGGAAATACGCACATACTCCGTAATTTACGACGCGATAGACGAAGTGACCAATATTTTGAACGGTATGGTCGAACCTATTTACGAAGAAGAGATAATTGGCCATGCGGAAGTGCGCGAAGTGTTCAAGATAACGGGCGTAGGCAACATAGCGGGCTGTTACGTTACGGACGGCAAACTTCAGCGCGGCTGCAAGATAAGGCTTGTGCGTGACAATATCATCATCTATAACGGTGTGCTCAACTCACTCAAACGTGAAAAAGACGACGCCAAGGAGGTCGCTCACGGCTATGAATGCGGCGTAGGTCTGCAAAAGTGGGGCGACATAAAGAAGGGCGACACGATAGAAGCCTTCTTGCTCAAGCAGGTGAATTGATGAATAAGACAGATAGGATAAGTTCCGAGATAATGAAGCGGCTGTCCGTACTGATAAAGGACAATGTGCGCGATCCTCGTGTTGCGGGCTGTATCATCGGCATAACCGATGTAAAAGTGGACAGCGAGCTTTCGCGCGCGCTGATCAGCGTAAGCGTTTACGGCGGAGACGGAGAACAGGCGGTGCAGGGGCTAAACCGTTCCGCAGGTTTTCTTCGTGCGCGCCTTAAAGAACTGATAGATATCCGCACTATGCCTGCGCTCGTGTTCGTGCTCGATCGCGGCGCGGAATACGCCGCCGAAATAGAGGCGATAATAAAGACCATTAACAAGGAAAAATGATTTGCAACGCGGAAAAAATATTCGGACTTATAGCTAAAGCGAATAAAATAGCGCTAGTATGCCACGCCAACCCCGACGGAGATACTCTCGGTTCGGGGCTTGCGCTATATTGCGCGCTCAAAGCCGCGGGAAAGCAGGCGGATATATTCTGTTCCGACGTTCCGGGAAGAAAATTGCTTACGCTCTACGGCGCGGAGAAGTTACGTTCCGATTTGCCTTCCGCGCCCTACGAATTGGCGATAGCCGTGGATTGTTCGGATATAAACCAGCTTTCCGCACACGCGGGCGTAATACGCCGCGCGCGAGTAAGCGCATGTATAGACCACCACGTCAGCAACAGCGATTATACGGATTATACCTATGTGGAGCGCAGCGCTGCGGCTGCGGCGCAACCCGTATATAAACTCATAAGGCTTATTTTGGGTGAAAAACCCCTTGACATACATATAGCGGAGCTGTTATACACCGCACTTGTCACGGATAGCGGAGGCTTTGCGTTTTCGTCAGTCACGGGGGAAACGATGCGCATTGCCGCCGATTTGCTGGATGCGGGAGTGGAAGGGCACAAGATAGTCGAATATTTCATAAGCGATATTTCGCCCGCAGTTTTCGCCTTAAAAACGCGCGTGCTTGCCAAAACGCGCTTTTACGAAGAGGGACGGATAGGCATAATAACGTTTTCATCCGAAGATTTTGCCGCTACGGGCACCGCGGTTTCCGATACCACGGGGATAATAAATTCCGTCAGAGAGGTGGAGGGCGTGAATATAGCCGTCGCCGTTACCGAGGCGGCGGCAAACGAATACAAGATAAGCATTCGCACTGACGAATGTGCGGAGGCGAACCGCATAGCGTCCGTGTTCGGCGGCGGAGGTCATGCCCGCGCCGCCGGATGCAGGATATACGGCAGTTATTACGAAGTTCTTGAAAAGGTTTTGAAGGCATGCAAGGATCATCTGGAATAAGCGGATTTATATGCGTCGACAAGCCGAAGGGCTGGACTTCGTCGGATGTCGTGGCGGTTTTGCGCGGCGTGATTTCCAAGTCAGTCGGCTATAAGGTGAAAGTCGGGCATATGGGCACATTGGATCCTATGGCCACGGGAGTGCTGCCCGTAGCCGTCGGCAAAGCTACAAGACTGTTCGATATACTTATGAATAAGAAAAAAGGCTATGCGGCGCAGGTATCCTTCGGCAGTGAAACGGACACTTTGGACGGAGAAGGAGCGGTGATTGCCCAAACGGATATATTGCCGACCGCGGCGCAGCTGAAATGCGCTTGTTCGGCTTTTATCGGAGATATAGAGCAGGTGCCGCCCGCGTACAGCGCTAAATCCGTGGGCGGAGTAAAGGCGTACAAGCTGGCAAGAAGCGGCACAGAAGTTGAACTGCGCCCCGTAAAAGTTCATATCGACGCGATAACTTTGCAAAAAGTTAACGGTTCGGAAAAGTATTCGGATACGGATAAGGTGAAGGTTGCGGAATTTTCCGTGGACTGCGGCGGAGGAACGTATATCCGCTCTCTCAGCCGCGATATAGCGCACAAATGCGGAAGTTTGGGCACGATGACTGCGCTAAAACGGACATACAGCGGACCTTTTACTTGCGAAAACGCCGTCGGAATAGAAACGGTAAAGCAAGAAGCGCTCAAATATCTGATTCCCGTCATGCAGGTACTCGCAGGAATTTACGAAAGTGAGGAGCTGAACGAGCGGGATATAAAGGCGTTTACAAACGGCGTACCCGTTCGCACAAACAGGGCGGACGGCGATGTGCTGGTAACCATCGGCGGCAGAGAGTACGCGATAGCCCGCTGCAACGGCGGAAAGATGAAGGCGAATATAAATTTATGGTAGAAGTTTATGATTACAAAACAGGTTGCGATAAGCCCATAGCGCTCTGCTTGGGTTTTTTCGACTGCCTGCATTTGGGTCATGCCCGCATAATAGAGTGCGCGATGCAAACGGGCGGGGAAATAGGCGCCGCGCCTGCGCTTTTCACTTTTGATACAAGTTTGACCGATTTGCCGGGGAAGGGTGAAGAAGGGGAGATATTCACGCTTGAAGAAAGACTTTATCGTATGGACGAATTGGGAATACATAATGCCGTTGTGGCAAAGTGCGACAGGGCGTTTTTCTCTCTTGATCCAAACACTTTTTTGAATACGCTTACAGCAAATTTCGATATTCGCGCAATTATATGCGGTGAAGATTACACTTACGGCAATAAGGGGGGCGGGAACGTGGCGACATTGCGAAAATTTTGCGACAGCCACGGCATACTTTTCAGATCCGTTGAGCTTGTGAGCGACGATAACGGCGAAAAAATTGCGTCCCGAAAAATTCGCACTCTTATAAAAAACGGCGATATGCGCGCAGTTAACTCATATTTACCCCTTCCGTATATAGTTATGGGCACGGTCGTGCACGGTCGGCACGACGGAAGAAGAATGGGGTTCCCCACCGCGAACACCAATCTTCCCAAAGATAAATTAAAACCGCATATGGGGGTTTACTATACCAATATCGTATTGGATAAAAAGCGTTATCCGTGCATAACGAACATCGGCACGCATCCCACGTTCAATGACTATTTTATAAATGCCGAAACGCATATCATAGGATACGAAGGCGACTTGTACGGCAAGAAAATAGTAGTTGAATTTATGGATAAAATAAGAGATATTATAAAATTTAATTCCAAGGAGGAAATAGCGGAGCAATTGAAAAAAGACGTGATTTTTGCCCGTGAAAACTTTGAAAATGATAAAGTTCGGTCCCAGCGGAACAAGTGAAGATTTTACTTTGGCAGGGCACACTCATACGGAGGAGATGCCGCAATGGCTTGCAGAGCATGAGTTGGACTGCTTTGAATATTCTTTCGGCAGAGGAGTAAGGATACGGCAGGACACCGCCACAGCCATAGGCGCGGAGTTTGCCAAACTGAATAAAGAGATATCCGTTCACGCTCCTTACTTTATAAATTTGGCTACCAAGGAAGAGGAAAAAGCGGAGAATAACCACCGCTATATATTCGATTCGCTTGCCGCGCTTACGTGGTTCGGCGGAAACAGGTGCGTAATTCATCCCGGTTCGCCTTTGAAAGAGGAAAGGGGCGCCGCTATGGATATTTTAATGAAGAGATTGGAAAAAGTGGCTGTGCTCAAACACGAATACGGGTATGACGACAAGTTGCTTTGCCTTGAAACCATGGGAAAGCAAGCTCAGCTCGGTTCACTGGATGAAGTGATAAGGATGTGCTCTTTGGATTCTTCATTTATCCCTTGCGTGGATTTCGGTCATCTGAACGCGCGGGATCAAGGCGTGTTCTTTACCAAGGACGACTATAAACGCGTCATAGACAAACTTTTGCAGGGCGTGGGTGAAGAAAAGACGAATATAATGCATGTGCATTTTTCCAAGATTGAGTATTCAGGCAAGGGCGAAGTCAGGCACCTCACTTTCGACGACGAAAAGTATGGTCCGCCCTATGAGCCGCTTATGCAAGTATTTGCTGAATACGGATTGCAGCCGTATGTGATATGCGAAAGCGCTGGAACGCAGACGCGCGACGCGCAGCTTATGAGGAGGAGTTATTATGCCGTTAAGCGCTGATGAGTGCAAGCGTATTTTGCGGCTTGCCAAAGTTGACGGCGCATTGATATGCACCGAAGCAAACAGGATATATCTGACCGGGTATGCGTCCACGCAGGCGGCGATAGCCGTCACTCAAAAAGGCGTGTTTTACTTTACCGATAAGCGCTATCTTACGGAAGCGTCCGAACGAATTTCGTCCGCTTTCACCATTCGGGAAGGAAGCATTCTTGAAGCGTGCAAGTTGTTAAAAAGCTGTGTTAGGGTGGGTGTGGAGTTTTATATGTCGCATTCTCAGTATAAATTCGCCCTTGCGGCAATGAAAAAACCGGGCACGGCGTTCGGGTGCATAAAGGATATTTCGCCCGTGATTGCCCAAATGCGTTCGGTTAAAAGTTCTTTTGAGTTTGATCTAATCAAAAAAGCTCAGTCAATAACAGACTTTGCCTTCGGTGAAATACTCAAATATATCAAGGCGGGCGTAACGGAGATAGAGCTTGCCGCGCGTTTGGAATTCATTATGCAAAGCAAGGGCGCGGGCTTGGCTTTCGACACGATTATGGCGTTCGGAGAAAACGGAGCAAAACCGCACGCTCATCGTTCCGACAGAGAGCTGCGTGAAGGCGACTTTATCACTATGGATTTCGGCGCCAAATGGCAAGGGTATTGTTCGGATATGACGCGGACTGTCGCGTTCGGGAGTATAGACGGGCGCAAAGCAGAAGCCTACGACACTGTTTTACAAGCCAATATGCGCGGCGTTGCCTCTCTGCGTGCAGGCGTAATAGGCAAACAGGTGCAGGACGACATACGGGCGTTTTTCAAAGAACGGGGAGTGGAGAAGAATTTTACGCATTCGCTGGGGCACGGAGTGGGCATAGATATCCACGAGGCGCCTTATTACAACGCTGCGCCTTTCCGCGCGGGAAATGTGGTAACGGTGGAGCCGGGGCTGTATTTTGACGGTAATTTCGGCATTCGCATAGAAGATATGCTAAAAATTACACAAGATGGCGCGGATAATTTGACAAAGTCGGATAAATCCCTTATTATTATTAAGTAGACTAACATCGGAGGTTCTTTATGGCTGATTTCGTAATGGCAGGTGATTTCAGGAACGGCGTTACTTTTGAGATGGACGGCAAGGTTTACACCATCGTTGACTTTTTGCACGTCAAACCGGGTAAGGGCGCCGCATTCGTGCGCACAAAGCTGCGCAACGTCATTTCCGGCGGCGTAATTGAAAAGACTTTCAACCCCACGGATAAGTTCCCCACCGCCCACATTCAACGCAAACCTTATACCTATTCGTACAACGACGGCGATCTGTACTACTTTATGGATCCCGAAACGTTCGACATGATCCCGCTCAACGGCGAAGTGTGCAAGGAAGCCTTGCAGTTCGTGCCCGAAAACGGTGAAGTTACCATCAACTTCTATAACGGCAGTCCCTTCTCCGTGGAAGCTCCCAACTTTGTGGAACTCACCATCGTTCACAGTGAGCCGGGCGTTAAGGGCAACACCGCCACGGGCGCGTCCAAGCCCGCAACGCTTGAAACGGGATATACCCTCAATGTGCCGCTGTTCGTAAACGAAGGCGACAAAATCAGGGTGGATACCCGCACGGGATCTTATATGTCCAGGGTTTAATATCAAATATCTCAAATATCCGCTTTCGGGCGGATATTTTTTTGCAATTTGCGCGGTTTCTTCACATATTTTTTAATATGAAGAAGGTGACCGCGCGTTTTATATATTCCCACGATATAGTTAATGCAGGTGGAAATATTCACCCAAAGCCGCGCGTTAAGCATGATAAAAAAGTTTTTAATATGTTTATGACAATAGCCGGGACGGTCTTTTTATTTATCGGCTGTCTGGGCGTAGTGCTGCCGCTGCTTCCCACGGCGCCGTTTATCTTTCTTACTTTTTATTTTTATTCCAAAGCGGGGCGCAAGATAGAAAATAAAAAATTGCTGTCATTGCACGCACGAATTAAACGCATGCGCCCGCGCGGGTAGTCATATTTTGCCGCTTGTCCAAATATATTAAACTGAGATGTTGGACAAGTTATTGAGTGAAAGCATATATAACGCGGTGTTTGCGCTGGCGGGAGAGGATGAGATTTCCGAACTGAGATTACGTGCGGGAAAGCCGCTTTGTTATGCCAAAAACGGGCGGTATTTTATCATTGAGGACTGTATAGTTACGGCGGAAGATATAGAGCGAGCCGTTGCCGTTGCTTCGGGGCACTCCGTGTATGCGGCAAATGACAGCATCGCCCGCGGGTATTTGGTATGCGGTAAGGGGTATAGGCTCGGTATATGCGGAGAGGGAGTTCTGAAAGACGGAAAACTCTTCACACTGAAAAATATCACCTCGCTGTGCATAAGAGTGCCGCACGAAGTCAAAGGCTGCTGCGATAAGCTGCGCGACATCTTGAAAAATGCGGCAAACACTCTTATAATTTCACCTCCCGGTTTGGGCAAGACGACCATGCTGCGCGAATGCGCGCGAATACTTTCACGGGATAAAAACGTGCTTGTTTTGGATGAGAGGGGAGAACTGATTCCCGTTGAAGACGGACAGGTGACAGTGGAAACGGGCGATATGTGCGATGTAGCGTGCAATATTCCCAAGATAACCGCATACGAAACGTTGGTGCGCACTATGCGTCCCGACATTATAATTACCGACGAAGTGTTTGGGGAAAGAGAGGTGCAGGCAATATGCGACATATCGCGCTGCGGAGTTACGGTATTTGCTTCCTTGCACGCGGGCGGGATCGGCGAAGTGTATTCCGCGGCGATATATCGTCCTCTGCTGAACGTTATGCGCTATTTTGTGGTGTTGGAAGATATCGGCAGGGTGGCGGCGGTGTATGACGGGAGGGAAAATAATGCTTGAACTTGTCCTAGGAGGGATATTGTTTGCCTGTTTTTCATATGCGGGAATAGGTATACGCGCATATTACCGCAAAAGAAAAGAGATATATGAGCAATACGCAGGGTATCTGGACTATCTTCAGGAAGATATAGGTTTTCTGAAAACGCCGCTGATATCGAGCACGAAAGAATATTGCAGGGATAAAAAGGGAGAATTTATCAAAATACTCGGAAAATACTGCTCAATGCTGGAAGAGGGGGATATCCGCAGGGAAATGTTTGACGGTCTGTTCGCTTCTCCGTATATCGAAAAAAAGCAGAGAGCGCGGCTTTCAGGCGTATTTTACGGATTGGGGAAAGTGGATGCGGATACTCAGCTTGAAAATTTGCGTAAAGCTAGGGCGGCTGCGGACGCTCCATTGAGTTATTACACGAAAAAATACGAAACAACAGGCACGCTTGCTTTCAAATTGGGCGTAGTGTTGGGGATAGCCGCTATGATACTTGCCGCATAGGAGGGGAAATGGAGATAGAGTCTATATTCAAGATAGCGGGCGTAGGCATTCTGACCGCAATAATAAATATAATTTTGAAAAAGAGCGATAAGGACGAAATAGCCACATTCGTCACTTTGGCGGGGCTAATCATAGTGCTCGTTATGATATTGGATATGCTTGGCGGACTGTTTGACAGTCTGCGCTCTTTGTTGAATTTGTACTGATGGATATAATAAAAGTAATAGGGATAGGACTTATCGGCGCAATAGCCGCAATGATGCTCCGCAATACGCGCAGCGAGTATGCGCCCATGGCGGTTATAGCCACGGGTATAGTAATTTTGGTAATAGTCATATCCGCTTTAACGGATGTTATCGTCGCTTTTGAGGAGATAGTGGATAAAACGGGATTGAACAGATCGCTGTTTTCATCTCTGCTGAAAATAATAGGAATAGGGTATTTAACTGAGTATTCCGTAAGTTTGTGCAATGATTTGGACTGCGCTTCCATAGGCAAAAAAATATCGCTTGCTGGCAAAATAACCATATTTTTGACTGCAATGCCCGTAGTAACGGCTTTGATAAAAGCCATCTCTGCACTTATATCATGAAAAAGTTATCGCTGCTTATACCGATATTTTTGCTTATAGGATTTTGCTTGTTCCCGCTTGCCGCAGTCGGAGAGGAAGAGGGCGCGGCGGAAAACGAAGTCAGGGAAGAACTTGAAGAGAAAGTAAGCGAAGGCTTGGACGCGATAGATTTTTCGGAGCTTGAGGAATGGGCTAAGCAATACGGCGCAGACGCCGCTTTTTCACAGGGGGTGGAGGAAATGGTGCGCGCAGTGCTGAACGGTGAATTTACGTTGGGCGCGGAACGGTTATCTTCCGTTATCTTAAACGCCGTCACCGGCGGCATAAAGAGCTGTATTCCCGCCTTTGCCGCCATATTCGCAATAGCGGTTATGACAAGTATGATGCAAGGACTTTCTTCCGGATTTTTGAAAGACAACACACGGGAAATTGTGCATTTTGCCTGCTATGCGGCTATAATTGTCATCTTATCCGTTCAAATAACGGCGGTTGTGATTCAAGTAAAAGAGATTGTGGAGGGAATGTGCGGCTTTATGCAGGCGGTGTTCCCCGTGCTGTTAACGCTTATAACAGTACTCGGTTCTTCCGCCGCCGCGGGAGTGTACAGTCCGCTTATGGCTGCGCTGTCCGTGGGGATAGGCAGCGTTATATCGTCGCTTGTATTGCCGTGTTTTGTCGCGGCGGTCGTTTTGAGCATAGTGGGCAATATCTCTTCGAATATAAAGCTGGGCAGACTGACAAAGTTTTTCAAATCCGTGGCGGTATTCGTACTTGCGGGGGCATTTTCTCTGTTCGCTGCGTTTCTCACAATGCAGGGATTGACGGGCGGAATAGCCGATTCCATATCTGTCAAAACGGCCAAGTTCGCCGTGCAAAGTTACATTCCTATTCTCGGCGGATATCTGTCGGACGGCTTGGATCTGGCGCTTACGGGTATAATTTTGATAAAAAACGCATTCGGATTGGTCAGCGTGTTGGTTTTATTCGCGTGCGTTGCCGTTCCCGTGGTCCAAACGGCGGTGTTCACGCTCGGGCTTAAACTGACGGCGGGGTTGTGCGAACCGATATGTTCGGACAAACGGATAAGCGATCTGTTATACGGGGTGTCTAAGAATACGTCTTTGCTTATTGCCGCTCCGTCGGGAATGGCATTTATGTTTATAATTTTGGTCATGCTGATAATCGGCACGTGTAATGCGGGGGTAATATGAGCGGTTGGATAATGGGCGTTGTGGGCGTGATAGCGTTGGCAACTTTGGCGGATATTTTACTGCCCGAAGGGGAAACGGCGAAATATATCAAGGGTTTTTTGGCTATATTCGTGGTTGCGGCAATTGTTGCGCCGATCCCGTTTCTTCTCAATTCTGATTCGTTCGGGGACATCTTCGATAATTCCTCCATAACCGCAGATGAAGAATTGCTGGAAAAATTGCAGGATATGCAAGAAGAGGAAAAAGAAGACGGATTTGCCTGCATAACGCAGATTTCCGCAAATATATATATTATTGAAAACGGAACGTTATCGTGAAAAGAAGGCAAGAGGACTGCAATAATGAAGGGGAAACTTAAAAACTTTGCGGAGAAATTAAAGACCGTCAAACACATAGAGATAGTCTTGCTTGCCGCGGCGGTGTGCATAGCCCTTTTGATTTATATGGGGGTAAGCGGCAGCCGTGATGAGGATACGCCCGTGTATACGCCGCAGTCGCAGAGTATGTCCGATGAAGCCAGGCTGCAGACTATGCTTGAAAGCATAGCGGGCGTGGGAGAGTGCAACGTTATGATAACTTATGCGGAAGACGGAAGCGCGGAAGGAGTAGTGGTGTCCGCAGAAGGCGCAAGCGATATGAAGGTAAAACTCAAGATAATAGATATAATATGCACGCTGTTGGATGTGGACGGCGGAAAAATCAAAGTATACGGCAAAAATTAAACCCTACGGAGGTAATATATGAAAATCAAAAAGCTTTCGGCAAATGCGAAAAAAGTGATCGTACTTTGTTCGATGGTCGCGTTGCTCATTGTCACGGGAACGCTCAACTTCGTGCTCAACGACAAGATAGTTCAATCGGGCGACGAAGGCGGCACCGTGACCACTGCGGAAACCTTCTTCACCTCTTGCAGAGCGGAGCGTGAAACGGCTAGGGCGGAGGAATTTTCTCTTCTGGAAGCCATTCTCACTTCGGATACTTCAACGGAAGAGCTGATAGCGTCCGCGAACGAAAAGAAGCTGGAACTTATCGACGTCATAGAGCGCGAGCTTGTCTTGGAAGGACTTGTAAAGGCGCAGGGCTTTGAGGACGCGGTGGTCACAATGAGTGAGGACAATATCAACGTGGTCGTATCTCAAAGCGAACTGACCAATGAGCAGGTTTCCGGCATACTGTCCGTCATTTTGCAGGAGACCGACTATACCGCAACGCAGGTGGTGGTCGTACCTTATACCGAGGAGTAAGCGCAAACACTTGTATTTTTAATTCATATGTGCTAAACTTATTACAATAAGGGTATAATTATTATAATATATGCCCGTGAGAGGAAATATGGCAAGCAGCAATAAGCAGGATCTGTCAAATAAAGATACTTATATGAGCGTTATATCCTCAATCGCCTGCGGCGTGGCGTCGCAGGTGGAAGGGGTGGCTTCCGTATCGTACGAGGTCGGCTATAACGGACCCACGTTCACGCCGTCCAGGAAGAAAAGGACCAGCGCGATAACCGTCACTCTTATGGACAATATGGCTACGATAGATATAGCTATAAACGTCTATTACGGGTATGTTATCCCGCAGGTAGTGTGCGATATGCAGGAAAAGATAAAGCAGGCGGTGGAAAGTTCCACCTACTACAAAGTGAAAGCTATCAACGTATTTGTCGCGGGCGTGGTTTTCAACGATTGATTCCTCGCCGCCTGAGGGCGGCGGGGCTTTTTATTCCAAAGAGGGCTATATGAGCAGAAGAGTTGCAAGAGACAGTGCTTACAAATTGATTTTCGAATATCTGTTCCGCAAGGAAAAGGACGACTTTACATTGGAGTTGCTCTGTGCGGATTCAAACATCACTCAAGCGGACAAGCAATATATCCAAACCGTTTACGAAGGAGTTATGACTCATTTCGATGAGCTGACCGAGCTTATTTCAAGCTGTACAACGGGCTTTAATCCGGAGCGCATTTTCAAGCCCGATCTGGCGGCGCTGCTTCTTGCCGTGTATGAGATGAAGTATATGGACGATATCCCGCTCCCCGTATCGGTAAGCGAAGTGCTGGATATCGTGAAGAGTTATTCCACGGATAAAAGCGCTTCTTTCGTGAACGGAGTGCTTGCGGGCGTATACAAAAAGTTGGAGGAAAAGTAAATGCAATTGATAAGCGGAAAAGCCGTATCGGCGGATATAAGAGTTGAATTGGCGGAAAAAACCGGTAAATTTGCGGAAAAATTCGGAAGAGTTCCCGCTCTTGCCGTGATAATCGTGGGGGACGATCCCGCGTCGCATACTTACGTGAACAACAAGATAAAAGGCTGCGCGCAGGTGGGATTCCGCTCCATATGCCAAAAATACGAAAACGGCACGCCGCAGGAAGAGATTGCCGATTGCATCCGTTCGCTTGCGGCGGACGACGGCGTGGACGGCATTTTGGTCCAGCTGCCTCTTCCCAAGGGATACGATGAAAAATATCTGCTGTCCCTTATTCCGGACTGTAAGGATGTGGACGGCTTTTCTCCGACAAATACGGGGCTTTTATCTATGAATACGCCGAACACCGTTTCCTGCACGCCGCTGGGAGTAATGCATTTGCTTGCGTCCACGGGTGTGGAACTTGCGGGGAAGGACGCCGTGGTTATTGGCAGATCCAACACCGTCGGCAAGCCTATGGCAATGCTTTTGATAAACGCAAACTGCACCGTGACCGTATGCCACAGTAAGACGAAAGATTTGGCAAGATACACGCGCAATGCCGATATCGTAGTAGTGGCGATAGGCAGACCCGATTTCTTAAAGGGCGATATGGTCAAAGAAGGTGCGATAGTCATCGATGTGGGAATAAACAGGGTAGACGGCAAATTGGTAGGCGACGTGGACTTTGAGCAAGTCGCGCCCAAATGCTCGTTCATCACTCCGGTTCCCGGCGGAGTCGGACCTATGACCATAACAATGCTGCTTGCCAACACTTTGAGCGCAGCCGAAAACAGGCTTTCGTAATGCAGAACATACTCAACGTAACCGCGCTCAATACCTATATCAGGAACGTATTTTACGCGGAAGAGATGTTGCACGATATCTCCGTTGCGGGGGAAGTGAGCGGCTCGTCCGTAAAGGGGAATAACTTGTTTTTCGACTTGAAGGACGAAAATTGTAAGATCCCGTGCACTTGCTTCGGCGTAAATAAGGTATATCTTCCCAAAGACGGGGAAGCGGTCGTGCTGTTCGGGAGCGTGGATTTTTGGCAGAAGACGGGCAAAATGTCTTTTATCGCCCGCAGCATAAAACCGATAGGAGAGGGCGCGCTTGCCTTAAAGCTGGAGTTTTTGAAAAAGCGGCTTGCCGCGGAGGGATACTTTGACGAAGGGCATAAAAAGCCCATTCCGCTTTATCCCAAACGCGTGTGCGTGCTCACGTCGCTGGCGGGAGCGGTAAAGCGCGACATAGTCACCACCATAAGGGCGAAGAACAGCTATACGGATATAGATATAGTGGACGTACCCGTTCAGGGCGTTTCGGCGGCGGCTAAAATATGCGAAGCGCTCGTCAAAACGGACGGTATGGGGTATGACGTGATAGTGATAGCGCGCGGCGGCGGTTCTATGGAAGAACTTATGCCTTTCAATGACGAAGCGCTTGTCAAGGCGGTTTATGCCGCAAACACGCCGATAATATCCGCCGTGGGGCACGAAACGGATTATACTTTGTGCGATTTGGTGGCGGACGTTCGCGCGGCAACGCCCACTGCGGCGGGCAATCTGCTCGCGTTTAACAGCAATGAGCTGATTGCGTTCATATACGATACGATCAACTCTTGCAAGAACAGTTTGGAAGGGAAAATAATGCGTATGCGTTCGGATCTTGTGCATTTAAGTATGAGAATGGGCGCGCGCTCCCGTGAGAGCATAACGTTGGCTAAGTCGCGCGTATTTGAAAGCACAAGCAAAATTGCTTATTCCGCAAAGGCAAAACTGCAAGGCGCGGAAGGGCGGCTGAAACAAGAATATATACGCCTGAAAATGCTCGATCCGAAGAATATGCTGAGCAGAGGATATTTTATAATACACAAAAAAAGCGGCGAAGTTACTCGCATTGCGGAGTTGGCGGCGGGTGACGAAATAACCGTTACGGGCAGCGACGGCAAGGCGAGCGCGACGGTGAGAGAGGTGAAACATGACATTTGAGCAGAACTTGAAAAAACTTGAACAGATAGCCGACAAAATGGAGGACAAGAACACTTCTTTGGACGAAGGTTTGAAGCTGTTCGACGAAGGCGTCAAACTTGCGGAAGAGTGTATGAAAAAGCTGGAAGAAAGCTCCGGCAAAGTTACTGAACTGTCCGAAAGATTGGAAAAATTGCGCGTGCAAAACGGAGAAGGCGACGGTGAATAAATCTTATAAAGAGCGTTTTGAACGCATACTTGAAGAATATTTGAACGCATATCCCGTAAAATTGTCGCCCGTTTGGGACGCAGTCGTGTACGCCGTAACCGCAGGAGGCAAGCGCGTCCGCCCCACTTTGGCATATATGGGTGCTAAAATCGCGGGCGGAGATTGCGAAAAAGCGGACAAAGTCGCTTTGGGCGTGGAGTTTATCCATAATTATTCGCTCATACACGACGATTTGCCGTGTATGGACAACGACGATCTGCGCCGCGGACGCCCCACCGTGCACAAGGCGTTCGGAGAAGGCACGGCTGTGCTTGCAGGCGACGCGCTGCTGAATATGGCGTTTGAGTGCGTGAGCGGAGAGGGTAAAGCGGCAAAATATATCGCCGTGCAAAGCGGTATGCGCGGAATGGTGGGTGGTCAATGTCTTGACCTTGCCAATTCGTCAAACGCGGGCGTTGAGGGTGAAAGTAGGTTAGATGAGATAAATTCTTTGAAAACATCTGCGCTTTTCAAAGCCTCGCTTGCAGGCGGAGCAATAGCGGGCGGCGCTGACGATAAACTCGTGACGGCGCTGGAAGAGTATGCGGACTGTTTGGGAAAAGTATTCCAGATAGTGGACGACATTCTGGACGCGCAATCTTCTGCGGAAGTGTTGGGGAAGAGTGTAGGACAGGACGTGAAGAACGGAAAAGTGACATATGTGTCGCTTTTGGGGCTGGATAAGGCAAAAGAAAAGGCAAAAGCCATAAATGAAGCGGGTAAAGCCGCATTGGCGGGCATAAGCGGAGCCGAGGAACTTTTGACTCTTGCGGACAGTCTGCTAAGCAGGGTAAAATAGTATATCGCCGTATTTTCGCAAATATAATAAAATGTGAAAAATATAAAAAAAGGCGAATGCAGACCCGCCGGCAGGACGAAAAAAAGGCGATCCGGCGCCACATTATGGGCGCTGAAAATAACGCCGATAACGTTTTGTCTGTCACTTGCAAGCAGCACGTTTTCGCAGGCGGTGACTGTTTATACGGATATAACAGTATCCGTAATGCTGCTGATATTTATGGTACTCATATCCGTGGTTTTTGACGGCATAGGTGTGTCCGTGACGTCGTGCGACAGGGGCGCCGTAAAAAAACTTTTGCAATATGACGCAAAGCGTGCTAAAATAGCTATGGGGCTTATAGCGAACGCGGAGAAAGTAAACAGTGTGTGCGCCGATGTGATAGGCGACATATGCGGAGTTCTAAGCGGAGCATGCGGCGCGGCGCTTGCGGCGAGTATCGCGCAGAAGTCGGGAGCTGCGGGCTTTTTGCCAATGCTTACGGCGGCGTCCGTGGCGGCGGTAACCGTGGGCGGCAAGGCGCTGATGAAGGGCGTTGCGGTCAAAAACGCAGACAAATACGTGGTTATGACGGCAAAGGCGCTGTCATACATATACAAGCCCAAAAAGGGAAAAAAGAAGGAAGTACGCAAATGAGTGAGCTATTGGATAAGGTAAATTCACCCGATGACATTAAGTCTTTCGACGTGACGGAGCTTGAAACTCTGGCGCGGGAAATACGTGACCTTATTTTGCGTGTCGTGCTTGAAAAGGGCGGTCATCTTTCGTCTAATTTGGGTGTGGTGGAACTTACCATAGCGCTGCACTATGTGTTCGACTTCAAAAAAGACAGGCTTATTTTGGATGTGGGACATCAATGTTATGCTCACAAGATATTGACGGGGCGCAAGAACGAGTTCGCCACTTTGCGCACAAAGGGCGGGATAGCGGGCTTTCCCAAGCGCGAGGAGAGCATTTATGACGCCGCAAATACGGGTCATTCTTCCACATCGGCCTCTCTTGCCTGCGGAATGCTCAGATACGGTCACGATGAAAGTCAGATAGTCGCGCTCATCGGCGACGGAGCTATGACGGGCGGACTTATCTATGAAGCGTTCAACGACGTAAAGACCATTGGCAAAAAATTCATTGCCGTCATTAACAATAACGATATGTCCATATCCAAAAATGTGGGCAGCGTTGCGGAATATCTGCGCGATCTGGATTCCGTGCGCCAGCCGTTCAGGGAATACGGAATAAAGTATTACGGCTCCGTGGACGGGCACAACATAGCGGAACTTATCAAGGCGTTCAAATACGCGCGCGATTGCAAGAACAGCATAATAATCAACGTCCACACGCAAAAAGGCAAAGGATACGAGGAGGCGGAGAAGTTTCCCGACAAGTATCACAGCTATTCTCCCGTGCGCTCCGAAGCGGGTTCTTTCAGCGCGTGTATGGGCGGAAAACTGCTTGAACTTGCGGCAAAGGATAAGCGCGTCTGCGCCATCACCGCGGCAATGGCGGACGGCACCGGCTTGGAGAAAATCAGAAGCGAATATCCCGCGCAATTCGTAGACGTTGGCATTGCTGAAGAACATGCGCTTTGTATGGCAAGCGGAATGGCTATGAGCGGCGCAAAGCCGTATTTTGCCGTGTATTCTTCATTTTTACAGCGCGCTTACGATCAGGTGATACATGATATGTGCCTGAACGACTGCGCCGTTACCTTGTGCATTGACAGGGCGGGGTTCGTGCCCGGCGACGGTGAGACCCATCAGGGCGTATACGATTTGTCGTATTTAAGAAGCGTGAATAATATGACCGTGCTTGCTCCCAAAGACTTTGACGAACTTGAAGATATGCTGGAGTGGTCGGCGAATTATTTTGCGCCCCTTGCGATACGCTATCCCAAATATGTTCCCGTGCATAAATATTCTGTGCGCACGCCGTTTAAGGCGGGCAGCTGGGAGTGGCTCACAAACGGCGGCGAGGACGTAGTTGTGCTGGCGTGCGGCGCCGTGATGAACGACTTTGCAATGTCCGTTCACGATGCGGTCGGCGGCTTCGACGCCGTGAACGCGCGCTCTGTTAAACCTATGGACGAAGAGCTTTTGAAGAGCATTGCGGGCAAAAAGATAATCACGCTTGAAGATAACGTTCTTCCCGGCGGATTCGGAAGCGGCGTTGCGGAATTTTACGTGACGGCGGGCATTGCCGTTCCGCGTATGATAATAAAGGCTGTGGACGGTAAAAAGCTCACTCAAGCAAAGCTTGGCGAACTTATGGAGATGAACGGCTTTACAAAAGAGCGTCTTATCGCCGACATAAAAGAGCTGAAAAGATGAGGCTGGACGCGTATCTTTCCGCGCGCCACGGCGTTACGCGCACAAAAGCTAAGCAGATGATAGAGCGCGGAATGGTGCGCGTGAATGGAGAAACAGTGTTAAGACCCGCCTGCGATGTGGGCGATGACGATGAAGTGATTGTGGAAAAATTCCCCGAATATGCGTCTTTCGGAGGGGAAAAGCTGGCTAAGGCGCTTTTTGATTTTTCTTTTTCGGTAAAGAGTTTGACATGCGCGGATATCGGCGCGTCCAACGGCGGTTTTACTTCCTGTCTGCTGCAAAACGGCGCCGCAAAAGTGTACGCGATAGACGTAGGGGAGTGCGCCTTTGATAACTCCTTGAAAAACGATCCGCGCGTTATTGTAAAGGACAAGACGAACGCGCGCTATTTGACAAAAGATACGTTGGGCGAAAAGTGCGATTTTGCCTGCATAGACGTGAGCTTTATCTCCCTTGAACTCATCTTGCCCGCGGCGGCGGAAATAATCAAAGACGGCGGGCATATCATAGCGCTGATAAAGCCGCAGTTTGAAGTGGGGAAAAAGGCTTTGAGCAAGCGCGGGATCGTCACGAGCGAAAAGGAAAGATATAAGGCGGCGGATAAGGTGCGCGCTGCAGCGGAAAAATGCGGACTTGAAGAACTCGGCTTTACCTTGGCGCCGATAAGAGCAAATAAAAATATAGAATTTTTGATACTTTTTTGCAAAAAGTAATTGTATAATTAGTAATTTTATAGTATAATATTCACACTATGAAGATAGGAATTTACAGCAATCCGCATAAGGACGAAGCGGGCGGTCACGCAAAAGCACTCTGTAAACTGCTTGATAAATATCATGCGGAGTATTACCTGTGCGCCAACGAAAAATTTTCACTTGACTGCGCGGGTGCGGTCCCCGATGTCGTGGTGGCTTTCGGCGGCGACGGCACAATGCTGCGCGCGGTGAGCGAATGCTCGCAAAAGTCCGTTCCCATATTGGGAGTTAATTTGGGGAAAGTGGGCTTTTTGACGGAAATCGGCTGCGAAAATCTGCAAGAGGCGGCTAAAAAGCTGTTAAACGGCGAGTATTTTGTGGAAAAGCGCATAATGCTGCAAATCGTGAGCGGTGATAAAAAATATTACGCGCTGAATGAAGCCGCGCTTTCCGGCTCATTGTGCAGGGTGGCGGAAGTCACCGTGGAAATAGACGGCACGCTTGCAGACAAAGTCCGGGCGGACGGAATGTTGGTCAGCACTCCCACAGGCTCTACGGCGTACTCCCTTGCTTGCAACGGTCCCGTACTTTCTCCCGATGTGGAGGCGTTCATTATAAACGCCATATGTCCGCACTCTCTGCATTCCTGTCCGATAGTTGTGGGTAGCGGCAGTCAAATCACCTTAAAAAGCGAAAGTGAGGGCTTGAACTTGGTGGTTGACGGCACCATTGTGGAAAAGAGCGGAAAGAACATCACGTTGCAAATCGGAAAAGCGCCCGTAAGCGCGGAATTTATAAGGTTCAGCAAGCAGAATTTTTATAACAGACTGCTTCACAAGCTGAGCAATTGGAGTTGATATGACCAGGAACGCAAGACAACGCAGGATAATCGAACTTATCAAAGAGCGCGACATCGTCACGCAAGAAGAACTTGCCGCATTGCTGCAGCAGTCGGGCTATAACGTTACGCAAGCCACCGTATCGCGCGATATCAAGGATTTGGGGCTTGTTAAAAGTCAGACCGCAAGCGGCAGTTATAAGTATTCATTGGTGGAAAACGCCCGTCCCAACACGTTGGGCAAATTCGGCACAATGTTCCGCCAAGCCGTGGTATCCATATCTTTGGCGGGCAACTTGATAGTTATCCGCACGGTGACGGGCACGGCGGGTACGGCGGGCGCGTTTGTGGATTCTATGAGTTACGATCACGTATTGGGCAGTATAGCAGGGGACGATACCATCCTTATCGTCTGCGACACGGAAGAAAACGCAAAAGGCGTGAAAGCTTTGCTTGAAAATAATTTGGAATAATGCTTACCGCACTTTCAATAGAAAACGTAGCGCTTATAGATAAGCTGGAAGTTGAGTTCGGAAAGGGACTTAATATACTTTCGGGCGAAACGGGCGCGGGTAAATCCATAATAATAGACAGCGTGAATTTTGTCTTGGGCACGCGCGCGGACAAAACGCTGATAAGATACGGCGAAAAAACGGCGCGCGTTTCCGCCTATTTCAATGAAGTAACTCCGCAAATAAAGGAAGTTTTGGACGAATACGGCATTGAAGACGAGGGCGAGATAATGCTTTCGCGCTCTATGTCTGAAGACGGCGCTAGCGTGTGCAGGATAAACGGTCGGAAAGTCACGCTTTCTATGCTTCGCGGCTTAGCTTCACATCTTGCGGATATTTACGGTCAGCACGAATCGGTAAGTTTGTTGGACAAGGAAAATCATCTGTCCGTGGTGGACGGCTTTGCCGGTGAAGAACTTAAAAAAGCGTTGGCCAGGCAAGCGCAGCTTTGTGACGAATATTACGGATATAAGTCTAAAATTGCCGAATATAAGGAGATAGCTTCCGAAGATATAGAATATTTGGACTTTAAGATAAATGAGATAGAGCAAGCCGAATTAAAAGATGGTGAGGAAGAAGAACTGCACGCTTTGCGCCGCAAATTGAACAATTACGAAGCATATCTCACCGCCCTGCAAAGCGCGCGCGAATATTTGAACGGAGAAAGCGGCGCCATTGACCTTATCTCTTCAAGTATGAAGGAACTTTCCAGAATTTCAGACGTGGAACCCAAAGTTGATCCGCTCACGGAAAGGCTGGATGCGGCGCTTATAGAACTTGACGATATAGCGGGGGAACTCAACGCTCTGCTTGAAGATTCGGAATTTGACGGCGACGCCGCGCGATATGTGGAAGAGCGCATTGCCAAGATAAATTCCTTAAAGCGCAAATACGGGTCTGATATTTCGGAAATTTCGGCGGAGTGCGAAAGGCTGAAAATTCGCCGCGCCAAGTATGACGACGCCGTGGCTGAATGTGAGAAATTTGACAGGAAAATCGCTCGAATGACGGAAAAACTTGGTGAAAACACCGCAAAAATCACTCAAATTCGCAAAAAAGCCGCGCTTTCCTTTGCCAAGGACGTAACAAAGGAATTAAAAAGTTTGGGTATGAAAAATGCGGAATTTTCCGTTGCGTTCACGGAAGAAGAAGGCGGCTTTGATAAAAACGGCTGCGACAGGGCGGAGTTTTTATTCTCCGCAAACTCCGGTCAGCCGCCGCGCCCGCTCTCCAAGATAATCTCCGGCGGCGAACTTTCCCGCTTTATGCTTGCCCTTAAAAACTGTCTGCCGGCGGGCTTCGGCATTCAGACTATGATTTTCGATGAAATAGATACGGGTATCAGCGGCGAAACCGCGCAGATAGTGGCTGAAAAGCTGTATAATATCTCGCGCGGAAAGCAAGTGCTCGCCGTAACGCATTTGCCTCAGCTTGCAAGTATGGCTGATGAGCAATACCTTATCGCAAAGAACGTTGCGGGCGGCAATACTTATACTTCGCTCACACGCCTTAATAGGGAAGGTATGCTTGCGGAAATATCCAGACTTATCGGCGGAGCGCAATACAGCAAGCACGCGCTTTTGCACGCTGAGGAGATGAAAACTCACGCCGACGAATATAAAAAAGCTCTTTTATGAATAAATAGCCGCTTTTTCCTTACACTATCTGCAAGGAGAGCAGCATGAACAAAAAAGTTTTATACGGGCTGCTCGTCCCCGCGATTGCTTGCGTATTGCTGTGCGCAATGCTGATAGGGGCGGGCGGTTTATTTTATAAGTCATCTTTGCAAAACGGGGGCGCAATATGCTGCGCCGTTTCAGGACACTCCGCCAAGACAGATACTGACAGCATTATTGCGGCGGATAATGTGAAAGTAATGCCCGCGGCATTAAAAGATGAAAACACGGTCTTTTTGGGCGGATACCCGCTTGGCATAAATATTCGTCCGCAGGGCGTTATTATCACTTCTAGGGTGGGCGTTGTCACTTCAAACGGAGTTATTACGCCGCTTGGCGGAATAGAAATATCCTCAGGCGATCTGCTTTGCGCCATCAATGGGGAGCAGGTGAGAAACGCGGAGGACATTCAGCGCATTTTGAATAAATCCGAAGGGGACGTTACCATAACTTTATCTCATGCGGGGAACAGGAGTAATTATACGGTCACGCCCGCAGTGGATTCGGTAAACGGCGAAAGAAAGTTGGGAATAATGCTGCAAGAGGGCATAAGCGGCGTGGGCACGCTGACTTTTGTGGACAGCCGCGGCAGATACGGCGCTTTGGGTCATCCCGTAAAGGACGGCTACGGCAATACCGTACAACCCGAATCGGGGGAAATATATCCCGCTGTTATAAAAGGCGTCGTCCCCGGTAAGCGCGGCAAAGCGGGCGAACTCAAAGGGGTATACTCCAAGCAAACCGCCGATATCGGCACGATAGATTCGGATAACATCTTCGGCATATTCGGAAAATATACGGGCAATACGCAAAATTTGATTCAAATAGAAGTTGGCGGACGTGAAACCGTTCAGCCGGGCAAGGCATATATCTATTCCACGCTTTACGGAACTTCTCCGCGCCTGTATGAGATAGAGATAATAAAAGCCGAACGGCAAAATTCACCGCTTGATAAAAGTATGGTCATACGCGTTACGGACAGAGAACTGCTTGCAAAAGCTGGCGGCATTGTGCAGGGTATGAGCGGCAGTCCCATAATTCAGAACGGAAAATTGGTCGGAGCGGTGACTCACGTGCTTATTGACGACCCCACCAAAGGTTACGCCGTTTATGCGGAGTGGATGATGGGAAGATAAGTTGAAATAAATTTTAATGTATTCAAAAGCGGCCGCAATCGGTCGCTTTTGCGCCTTGACAATTTTCCCTTTATATCTTATAATTTTAATATCAAGGGTGAGAGGGGAATTATGAAAGAGCTTTCGCAAAAGGGCAAAAAAGCCGTTAAAATATCGCTTATAGTTATCGCAACTATGCTTGTGCTTTGCATTTTGGGCATAGCCATCTATTCGATAGTCGCCTTTGCGCCGCTGCGCCTCAACATCGATCTTACCGAAGAAAAGCAGACTATTTCCGGCTTCGGCGCTTCTTCCGCCTGGATCTATCAAGACTTGGGCAAGGCGGAGCACGAAGAGCAGGCTGATAAGGCTTTGGAAATGCTCTACGGGGACAGCGGCTTGGAGCTGAGCATTTTCCGCTATAATATCGGCGGCGGGTCGGCTGACGCCTCGCTTGACGACGTTTGGCCTTACAACAATCCCGGCTTTGATATGTTGCGCCGCGCGGAAAGCTTTTTCGTGGCGGAGAATTATTCCGAGCCTGACGACTTTCTTGACGAAAGCAACTATAATTTCGAGCGCGACGCTGCCGTGCGCGGTATGTTTGAAAAGGCGCTTGCTCTCGGGAACATAGAAAAGGTGGTCTTCTTTTCCAATTCACCGCACTATCTGATGACGCATTCGGGCGTTTGCACGGGGAGTGAAGAATATCAAAACAACCTCAAAGAGGAGTTTTACGAAGAATATTCGCAATACTTACTCATAATAACAAACCATCTTTACGAAACCTATCTCAAAGATCTGCCCGTGGTGCCCGAGGTTTGGATAAGCCCCGTCAATGAGCCGCAATGGAAGTGGGGCGGTGAAGGCTCTTCGCAGGAGGGCTGCCATTACGATCCGGAGGTCTTGGCGGCTTTTTACGACGTATTCTATGATCAGCTGCAAAAATTCAATGCGGAAAATGGGACTTCCTTCAAGCTCGACGCCTTTGAATCGGGCAACTATCTTTATTATCTCGACTATGACATCCGCGACTATCTGGACGAGATGAGCAAATACGATTATTTTGCCGAGCTTGACGAGATCTCCGTGCATGCTTACGGCGCCAATGACAGCAAGTACGATCGCAACCGCTTCGCCCGTTTTATGGACAAGAATTATCCCGAGCTCAAGATAGCTTCTTCCGAATTCTGCGAAATGGAGTGGGGAGAATTTAACACGATAGAGAGCGGAATGTTCCTTGCCAAAGTCATTTTGCGCGACCTCACAATGATAGACGCGGTGGAGTGGAGCTGGTGGCTCTCAGTCGCCAAGGGCGGCTATAATGACGGACTCGTCTATTGGAACGAAGAAAGCGGGGACGTCTATGTGCTCAAACGCTACTATACTTTTGCGCAGATAAGCAAGTTTTTGGACAGCGGCGACAAGCGCGTTGAAGCTAAGATCTCCGACACAGCCGGTTGGGCGGGCGTGGACGCGGGCGTCTTTGTCAAGCCGGACGGCAGCGTTGTGGTGATCTTCATCAATGACGGAAAGGAAAAGAGCCTTAAATTAAACGGACTTGACGCTTTCGTCGACTCGACCGCTCAAGTTACCTACACGACTCAGGCGGAAAACTTAGCCGAGGACTCCTTCACTTTCGAGGGCGGCATAACTTTGCGCGAAAACAGCGTGACCACGCTCGTTTTGCAATGAACAAAGAAAGCGTTGAAAAACTTGCGCGTATGATAGCGCGCGGCGGCGTGGTGGTCTTCGGCGGCGCGGGTATGTCCACGGAAAGCGGCATTCCAGACTTCCGCTCAAAGGACGGACTTTATGCGCAAAAATTCGCTTATCCGCCCGAAGTTATGCTTTCACACTCCTTCTTTGAAACGCACACGCGCGAATTTTTCGACTTTTACCGCGAAAAAATTCTCTTCTGCCTGACAAAATCTCCCAACGCCGCGCACATTCTCTGCGCCGAATGGGAAAATGCGGGGCTTTTGGACGCCGTCGTCACGCAAAACATTGACGGACTGCACACCGCGGCGGGCAGCAAGAAAGTTTTGGAACTTCACGGCTCCGTAATGCGCAACTATTGCCGTAAATGCGGAAAGAGTTATTCCGCGGAATTTATCCTGAACGCTTCGGACGTTCCGCGCTGTTCCTGCGGCGGAGTGGTCAAGCCCGATGTGGTCTTATATGAAGAGGCTCTGGACGAGGACGTTCTGCGCGGTACAGTTTCCGCCGTTTCCGCGGCAAAAACGCTCATCATCGCGGGCACGTCGCTCACCGTCTATCCCGCCGCCGCAATGCCGCAATATTTCGGCGGAGAAAACCTTGTTCTCATCAACCGCGACATAACGCCGTTGGACGGGAAAGCAGACCTTGTCTTTCACGAAAAAGTCGGGGAGGTGTTCTCCGCCTGCGCAAGAGCGCTTTGAGGTTATTTCGGATTTATTATCGAGCGCTGCGCGCTGCGATCGAAGCAAAAAAGAGCCGCTATATCGCCATTTCGGTATAGTGCCTTGACGCGTCAAGGTTAATGCGACTCTACAAATATCATAGCTTTTGCAAATCAAAAGGGAAAGCAATTTTCCTCTGCCGCTCAATCGGAAATCGTCTAACCAATACATTACCGATTATTTTAATAGCAAAAGTGTAGCAGATGTTTGACAAACTAACACAATTCAATGTATAGGGACGACTAAATACTTGAAATCTTAAAATAGTTATGTTATTATATAAAAAAATAATATATTATTTGTGCCGGAGGAAACGAAACTATGGGATATGTGTTTATAAGTTATAGCTCAAAAAATATAGAGCTTGCGAAAAAAATAAAGAAATTGCTGAACGACAATCAAATCAAAACTTGGATGGCTCCGGCTGATATTCCTGTAGGGAAGAAATATGCACAGGTCATAAACTGTGCAATCAAAGATTGTGATTCTTTTCTTCTTGTGCTATCAAAAGACGCCCAAGCGTCGAATTGGGTCTCAAAGGAAGTGGAAAGAGCCATAAACAATCAAAAAATAATTATTCCTGTTCGAATCGATGACGTTATACTAAATGACGAATTCGAATTCTATATTAGCGAAACCCAGGGCATTGCAATCAATGACTTAGATGATACGTCAGTCAAAGAAAAGCTGTTAGCAACAATGACAAATTCAGCAGAGTCGGAGACCCGGGCTCAACCCGTTGGAAAGCCAAAACAAACTCGGGCGCGTTCAAATTCGATCGAGCTTACGGTTTGGAGCCCTGTAAACACCGATGTGTATTTAAATAATAAAAATAATCTCGTTCTGCAGATAGATCATAATACCGGTTTTAATTACAGATTCAATCATATTGCCGTTTCGGGCGAGTTTAACTTGATTTTTGTGTCGCATGGATTTGAAAAAATCGTTTCTTTCGATGCTGATTCGATTGACGAACGCTTAGATTTTAGGCTTCAGCCAATACTGACTAAGCAAGAAATCATTGCGTCGTATGACAGAGATGAGGCAATCAGTCAATTATGCGATGAGCCGACAGCTTATGCATTTGAGCAATTATCTTTTGCAGGTGAAAAAGAAGATATTCAATTATTGAAATCGGAATTACTGAAGCTTTCTTCCTTAAAGAGCAAAGACGGGCACGAGTATTATTTGATAGCAACTTGTGCAAAAGCATTAGGAAAGTTGGCTTCTCGTTACAACTGTCTTGAGGAGATTGTATTTATCAGAGATATCTATAATGATTATAATTATGAAGGCTACAAATATATGTTTAATAATGTTCTAAAAGACCTTGACAACCACGGGCTTTGAACGGCATCGCTCTATCGATGTAAAATGCAGCGCCGCACGGGAATTTCCCTTGCGGCGCTTTTTGTTGTGTCAACGAATACCCATGATAGTCGCAAGAGTTTAAAAAGGCTCAGCCGATGATGTAGACAAGACACCGATTGGGTTGGACACTATAAGGTCTACCAACCAAGAAACGCGCCACTCGATCGGAAGTCGCCTAACCAATACCTTGCCGATTATTTTAACAGCAAAAGTGTTACAGATATTTGTCAAATCAACGACTTTGAGGCAATTTCGAGCGCTGCGCGCTTGCTTTTTCACCTATTATAAGGTAATATATATAAGAAGAATTTTTGCGAGGTGAACTTTATGGCAATGACCTATACTGATCCGCTTACCACGCGTTACGCAACCAAACCTATGCTGGAAAATTTCAGCGAAGAACACCGAATGGTGCTCTGGCGCAAACTTTGGGTGGCGCTCGCGGAGAGCGAAAAGGAACTCGGACTCAACATAACCGACGAACAGATAACGCAGATGAAAGCGCATATTAACGACATTAATTTCGATGTCGCCCGCGCGCGTGAAAAAGTAGTGCGTCACGACGTTATGGCTTACGTGTATGCTTACGGTCAGCAATGCCCGGCGGCTATGCCCATCATTCACTTGGGCGCGACAAGCTGCTTTGTCACAGACAACTCGGACGCCATCATCTATCACGACGGACTTGTGATGCTGCGCAAAAAGGTCATCAATGTTATAAACGCGCTTGCCAAGTTCGCGGAAAAATATGCGGGACTGCCCACTTTGGGCTTTACGCACCTGCAGCCTGCGCAGCTTGTAACCGTGGGCAAAAGGGCAGGCTTGTGGATACAAGATCTTATGCTTGACCTTGAAAATCTCGACTATGTAATAGAAAACACCCGCCTTCGCGGCGCAAAGGGTACCACGGGCACACAGGCAAGCTTTTTGCAATTGTTTGACGGCGACCACGAAAAGGTCAAGAAACTCGACGAGATGGTCGTGGAAAAAATGGGTTTCAAGTCCAAATTCGCCCTGTCGGGACAGACATATACGCGCAAATACGATTACAATATCCTTTCCGTGCTCTCTCAAATAGCTCAAAGCGCCTATAAATTCGGCAACGATATCCGACTTCTGCAAAATATGAAGGAGATAGAAGAGCCGTTTGAAAAATCGCAAATTGGCTCTTCCGCCATGGCATACAAGCGCAACCCTATGCGCAGTGAGCGCATCTGCTCCCTTGCGCGTTACGCACTCTCTCTGCCCGTGAACGCCGCCGTTACCGCCGGCACGCAATGGTTGGAGCGCACCTTGGACGACTCTGCAAACCGCCGCCTGGTAATGGCGCAGACCTTCCTTTCGCTCGACGCCATCTTGGAGCTTTATCTCAACGTGGCTGACGGACTTGTGGTGTATGAAAAGACGATCAGAAAGCACATTATGGCGGAGCTTCCTTTTATGTCCACGGAAGTCATACTTATGGAGTGCGTCAAGGCGGGCGGCGACAGACAGGAACTGCACGAACTCATTCGTGAACACTCTATGGACGCGGCGCGCGTGGTCAAAGAACAGGGCGGAGACAACGACCTTATCGGGCGTATAAAAGCCGACCCCGCTTTTGCCGCGATAAAGGACAGGATAGACGGCTTGCTTGCCCCCGAAAACTTTATCGGCAGGGCAAAGGAGCAAACCTTGGAATATCTGCGCGATGAGGTAAAACCTATGTTGGAAAAGAACAAGGACTGCCTGGGCGCCACTTCTCATATATCCGTTTGATAATAAAACTTGCAATAAAAAGCAGTCGCCCGGGCGGCTGCTTTTTTATTACTGAAAGTAATAAAGCCCCATTTGCGGCAAAATTTTGCGCGGCTTTGCGCTCAAAAAATCCTTTAATTGTAAAAATAATAAAAAGTTTTGCCTTTGCTATTGAAATTTTTCCTCAAAAGTGGTATATTATGTTTGATAAAATAATAACAAACCACGGAGGTAAACTATGGGACGTTTTACTTTGCCCCGCGATCTCTATCACGGAGAAAACGCGCTGGCAGAACTTGCTAACCTGAAAGGTGAACGCGCCGTACTCGTTTTGGGCGGCGGCAGTATGAAGAGATTCGGTTTTGTCGATAAGGCAGTCGGTTATCTCAATCAAGCCGGTATGGATGTCAAACTCATTGAGAATGTGGAACCCGATCCTTCCGTCGATACCGTTATGAAGGGCGCCGAAATAATGCGCGAATTCAACCCCGATTGGATTGTCGCTATGGGCGGCGGTTCTCCTATCGACGCGGCTAAGGCTATGTGGGTTTTCTATGAGTATCCGGACACCAGCTTTGAGGACATTATTCAGCCGTTCTCTTTCCCTACGCTGCGCACAAAGGCTAAATTCTGCGCCATTCCTTCCACTTCGGGCACCGCTACGGAAGTCACCGCATTTTCCGTCATCACCGATTACAAGAAGGGCATAAAGTATCCTTTGGCAGACTTCAACATCACTCCCGACGTTGCTATCGTCGACCCCGATCTTGCAAGGACCATGCCTCCCAAGCTCACCGCTCACACGGGTATGGACGCTATGACCCACGCAATAGAAGCTTATGTTTCCACGCTTCACTGCAACTATACGGATCCCCTTGCACTGTGGGCTATCAAACTTATAGCAGAGAATTTGAAAAATTCCTATGAGGGAGATATGAAGGCTCGTCAGACAATGCACGACGCGCAGTGCCTTGCCGGTATGGCGTTCTCCAATGCATTGCTCGGTATCGTGCACTCTATGGCGCACAAGACTGGCGCGGCGTTCAGCGGCGGGCACATTATCCACGGCTGCGCAAACGCTATGTACCTGCCTAAGGTAATCGCGTACAACGCCAAAGTTCCCGAAGCCGCCGAAAGGTATGCGGAAATCGCTAAGTTCCTGCACCTTGAAGGCAAGACCACGGAAGAGTTGGTCAAAGCTCTCATTCAACTGCTGCGCGATATGAACGATCAGCTGAATATCCCTCAGGCGATCAAATTCTACGGTGAAGGCGGCGTGAAAGCCGAAACTTCCATCATTGACGAAAAGGAATTCCTTGCCAAGCTGCCCGAAGTTGCCGCAAACGCTATCGGCGACGCCTGCACCGGTTCCAACCCTCGTCAGCCTTCCCAAGAAGATATGGAAAAGCTGTTGCTTGCCGTCTACTACGACAAGGAAATCGACTTTTAAGAGCAATTTTGTTCACATTGAGAGGCGGCGGTTGCCGCCTCTTTTTTGCTTAAATTTTTCAAACCGACCATAAGTCGCTGAAACCTTCTGTCGCATATAATGGAATGTATATAAATTTTTTTCGGGGCAATACTTTTCATACATCAAATCAGGAGGAAGCATATGGATCCATTCAAAGAACGCCCCGCGAAAATAGAGGCGCTTTTCACTGACAGGGAAAAGAATTATCCCAAGCCCTACGACAAAAACGCCGTAGACCCTTACACCAAAACCCGCATTATATTGATGAACGGCACGGAATTTGAGGCAAATTGGTTTTGCCACCAAGCCGCGCGCCACACAAACAACACAGATTTGCGTAGGGAAATGGCGGCGACAAGAATGCAGGAGAAAAATCAGCAGATAGACATATCTCTCTTAAAACCCGAGGACGAAAGTCAACTTGAACACACGATAGGGTACGAACAGCTTGCCGTTGACCTCACCGCGGAACTTGCCAAGCGTGAAAAAGACTTTTATGTAAAAAAGGCGCTCGACTTTGCGCTTTTGGAAGATTTCGATCACCTTTACCGCTATGCCGACCTTTTGGAAATGCGTGAGGGCGTACTTGCGGAAAATTTAGTGGGGAAGTATACGGAGATAATGCCGGGGCGCCCCACCGTGGCGCACCACAGGCACCCTATGGACAATGTGCGCAGACCGATAAATTCCAAGAAAGCCGATAAGATGACCACTCTTGCGACTATGATAATCACCGCCGCCGAACAGCAGACGATGAATTATTATATGAACGTGACCACTCTTGCAAAAGACAGCCTTTCACGCAAGCTCTATCGTGAGATAGCTCTTGTGGAAGAAGAACATGTTACGCAATATGAAGATCTTATGGATCCCTGCGGCAGTTGGCTGGAAATGGCGCTCTGGCACGAATATGTGGAGTGTTACCTGTATTGGTCATGTTATATGACGGAAACGCACGACTATATTAAGTCGCTTTGGGAGAAAAACTTTGTAATCGAAGTGTCGCATTTGCACAAAACGGCGGAACTTCTCAAAAAGTTTGAAAAGAAAGAAGCTTGCGAGGTGATACCGGACGGAGCGTTCCCCGAACCTCTTTCACTTCACGAAAATATAGAATATGTGCGTGAAATTCTCAAAAACACCGTGCAATTCACTTCTATTGGTGAGGAGTATTCGCTGCTTGATGACGTTCCGTCCGGCGCCGCGTTCTTCACCTATCAAAAGCAGATAATGCCCAAGCCCGAATGCGCCCCGTCGCATAAGGTCATCCGCGAGCATGTGGACGACTTCGGCAGGGATTACCGCTTTGAAGTAAGAAAAAATCCCGTTCCCGAACTCACGGATATTCAAGAAGACAATATCGAAGTCGGCAGGGTAAAAGGCGCCGCCTCTTCAAGCGGATTTAAGGCGAACAAGTAAGCCGAACACAATCAATATTATTTGCGCTATAATACGCGCATTATTTAATTCGGGAGAAGGAAACTTCTCCCATTTTGCTTTTTCACCGTTAAAAAATTGACTTTACCGCCTTGTTGCAATAAAATATAAGTAACAAATCAACTCGCCAATAAAAAACACGACCTACTAACGCAAGTCGTGTTTGGCAGGGGAGACGCGATTCGAACACGCAACCAATGGTTTTGGAGACCACTACTCTACCGTTGAGCCACTCCCCTAAGAGCATTGTAATTATATAATGTTTGCGCGATAATGTCAACAAAAAATCGGCGTTAATGCGTAAAAGCAGGTGTAATATGACAAATTATTCTTACAAACTCGGTTTCATCGGTGCCGGCAATATGGGAAAAGCCATTGCCTCCGGCATTTTATCGCACGGTCTTTTGACGGAAAAAGATATCCTTATGTCGGATATAGCTCCGAATGCGTCTTTCGGAAACGTGAAAATCGTTGCTGACGCCGCGGAAGTTCTGAAAAACTGCGAATACGTAATACTTTCCGTAAAACCGCAAATTTTCCCAGCTATATCGGATAAAGTAAAGGCGGGGGCTTGCCGTTGCCTGATAAGCATAATGGCGGGCGTTGCGGTCGATACGATTCGCTCCGCTGCTCCCGACGGCGCCAAAGTGATTCGCGTAATGCCTAATACTCCTTGCTCGATAGGGCGCGGAATAACGGCTATCGCTCAAAATGACGCGGGGGAGGAATGCAACGCTTTTGCAAAGAGTATTTTCGATACCACCGGGGAGACCGTCAGCTTGCCCGAAAGTCTGTTCGATGCGGTTACCGGCGTGAGCGGAAGCGGTCCGGCGTATGTGTATTACTTTATTCGCTCTATGATACGCGGCGGCGTGGACGCAGGTCTTGACGAGGCTGTCGCCGAAAAACTTACTCTTGCCACAGTGCAGGGCGCGGCGGAGATGGTAAGGCGCAGCAGCGACGACCTTGATACGCTTATAGATAAAGTTTGCTCCAAGGGCGGCACCACTATACAGGCGGTCAATTGCTTTGACGAAAAAGACTTTGACGGCGTGGTACGCGAGGGTATGGCGCGCTGCGTTGCAAGAAGTAAGGAGCTTGGCAAATCGTGAAAGACGTGATAATATACACGGACGGCGCTTGTTCGGGCAATCCCGGGGTAGGCGGTTGGTGCGCGATACTTATGCACAAAGACGCGCAAAAACAGATAAGCGGCTATGAAGCGGTTACCACCAATAACCGAATGGAGCTGATGGCAGTTATAATGGGGCTTAAAGCCTTAAAATATAAGTGCAATGTGGCTGTTTACAGTGATTCGGCATATGTATGCAATGCCGTGGAAAATGGCTGGCTTAACGAATGGATGAGCAACGGCTGGCGCACCGCAGGCAAAAAGGAAGTGAAGAATATAGATCTTTGGCAGGAGCTTATCCGCCTTATGAACAAGCATACGGTATGCTTTGTAAAGGTGAAAGGGCATGCGGACAACGAATATAACAACGCTTGCGATAAGGGCGCGCGCGCCGAAATCACAAAGCATAAAAAATCCGAGTAATAACTGCCCGAAAATCGTTCGTATAATACAAAAAACCGCCTTACGGCGGCTTTTTATTATATTCAATTTATATGATATTTTCTTGAAGAATACAGCTTTGTATATATAAGCACCGCAATAGGGGCGTCAAGCATAAACACCAACGGGATGACTACGGGTTTTATCCATGTGCTGCCCATATCAGCTCTCACTCCGAACACGAAGAATCCCAAAATAAACACCAGCGCCATATAACCTATGCAAAATACAAGGCAGTTTATAAGCGCGCTTTTGAAATTATAGTCGGCTTTTTTCCGCCTGTTCGGGTCGATGAGATAGACTATAGTCATAAATATCGGAGCAAGCAGGGATATGCCTGCCGCCAATCCGAACCTAGTCCAAGCTATTCCTCCGGCTATCGCGCATATGAGCAGTTCCGCTACGAATATTGCAAATATAATAAATGTGCAGTCGCGCAGCAGTCTGTTGGAATAAAAATATTTGTTTATGTAATATCCCGCGTTTGTGGTCTTTGTATAAGGCTTTAAGTTATAGCCCTGAATATAAAAACTTTCGCGTACCTGATTCAATGTGGGCGGATCAGCCGAATATGAAGAACTGCGCTCGTTTGGACGGCTTTCTTCCTCTTCTTCCTCCTCCGCAGAGCTGCGATCGTACAGTTTGCCCAAACTTTCTATATAGTTGACTTCATTATAATCGGGCAGACGAATGGGCGCCGCAGGGCGGACGGAAGTTTCTTCACTGACTGGTTCCTCGCTAAGTTCGCTGTGTTCGCCGTAAAGCATATCCGCGGCATAGCGCGCCGCCTCTTCGTTATACTCATAAGCGGACACATCGTATTCAACGGGGCGCTCGGCAGAGTATTCGGGTTGCTCTGCGGGAGCGGATTCTTGCCCTTCAGCCGCATTTTCTTCAACAGGAGCAACATATTCGCTTTCCTGCTGCACGGGAGCAGGGGATTCTTCGTTTGTATCTTCCTGCATTTCGGCAGGTTCTTCCCGAACGGGAGAAACTTCCTCTTCAACAGGTAAATCCGATTCTTCCGCTTCTTCCGCATATCCGTCGGCGGGAATATCGTAAACTTCTTCTTCAACCATCTCTTCGGTAAAGGATTGAGCGTCGGAAGAAGCGTCTGCAGCGCTTGCGTCTGAATCGACCGGTTTCTCGTCGGTTTCTTCGGCAGGTTCTGTAACGGGCGGAATATATCCGTCTTCGACTATTTCCACATTATGTTCTTCTTCGTACGGAACAGCGGGAGCTGCCGCGGGGATGTCCGCGGGGACAACATCGCCTTCGCTGTAAACGGGCGTTGCGTCATATTCGGGAAATTCTTCCGCAGGGGAGTCGTTTTGAACGGGCGGCTCCTGCTGCAATTGTTCCTGCGCAAGCTTTTCAGGATCGATGGTTGCGTAATAGTTCGCGTCGCCGCGCTGACGGCGGGTAAGAGGGCGGAATGACGATACGTCGAACGGCTTGGGCGCCTTTTCCGGATCGTATGCCTTATCGGACAGCAAATTATTTATGATGGTCCTGCTGAACTCCCATTGTATTTGATCGTTTTCCAAAAACTGCCTGCCCATATCGGTCAAAGCGTAATAAACGCGCTGTGCGCCGTATGAGAGATCTCCCTTGTAAGAAGTCACGAGTCCTTGCTTTTCCAAACGCTTCAAGCAGCTGTAAAGGGTAGGTTGTTTGAGAGAGTAAAGACCTTCGCTTTTATCGGATATCTCAGACAAAATTTCATAGCCGTACTTATCCCCGTCGCTCAGCGTACGGAGAATTATCGTATCCATATGACCGCGTATCAAATCGATATTTACCGCGGAATTGTCGGGAGTATCCATTTCTCTCATACCTCTATTTTACATCATAAAGATGTAAAAAGCAATAAATTCGACAAAATTTTCAAAATAATTATTCTAAATTACTCACTTTTTTAGAATACTTCCCCTTATCCGTGTTGAAAAGCGAATTTTAGATGCATAATTTTTCGCAGATAAAATCTTTGTCGCGCGATGATTGCCGTTCAACAGATATTAGTTTAAATAATATGTTTTTTCTTCAAAAAAGTAGTGCCGTTTTAACAAATTATAGTTACAAGAATACATTTTGATAAAGTATAAACTTATAAATACGTGATATATGTCTATAATTTTACAATAGAGCAGGCTGGAGTGCTGTGAAAAAATTGCTTTATACCGATATGGCACGCAATCAAAACGCTGTCAAGCGGCGGGGTATAACAGATTTATTCGATAATTTTTATTGTTATCAATATCAATGTAATGGAACAGAGGGTTGCAAAGCAACTATCATTTCACAAAATATTATGCGGTTATCCAGCAGAGCAGAATATCGCAGCGCGTTTTTCGACCCGCTTAAACTATTCGCAAAAGGCAACTTTTGCGAATAGTAATGGGTATTTTTAAGCATATATCATTATTTTTAATAAACAACCAGTTATTTACGTGCAGTATTTAGTCATTGTGATAATATCTGCGATTTCATTATCAACTTAAATTCTATTGCTTAAAACCCGTCAGCGTTGATTTTGAATAAAGCTTATCATATGATGACGTGTTATGCTTTACCGATTTGCGTATAATCGGCTTTAATCGCCGACATGTCTTACCGCATTGCATATTATGGTTAATTTCCCCGCTTGAACATTACACATATTTTGAACATATATTTGCATATGGAAAATTATTGTGCTATAATTAAGATATGCCGGATGAAAACTATTACGCCATCAGAGATAAGGAAAATAACCTGAAAATACGCCAATTGCTCAACTCTGAGCTTCCGAAGCTGTGCAATGAGTATTTTTTAGGCGTTCAAACGCATACAACGCCGCTTACCAGGCTCGGATATGCGCAGGATTTATGCGTTTTTTTTGATTTTCTGTTCAAACAAATCGACGATTTTGCTTCCTGCGACAAGGATCATTTCACTTATGCCGATTTGGATCGCGTAAACGCCACACATATCGAAATTTTTATGGATTACCTATCCTTTTATACTTACGGCGGGCGCGAATTTTCCAATTCTTTAAAGACAAAATCGCGCAAATTGTCCACATTGAAGTCTTTTTTCAAATATTATTACAATAAAGACCGCATAACTGCAAATCCCGCGGCAAAAGTTGCCACGCCCAAGATAAAGGATAAGCCCATATTGCGCTTGGACAGCCGCGAAGTCGGAGAATTGCTCGACCTTGTCGATTCGGACACGGATAAAGGCGCTTCCACCAAGCGAATGATTTCTTTCCGCGAGCATACCAGAAAGCGCGATTTGGCAATACTCACGCTCTTTTTGGGCACCGGTATCCGTATAAGTGAGCTTGTCGGTCTTAATATTTCAGACATAGACTTCCGCTCCAAGGCATTTAAAGTTACAAGAAAAGGCGGAGCGCAGACCATTTTGTATTTGACTGACGAGATCGTCTCCGCACTCGGAGAATATTTGGACGAGCGCGCGGAGCAAAAACTGATCGATGGCTACCCTGCACTGTTTCTTTCATTGCAAAAAAAGCGCATAACGGTGCGTGCCGTAGAGAATTTGGTCAAAAAATACGCATCCATAGTAACGCCGCTGAAAAATATCACGCCGCACAAATTGCGCAGCACCTTCGGCACCAGCTTATATAATGAAACAAACGATATTTATGTGGTAGCGGAAATTTTGGGACATCGTGATATAAATACCACAAAACGCCACTATGCGGCGATAAGCGAACAAATCAAGAAGGACGCCGCAGAAAAAGTACATCTCAGAAAAGACAAAAAAGATGAATAATAAAAAACCGCTTGCAAAATGCAAACATATGTGCTAAAATATAATCAAGAAACTTATATGGGATGAAAAATATGACAGCTAAATCAGACGACAAGGAATTGCAGACACTGCAATTTATAAGTGAATTTGTAAGTAAATTCAATTACCCGCCCAGCGTTCGTGAAATATGCGCCAATGTGGGATTTCGCTCCACGGCTTCCGCACAATATTACTTGAATAAGCTGGTAGAAAACGGAAAAATCAGGCGTAATACGGGTAAAAACCGCACTTTGGAAATAATCGCTCCCGAATTTTCACGCACAGCCAATGAAGATAACGGTATGCGCCGCGTGCCTATGCTGGGTAACATCGCCGCAGGTCAGCCGTTGTTCGCCGGCGTAAACAGCGACGAATATATCGACATATCCCCCGAATATTTTAATACTTCCGGAGAGTTATTTATGCTTACCGTAAAAGGTACGTCTATGATAAACGTGGGTATTTTGGACGGAGATACCGTTTTGATACGCAAACAGCCCACGGCGTATAACGGTCAGATAATCGCCGCAATGATAGACAATAACGAAGTCACTTTGAAAAGGTTTTATAAGGAAAGCGATGTTATTCGCTTGAAACCCGAAAACGACAATATGGAAGATATTATAGTCGAACCTTCGCAGGAGTTTGCTATTTTGGGTGTTGCGGTCGGCTTGATGCGTAACAATATCCGTTAAACCAATCGGCAGTCATAAAATAAAGGTCGGACATATATCCGACCTTATTTTATTAAATAAAACCATATCAGTTCAAACCGTTCAACCCTTCCAAGCATTCCGTAACGGCTATTTTGGCATGCTCGTATGTGAAAGCGCCTTGCACATATACAATATAAGGCTCTCTGATAGGCGCGTCTGCGGAAAGTTCTATCGAAGCGCCTGCGACAAACGTACCCGCAGCCATGATTACCTGATCTGTATATCCCGGCATATCCCATGGGAACGGCGTTACATTGCTGTCTATGGGAGAAACTCTTTGCACGGCGCGCACAAATTCTATAACCTTATCGGCGCTGCCCAATTTCACGGCGCAAATAATATCTCCGGGGATAACATTCGGCTTGGGTGAAACGTCATATCCCAAGTCGGAAAATACCTTGGAAAACAGCATTGCGCTCTTCAAAGCGCACGCCGTTATATGCGGCGCAAGGAATAGCCCTTGATAAAAATTGCGATAACTTCCCGCGTAAGAACCGACTTCCATACCTATGGACGGAGCCGTCAATCTGCCTGCAATTTGTTCGATATATGCTTTTTTGCCGCAAATATAGCCGCCTGTGGGCGCCAATCCGCCGCCTATGTTTTTTATCAAAGACCCGGCTACTATATCTACACCGCAGGAAATGGGTTCGGAATCTTCCACAAATTCTCCGTAACAATTATCGCACATAATAACAACGTCTTTCCTGACGCTTCTTATTGCCTTGACAAGCGCGGCAATATCTGCAAGTTTGAGCGCGTCGCGCCACTCATAGCCGCGCGATCTGCCCATAAAGACAAGTTTTACAGAGGGATCTTCTCTCAAAATATCGCACATTTTCTCGATATCAAAACGTACTTCACGATATTTAACGCCGAAATCCGCCAGCGAACCGTTGCCTTTACCGCCTATGACTTCCTGCAAAGTGTCGTAAGGCGCGCCCGTTATAGCCAGCATAGTGTCATTGGGGCGCAAAATTCCGAACAAGCACAAAGAAAGCGCGTGTGTACCCGAAACGATCAGCGGAGAAACTATTGCGGCTTCCGCGCGAAAAACATCCGCATAAAGTTCGCACAAAGTGTCACGGGCGATATCGTCATATCCGTATCCGTTCGTCGGCGCAAAATGGCGCTGACCCACATTGAACTTTCTGAAAGCGTCCAACACGTCTTTTTGGCGCTTCAAGGCATTTTTGTCTATATCGTCAAATTGAGGTTTGAGCGATTTTTCCGCATTTTCTATTAGCTTTTCTATCTGTTCGCTGTTCATATCGTCTTCCTTTCCGCAAAAATTTTTATATCATTCAACATTTTATCAAGCTCATTCGTACTGTATCTTGAGCCGAATGCATATCTTTTGAACCAGGTTATCTGGCGTTTTGCATATCGTCGCGTATTGCGCTTTATGGCTTCTTTCACGTCTTCAAGTGAGGCTAACCCCTCAAAATAAGGTTTAAACTCCTTATATCCGATAGCTTGCATACTTTGCGCGCTCCATTCAACTCCGTCGGAAATAAGCTTTTTTACTTCGTTTACAATTCCGTCTTCAAACATCTTATCCACGCGCGCGTCAATGTTATTATACAATTGTTCGCGCGGCGGATCTATTATAAAAAGACCTATATCGTATGCCGGATTTGGTATGCGTTCGGCGCACTCGCTTTTGGTTTTGCCGGATATTTCGGCTATTTCCAGCGCACGGAGCAAGCGTTTTACGTTATTCGGATGTATTTTCGCCGCGTCGTCGGGATCTATGCGCTGCAATCTTTCATAGAGAGGTTGAGCGCCCACACGCAAATATTCTTCATAAAGCCGCGCTCTTACGCTTTCGTCTTTTTTCGCTATAAACGAAAGCGGATATATCAGAGATTCCACATAAAGTCCCGTTCCGCCGACAATAACGGGGATTTTTCCGCGCAAAACAATATCTTTTATATATTTTTCCGCCATATGAGAAAAATCATAAGCGCTGAATTCCGTTTTGGGATCCGCAACATCTATCATATAATGCGGTATGCCGCACATTTCTTCAGCGGATATTTTAGCGGTGCCGATATCCATACCTTTGTATATCTGCATACTGTCACAGGAAATCACTTCACCGTTTATAAGCTTTGCGGCGTCGACGGCAATGCCGCTTTTGCCGCTTGCGGTAGGTCCGCCGATAATGATGAGCTTTATCTTATCCATTATATATTTATACCATATATATTACACGATGCGCTTAAACATCTTGTCAAAGTCGCTTCGCGTAAACTTGATAACGGCTGGTCTGCCGTGCGGACATTGCAAAGGCAGTCCTTTATCCATAGACGAAAAAAGCTTTCTTATCTGCACGGCGGAAAGCGTATCGCCCGATTTAATAGCTTTTTTGCATGCACGCTGCATGAGCTTTTCTTTCATAATATCCGTTAAATTTGCTGAAATAAGCTTATTATCTCCGGAAATATCGTTTAAGAACGCGTCCAAGTCTATATCTCGCAAAACATAAGGGACGGCGGATACCTTAAATGACAGTCCGCCGAATTCGCAAATATCGAAACCTATCGCATTGAGAGGCTGTAACAATTTGCAAAGACTGTCATATTGCGCAGAAGACGCATTGAATACAAACGGAACCAGCAATAGCTGCGATGTAACAGCCGCGTTTTCCAGCTGCTCGCAATACTGCTCATAGATAAACTTTTCATGCACCGCGTGTTGATCTATAATGTATACCGCTCCGCCGCGCTCCACAATAAGATATGTTTTTAAGACTTGCCCCACAATGGTATAATCTTCCGCCAGCTGATCGTTAACCATATCTATAAGCTCGGAAGAAGATCTGTAAATGTCCTTATCTCTCTTGCCTGTGCCGTCCGAACGTTTGCCCAAGTCAAGAATTGCCCGCGCAACCACCGGCGCCGCAACACGAAGCGAGTCGTCGTTCTCATCGGAAGACTTGGCGGAAAACTTATCCTTTATCCTTTGAGCGGTATCGCTTACGGGAATTTTGCTTGACGCTTCCCCCACTGCGCCTTCGCGGGCTGCTTTACCTTGATTTTCGTGTGCGCCGCTACTTCCCGCATTACTTTCTTGAGCGTTAAATCCTGTACCGCTATGTGAATTGTCGCTTGATGAAACATCACTTAATGTTATATTTTTAGAAGAAATATTGCCAAATTGATATGAATTACGGCTATTTTCATAATTATCAGAGCTTTTAGCCGAATTTTGTCCGCTATTTTCTGAAGGAGATTCTTCCCCTGCTCCATCCAATTGCATATGCGTTTGCCTATATGCCAGCGCGGACGTAAAGAATCTGTATACGCAGGAAAACACCTTGTTTACATCCTTGAATCTGACCTCTTTTTTATTGGGATGGACATTTACGTCCACATCCTCTGCATTCATGCGAATATCCAATACATAAACGGGATAGCACCGCTTCATCAGCATTCCGCCATACGCCTGGCTTGCGGCAACCGAGATGGTATTGTTACTCACTACCCTGCCGTTGATGACGGCGGTTTGATAATTTCTATTATGCTTGCTGAATCCGGGTACGCCGATATAACCGCTGATACTCATACCGTCGAAGTCTTTTTCATGGTAAACCAAATTATCGCCTATCTCCTTGCCGTATACGGAATATATGGCGTCGTACAGTCCGCCCGTGGTGGAGAATATCTTTTCATTGTCCGCCGTATAAGTAAAAGCAATATTCGGCTGTGAAAATATCAACTGAATTACCGTTGAGGTGATTTCCGATTGCTCTTGTTTGGGTTTTTTCAAAAATTTCAAACGCGCAGGAGTGTTTTCAAACAGATTTTGTACTTCGCAAGTTGTCCCCTTCGCCCTGCCGCACGGCAAAATATCTTCGATAACTCCGAACTTAGCGGTCATTTTATATGAATCCACACCGTCGCAGGAAGTAACGGAAAATCTGCTCACGGCTGCAATGGAGGCAAGCGCTTCTCCGCGAAATCCCAACGAAGCGATGCTTTCCAAATCTTCCGCGTTTTTGATCTTGGACGTTGCGTGCGGCAGAATACTCCTGGAAAGGTCGTCCTTACTCATACCTTTGCCGTCATCGGAAACACGTATGAGTGAAATTCCGCCGTTTTCGATCGTGATATCAATATTTTTTGCCCCGGCGTCGATACTGTTTTCCACAAGTTCTTTTATAACGCTTGCGGGGCGTTCGACCACTTCTCCTGCCGCAATCAAATTATAGACATTGGGTTGTAAAATATTTATTACAGACATACTTACCTCTTACATCTTTTTGGCTGCGTCCACCAATTCGTTCAGCGTCGTAAACGCCTGCATAGGCGTCATTACGTCCATATCTATTGACGACAACTTATCTTTCAACGCATTGTTTTCGCTTATGGTTATCAAATTGACGTCATCGGTCTCCTCTTCAAGTTTCAGCGGAGATTTTTCAAGCTGTTTGGATAAAGCCTTGGCTCTCCCCGTAACCGGCTTGGGAAGTCCGGCAAGCCTGGCCACCTCTATACCAAAGCTCTTATTTGTACCGCCGCGCATTACTTTATGCAGGAATATAACGGTATTTTTATTTTCGGCGGCAGTGACTTTATAATTTTTAACGCCTTCCACCATACCTTCAAGCGCCGTCATTTCGTGGTAATGAGTGGAGAACATAGTCTTGCATCTAATGCGCTTGGCTATATCTTCCGCAACGGCCACTGCAATTGAAAGCCCGTCTAATGTGGAAGTTCCCCTGCCTATCTCATCCATTATGACAAGGCTGTTCATTGTGGCGTTATGCAAAATTTCCGCCACTTCCACCATCTCCACCATAAACGTGCTTTGACCGTAAGACAAATCGTCGCTGGCTCCTATCCGGGTGAATATTCTGTCTGCCAAGGCTATGTTCGCCTGTTTTGCAGGTACAAAAGAACCTATATGCGCCATAAGCGTGATAAGCGCGATTTGCCGCATATATGTGCTTTTTCCTGACATATTCGGACCGGTTATTATCATAAGCCTATCCTGCCCGCAGTCAAGATATGCGTCATTGGGCACAAACTCGTTTTTCTTCATCAGCTGTTCCACAACGGGGTGACGTCCGTCCTTGATGGTGGTGCTCAAATCGCGGGAGATAGTAGGTTTGACATAGTTGTTTTCCTTGGCGGTTTTTGCAAAGGAAAGCAAAACATCCAAGTAAGCTACATTGCGCGCCGTGGATTGAAGCTGCGAAATTCTGCTTGTTAGCTCACGGATTATCTCCTTTAATATATCGTGTTCAAGCTTTATCGCTTTCTCATTGCTGCCCAATATCTTGTCTTCTATCGCTTTCAGCTCTTCGGTTATATATCGTTCGTTATTAAGCAGCGTCTGCTTGCGTATAAAATAAGGCGGAACCCTATCCGACGCGCTCTTATTGACTTCGATATAATATCCGAAAACTTTGTTATACCCCACTTTCAAATTTTTAATACCGGTGGCTTCGCGCTCCTTCGCCTCTATATCGGCAAGCCAAGCCGCGCTTTCCGTGCCGGCTCTGCGATATTCGTCCAGCTCTTCGGAAAATCCGTCCTTGATAAAGCCGCCATCCTTTGTCGTGGCGGGACACTTTTCGGAAATGGACAGTTCAAGCAGGTTTGCTATGTCATCCAACGCAAATATATTGGAATTGAGCGCGCACAGCAAGTCCGATGTGTAGAGAGAAAGATTTGCCTTTATTCCCGGCATCGCCTGCAAAGACTGTTTGAGTGAAAGCAAATCCTTGGGCAATATCATGGTTTCGTACGATAATTTAGAGGTAAGGCGCTCAATATCCTTTACGTCTTTCAGAATTTCATCGAGCGCCGCCGACTCCTTGATTCTGCCGATAAGCTCCTCAACGGCGTCTAAGCGATTTTGTATTTTCGCCCTGTCGCGCAAAGGTCTTTCGAGTATTTTATAAAGCAGTCTGCCGCCCATACTCGTTCTGGTTTTATCAAGCACCCATAGTAAGGACGCCTTTCTCTTATTATCACGCGCACATTGCAATATCTCCAAATTTGCGCGAGTGTGAGCATCCATAAACATATAAGCGCTATTATTCACATACCTAATGGTGTTTATGTGCGTAAGACAGCGCTTTTGAGTTTCATAGACATAACTCATCAATGCGCCGCAAGCGCACACGCAGACCTCCTTACCCTTCAGTCCGAATCCGTCCAGCGTGGATGTGGTAAAATGCTCGTTCAGCAGTTTTTCGGCCCTATTGAGTTTGAAAGCGTCCTCCGAATAAGCGTTAAAGACGGGTAGTTTTCCCAAGCGTATATCGGAAAATTTTTCACTCTCTTTTTTAGCGGGAGCATTGCAGATTATCTCAGCGGGAGTCAGCATTGAAAGCATAGGTTCAACGCCCTCCACGGAGGCACCGTCTGTCTGACAAGTGCAAAATTCTCCCGTGGATATGTCTATCCAGGCTATGGCACAAGCGTCCTTTCCCGAATATATGCAAGCCAAATAATTGTTCTTCTTTTCGTCAAGCAGCGTATCTTCTATAACCGTTCCGGGCGTTATTACGCGCACGACGTCCCTATCCACAAGTTTGCCGCCCGCTTCTTCGGGAGTGTTGAGCTGTTCGCATACTGCGACTTTATAACCGAGCGCTATAAGTTTGGAAAGATAAGTATCCACGGCATGATACGGAACTCCGCACATAGGCGCGCGTTCTTCCAATCCGCAGTTTCTGCCCGTGAGAGTTAAATCCAAAAGCCGGGATACCAAAACTGCGTCGTCAAAAAACATCTCGTAAAAATCGCCCAGCCTGTAAAATACTATGCAATCCTTATAATTTTCTTTGAGTTGCAGGTACGATTTCATCATCTGCGACATTTCGTTTTTCATTTTATCACCTCACCGAACAGCGACGCGGACTTGCTGTGAATGATTTTTACATCGTAAAAGCTGCCTATACTGTTTTTATCCCCGTCAAAAGTGACCATTCTGCCGCATTCACTCCTGCCGCAGACCTTTCCTTCACCCTTGGGTGCAAGGTCTTCGCAAAGCACGCGCAGAACTTTCCCTTCGTATTCTTTGGATATTTCCTTGACTATCCTGTTTTGTGTGTTGACAAGTTCTATTATCCTGCGTTTTGAAACCTCCGCGGGAACTTGCGGCATATCCGCGGCGGGCGTGCCCTTTCGCGGAGAATAAACAAAGGTGAACGCTCCGGAATAGCGGACTTTATTTACCAAATCGAGCGTATCGAGGAAGTCCTCGTCTTCTTCATAGGGAAATCCGACCATTATATCGCTCGTTATGCCGCAATCTGGCATTTTACTGCGTATCATTTGAATGAGTGACAAGTAATAGTCGCGCGTATAGTGCCTGTTCATCAGCTTTAATATCTTATCCGATCCCGATTGTACGGGCAAATGGATATTGTTACATATGTTTTTTGAAGAAGCGATGATATCCACGATTTCTTCGTTCAAATCTTTTGGGTGCGAGGTCATAAAGCGTACGCGAAAATCTCCGTTTACTTTGGCTATCTCACTTAAAAGCGTTGCAAAACCGTTTTTCATACCCAAATCTTTGCCGTACGAATTGACATTCTGCCCCAAAAGCGTCACTTCCTTATAACCTTGGTCTATCAAGCGCTTGAATTCATCGGTGACGTTGGCAAGCGTGCGGCTGCGCTCTCTTCCGCGCACATAGGGAACTATGCAATATGTGCAAAAGTTATTGCAGCCGTACATTATATTCAGCCACGCATTTGTCCCGCTGGTTCTGTAAACAGGCATATCTTCGCAAATTGCGGGGTTTTGACAAGGGTCTATAAGCACGCTGCGCTTACGCCTGCTGCGTACGTTTTCGACGCATTCAGCCAATTTATCCAAATTATTCGTACCCAAAACAATATCCACAAAAGGAAATTTACGAGCCAAAGCCTCGCCCGCAGAATCCTGCTGCGTCATACAGCCCATTACCGCAATGATGAGGTCGGGATTAACGCGCTTGAAAACTTTGGCGGCGCCTATATTGCCCTTTGCTCTGCGCTCCGCATTATCTCTTATGCAGCAGGTATTGAATAAAATCAGATCCGCATCTTCTTCCTTATCGCACTCTTCGTAGCCGAGCGATCTCAAAATACCGGCGGCTTTTTCCGATTCGTGCAAATTCATCTGACATCCGTATGTAATAATTTTATACTTTTGCATATAACAATTATAGCCTTTGGCAAGATAATTTTCAACCAAATGGGCGTTATTTATATATAAAATGCGTATGGAAAAAGTCTGCAAGAAAAATAGCTGTAAATCTAAGCTCAAAAAAATCGTGATAATTTTCATCATTATCCCACTTCTGCTGACAATAGCGGCAGTATGCGCGTGGTTTACGTTACTATATACGGGAGAGGAACAAGTTGATAAAAACAAGTTGAATTTTACTCCCGCAAATTTGCGGATAACCGATATAAACGGACAATATGTCGATTTGCCCGAAAGTTATGACTCATATGCGTCTTCCGTAGAGATACCCGATAAATTGAAAAAAGCATTCGTAACACTTGAAGATAAGCGATTTTACGAGCATAACGGCGTAGATCATTTGCGAGTGATAAAAGCTGCGTTGAATAATTTGAAGTCGGGAGGAATAAAAGAGGGCGCGTCAACCATATCGCAGCAATTGATAAAGAACACTCATTTATCGTCCGAACGCAGTTTTGAACGCAAAATTGCGGAAGCACGCCTTGCGATAAAGTTGGAAAAGCAATACACAAAAGACGAGATACTTACAATGTACCTCAATATGCTCTACTTCGGAAGCGGTGAATACGGGGTTAAGAATGCCGCGAGAAGATTTTTCGGCAAAGAACTAAACGACCTAGATCTTGCCGAATGCGCCATGCTGGCGGGTATAGTCAAAAGTCCTACAAGGTATAATCCGATAAATAATTTCGAGCGATCCGACGAGCGGAAAGAGCTTGTTTTGGAAATTATGAGAAAAGAAGGCGCGATAACGAATGAAGAGTTTGAGAAAGCTAAAAATAACAAAATAGTTATAAAAAATAATGTAAATGAGAGTAATTCGGCATTTTTATTTCTAGAATATTCCATTGAGGAATGTGCAATGCATCTCAATATGACCCCCGAACAACTGCTTTCAAGCGGCTATATCATTGAAACATATCTTGACAATGACGCTCAGACGATATTGAAAAAGGTAATGACAAACCCTGCCCTTACGCTTGAAACCGCAGGCGGAGAGATTCCCGATAACGCCGCTGTTGTAATAGACAATTTCACGGGCGGAGTGAAGGCGTTTTGGTCGAACTGCGGCTACACGCCGCAAACCAACAGGCAACCCGGCTCCACATTAAAACCGCTTGTGTGTTATGCTCCCGCATTGGAGTGCGGAGCAATTTACCCTTCAACTGTCATTGACGATACAAAGAAGAGTTTTTCCGGATATTCCCCCGATAACTATAAGGACGAATATCACGGCAGGATAAGTGTACGTGAATGCTTAAAGCAATCGCTGAATATTCCCGCTGTAGAAGTAATGAATATGGTCGGAGTTGAACGGGCGTGCTCTTACCTGCCGCAATTGGGGATCAAATTGGAAGAGAGCGACTATAATTTTTCTACCGCTTTGGGCGGAATGACATACGGCGCCAATATTACGGATATTGCGGCGGCTTATTCCACTTTCGCGCGCGGCGGTCTATATAAAAATCGTTCTTTCGTTCGCCAAGTTAAAACTACAAACGGAGATATAGTCTTCACTTCCCCCGATAGTACAAAGCGAGTATTCAATGAGGACACGGCGTATCTTATAACGGATATGCTTGTTGATACGGCAATATCCGGCAGCGCTAAAAAGTTGTCCGGCTTGAAATTTCCCATCGCTTCAAAGACGGGGACGGTTTCATCTTCCGATCCCAAATTCAATACGGACGCATATAACGTGTCGTACACCTCCTCCGAAACGGCGGTTTTTTGGCAAGGCAATTTATCGGGAAAATCGGACGGAATGCTTCCGCAAAACATTACGGGCGGAGGCTCGCCTACTCTTATGGCAAAGAACTATTTTTCCCGCTCACGAGCCGAAAAGAAGCCGTTTAATATACCGGACGATATAGTTTACGCAGATATAGACAAATACGAATACGCGCAGGGAAATGTCGTGCTCGCCGATGCCGCCGCGCCCAAGTATGCGGTAAAAAAGGAGATATTTTCTTCAAGATATTTGCCGAACGCCGTCAACCGTTCTTACTCCATGCTTGCGCGCCCGCAAATTTTTATTGAGCGGCTGGATAATATGCGTAATATAACGATAAGCGCCGACCCCCGTCTGAATTATGCCGTGATATTACGCGACTATTTCAGCGGCGACAGGACTGTACAGCTGTTCGATTCGGGTAAAAGCGAGTATTCTTTTGCAATACAAGTTGAATCGGGCGGGCTTTTTGCGCCGCGATATGCGGTTAAAGTATATTATACAGATGATAACGGACAGACTATATTCAGAATTTATCCCATAGACCGGATATAAGCTATGTCTTGACCGGATCTTGTGAGAAAGTCAGGCAAGCTGTTTTCTCATTTTGCCTATTACTTTTGATTCTATCCTGGATATCTGCACCTGCGATACTCCCAAAACTTTTGCCACTTCGCTTTGCGTCATATCCTTATAATATCGCAATTTTATGACGGTTTTTTCTCTCTCGGGCAATTCTGCAAGCAACTTTTTGAGTAAAATATTGTCAATAAGTTCATCCCCGCTGCCTTTTGCAGGCAAACGGTCTATTATACTGCCAGAGCTTTCATCATCGAATTTTTCATAGATGGAAAGCGGATACTTATTGCTGTCCATCGCAAACACTATCTCCTGCTTATCCACCCCGAAAACTTCGGATAGTTTATCCAATGAAGGAGATTCTCCGTTGGTCTGAATATATTCGTCGATGTACGCATGCATTTTCACTGAAAGCGTTTTCAGCGCCCTGCTCACTTTAACAGCTCCGTCGTCGCGTATAAACCGCTTTATCTCCCCCGCTATCATAGGAACGGCGTAAGTGGAAAATTTAACGTTATAAGCGCTGTCAAAGTTGTTCACCGCCTTTATAAGCCCCATAGCGCCCAGCTGCATAAGGTCTTCATACTCCACATGAACGTTGCCGTATCTTTTGACTATGCTCTTTATCAGCGGCATATTCTCCGTTACCAGCGCTGTTTTGGCGGTTTCATCGCCGTCTTTGGCGCGTTCAATCAGTTGAAGAGTCTGTTCGTGAGTCAACATTTCGGGCACCTCTGATATATTTAGTCATAGACACCTGCGTTCCTCTCCCTTTTTGAGATGTGACCAATAATTCGTCCATAAACGTTTTCATTATGGTAAATCCCATTCCGCTGCGCTCTTCGTCCGATTTTGTCGTATAGAACGGCTGTAAAGCCTGCTCCACGTCTTCTATGCCGCAACCGCTGTCCGATATGGTAACGGTCAGCCTGCCGCCCTCTTCCGCAGTTACGCTCATGTCTATGTATTTATCAGGCGCCCCATTGTACGCATGCACGATGCAATTGGTTACCGCCTCGGAAACAGCCGTTTTAACGTCGTTGATCTCATCTATGGACGGATCCAAAGGCAGACAAAACGCCGCCACGCAAGAGCGCGCAAAACTTTCGTTTTCACTCAGCGCGCTCAACCGCATTTCAAATTTATTTATCCTGGTCATACGCTCACCTTTTGCATAATCGTATATATTCCCGTCGTGCGTAAAATTCTGTCCATCTGCGCATTTACGTTGCTTATAAACATATTTTTGCCGCGCTGCTTTAACAGCTTATACCTGCCGAGCAAAACGCCTATTCCCGTGCTGTCCATAAATGACACCCCGCCCATATCGAATACTATATTCTTCTTCACATCGGGCAAAACAAGCGCCTCGTCGAGCTTACGCCTGAGTTCCGCCGCCGCGCACTCATCCAACTCTCCGCTCAGTCCCGCGACCGTATATATACCTGTGTTATATATTTTTACCTGCATATCCGCCTCACTTCATACATTATAAAAAAACCGCGATGTCGTATCGCGGTAAGTATTGTCGAAAAACCGAAAATTAAAACAAAATATGCGATTTTATCCGCATAAAAACGTATATAAATCCCGCATAGTCTTTCCTTCTTGCAAATTGAAGTAAAAAACTCTGCCTTGATATTTCCCTTCGTATTCGCGGATCAAATTATATCCGCAGTAATTTTCATCCACCTTAATAAGCAATGATTCAAACGGAATATCGCCGCGATAAACCCTTTCGGGATACATAAGGCGAACCCATACTCCGCTTTTAAGCTCTTCACGCGTCAAAGAGTCAATGCTCACGCCGTATCCGGGCATTTCATATCCGCCCTCATTCATCTTCTCAAAGACAGCTTTCAACGCGGCGAGTTCATCTTTGCCAAGTTCTTTCTGCTTTCCGTCGACATAAACTTGCGCCGCCGTGCAATTATTTATAACATCATTCAAATCATACTCATACATAACGCAATATTCCATATTGATAGTATGCCCTTGCGGCAACCGTCAATACCTGCCGTCGTAATAAGGATAGGTACCTATACCCAACCTCGGTAGGACACATTTTAGCAGCGTAACGCTATACTCAAAGATTCTGCGAAGATAATCCGCTATGAATATATAATTCCTTCTGCATAGAAGTATACAGCTAAAATGCTCTGCTTTTAACGTAACTGATTTCGAGCAGATTTGTGCGAGATGATGCGAAGTTGTAGTAACCTACAACAAGTCGACAGATTGTGCAAATATGCTCGAAATCAGTACGATTAAAGTGTTCTATCGGGGTTGAGTATAGGTACTTCTATCTGCCTCCGTTATTTCGCGTATAACACGGCAAGGAACGCCGGCTGCAACCACGCCCGACGGAATAGTGCCTTTAACAACGCTCCCTGCACCTATAACGGTATTATCGCCTATGACCGTGCCCGCTAAAATTATCGCACCGGCACCTATCCAAACGTTATTGCCTATCGTGATTGGCTTGGCTATCTCTACGCCGTCTTTTCGCATTTGAGCGTCCAAGGCGTGTTCTGCCGTAGTGAGCAATACATTTGGCGCGATAAAGACATAATCGCCGAATTTTATGCCTCCGCCGTCTTGCATTATCACGTTGTGATTGGCGTAAAAATAATCGCCCGCCTCTATATGATATCCATAATCGCACCAAAACGGAGGCACAACGGTGGCTTCTTTACCTACCTTACCGAACAGATTGCGAAGAATTTTGTCGTGCCCCGCGTCGTCATTCGGATGCAGGTTATTGTATTGCCAACACTTATCCTTGGCAATGCGTATGTCGTGATAATACGCAGGGTTATAACTGCCCTTAAAAAAGCAATTAAGCGGTATTTCCGGTCTTTGGATATCGTCCATCACTCCACTTCCTTCGAGTTACCTGTGCTTTCGTCAACGGGAGCGGAATTTTGCAATTGCTGCTGAACTTGTTCCTGCTGCATTTGTATAGCCATTTTTGCGACTCTGCTCATTTTGTCCGCAGTCATGCCTCTTGCAACAGCTGCCGGAACGCTGAAATACACAGCCGCTTCGCGCAGTGCTTCTTCTTCCGTGATCTCTATACCGTCTTTAACTATGAGTGCGTCGGCAACGATATGATACCCCTTCAAATTACCGGTATCTATAAGTTTCTGAGCCGCCTCAACTCCGTTGGAAGCATATCCGAACACGTATGTGATGGGAGTTTTGTCCTGCATCTTTACGATATTCACCGCCTTGCACATCTGCATGCAAAATCCGTACTTTGACAATACTATCATCGCGGGTATTGCAGGAATTATCAAAAAGAATAAGCACATCAATACTTTACGAATAGTGTTCAGCTTTTTACATCTGGCTTCAAGATCGGGAACAATTTCTTTCAAGTTGATTTGATACATATTTCCACCTCATATATGTTTTGTTCTGATATTATAATAGCATATGTATGCGCTTTTTGCAATATGTGCGGCAAAATTGTCCGACAAATATTTGATATGAAAAAAGACGAACACGCTTGGTGTTCGTCTTTTGGTGGGCAGGGGTGGATTCGAACCACCGAAAGCTGAGCTGGCAGATTTACAGTCTGCTCCCTTTGGCCACTCGGG